>JBAIXM010000070.1:0-7436 GCA_037916615.1 Bryobacterales bacterium
TACCCTCTGCCAGTCATGGTCAACATCCATCACGTCGCGCATACCAGACAGGTTCTCGTTCAGAATGAGTCTTGCCAGCGCGGACCTTTTGATATGGGAGACCCTCAGCTCAGTCTGCAACTGATCAATTACCGCTTTGATCCATTCCTGGTCGCTCTTACTTAGCCATGGTTTGAACCTCAGCAGTGTCGTTTTGGGAGGTGCGGGTCGCTTCGCCTTGGCGAGACGCCGGTCATTTTTGGGCACAATAAAATTCTCCTTTTTTGGCTAGGTGGATCGGGACGATGCGATCGCGCATCGCCATGGAAATTGGGATCAGGCCGTCTTCCTCCATGGCCGCCTCCATGGCCGAACGGGCGTAACTCGCAGGACCTTCTGTAGACTGATGGGTGTTAACCGCTCGCTAAATTGGGTTCACGAACTCCGGCGAAAATTTTCGTTTTACCGCACCCAGCCCGATGCTCGATAATTTTCGAAGCGTTCCTCCGCCCGGCGATATTGCGGCGCCGAATCCGAAATCCGGCAGCACTTCCTTCCGCATGGCCGATGCACCTAAGTTGCTCGTCAGGAAAATCAGCGTGCGCTCGAAACTGACTGAAGTGTTGTCGCCCAGGCGCAGCACAGCCTTGTCGAGCACGCCCAGCAGGAGCCTCGTCATGCTCGGCGCGGCTTTCTCGATTTCATCGAACAACACCAGCGCAAGCGGAGAGCCGTCAGTGGTGGCAGCCGCTAATTTCTGTTGCGTCAGCATGGGCGGCGTTTCCCGATGCCCCAGATAACCCGGTGGCGCGCCGATCAGCTTCGCGACTTCATGCTCCATCTGGAACTCGCCGCAATCGATCCGCACCAGGCTCTTTTCGCTGCCGTGAAGAACGTCCGCCAGGGCCTCAACGGTTCGCGTTTTGCCTGTGCCGGTCGGTCCGAGCAGCAGGAACACGCCCGCCGGCCGGCCTTCCGGACCTAAGCCCGCACGATACATTTGCACGTAGGGAACAATGTCGGCGATCGCGTGCGTCTGGCCGACCAGGCGGCTCGCAAGTTGCTCCGTCAGTTCTTCGCGCCCGCTTCGGGATTCCGGACCCGTGGCCGCCACGTTGCGCCTGGGACGGATGGGAATGGTTGGACCGCGCACGCCTCATTTTCAGACGCACTTGGCGGACTGGCGCGGCGTGCAGTGCTAAAAAGCGGGAAAGGCGCTATTTGTGGCGGTAGGTGATACGTCCTTTGGTCAGATCGTAAGGGGAAAGTTCCAAGGTGACCCGGTCGCCTGCCAGCACCCGTATGCGATTGCGGCGAAGCTTGCCTGCAAGGTGCGCCAGAACGGTCCGATCCTGGTCAAGTTGTACGCTGAAAAGGCCGCTGGGGAATTTCTCTACTACGGTTCCAGTGACTTCAATCGAATCTTCTTTACTCATCGTCCTCCCAGACGTGATTATACACGGTGCGCACTTCCGATAGAATCGTACCCCAGGACCATGGCCGAACAACTCGGAACTCTATTTCAACTGTATTACCGGCCGGCTCGCGCCTTCAGCAGAATACTCGATTCCGGCAGTCTCGGGCTCGCGGCGATTGCGGCCCTACTCGCCAGCCTCGGCCTGGAACGGTCGTTCCGGCCGGCCGTCACCTGGCTCGCGCTGCTGGTGGTTCTGTTTGTGCCGGCCTGCGTCGCGATTATCTCGGCCTGGGATCACCTGGGCAGCGTGGGGGTCGTGCTCCGGCGCGATTACAGCCCGCTGCTGGTCTGCATCCTCATGTGCTGGGCCGCGGCGAACCTGGTGGGTGCGATTGCCGGGCTGGCGGGCGCAGAATTCACGCTCTACGCCCATGTCCCGGTCGTGCTCATATTTCTCGTGTTGGCCGCGATCGCGGTGCGAACCGTGTTCGGAACGGGCGCCGGCCGCGCGGCCGGAACGGTTGCCGGGGGTTTCGCCGCCGCCCTTGCCGGCTACTTCGCGTACGCGACGTTCGGCGGCGTGCTTTCTTATTTGTCCTCGCCCCTAGTGCTGCTGTGGCTGTATTATCTGTTCCGGCCGAATCTGGATTCTCTCACCGGATTCGGAGGCGGGCTTCGCTCCCGCCAGAATTTCAAGCGCTATCTGGAATCGGCCACCGTGAATCCGCGCGACTCTGATGCCCAGTACCAGCTTGGCTTGATTTATCAGCAGCGGCACAACTATCCGGAAGCCGTCGCGCGCTTCTCGAAAGCAGTTGAAATCGATCCCGGCGAGGCCGACGCGCATTATCAACTAGGTCGGATCGCGCTCGAGCAAAAGCGTTACGAAGACGCTCGCCGCCATATAGCTGCCGCGCTGGCCCTGGACGACAAGCATTCCTCGAGCGAAGTCTGGCGCGATTTCGGCGCGGCAGAGTTACAACTCGGCCACACGGAGCAGGCTCTCGCCGCGCTCGAAAAATACATCGTCCGCCGCGAATTCGATCCCGAAGGTCTTTACTGGCTGGGGACGACGTATAAGAAGCTGGGCCGCGTGGAGGAAGCGCAAGATGCCTTCCAGCGGGCGATCGAAGCCGCCCGCACTGCCCCGCCCCATCGGCGTCGCTATACCGCTGCCTGGGGCCGCCAGGCCAGGACCGCGTTGCGAATGCGAAGCTGAACCGGTCCGATGGTCCGAATCTAGGCTGTTCTCTACTTTTTCCAGACCAACAAGCCCAGCAGCGCCGTGCCCATCAAAAGCACCGAGGCCGGCTCGGGAACCGCGGTCGACGCGCCGCTAAGGTAACGCACATCGTCAACTCCGACGATGTCGTTCAGCGCGTTGATGGTGATGCTCGAGACGCCCACGTCGTCAATGAAGCCCACGAAAGCAATCCCAGACCCGGGATTGGGAATCGCCACCGACTGCGGGGAGCCGTCGTTAAAGGTTATCGTCTCTCCATCCACTTGCAGACCCGAGATGTAGGCACCAAATGCCCTCGTGGGTGTGGAAAAGGTGAACGTGATCGATCCGCCGAACAAAGACAACCATTGGCTCCCCGAGGGTGTCGTGTTGTAACCAAACAGTCTGTCCGGGGTACCAACCGGCGAGTTCACGATCGTCTGGTTGCTGCCGATGCTTACGCCCGGCGCTACCCCCAGCGTTGTGAAGGAACCAAGGGAAGACGACTCGAAAGTGATGGTGGAAACGGAACCCACCAAGGCTGCGGCGGCGTCAAAGCTGGCTGCCGCTGCATTTGAATTGGGTCGTGGATCTGTGGAATTAGCGCCCACGTCAGATGCGGAAAATGTAACCAGGGCTGCGCTGGCAAGGGCAGAGGACAACACTGCTGCAAGCGCCAATCGTAGAACTCTTGTCATGAGAACCTCCGAATTCTTGGCAACTGCTTCGATTTCAAGGGAAGGGCCGGACGGCCAATCCCGAGGGCAACAAAGGGAGTATACTCTCCCCATTCAGCCAGATCAAGTTAAACCCTTTTTTTATTCCGGCCGGAAGTAATGGTACTGCGTTCGCCTGAGGACTCAGCCGTCATCGCGATCCGGAACGCTGGCCGGAACGCCTGCGCCCGAACGTTTTCCAGGCCGGCTTGCCGCGCTAGATCCACAAGCTCCTCCGTCCGGAATGCCGCCTCCACCGAAATCGCCCCGTCGTGCACCGTGACCGGATCCCATCGGAGAATCGGGCGGCTCCAGGCGATGAAATAGTACGGAAGCGGGTGCCGCTCCAGATCGATCGCTAGAACCGCCCGGCGGGCCACTGCGCCGAACTGGCGCAAGAGATTCACGATCTGTTCGTTCTCGAAATGATGCAGGAACAGCGAGCAAAAGACGTAATCGAAACTTCCGCTCGTGAAGGGCAACTGGAAGGCGTCGGCGATCACTTTTGGCCCTCCCGCCCGTGCAAGGTGCGATTCCACGTAGTCCAGCGAGGTGACATTGGCGAGCGGATACCAGCGCCGGATGCAGGCGCCCATATCTCCCGAAGCCGCCCCGACGTCCAACACCGAAAACGCCTGCTGATCCGGCACGGTTTCCCGCAGCAGACGCCGCAGCGTCGAGTGGCCGCCCCAGTCGCGATTGATCCGAACCAGGTCGGACAGGCTCCCGCCGGCTTCTGCGGCGGGCAGCGTGTCCAGTAGTTCCGGAAGGATCAACCGTTCGCCCAGACAGTGCATCCGAGCCTCAGGATAGCAAGCCCTTTGATTTCAGCCCGCTGGGGGTACCTCCAGGGGGCTTCTTAACCCCAGTACCCTATTGCAACTGCTAAGATAAGACGAAAGTTCCGTAAAAGGAGACTACAACTGTGGGCGACAGTTCTCTCGATCCCTCCGGATCCTCCAGCGCGAAAATTCCCATCCTGTTTGGGGCCGTCGTGGCTCTGATCGGGGCATCCGTTTACCAGTTTTACCAGGTACGTCAGATCCGGGCCGACCTGGATACCACGCGCGAGGCCCTGCTCGACCAGATTTCCAAGGTTCACGAAACCTCCACTGTTTCGAGCAAAACGAACCGGGAATCCGTCGATTCGTTAAAGCTGCAAATGGAAGAAGCGCGACGCCAGGCGAGCATTCTGGCCGGCCAGGCCAAGCTCGACGCCACCAAGCACGCCGATGAACTGGCTGCAAAGCTGGAAAAGGCGCAGCAGGAGCAAACGGCCAAGGTCGCTGAGTCTGTAAACGCGGTTTCCGGTGACTTGTCCAAGGTCAAAGAAGACGCAAATTCGACCAAGACGAAGGTCGGCGAAGTCTCGACAGATCTGGCTGTGGTGAAGTCCGATGCAGCCGCGACCCGCAGCGAACTGGAGAAAACCATCGCCGATCTCAAGAGCACTCGCGGCGACTTGGGCGTGCAGAGCGGCCTCATCGCGACCAATTCCAAAGAGCTGGCCGCGCTACGAGCGCTGGGCGAGCGCAACTATATCGAATTCCGCCTGACCAAAGAGAAAACGCCTCGCAAGGTGGGCGACATTCAGATCCGGCTGAAATCGGCGGATGCTAAGAAGAATCGCTATACGATTGAAGTGATCGCCGACGACAAAACCGTGGAGAAGAAAGATCGGACGGTGAACGAGCCGGTCCAGTTGATGCTTTCGCGTGCAACCCAGCCGTTTGAAATCGTGGTCAACGAAGTGAAGAAGGACATGATTTCCGGCTACGTTGCGGCGCCCAAGGTGCAGCAGGCCCGCAGCAACTGACGGAGCGTTCAGCGTTGTTCGCGATCAAAGAAATAGGGCGGACCCTTTGGGGTCCGCCCTAAATGTTTCCGTTCTCTTAACAGATTACTTCTGTGCGATCGTGTTGGGACCGCTCCATTGATCTTTATTCCGGCTGGTTTTCCAGTACTCGCTGCCCCACCAGTTGTTTTCCGCAACGCGGCCGTTGCGGCGCGTGAGCGTGGCGAAAAGCTTGGCGGCGACCTTCTTCGGCATCTCAACTGTCATGATCTGTTCCTGGCCATTGTCGCCCGCAAAAGCCAGTGTCATCTCCTGGCCCTGGGTCTTGATCAGCCGCTTGGGGATCGACCAGAGTTTGTAGGGCGGTTCGGCTTCGGAGGAATGGTCTACGATTGGACCCAATTCGGCCTTGGAGATGCGAGCATAGGGCACCTCAACGCTGTGAAGCGGCGTCCGAAGCTCCATCGTCTGCGGGCTGTTGAAGTACAGGGTCGCGCCGGTATTCGGCGAAAGATCGGGCAAGGTTCCGCCGATATAAGTAACTGTCTGGGGATCGGCGGCAAGCAGCAGCCCGCCGGCGAAAATCGTAAGTGTGGGGAAAATCAAAAAACGCATGGTGGTCCTTTCCAGAAAAAATATCGGCCGGTTTCCGAATGCCCTTTAGACCCAGCGATGCCTTAGTACTATGCGAGAATCGGCACGTGAACAAATCGTGCCTTCTGCTGTTTCTCGCAATCGGTTCTCTGTTCGGGGCGGACTCGATCGAGCGCTATCTGAACGCGCCCTTCGCTTCGGAACTGCTGGCTGCGCCCGCCAGCGGCCGAGTCGCCTGGATCGTCGAGGAACGCGGTGCTCGCAACCTCTGGGTCGCCTCGGCGCCCGATTATAAGGGCCGCCCCCTGACGGCATATGCCGGAGACGATGGGCAGGATTTGGGTGACGTCGCCTGGAGCCCGGATGGACGATTCATCGTATACACCCGCGGCGGAGATCTGGAGACCAATGGAGATATTCCCAATCCCCGAAACCTGCCAAGCACTCCGGAGCAGGCTGTGTTTGCGGTTCCCTTCGACGGCGGTTTGCCGAAGAAATTGAGCGAGGGACGCGGGCCCGCGGTTTCCCGCGACGGGCGCGTAGCGCTCCTCAAGAATGGCCAAATCTGGATGACGACGCTCGACGGAGCGCAGCCGGCGGACTCCGTGCACACCAAGGCTTCCTCGTATGAGTTGCAATGGTCGCCCGACGGATCCGCGCTGGCCTTCACCAGCTACCGCGGCGATCACGCCTTCATAGGCGTGTATCGGGTCGCGAACAAGACCGTGACGTATCTCGATCCCAGCGTGGACCGGGACGCATCTCCCGTCTGGAGCCCTGACGGGCGGCAGATCGCGTTTATCCGGAGGGCCTCAAGCTCGGCCATCAGCGCCGGGCCGGTGCGGAATGCCGCGAACCCGTGGTCGATTCGCGTGGCGGACGTTCCATCCGGCGCGGGCCGCGAAGTCTGGCGCGCGGAAAAAGGTCCGGGCAGCGCGTTTCGCGGAATCGAGGCGCAGACGCAGATCTTTTGGGCTGATGGGAATCGGCTTGTCTTCCCCTGGGAGCGCGATGGCTGGCTGCATCTCTATTCCGTGCCTGCCGAAGGAGGCCGGGCGCAGCTTCTCACTCCGGGCGATTTTGAAGTGGAACACGCCTCACTCTCGCGCAACCGGCGCGATGTGCTTTACTCTTCAAACCAGGACGACATCGATCGCCGGCATGCCTGGCGGGTTCCCGTGGCAGGCGGAACGCCGTCCCCGCTTTTGGGAACGCCGCTCGGCGAAGGCATCGAGTGGGAGCCTGCTGACGTCGATAACGGCACCATCGCATTCCTGCGATCCAGCGCGACCGAGATCAGCCGCGCGGCTGTCAACGTAAGGGGCAGTCCGGTCCGCGATATGGAACCGGCATCGCTGTTCGCCGAGTTTCCGAAGAGTCTGGTCAAGCCCCAGCAGGTGATCTTCCCTGCCTCGGATGGGATTCCGATTCACGGCCAGCTTTTTCTGCCATCAGGCGCAGGCAGACACGCAGCGATCATTTTTTTCCACGGGGGCTCGCGACGGCAGATGCTGCTCGGGTATCACTACCGCCGCTATTACTCCAACGCGTATTCGATGAACCAGTATCTGGCCAGCCTCGGCTTTGTCGTGCTCAGCGTGAATTATCGCAGCGGCGTCGGCTATGGGCTGAACTTCCGGGAAGCGCTGAATTTCGGCAACTCCGGGGGCAGCGAATACAATGACGTGACCGGTGCCGGGCTCTATATGGCTT
>JBAIXM010000071.1:0-1987 GCA_037916615.1 Bryobacterales bacterium
GTAACGAGGGTTGCCTGGCCGCCATTCTCAATCAGCCAATCTCGCGCTCGCTGGACCATTGAGATCGGGATGAGTTTATCATCCGGAGAGTGCAGCAGGAAATAGACTTGGCCTTGAACGACCTTCAGATCGGGCAAGGGCGGCGGTTCGAACACCGACATGGCAATGAACGATCCCGTGATGCGCGTCCCTTTATAGAATGAAGCCGCGTAACCCGCCGGGCCGCCTGAGGACCACGAGAGCGTGAAGATGCGGCGTGGGTCGAGGCGATACTGTTTTTCGACTTCGCTGATTACTGCGTGGAGAAACGCCTCGGTCGAGATCTTCACGCTTCGGTAAGGCAATGGTTCACTGGGCCAGACAATGTATTTGGCCTGCTGTGGGTCCCACTTCGGCGCAATCAGTTCAGCCACTAAGTACTGATTTGGAACCGCTCGCAGATACATGCGCTTGACGAACGCCAGGAAATCCGGGCCGCCGTCGCCTCCGGGCAGCACCAGCAAGAGCGGGAAGCCATTGGTGGGCGGAGCAGTACTGTCTTTTGGGCCGATCAAGAAGAACCGCAGCTGAGGGTCTCCGTTTGCCAGCTTGTCTTCCGCGCTAATGTTCGCCACGTCATCAGCACCCGGCTGGCTTAAGGTGCTTGTCCGTCGTGGTTCAGAGTCAGCACCTCCGGTTTCAGATGCGCTCTTTCCATCCGCCGCATTCTCGGAAGGCTGACCTGGGCTCGTGGACTTCTCACGAATACCGATGACAACACGGTCGCCTTCATGCAGGCCTTCAACGACTTCGGTCAAGCCACCCTCGGAGATGCCGATTCGGATCGGAACAGGCTCCGGTTGTTTTCCGGGCTCGCGTACGACCCAGACGGTTCGCGCGGTGCGCTTGGCGGCATCCGGCGCGGCAAGCTCCCGCGGCGTGAATCCGAAGCGGGAGCCGCGCGACTCGCTTGAGTTGGTTGGAGTGCCCGGCATTTGAAAGAATAACGCCTGGCATGGAATCCTGAGTGCGTCCTGGCGTTCGGCAATGACGAAGGCCAGCATCACGCTCATGCCTCGCCGCCTGAACTTCAGGTCGGTAGCGGTCATTTGGATTATCGCCCCATACGAGGTGGTCGACTGCTCCAAGATCGGAATGTCCCCTATCTGGATCAACTTGCCCTTGAACGGCTGGTCAGGAAAAGCATCGGCGACGCACTCGACCTCCTGGCCAACCTCGAGGAGACCGATGCATGTTTCCGGAATGCTCGCTTCGATTTGCCAGGACGAAGGATCACCTGCGCCTTGATTAAGCCGGCCCGAGGCGGCGACAATCATCTTCAGCGGGCCTTGCGTGACCGATGCGATCTCGTAGTTCCCGCCGGGGGCAATCTGAGCTTTCGTCTGGTCGCCCTTATCAGAACTTGCCGAACGCCGACGTTTCGTGGCTGCCAGCCCAGCCGCATCTTCGAGCCCTTCCGAAGTATCTACCGAAAAGCGCAGCGCAGAAAATTCGCCCTCGCCCTCAACCAGCCAAAGCCCCGGAGTTTGCGGCCGCAGCCGGATCGCAGCGTTGAAAGGCACGGAGTAGAGACCGCCCTTGCTGACGGTGCCGAAGCGACATTCGCCTCGCCTCAAATCCGGCGAAACGCTGACTGAGACACTCTCCGGCTGCCAGCCGGCGTCCTTCAGCCGACGGGTGATCTCAAGCTCCAGCTTTCGTTCCACGCTGACGATGACGGCGGGCGAGTAGTGCCGATTCCCGCCCGTCAAAGTGCTTAAGGAAGTATCGGCGCCCCAGGCAATCGCCAAACACGCCAGAAGACAGGGCCAGTACCAGGCGGCGGCGAACGCTACGGTTCGTCCGCGGAACGCGGTCGGCGCGCGCCGAATGCGAGCCCACGATTCCCAACCCATGAAGGTCGCTATCAGTCCCGCCAGGACGGCTCCACCCACACAGATGACAGTGAACACGAACTCCCCGCTCGCCGGATGCCAGGACGGATCCT
>JBAIXM010000072.1:0-42514 GCA_037916615.1 Bryobacterales bacterium
GGGCACTCACATCGACGCATAAAACGGACCTCGATGCCTAAACTCACCTGGCAGAATCTCGACGACATCGGCCTGGCGCTGTACGAGAAGTTCCCCGATGTCGACCCCACCAATATCCGGTTCACCGACCTGCACAAATGGATCACCGAGCTTGCGGACTTCGACGATGATCCGATGAAATCGAACGAAGCCAAGCTCGAACGGATCCAGATGGCATGGCTGGAAGAATACCAAGACAATCGCTAGGTCTTGTGCTCGCCGCGGCGGTTTTGGCGGCGCCGGTTTGGAGCGCCGATCAACCGCTGACGCCGGAGCAGCGCTTGGTGATGGATCACGTTTCGGCCGACTCGCTGCGCGGCAATCTTTCTTTTCTTGCATCCGATTTGCTGGAAGGGCGGGGAACGCCTTCGCGAGGCTTAGACCTCGCGGCTGAGTACATTGCCGCGCAGTTCCGCCGGATCGGGCTGGAACCCGCGGGCGATGACGGCTACTTTCAGACTGCGACTCTGGAGGATTTCGGCACCCGAGGAGCGCAGCTTGCGCGTTCGCTCGGAGTAGATCCTTCTCAGGCGAAAATGCGGAATGTCGCGGGCATACTTCGAGGATCGGATCCGGAGCTGCGAAACACGTATGTGGTCCTCAGCTCGCATTACGATCATCTCGGGATTGCGCCCAGCGGCGAAGACCGCATCTTTAACGGGGCAAATGACGACGGCAGCGGATCTTCCAGCGTGATGGAAGTCGCCAACGCGCTGGCCGCACTTCCCGTCCATCCGAAACGCAGCGTGCTTTTTCTTCTGTTCTTTGGCGAGGAGCGCGGCCTGTGGGGCTCGCGATACTATGCGGCGCACCCGCGTGTGCCGCCCGCGCAGACGATCGCGGGGTTGAATCTCGAGCAGGTCGGCCGCACCGACGCCTCCGACGGCCCGCAGATCAAGACAGCGTCCATCACCGGCTACGATTTTTCGGACGTGCCTGGAATTCTAGCCGATGCGGCGCAGGCTGCTGGAGTCACGGTCTACAAGAACCCTAAAAATAGCGACGCATTTTTCGGGCGAAGCGATAACCAGTCGTTCGCCGATCTCGGAATCCCGGCGCATACGCTTTGCGTGGCGTACGAGTTTCCCGACTATCACAAAGTGAGCGATAGCTGGGAAAAAATCGACTACGAGAACATGGCTGCGGTGGATCGGGCAGTGGCCTTGGGGATGCTGCGCCTGACCTCCGATGAAGCTCCGCCGAGGTGGAACGAGCAGTACGGGCCCGCACGCCGGTACGTGGACGCCGCCCACAAATTGCATCCCTAGAGGGTTTTTTCTGTTCCTAAATTCCAGTAAAATGGGTCCTAATACCCAGAGCAATGCGAGCGTGTACTCTACTTGTATTTGCCGCTGTAGTATCCGCGCAGACCGTCGATCCGGATCTGCCGGGCTTGGTCTGCCGCATGGCGCTTTTCGCCCAGAACAGCGGCGATTCGCGCGGCGCCGAGAAATTGGTAAGCCATGCTCTGGATCTATTCGCGCAAAGCAATTCCTTGGAAACGATCGATGGAGCTGTGTGTCTAACTACGTCGGCCGGCCTCTCGGAATCCAAAGGGTTCGAAGCCAACGCGCAGCAAGCACTGGAACACGCGCTGGCGATCCGTGAACGGCTGCTCGGCGGCAACCATTTCTTAGTTGCCGATACACGCATTCGACTCGGCCTGGTTCATTTCCGGGAGGGCCACATCGCCGAGGCCGAACAGATGCAGAGCGGCGCGGTCGCGATTCTGCGGCTGCAGGAACCCACTCCACAACTGGCGGCTGCCCTGAATAACCTGGGCAATGTGCTCTCCGCCCAGCGCCGCTGGAAGGACGCGGAAACGGATATACGCGAGGCGATTTCCATTTGGGAACGTCTGGGCGGGTCCGAGAATCCGAGCCTTGCGGCGGGGCTCCTGAACCTTGGTGTTCTACTGCAAGAACGGAAACAGTACGACGAGGCCGGTCGTGCTCTTGCCCGCGGGTTACGCATCGACCAGAAGGCGCTGCCTGCCGATCATCCTCGCATCGGAATGGATCTGAACGCGCTGGGCGTCCTGGCAACCGCGCGAAAGAATTACTCGGAGGCCGAGATGCTCCTGGTGCGCGCCGCGGCGATCCTGGAACACGCGCAAGCGCCGCAGCATGCGGAAACCGGCCAGGTTTTGATGAATCTGGCGGAAGTGTACCGTTTGCAGAAGAAAATGGATCTGGCGCGCGATTTGTTTCAGCGCGGGCTCACGGCGCTTACCTCCGCGTGGGGGCCCGAAGACGCGCGGCTTCCCGAGTGGATGGAAAAGCTCGCGGCCGTGCTCCGGGTTCAGGAAGACTACGCCGGCGCCGAGGAATTGGAGATCCGCGCGACGCGAATTCGCGTCAAACGCGGAATTAGGTAATACCGCCCTTACGCGGTCCGCATCGTTTCGGACTTGTCCCCTGAAATCGCCGCCTGAGCCGCCGCCAGCCGGGCGATCGGAATCCGGTACGGCGAGCACGACACGTAGTTCATGCCCACGCGATAGCAGAATTCAACGGAGGCGGGATCGCCGCCGTGCTCGCCGCAAATCCCGATTTCGAGATCTGGCCGCGTCTTGCGCCCGAGCTCGATGCCCATCTGGATCAACTTGCCCACGCCTTCCTGGTCGATCGAGGCAAACGGATCGGCTTTGAAGATTTTGAGCGCTTCGTACTCGCCGGAGAACTTCGTGTAATCGTCGCGCGAGAGACCCATGGTTGTCTGGGTCAGATCATTCGTTCCAAAGCTGAAAAACTCGGCTTCCCTGGCGATCTGATCGGCCGTGATCACGGCGCGTGGAATCTCGATCATCGTCCCCACTAAGTAATGCAGCTTTTCCTGGCCGGCTTTCTTCAGGGTGTCCTTGGCGATGCGGACGACGATTTCCTTCTGGTGTTCGACCTCCCGCAAGCTTCCGGCCAGCGGAATCATCACCTCGGGAATCACCTTGACGCCTTTCTTGGCGACGTGCGCCGCAGCTTCGAAGATCGCGCGGGCCTGCATTTCGGTGATTTCGGGATACGTGATCCCGAGCCGGCATCCGCGATGACCCAGCATCGGATTGAATTCGTGCAGTTCTTCGACGCGCTTCAGCAGCTCCGGCAACTGCTTCTTCAGCTCGCCCGGCTTGATGCGGTATTTTTCCGAAAACTCCTTCTTGAGCGGAGCGCCGGCGTGCGGCAGTCTGGCGATATCCACCATCAGCTCTTCGCGCTTGGGCAGGAACTCGTGCAGAGGAGGATCGAGCGTGCGGATCACCACGGGCAGCCCGTTCATCGCCTCAAACAGGCCGATGAAATCCTTGCGCTGCATCGGGAGCAGCTTTTGCAGAGCCTTGGTGCGTGCCTTCACGTCGCGCGCCAGAATCATCGCCTGCATGTGCGGGATGCGGTCCTCGGCGAAGAACATGTGCTCGGTGCGGCACAGGCCGATGCCTTCCGCGCCGTAGAAGCGCGCGGTTTTCGCGTCGCGCGGAATGTCGGCGTTGGCCCGCACGCCGAAGGTGCCCCGAAACTCGTCCGCCCAGTGCATCAGTTGACCGAAGAAAGATGAGTTCGGATCGGGCTCGCTGGTCACGGCCTTGCCCAGATAAACCTTGGCGGTGGTGCCGTCCATCGAGATCCAGTCGCCTTCTTTTACCGTGACCGATTTCTTGTCGACGGGGACTGTGAATTTCTTGGCGCGCTCTTCGATGGAGATCGCTCCGGCGCCCACGATGCAGGGACGGCCCATCCCGCGCGCGACAACAGCAGCGTGACTGGATTTTCCGCCGACGGCCGTCAGAATGCCCTTGGCAACGTCCATTCCGTGGATGTCGTCCGGTGTCGTCTCCTTGCGAACCAGAATCACCGGACCGTGCGCGCTCATCTCCACGGCGTCTTCGGCGGTGAAGGCGACGCGTCCCACGGCGGCGCCGGGGCTCGCGGCGATCCCCGTCGCGATATTTACCAGCTTCTTGAGCGAAGCCTCGTTAAAAATCGGATTCAGGAGCTGATAGAGCTGCTGCGGCGCCACACGAAGGACAGCTTCTTTCTTGGTGATCAGTCCTTCGTCGACCATCTCGACGGCCACGCGCACCGCTGCTTGCCCCGTGCGTTTCCCGTTGCGGGTTTGCAGCATGTACAGCGTGCCGTCCTCAATGGTGAACTCGAAATCCTGCATGTCGCGGTAATGGCGCTCCAGGTTCGCCGTAATCTCGCGAAGCTGGCGATATGCCTCCGGCATGACGGTTTCGAGCTCCGAGATCGGCTGCGGCGTGCGGATGCCGGCCACCACGTCCTCGCCCTGCGCGTTGATCAGAAACTCGCCGTAGAACAGCTTTTCGCCGGTGGCGGGATCGCGCGTGAAACCGACGCCTGTCGCCGAGTTTTCGCCGGTGTTTCCGAAGACCATCGCCTGGACGCTGGCGGCGGTGCCGATCTCGTCCGGGATTTTTTCCATCTTGCGGTAGTAGGCGGCCTTGGGATTCCACCAGGATTTGAAGACAGCATCACGGGACAGGATCAACTGTTCGCGTGCATCTTGCGGGAACGGTTTCTTCGTCTCCTTCTGAACCAGCTTCAGATAATCGGCGATGATGGCCTTCAGGTCGGACGCGCTAAGCTCGGTATCCAGCTTGACCTTTGCCTTGTGCTTGCGCGAGTCGAAGATGTGATCGAACTTGGCCATGTCGATGTTCAGGGCGACTTCGCCGAACATCTGAATGAAGCGCCGGTAGCTGTCGTAGGCGAAGCGCGGATTGCCGCTGCGCTTGGCCAGACCCTCGACGGTCTTGTCGTTCAGGCCGAGGTTCAGGATGGTGTTCATCATTCCCGGCATGGAGAATTTCGCGCCGCTGCGGACGCTCACCAGTAGCGGATTGTCAGGATCGCCCAGCTTCTTACCGATCTGCGATTCCAGCTTGCCGAGCGCGGCAAACATCTGCTCATCGATCTCGCGCGGCACTTTGTTCCCGTTCTGGAAAAAGATGTTGCAGACCTCGGTGGAGATCGTGAAACCCGGAGGCACGGGCACGCCCGCGCGGCTCATCTCGGCAAGGCCGGCGCCTTTGCCGCCGAGGATGTCTTTCATCTTGCCGTCGCCGTCGGCCGAGCCTCCGCCAAAACTATAAACGTACGTTTTCATGATTTCTGGTCTCCTGAGGTCACGATCTCCGAAAAATCCGCGATCGTCGAAAATTCGGTAAGAAGTTGATGAAGTAGAGTAAGACGGTTCGTGCGAATGCGCGCATCGGGCGCGTTCACCAGTATTTTGTCGAAGAACAAATCGACTCTCGGACGGAGGCTGGCTACGCTGCCAAGAGCATCCAGATACGGACTGCCATCGGTGGCCGCCCGAACCTTCTCGAACGCAGAATGCAGGTCGCGCTCAGGCCCCGTTTCAAGCAGCGCTGGATCCAGCGGCTGCGAAGGCTGGAATTCCGCCTGCTTCAGGATGTTGCGAATCCGCTTGAAACTCGCCGCCAAGGGCTCGAAGTTTTCTGTCGGACGCACAGCCGCCAGCGCGGTAAGCCGCGCTTCCACATCGGCCAGGGTTCCGCAGCCAGAGGCCATCACAGCATTCACTTCGTCGTACTTGAAACCGCGAATTTCGCGGAAGTAGTGCTGAATCCGCTCGATCAAGAATTCGTACAACCCATCCTGCGCCAACCAGCCGAGCTTGTAATCCAGCTTGGCCTCGACCAGGATCTTCACTACTCCTTGCGCGGCGCGCCGCAGCGCGAACGGATCTTTCGAGCCGCTCGGAACCAGGCCGATGCTGAAGCAGCTCCGCAGCGTATCGAGCTTGTCTGCCAGAGCGACGATCTGTCCTTCGGGCGTCGCAGGAATCGAATCCTCCATGCTGAGCGGCTGGTAATGCTCGTAGATCGCTCTCCACACCGGTTCCGGCTCACCTTGAACTTTCGCGTAAAGTCCGCCGACCACGCCCTGGAGATCCGTGAACTCCTTGACCATTTCTGTGGTCAGGTCGCACTTCGACAGCAGCGCCGCGCGCTGGGCATGCGCGTTGCCGCCGAGTTCCTTCACCAGGGCGACCACGCGATCCGTCTTCTCTTTGTACGATCCGAGCTTGGCCTGGAACGTGACGTGCGCCAGGTCGTCCACGCGATCCGCCAGTTTCTTGCTTTGATCGACGTCCCAGAAGAACCGCGCGTCGTTGAAGCGAGCACGCAGAACGCGCTCATTGCCGTGTTTCACCAGGCCATCGGGATCGCCCGACGTGTTCATGACGGCGACGAAATGCGGCGCGAGTCCAGCGCCGTCTTCCACCGAAAAATATTTCTGATGGTGCCGCATCACCGTGGTCAAGACTTCGGCCGGCAGAGCCAGGTACGCGGGATCGAAATCGCCCTTGATGGCCGTCGGGAATTCCGTGATGTAGGTGAGCGTTTCCACCAGGTCCCCGTCGAGCTTCGCGCCGAGATCGGCGGCTTCCTTCTCGATCTTGTGCCGCCGCTCGTGAGCCGCAAGGATCACGCCGTTCTTGCGAAGCTCGCTTTCGTAGCTGGCGATCGTTACTGGAATTGCCGACGCCCCCAATTGCCGATGCCCGCGCGTGACATTCCCGCTCTTCACGCCGGCGATCTCGAAGGGGATCACTTGCTCGCCGAGCAACGCCACCAGCCAGCGGATCGGGCGGATGAAACGCGGGCCATCGCGCGTGGTCCAGAACATGGTCTTGGGCCACTGAATCCCAAGGATCGCCGCCGGCAGCGATTCAGCCAAAATGTCACGCGCCGCGCGCCCTGAGACTTTCTTGACGAGCTCGTAGTAGTTTCCGGACTTACGCAGCGCTGAGGCATCCGCTCCCTGCTTGCGTGCGAATCCTTCTGCTGCCTTATCGCCTGCGGAAATCGGAGGCCCCTTGACGACTTGTTCCGTATCAGGCGTCCGATCCGGCACACCCGTTGCGCGCACGACCAGCCGCCGCGGCGTTGCTTCCACCTCCGGCGTTGCGCCTAGCAGATCCAGTTTGCGGAGCTGCTCCAGCGCGCCCGGAATCATCCAGTGCGGAATTTCTTCCGTGCCGATTTCGAGCAGAAAATCCAGGCTCACGCGGCAGCCCCTTCGCTTTCCGACTGTTGATCCGCCCACAGCTTCGCCACACCCACCGCCAGATCGCGCACTCGCTTGATCACTCCGACGCGTTCCGTGACCGAGATCGCCCCACGTGCGTCGAGCAGGTTAAACAGGTGCGAGCACTTCAATACCTGGTCGTATGCGGCGAGCACCGGAAAACGGCCCTTCTCAGGATATTTTTCATACTGCTTGAGCAGATCCTTGCATTCGGCTTCATGCTCGGCGAGCAACCGCCAGAGGCGCTCCACGTTGGCGGTCTCAAAATTGTAAACGGAAAACTGCACTTCGTCGGTCAGGCGCACGTCGCGATACTTGAATCCCGGCGCCCACTCGATGTCGAACACGCTCTCCACGTTTTGCAGAAATGCGCACAGGCGCTCGAGGCCGTAGGTCAGCTCGGCCGGAGCCAAGTCGAGATCGATGCCGCCGCACTGCTGGAAATACGTAAACTGCGTGATCTCCAGCCCGTCGAGCATCACCTGCCAGCCGATCCCCCATGCGCCCAGCGTGGGCGACTCCCAGTTGTCTTCCTCGAACTTGATGTCGTGCTTCGAAAGATCGATGCCGATCGCTTTGAGGCTTCCCAGGTATTGCTCGATCACGTCATCGGGCGTGGGCTTCAGGATCACCTGGAGCTGCTGGTGTTTGTAGAGGCGGTTCGGATTTTCGCCGTAGCGGCCATCGGCGGGACGTCGGCTGGGTTGCACATAGGCGACTCTGTACGGCTTCGGTCCCAGCACGCGCAGGAACGTCTCGGGGCACATGGTGCCTGCGCCGACTTCGACGTCGTAGGGCTCCTGTATAATCGCGCCGCGGTCGGCCCAGTAGCGCTTCAGCTTGAAAACGGTGTCTTGATACGTGTCCATGAACTATAGAGATTCGAGCAGCGGGACCGTCAGGAACTTGCGTTCCACATGGTGTTCCATTGCGCGGATCAGGTTCCGGCGCAGGCCGGAAAGAGTCGATTTCGTCCACGCGCGGGGAGTGAGATCCGGCAGGCTGCGGACAAACATCTCTTCCACAATCTCGCCAGCTTCGCGGCTGACGCGCAATTCCGGCAGTACGCCCGTGAGCCGAACCGACCACAGCGTGAAATAGTCTACGGCCGGCCACATGCTGCCGCCGGCGCGCAGTGTGTCGAGCGTGGCTTTGAGCAGGCGGAAAAATTTATCGCTCGGCTCATGCGGCGGCATCAGTTGCTCGGTCACCTCCGTAAAATAATCCAGCGCCAGAGAGCAGCCATAATCGGACTGCAATCCGAACTGCGATTCGATCAACTCGCAGCTCGACAAGTTCGCCAGCTCAGAGTTTTCGCGGAGAAAGTAGGCCATCCGGACTTGGGAAAGCCGCTCCAGACCCGATCCGAAGGCGCTTTTCGGACGCTTGGCCCGCCGCGCAACACCCCGCAGCTTCCCCTGGTCACGGGTGAAGAAACTCACGATCAGATCCGCTTCCCGGTAGGGGTACGTGCGCAGGACAAAAGACTCGCTGACCTGCGCGGGCATAGTATCGGCGCAATACTTTAGCGTATCACGGCACGAGGAGTTACTTCGCCGCTGGAGCCGCCGCGGACGCTTCGTGAATATCGCTCACCCAGTAGTTGTTGCCTTGCACGTTGACGGTGGCGTCGATGGTTTCGCCGGCTTTCAGCCTGTCGAATTCGGCTTGATCCTTCACCGGGAACTCCATCGTCATCGCTTCCATCCAGTCGCCGATCTTCCCGTGCTTGATGGCCGCGATTTTGCCCTGAGCGTCGAGACGCAGCACCTCGCCGTGCAGCGCGTATTTCTTGAGCGGCTCGTCTTTCGCTTCTTCCTTGACCGACGACTGGCAGGCCGCGAGGATAAGCGCGACGGCGAGCGTCGCCAGGATCCGCATAATTTCAGCTTACCTCTACGACTAGAATGGAAAATTGCAACCGCTTCAAAACGCTCCCGTCCAGGTGGTCGCGGCCGTGATCCTGCGCGAGGGAAAAATTCTCATCGCGCAACGCAAGCGCGGAGGCCGGCACCCGCTCAAGTGGGAATTTCCAGGAGGCAAGGTCGAGCCGGGTGAGACTCCAGAGGCGGCGCTGGCCCGCGAACTCCGCGAAGAGCTGGACGTCGCAGCCGAAGTCGGCGAAGAGATGGATTTCTACGAGGTCGCTTATCCCAACGGGTTCCGTGCGGTGCTTCGCTTTTATCGGGTAACGCAGTTCCAGGGCGAACCGCGTAACCTGCAGTTCGAGCGGATCGTGTGGGAAGCTCCCGAGCGCCTGCCGGAATACGATTTCCTGGAAGGCGATCTTAGTTTTGTTTCGAAGGTTGCACGGGAGCCGGCGGGATGACGTTCAGAGTATAGGACGGAGAAACCCGCGTGCCGATGCGGACGGTCATCGGCTGGGTCGCGCCGCCTGGCAGGCCGGTAGACAGCGTGAATTGCACGCGGACCACATCCGAAATTAAGCCGAACTCGAGAATCGGCGCTAGCGACGTAGCGATGTGGTCGACTCCGCCGATGCTGATGTGAACGCTTGAAGCGGGCACTGCGGGGCCGCCGCCATTCAATTTGCCCACATCGACGAACAGCACATCCCCCGGTGCGGCCGGGTGAAGCGCATCGACGAAGGTGAGGGTTGTGGCGGTGTGCTGATCGTAGGCTGCCTGAATCGCCGGCGGCTGCGCGTCGATATTGACCAGAACCGGCGCGATCGGATCCGAGTTGGGCGAGGTGAGCTTCACCACGGCCGGTCCCAGCGGTAGCCCGCCCGGGACCACCGCGCGAATATTGGAGTTGCTGTCGACAGTGAAATCGGCGTGCACGCCGCCGATGGTCAGCGTCCAGCCGCTCAGGCTGGCAGGCAGTCCGGCGTTAACGATCACCGCGGTGCCTCCCGTCGGCACGCCGGCCAAACCCGTGGCCAGATTCAGCACGGGAACGCGGAGCGTCATCGGCTGGATGGCACTGCCGCTGGCTGGAGCTGCAATCGGCTGGATTTGTAGCCCGGCTGGGAGAGTCACAGCCTGGATACCGGTCGCTGCGGTGACCGTCACCAGTCCGCCTGAGGCTGCCGCATTTACGGAAATATTGAGCAGCGCCCTGCCGCGATCGAGAATCCAGATCCGCCGGACGGAAACGTCGCTCGATCCGAATCCGATAACGGTCTGGCCGTCGGCGAAGTTCGTGTTGATGCCGTCCACTTCGATCATCATGTCCGTTCCGGCGGTCACCGTTCCGGGAGTGATCGAAATCGATGGATGATCGGGCGAGGCGTAGGTGAACGTCGGCTGAGGCAGCGTGCCCATGGTCTGGATTGAAGTCTGCCCGTCATTTGTCAGCGCTTCCAATACGGCGGTGTGTGCTCCGATCGCCGGCGGTGCCGTCACCGTGAAGCTGCCGTCGTCGTTCTTCTGGATCGCCGTGGCGGGCGCGCCATCGAACATCACGCGCGTGTCCTGGCTCAGATTGTCGCCCTTGATGGTCACCGATCCGTTGCCGAGCGCATCGGTCGAGCCGGAAACCGAGCTGATCGCCGGACCGGCTGATGGAACCACTGTCAACGCTGCCGGCAACACGTACAGATCGTTCGGCGTTGTGACGGCAAGGGCAACCGGAGTGGGTTGCGACACCTGGTTCGCGTCCACCACCGTCAGGAGATAGCCGGCGGTGAAGTAACCCAAGTACTGCGGCTCCAGCCGGGCCGCGGGACCGATCGCATTCACGGCCAGACCCGGTGTCAGGTTTGTAGAATTCGGAACCAGCGTGCCCGCACCGTTGAATACGATCCATCCCCGATATCCGGAAACCAGCAACGGCGTGTGAACATACGCTTCCTTGCCCGATGGGCCCAGGTAACCCAGGACGTTCATGCTGTAGATACTCGGGCCCGGCCGTGGATCGACATCGAAATTCACGTTCGGAACAATGGCGCCCGCCTTGACCGACGCCGTGACCGCTTGCGTCCAATCCCGCGTATGCGGGAAGAATTGTCCGGCGAAACCCGTGAACGCCGCAAACGAACCGCCGTGCGAATCCGAGGGCGGAACGATCGCGGCGGGCGTGAGCTCGTCCTGTTGCGGAGGCGGCAGGGGCTGCGTGTAGATGTAGTAATCGCCGGGAGGAATTCCGTCGATGCGGTAGCTTCCGTCCGGATTAGTCAGCGCACTGATCGCGGTCCCGTTCGCCGAGAGCGCAGTAACGCTGGCCAGGTTCACGCCGTTCCCGTTCAGCGCGACGCGTCCTGTAATGCTGCCTGTAGTTGCCGTCCATCCGGCCACTGGGTACAGCAGGGAAATTGCGGCGATGTCGTCCGCCGCCAGCGGGCGCGCTTTGGTTGTCGCACGGGTGGTCACTGTCGACATGCTTGCCGAGACGGTCGAATGCTGCAGACCCAGCGAATGTCCGAACTCGTGAACCATCGTCAGGAAAAACGTATCCGAGTAACTGGCCTGCTGCTTCAACGTGAGATCGCTGCGCAACTGCACTTTCGATCGCAGAATCGGCACGAATCCCGGGCCTTTGGTCAGATCGCCGACATCGGCGGGCAGAAAGGGCTTGGTCTGCGCGAGAAGTCCCGGAGGCATGTCGTCATCGAACACCACGTCAATGCCGGGAGTGGCCTGCGCCGTTCCGAGAGTCTCGAAACCGCCAAAACGAATGCGAATATCGGAGCTCGGCACGGCGTTCCAGGTTTCGGCCGCCAGGCGGATCTGGCTCACCAGCGCATCGTAGTTGTCCCCGTCCACCAGCTTGCCGGGACCCTTGTCAGAGATGAAATACAGAACGGTCTTATCCAGCAGCGCGCTCAAATCGAATTTCGCGGAGTAGGGTTGGAACGGTCCGGCTGTGCCGGGGAAGTACGTCCAATAGTAATAAGCGGAGGAAACGGAAGTGAGCCCAAACAATATCGCCAGGGCTAGCGCGGCTCGCAGGATCGTATGCCGCATCACTTGGCCGCTCCTAGAGCCCGAACAACCCGCGCGCGGAGGTCACGTGCCTGGATGCTGATCGGGCTGTCCGTGACCGGGCTGCCGGAGCGGTCGAGCATGAGCTCGGTTGCGGCGGGCCGTTGTGCAAGCACTGCACCCGAATCATCGGCGGAAATTCGAAAAACGCCCTGGGACAGACCGATGATCTGGGTCAGTCCGGCGCGGCTGGTCCAGAGGAACAGAACGTACTCCTGGCCGATTTTCAGGTCCGGAGCGCCGGTGGCGATCTGCCTGACCCCGTTCGCCACGCCGCCCGGCACGGCGACTTCGGTTATCGCCCGGCCGGAAGACTTCCAGGTCTCCAGAATCTGAAGCTGGAAATAGGTGTAGATGTCGGTTCCGCGGGAGGCGGTGCGGGATCCGGTCACGCGGGCGCGGATGACCGCCGTCGACTGCTGCGACATTTCCTCAACCGTGAGCCGTTCGAGGGTGGTCGCCGAGAGCGGGATCAGGATGCCGGCAAGACCGGCCAAGCCTGTCGCAAATCGGCAAAACACACGCATGTCAGACGAATCCAGAACTGCTTCTGCATATAGCAGTCCGAAGTTAAGTTCTCATTACAGAAGGGTTAGGTCCATTATAGCTCCTTGACTTGGGGAGCCTGGACACGGGGCTTGAGACAGAATGGGACAGACTCCCTCGGCAACCTATTCGGATGGCAGATAGCGGAGGATTTCGAACATGGGCCGTCCATTGGAGTCCGAAAACGTCGCCACCGGTTCCCGGCGGTATCCCATGGAGCGGGCCGCCCGGTCCAGGCGCACCCCTACGTTCGGGAACACCTCATGCTCGCGGACATGGTCCAGGATTAGCCCGCTCGGATCCTGGAGCATGCTGCGAAGCTCACCAATCTGGTCCGGGCCAGGGGAATCGGTGCCTAGCGGGCCGATCCCAAAACGAAATTTCAGTCTCCCCTGATGCAGAAGATTCAGGTTCTCGTAAAGACCCCAATCGATTACGTAGAGATTCCGGTCGGAAAATCGGTCGAGCGCCGCAGACAGCGGATTCAGAGCGTCTGTAAAGACTTCACCGGCGCCGTTTCGTTCGAACTGAAAGACGTACTGATTCACTACGAGCAGATTCATTGCGATGATTACCGCGCCAGTTATCCAGACGAGCGGCCTCCACGGGATCGAGACAAGCGCAGCGACAGCAAACAGGATCGGGAACGGCCACAGCAGAATCACGTGATGCGCCGAAGCTCCGGCGTCGCGCGTCAGGGCCATCATGAACCACGTTACGGCCACGAAAACCAGCGAAAACCGCGCAGAGCGGTGCTTCCACCACCAGGGCGCGCCTAGCAGGAGTAATCCCAGCACGTAGTAAAAACCGGTGCGGCGATGTTCGCCCAGATGCTCGGAAATCCATCCGGCAACCCGTCCCACGGGCGATCGCGGCGTTTTCGGATTCGACCACCAGTTCTCGCCCACCATGTAGCCGAACAACGATGTCCCGTTCGCTGCGTTTTCAAACTGAATCCATTTCCCGGGGACGCCGCGCGGATCCAGGCGCGCGTTTTCCGTGACAGTCGCGCTCGAATTGCTCAGATTGTAGACGATCAGCGGCAGCGAGCCGCACAAAAATGCGCCGCCGGCAATCAAGATATGGCGCGGCGACAATCGGCGCCTTATCTCTGGCCAAAATACCAGCATCCCGCCTGCGGCCAGGCCGGTCAGTGCCCAAATAAAGATCGCCTTATTCCACAGCGCCAGCCCCCAACACAGAAACGCCCCCGCGAGGTTCCACAGGCGGGGATGGGGAGTGTTCCGCCCGAAACAATAGATCAGGTAGCACCCTGCTACCAAAAACGCGTGTTCCAGGGCGACCGGTCCCCAGTCGAAGGTATTAGTAAGCAGGAAAACGGGGTCGGTGGCCAGCAGCACACTGCCGATTCCGGCCGCTGTGGCTCCCAGGGATTCTCGAGCCAACTTAAAGAAAAAAAATATTGTTACTGATCCCAGAAGCACTACCGGGAGCCGTAGCGTCCAAACGCTGCTTCCAAAGATCCGAAAGATGGGCCAGTACAGGACGGTCTTTAGCGACCCAAGGTAGGTCATCACCATCAGAGGAAGCTGGTGGGGTAGACGGGGCAGGCTCATTCCAGGAGGCACATACGGAAATAAAGGGGCGGAAAAGAGAGCCTCGTCCGCCTGAATTCCCGCGTAAGGAATTACGAGCACTCCGAGCAGGATAAAGATTGCGCACGCGGCAAATCCGATGGTTCGGGGGGCTTGGGACATCGATTTTTTTGAGAATTTCGGGAAGGCCAGACCACAGTATACGTCAAGTGTGTCTCCGGAAGAGATCGATAGAAGTCCTGGATAGAAGGACTTAGAGCATGGGCAGGCATGGGTCCGGCGTTCGGGTAATGTTTTGCGGGCTTAAGTCCGATAGGAAAAGTCATCGGGAAGTTTGGCCCTTAAGGTGCCGGCAAAGAGCGGTGAACGAACGTTGGCACTGAGATTGCTTGCGTTCAGGGCTGCAGTTGTGGTAAGGTTCTTTGAAAGCTCCGTTGCCGAAAGCTTGAGGTTGGGCATCCATGAGGCTGTCGCCTCCTCACTGGGTCTCCACGTAGTGGCAAGCGGCCTTTTGGCCACTTGGCATACCCAAAGCTCCTTGTAAACCGAGGGTTGGAAAGCGTGAACCTTTTTGGTTGCCGCCACGTCTAATGGCTTAGCTGAAAGCGACGTCAACGGGTTAGAGACAGACGCGATCGTAGAAGACGGTAAGAACAATTAAAAAAAGAATTACCGGAAGAGACAGGAGAGGGCAGAAACATGACGAAGAGTGAATTGAACAAGTACAGAAATATACTGGAGGCCAAGCAGGCAGAGCTGGTCCAACTGGTCCGCAACCGCGAGGGCATCGCGATCGAGAAGAGTCCCGATGCGCTGGACGAAGTGCAACACGCCGCGGAGCGCGAGCTCGCCATCCGCAATTTGGACCGCGAATCGAATCTGCTGCGAAACGTGCGCGCAGCGTTGCGCCGTATCGAAGAAGGCAGCTTCGGAGTGTGTCTGCACTGCGAAGAGGACATCAGTCCGAAACGACTGGCCGCCGTGCCATGGACGGCTTTCTGCATTCAATGCCAGGAAATCGCCGACCGCAACCAGGGCGAGAACGAGAACATGGACGAGCTGCTGGTGAACGCAGCCTAAGCTCGATCAGCCTCATCCGGTCTGTCCGATCTGGTAATTTCGAGGGCGCGGTCCGCATGCATTATCCAACGGCCGCGCCCTTAGTGTTTCCGCAGATCAGGCCAGGCGGCGTATAAACGAAACCATGCGTCCTTGATCGCGATCGCGGCGCCAGGAAAAAAATTTTGCCGCGTTGCAAAATGTACAGCCTCCCACCAGGTCGATGCGCGCCGCGTTGACTCCGGCCGCGATGAGCTGGCCCGCGTTTTCCACAGCTAAATCGAGTTTTCCGCTGTGCTGCATTCCGAACTGCCGGGCAACTTCTTCGCCGACTTCGTAGCAACATTTGGCGATTCCGGGGCCGATGGCGGCGTGTATGTTCCGGGCATCGGCTCCGAATTCCGCCCTCATGCGAGCGACAGCGGCTTGGGCAACGCGGGCAGCCGTTCCCCGCCATCCTGCATGGACGGCCGCGACGGTGCGCGTTTCCGGGTCGGCTAACAGAATCGGAAAACAGTCCGCAGTTCGAACCGAGATGGGGAGACCCACAATGCTGGTGGTAAGCGCATCCCCTTCGCCCGCGCAGCCGGGGCTCCGGCCCAGAAGGACCGTCTTCGAATGGATCTGCTTCAGGCTGGCCATGCCGGATTGATCCAGGTTGGAGGTGCGTGTTCCGAAGCCGTGCTCCAGCCAGGCCTGTTCGCGATTCAGGTTCGCCAATAGAGGAGAAACAAGAATGTCCACGGCTGCTCCTAAACAAATGCCCGCAAAACGGAGCGCGCGGGGCAGCTCCCTCGGTTTTATTGAGGACGCCCGCGCGCCCTTTGCGGGCTACCGAATCGCCTGATCCAGCATGAGGGAGAATTGCCGCGTTCTCTCGCCGACCTGGCTGCGAAAATCGGATAGTTCCTGCTCGAGCCCGCGCAGGCGATCTGCCAGATGCAAACAGGCCAGAACCGCTACACGGCTTCCATCGACGTTACCGGCCTTCGCCGCGATGTCGGTCATGAGCTGGTCGACAGAGTGAGCCAGCGCTTCCACTTCTCCCGTTTCGCCGCTCACGGCGAGCGTATAGGGCTGGTTAAAAATCGTGACGTGGACGGTCTTGCGTTCTGCCCCGGTATCCATGCGGACGAATCTCCTTTCCGCTGCGGCTCGCGGCCGCCCTTGGGATATCTTACGCTTCCCGGATCAGGTCCATCTGCCCGAGGAGTTTTTCGATACGGATGCGCGCCTGCTTTCGCTGGCTGCGAAGGTCCTCTATCTCGGCTCGCAACTTTTGCGCGTCGGCCAAAGCGGCGTCGCGCTCGCTGCGGAGGGTGGACACCAGTTGAACAGTACGGTGGATGCGCTCTTCTAGGCTGGCCAGTGCGTCGTCTTCAGCTTCCACCGGTTTACACCTTTTCGAGTGCTGCCTTGGCCTGATTCACCAGCGCGCTGAACGCCGGACCATCGTTCAACGCCAGATCCGCCAGAACCTTGCGGTTCAGGTCGATCCCGGCTTTCTTAAGTCCGCTCATGAAACGGCTGTAAGACATGTCGGCTGCCCGGCACGCGGCGCCGATGCGCGTGATCCACAGCGCGCGGAAATCGCGTTTCTTCAGACGCCGGCCGACGTAGCCGTAGCGCAGCGACTTCTCGACCGCCTCTTGCGCGGATCGATGCAGCTTACTCTTGGTTAAGAAGAATCCCTTGGCGAGCCCCAGGGTCTTTCGCCGGTTCGCCCGGCGCTTGGTTCCACGTTTAACTCTCGGCACGTTTTGTCTCCTTTACTGGTGTTCAAAAAAGCGGCGGATCAGGCACGTGCGGCGCGCTGTCCACTTGCGGAAAAGCCTCGCGGCTCTCCCTAGTACGGAAGCATGCGTTTGATTTCCGGCGAATTCGCGTCGTCCGCGATAGCGGCGTTGCCCAGCCGGCGCTTGCGCGAGCGCGGTTTGGAAGTCAGGATGTGCCGGGCAAACGCATGCCGGCGTTTGACTTTGCCGGTCCCGGTCTTCTTGAACCTCTTGGCCGCACCTTTATGGGTTTTTAACTTCGGCATAAATAAGCTGTCCTGGAAGATTATTGCCGAGCGGGCAATAAACTCTTTCAAGGATAGCACAACGGATGTACAATACCTCAAATGCGTTTTCGCTTGGCCCTCATCGGAGTACTAAGTGTGCCCCTGTTTGGGGCGACGGTGGTCGACAATGTCACGGTTGTCGATGTCGCCTCCGGAACACTCCGGCAGCATGTTACCGCGGTTATCGAAGGAGACCGGATCACGGCAGTCGGCGTCCGGGGCGCTGTGAAAGTCCCGGTGAACGCGCGCGTTGTGGATGGAACCGGCCGCTATCTTGCGCCCGGGCTGTGGGACATGGAAGTTCAACTCCGCAAGCCCGACCAACAGCTTCCGGCTTTTCTCGCTTTCGGCGTCACCGGAATCCGCGATCCGGGCGGCGATTATCTCAAGGCCGCGGAATCGCGGTTGGAGATTCAGAAAGGGAAGGCCATCGGACCGCGGATTGTCGCCAGCGGACCCGCGGTCGGCGGAATGACCGCGCCGACAGCCCAGACCGCGAGACAGGCGTTCGACCGCCTTTTCCAGGACTCGGTCGACTTCATCCAGATCCTGCCGGATCTGTCGCGCGAAGCCTATTTGGCGCTTGCCGAGCAAGCGCGTCACTGGCGTCTCCGCTTTGACGGCGCGATTCCAGCAGACGTGTCTCCGCTTGAAGCCGTGAATGCGAGGCAGGGGATCGTCGAGGGTTTGTCTAACCTCGCGGCGCTGACTGAGGACAGCGTGGCGCAGTTTTTCCAGCGCTGCGCGATGATGGGAACGCGGATTTCACCCCTATTGAGCCAGGCAGTGTTGGGCCAGGGCGGGACGTCGGCAAAGCTGTATCAGCTCACGGCTCTGGCGAAGACCTATAAGGTGGAGCTTCTTGCAGCCACCGGCAGCGCGGACGCCTATAGCGCCTCGCGGGGGAGCTTGCAGAGCGAGCTGACACAGCTTGTCGCGGCGGGATTGTCGCCGCGGGAAGCATTGGAATCGGCCACACTCGCCCCGGCCCGGCTGCTCGGATGGCAGAGCGAAATGGGATCGGTGGAAACGGGCAAGATCGCGGATCTGATTCTTCTCGAAGGGAACCCGCTCCAGGATATCGGCAATACCCGCCGGATCGCCGGCGTCTTCGCGCAGGGGCGTTACTACTCGCGCCAGGATCTCGACCGGATGACCGGCGGCCGTGAGATCGCGCAGGCCGCGCGCTAGCGGCTACAGGCGGTTCATCAGGCTCGCCGCGTAACCGGCTCCGAAGCCGTTGTCGATATTCACGACTGTCACGTTGCTGGCGCAACTGTTCAGCATCCCCAGCAGGGCGGCCAAGCCTTGGAAGCTGGCGCCATAGCCGATACTGGTCGGTACCGCGATGACCGGCGCTGTGACCAGCCCGCCCACCACGCTTGGCAGCGCGCCCTCCATGCCGGCGCACACGATCACCACGCGCGCTTCCGACAGGCGCTCGCGATTCTGCATCAGGCGATGGATGCCCGCCACTCCGATGTCGTGAATCGCGATGACTTCGTTACCCATGACTTCTGCCGTGACCTGGGCTTCCTCGGCCACCGGGAGATCGCTGGTCCCGGCGCACACCACCGCGATTTTGCCTTTTCCCCGCAATGTTCGATCGCGCCATACGCGGATCGCTCCGGAAGCGGGAAAAAATTCAGCCTGTGGATATTCGCGAACGACGCGCTCGGCTGTGAATTTGTCGGCGCGCGTGACCAGAACGTTCTGCGCCTTGCTGAGCAGGCTCGCGACAATCGCGCTGACCTGGTCGGCGGTTTTTCCTTTGCCGAAAACCACCTCAGGGATGCCATGGCGCAGCGCCCGGTGATGATCCACCTTGGCGAAGCCCAGGTCCTCGAACGGCAGGTGACGCAAGCGCTCGATTGCGGCCTCCACCTCGACGGCGCCGGCGCGCACCTGTTCAAGCAGATCGCGCAGATTGTCCTGATCCATGTTCGTCTACCATGTACGAGTTCGAGTGTAGCGGGAACCGGTGTTTCAACGCTACAAACAGGCCCGGCCGAAAATACCGTCTTCAGGGTATAGGGTGCTCCCAGTCAATTGCGATACTGAGAAGTTGCCGCTACCGCCGGAGCTCGACCGGCAGTACTCGCATGGCTCCTTCTGAAGAAACCGCAGACCGCGCGGAAGTCGTCGCTTTATCCTTGAGAAGATCGATACCGTCCCTCATCTCGAGGCCCTGCTGCCTACTTGGCAGGAGTCCTCGGAATCTTGGGGGGTCGAAGCTATCGCAGGACGGCTCTGGATCGAGCCGGAAGAAGCTAGGTCCATGCGAAACCCTCCTCCGCTGTCCGGGCGTTCGCGCGTGCTTTCCGTTTCACGAATAGGTAGGGGCGGCTATGGGACCGGCAGTTTACGTACTGGGGAGCCTGACGACGCTGGCTTCTTCCTGGCTTTCGCCGTCTCGTTCGCGATCGAGGCCGCGTACCGGATCGCGGTTCTTCTCCTGCCGAAGCCGAATGAGGACAGCCCCTGGCTGTATCTGCTGCGCCTGCTCGGATATCTGGTGATTCTGTTGGCGATCGTTCGCAAGAACTACGGCCGCGGCTACTGATTGCCTCTGAATGCCGGTGAACGCGGGCTTCAACTCCGGACCGCAGTGAGATATCATTTGGCTGGTGCTCAACCGGCCAAGCGGGCGCAGGCCGGGTAGGAGCGATGTAGGGAGGATTCCATGAGGAATAGAGTTCTCGCTTCCAGCGGTCTGGCCGCATTCCTGACCTTCAGCGTGGCGCTGGGTCCGCTGGCAGGCCAGTCGGGCTCTGCGGCTAAAGGGGATTCGAAGGCCGCGTCCGCCAAGAACTTCAAAGTCGGACGCACTCCGGAGGGAGTGCCCGACCTTCAGGGCTACTGGACCAACAACACCTTGACGCCTTTGGAGCGCCCGAAGAATCTGGGGTCGAAGGAATTCTACACCGACGAAGAGATCGCGGCTGCGCAAAGGAAGGACAAAGAGCGGCTCGAACTGAATGTCGCGGATGGACGCCCCACGGAGAAGGGAACCGCGGACGATGTGCACTACGATTTCGCGCAGTTCGGCTTGGATAAAGCCCAGTCGAGCATGGTGTGGGACCGGCGCACTTCGCTGATTGTCGGACCGACGGGCACCATTCCGCCTCAATTGCCCGAGGCACGGAAACGGAACGCCGATATCGCGGCCAAAAACCGCGGGCACGAGTTCGACGGTCCGGAGAATCGCCCGCTGAGCGCGCGCTGCATCATCCTGGGCTACGATGCCGTGCCGATGCTGCCTCGCGGATATAACAACAATATCCAGATCATGCAGGGCCAGGGGGTGGTGACTGTTCTACACGAGATGAACCATTCGGCGCGGGTGATTCCCACCTCCGCGGATTCGCAGCAGCATCCCGCGAAGAGCATTGGCCTGTGGCGCGGCGACTCCCGAGGGCATTGGGAAGGCGACACCCTGGTGGTCGACACGGCGAATTTCAACGATCAGAACCCGTTTTTTGGATCGGGCGACAAGCTGCACGTCGTGGAGCGCTTCACGCGCGTGGATGCCGACACGATTCTTTACCGCTTCACCGTGGAGGATCCCGCGACGTGGGATCAGCCCTGGACGGCCGAACTGGCCTGGAACAAAACCACAGGTCCGATCTACGAATTCGGCTGCCACGAGGGGAACTACGGACTCGCCAATACTCTGAGTGGCGCGCGCCAGGCTGAAAAAGAAGCTGCCGCCAAAGGCCGGAAATAAGCGCGAATCAACGCGAATCCACCAGTTCCCGGATGACGGAACCGGGAAGATCCGGTTCCGGGAAGCCCATCAGGCCGAGAATCGTGGGCACGAAACTCAGGCTGTCGTAAGGAGTCTCGACGCGCAGGCCGGCCGGAATACGGGTATCCTTGCCGCCGGCGAACAGCAGCACGGAGTGCGTCGATGCGCGGAAGAACGAGCCGTGATTGCCGCCCGGATTGAAGCCGCGCACGTTGAAATTCCAGTGGTCGTTGGCGAGCACCAGCAGGTCGGTGCGCCGCAGATTTCGTTTGCGCTCTCGATACCGGTCCGGAGGATTGTCAGCAGCGGCGGGTGGATCGAGCAACTCCTCGGCCAGGCTGATGATCCCGTTCGAGTATCGCGTACGGTACACGGCATCGAGCCAGGCGCGTTCGTCGTGCCATTGGCTGAGCCAGCGTTCGCGGTTTTCAGCGCGGATCGCCAGCATCGGGTCTTCGAGCAGATCGAGGGGCAAACCCGGGGACCATGGGGCGGGCTGGAGGTCGTCGTTCACAGGTAGATAGCGAAGCTCGTTTCCGCGGGCCAGAATAAGCGCCCGATGCGCCGCATCGCGCCAAACCAGAATCGCATCCCGATCCGGCCGATCCTCCGGAGCCAGCGTCGTGAGCGTATCCTGCGGGACGCGAACGGCGATAAAATCGACCGGCTGCGGCGCGATGCCTGGCTGCACATTGTTCCGCGCCGAAATCGAGCGGAGCGCCTCGAAGTAATCGACAGTTGTGAAGCTCCGGTTCCAGTCGAGCGATCCATTCTCGTCGAGAACCAGCCCGCCGGGCGCGCGGCCGGTGACATAGTGCCGGAGATCCCATAGCGAGTTTAGCGGGCCCAGTGACTTGGGCGGAATCAGCTCGGTGATCTTGAAGCGGCCTGGATCGAAATCGGCGGGCGTGAGATCGAGCAGCCGCCAGATTGCGGACACGTACTCCGCATAGGCCTTGCGTTCCGCACGCCAGGCAGCGAGTTGCACGGCCTCCCGCCGGGCGTCCTTATCGAGGCCGCGGCTGACCTGATCCTTAGTCCATTTCTTGGGCTGCGCCTCCACACGATTCTGCTGGATGTCGATGCGGGCGTCGAGCGCCACCAGTTCCTGGGAAAGATCGTCGAGATCGCGCCGCCACTCAGCACGCACCTTGTCGAGTGTTTGAAACAGCGCCGAAAGCGCTGCGCTGCGAACCGGACCCGGAAGTCGCTTCTGGATGAGCTGATCCAGAAGAATTTGGATAGTGTTTAGCGTGTTGTTCCGCAGGCCGATGCTGGCCCGCTCGTTTCCATCCAGATCGAGCATTACGGTGGGGTACTCGTCGGCTTGGCCGGCCAGATAGGAGGATTGGGAACTCGGCGTGATGACCTCCGACACGAACGGGTCGAGTCCCTTGAGTTTGAACTCCGTCAGAGGATGACGGTTGGTCAGAACGTGATGTCCGCCACCTGCCGCGCTGTTGAACCAGTCCACCAGGTTGAATCCCTGGCTGAAGATTTTCTCCGACGTGTTCATGCCATGGTCGGAAACCAGTACAAGAGCTGTGCCTGACGCTAGAGGGCTGGCGGAGATCGCGTTCCAGATGCGTCCGACCAGGGCGTCCAGGTTTTCGAGCGTGTGCAACTGAGAGATTGGGTCGGCCGTGAGATGCGCGGTGTGATCGTAATCGCCCGTGAAGTAATCGAGATACCGGACCTGGGGATCTTTGAGCGCCCGGATCAGATCCGCTTCCATCTGGCGGTAGAGAGAAGCGGACCAGGGGATTCCGATCTGCCATTCATCCAGGAAATCTTTGGGCGAACTCGCCGCGACAGCGCGCTTCAAAGCTCCCGGGAACGAGTTCAGCCGTAAGCCGCGTTGCAGCAGTTGCAGCGATTGGAAACGCTGCTCGTACGGGAAGCGGTCGATGAGAAGCGGAACTCCGGCTTCGTCCATGAGCTCGACGCCGGGCATATCCACGTGCTTTGAAACCGGATAGGTGAAGTAAAACGGGAAAAAGTTCAGGTAATCGTAGGCCCGCAGTGTGTAGCGGTCGTATTCGACGTTTCCGCGAATTTGCAAATGCCGGCCGCTATCGAGCAGCGACCAGGAAGGCGCCGAGAGGCTCAGGCCGCGAACATAGAAATTCTCCATCCACACGCCGTTCTGCGCGAACACGTGCTGGATCCAAGGCAGCCGGCTGTGGTTTTCGCGGCCCGGCCCGCCAGTTTCCTTTACGAAGCGCTCCAGCAACTGCTCGGGAAGCCCATCGACTTTCAGAATCACCACGCGTTGTATGCGCGGCGCTTCGGAAGCAGCCGCGGCCGCGGCGCACAGAAACAGCAGGAGGCCGAGTCTCGGCAGCACGCCTTATTGTCCCGCCGCGGAACCGACTGTGGCGAGCGCCCGCGCGCACAGCTCCCGGATTTCCGCGTCGCTGGTCTGCTGCATGATGCGCGTAACAACATGGGCGGAGCGTGCCGGGATGCCGGTGGCGATCAGGCCGTTTACGGCGCTCCGCACCTCGGCGATGTTCCACACCACATCGGCCTGTGGGCTGGACTTTGCAACCGTCTCCAGGAAACGAATCTGCCGTTCGGCGCGGCGCTCCCGGCCCACGGCAGCGTTCAGACTTGTACTGTCGCTCATCTCCCGGTGCGAATAGGCGCCGAAGCTCAACCATTTCGCCATGCGGAGGCCGGTGCGCGCGGGCAGGGTATGACGATGCGCAGCCAGCTCGGCATTACGGTCGCGTTCGAGCCGTGCCGGCAGTCCGTCAGGATCGGCGGCATAACGCAACAAGGCTTCGTACTGACGCTCGGCGATTTCGGTCTCCTCGAACACGCTCTCCTCGAGGGGATTTACTCCCAGAATCTCGAGACGGCGTTGCAAATCCGCCCGAAGGGCCGGATCGATGGAACCGTCGAGCGTCAGCCAGCGCCGCACCTCGCTATAGGCCCGCAGCCGGGCCGCCCGGTTGTTGGGATCGCCGTGCCGCGAACGCACAAAATTCCAGGTCACGGATCCCGCCAGGTACGGCCAGTTTCCCCAACGCGAAATCCCCAGGACTCCACTGACGGCGTCGCCCGTGGCCAGCCGCAGCATTTCCCGGTGCTTGGGCTTCCGAGTGTTCCGGAAATCGACCAGCAGCAGCGGGACTTTTGGATACTCGAGAGCGTAAAGCGCCAGCGGGATCAGCTCGCGGGAGACAGCGCCGGGTGCGCCTGCCTCCACGGGCCGTCCGGATTCATCGAAATAGCGCGTCTGCGTGTACCCTGTCCATCGCTTGAGGCGGGAGTCGGTGAAGGGGTCGGATATCCCGAGAAAACGCCCATCGAATTTGCGGGTCGAGTCTCCGCTGGAAGAAAGATCTTCCCGCGCCACCCACAGCAGGGCGTGGGATCTCGAACCGGCGAATCCGAGCGGGTCGAAATAGAGCCCATTGGCCTCGGCGCGCTGGCGGAGCAACTCCCAGTTGTGGCCCCGGGTCTCTTCGGTCTGCACGCGATTCTTGTAATAAGCTTCCGGCAGCCGTTCCGGCGTGACCAGTCCGCCGAGCGTCTTTCCCGCCAGAGCCAGACGGGCCTGCATCTCCAGCAGCTCCTGCTCGCTGAACTGAGTCTGCTCTTCCGGCATCTTTTCCAGTTGCGAGACGACGGCGAGGCCCTCCATCAGGTTGACCTGGCGCTGATCGGCGAGATTCGCCCGATAACGCCGCGTGGAGGCCCGGATAAGGGCTCCGTTGGAGTCAATCGCTGCGGCCTGCACCAGCGACTGGGCCAGCGCGTTCCAGACCACCTTGCTCGTGTCGCCCAGGTCCAGGATTGCCCCGGGCTTGGCGTCCATGTTTTTTCCAAGGTCGGGACGCCAGTAGAAGAAAGGGACGAAAGCGGCAACGTGCTGGAGCACGGTCGGCCGGGCTGAAGTAAGCACCCAGATGTAGCGCAAACGGTCGTTGGCAGGGTCGGTATCGCCCAGCGTATCGCGCAGGACGCTCACCAACGGGATTTCTGCCGCGCTGTCCGGAAGGGAGCTAAAGACCGTCAGCAATTCGGCGCCATGGGCAACCGGCTGACGTTCGACCTGGAATTCCGGGGTTGCGGCCAGAGCAACCACGGGGAAAATGAGCGCAACCCAGCGCATAGAGAATTTCTCTATATGCAGCCATGATACCAACGAAGCGTCAGGGGATATCCAGGGTGAATACCCGCAAATGGGATGGGGAAAACCCTCCTCAAGGGTCTTTGCCTCGCAGTAGTAGTACGGCATACTAGGACCTCGTATGTCGGAGTACGAAACTTACCCAAACGTGTGCAGAGCGGTCGGGCTAACCTGCGAAGAATGCACATCCAGTACGGCGCGCGAGGTGGCGCGAGTGTGCAAAGGACTGCGTGGAAAGGCGCTGGGGCAGATGTTTGTGCAGCTCTATCCCCAGCCGGCTTGTTCGTCGATGTACAGCCATTTCGCCCAGGCCTACCGTGAGGCGTCTTCGCCAGAGCCTCCACGGATCCAGCCTCAACGTGAGAAGACGCTCTACGCGATCAGCGCCGTGGCGTAGCTGCCAGCGTGTCAGGGCGCACACAAAGTGTCCGCGCGGACACGCGCCCCTGCTCGACTAAGTACCTTTCTTTCAACATCTTAACACCTGGCTTCCGGGCTGCATTTTAGCCCGGCATGAAAAACGCAAACCTACTGAAAGCGACCACCAAGCTGGCGGCCGTTCTGGCGATCGCCACATTTGAAGCGCGCGCCCAAGTTTCAGGCATGGAAGCCGGCAAGCAGGCCCCCGAGCGCCGCCGGATCGTTATCTCCCTGGCCGACCGCAAGCTGGTGCTGTTCGAAGGTGAGCAAGCGCTGCGCGTTTTCGATGTCGCCGTCGGCAAGCGCTCCACTCCAAGCCCCACAGGCAGATTCGCGATCATCAACCGAGTTCCGAACCCGACCTGGTACGGTCCGGCGGGGGTCGTGCCTCCGGGTAAGAACAATCCACTCGGTTCGCGCTGGATGGGCCTGAGCCTCAAGGGCTACGGGATTCACGGAACCAATGTTCCGAGTTCGATCGGCAAGGCCGCTTCGCACGGATGCATCCGGATGCGCAAGCAGGATCTGGAAGAGCTTTTCGAGATGGTGACCGTAGGCACGATTGTGGAGCTTGAAGACGAGCCGGCGGAGTTGGTCTCGGCGGTACTTTCCAAAACGGTTTCTGAGTAGCCCGCAAAGGGCGCGCGGGCGCCCTCACGGAATCTAAACAAATGCCCCCGCGCTCCGTTTTACGGGCGTTTGCTTAGTAAGTCAGGACAAAGGAGAAGGGACAATGGTGTTACTGAGATATCTACTGATGTTCGCTGGAATGGGCCTGCTGGCGGGAGCGGCGGGAATCCTTCTGTGGGATCTGTATCAGATCTGGAAGGTGCGGAAACCGGGGGAATCGGAGGCTCCAGAGCTGCCGAAGCCGTGCGTCCGGTGGGAAGCTGCGAAGCGGATGGCTGGACTCTCCATCCCGCCGCTGCTGGCAGGCTGGAGCATTGCCGTGGTGCCGAGCGGCTCGGCCGGAGTCCGCGTGAACCAGTTTGTGGGAACGCGTCCGGCGACGCTGTATCCCGGCGTGCATTTCGTTCTGCCGCTGATCGAGAACATGGAAACCTACAACGTTCGCGACGAGATGTTCGTGACGCTTTTGACTGAAGACCCGAAGAAACCCAAGGAGCAGACGTTGAAAGTGCAGACGCGCGAAGGGCTGACCGTGGGCATGGCCGTGGCGGTGCGCTATCGCCTGGATCCGGCGAAGCTCGCCTATATCCACGCGAACCTGCCGCAACCGGTCGACGAACAGTTGATCGCCCCGGCGGTCGGGAGCATCTTCCGTGACCTGGCGCCCAACTACATCGTCCGCGAGATGTTTTCCGTGAAGCGCCAGGAAGTGCGCCAGGCTGCTGCCGCGCGGATCGCCGCCAAGCTGGGTGCGGATGGAATCCTGGTGAAGGAAGTGATCCTACGGGACGTCCAGCTTCCGGCCGATTATGCCAAGGGGCTCGAAGGCTTGTTGTTGAAGGAACAGGAGAACGAGCGCCTAAGCGTGGAACTTGAGGTGAAGCAAAAAATGGTTCGCCAAGCAGAGCTTGAGGCCGAAGCTCAGAAGGCGCGCGAGATCAAGGCCGCCGAAGGGCAAGCCGCGATCACCGTGCTCCAGGCCAAGGCGCAGGCCGACGCGATGCAGCACACGCTGCCGCTCAAGGAAAAGCAGATCCAGCAATCGCGGCTGGAGGCCGAGGCTCGCAAGGAAGCCACGGTGAAAAACGCCGAGGCGATGGCGCAGGCCAAGGTGATCGACGGCAAGGCGGAACTGGAGAAACGCAAGCTGATGAATGAGGCCGAAGAGGATCGCATCCGGCGCACCGCGGCAGCAGACGCGGAGAAAATGAAGCTGGAGGCTTCGGTGCTCACGAGCAATCCGCTGTTGATTCAGAAGATCATCGCGGAGAAGCTGTCGGACAAAGTACAGATCATGATGGTGCCGAACGACGGGAAGTTTTTCTTCGCGAACGATGTGCTGAAGGGGATAAGTCCGGTGGGGCAATAGGCGAGATGAAAGGGACGCGAGGCGGAGAGGAGGGCAGGCGGCCTTTTAAACGAAGACCGCCTGCCCGATCGCATTTGTTATGATGCGCGACGTGGGGCGGGGCATCTGTCTTTTTTTTCTGTGCATGGCGGCGAATGCGCAAACGCTCGACGATGCGGTCTCCGCGCTGGCGAAGAAAATATCCTCGCGGCTGGCTCCTGCGGAAATCGCACGGCTGACGACGCGCAATCTCAGCTCGCTGCCCGCGGCCGATGCCGCGAAGATTCAGCCTGCGCTCACACGCGCGCTCCAGCGGCGCGTGCGCGACGCAAAAACCGTCGATATTGCCGTAACGATTTCGGAAAATCTTCGTGGATATTTGCTCGTTGCCGAAATCAAGCGGGAAGGTGATGTTTCCATAGAAATGGCTGAATTCCGCGCCGGCGCGCCCGCCGCGGCAGCCGCCCGCCCGGCCGCCTCCGTAGAAGGCAGGCTCGTGTGGGAGCAGGAGGCTCCCATGCTGGACCTGGCGCTCTCCGGCGATCAGATGCTGGTCCTGGACACCGCGGGCGTCTGGCTCTACAGCCGCAACGCCGGAAAGTGGGAACGCTCGGCGCAAGCGCCGATCTCGACCAACGTGCGCGATCCGCGGGGACGTCTGCAGGTTTCGGGTGACATCGTTTCGATCGATGTGCCGGGTATCACGTGTAAAGGCCCGGCGAATCTTTCCTCTTCGATCCACTGTGAGGAGGGCGGCCGGTTCACCGCCGGACGCAACACATTGTCGAGCGATGGACGAGAGTTCTTCACCACCGCAGACATCGGCGGCGATACGCTGGTAGCCGAGCTCGACGGGCGCACGCATATCTACGATGCCGCGCACACGGCCCAAGGAGTCTTCGACGTTTGGGGCAGCGACTTCGTAGGCGTCTCAGCGTGCGGCGCGCGCCTCGTGCTGGCCGCAACGGACAATGATCGGCGATCGCCTGACTCCGTCGCTCTATACGACTTTTCGAATCGCGCGACGGTGCGCGTAAGCGATCCGGTCGAATTCGCGGGTCCGGTCACGGCGCTATGGCCCGCCGGAGACGGCGCGCTCGCGGTTGTGCGGAATTTAAAATCGGGGAAATATGCGGCGTACAATTTGGCGCTCGATTGCAGCCGCTAGCGCGCTGAGCGCGCTGGTGGGCGTGCTCGACGCAGCGCGTCGCCCGCGCTACGGCGGCGAGTTGCGCGTCGAGATGCGCGCGACCCTGAAGACGCTCGACCCCGCCGAATTTCCCGAAGATCCGGCAGCTCTGGCGGCGCAACGGCTGTGGCAGCCCGCGGTGTTCGAGACTCTGGTCCGCCTGGACGATCACGGCCAGCCGCAGCCCTGGCTGGCGACGTCGTGGACTCACGACCTCGCGCGGAAATCCTGGATTTTCACGCCACGGAAGGACGTGAAGTTTCAGGACGGGTCGTCCTGGTCGCCTGCGGGCGGCGCGATTTCGTTTCCGGATGATCGCCCCATCGACCAGATCCTGCGCGAACTGGCCGGCGCGCGCAACGCGATCACCATGCGCGCCGCTGACGGCACGCTGCTGGGCACCGGTCCGTATCGCATCGCGAAGTGGGACGCCGGCAAGCCGGCGACTCTCGTGGCGAACGATCAGTACTGGGGCGGGCGGCCGTACCTGGATTCGATCACGATTCAGATGGGCCGCAGTCTTGCGGACCAGGCCAACGATTTTCAGGTGAATAAGGCCGATGTTGTCGAGATTGCACTCCGTGATTTGCGATCCGCGAAGCAGCGGGGCACGGTTACCTCGGAAACGCCTCCCATGGAGACCCTGGCGCTGCTGTTTGAGAACGGTCGTGTGCCGCCGAACGTCCGCGCGGCCCTGGCGCTTTCGATCGATCGGGCTGCGATCCACAACGTTCTGTTGCAGCGTCAAGGAGAGATTTCCGGAGCCCTGCTGCCGCGCTGGTTAAGCGGCTATGCGTTTCTGTTCCCGGCGGAACGCGACGTGGCCAAAGCAAAACAATTGGCATCGGCTGCTGCGGCCCTAAGCTTCGCGTACGACCGCGACGATCCAATGCTCCGGCCGATCGGGGAGCGCATCGCGCTGAATGCCCTGGAGGCGGGCATTACCCTTCGCGCGGGAAACGGCACAGCGGACGTGCGACTGGTCCGCCTGCCGATCACTGCCGGCGACCCGTGGCTCGCCCTGCTCGATCTTGCGAGCCTGTTGAAACGAGCGCCGCCGGCGACAACGGCCGATGCGTACGAAGCTGAGAAAGCCATGCTCGACGCCTCCGGGGCGATCCCGCTGTTTCAGCTGCCGCAGGGTTGGACTCTGCGAAGCCGCGTGCACAACTGGCCGCGATTCGAAGATATTTGGCTGGATCCCGGAGCCGCTCCGTGACGTTCCGGACGAAGCTGCTGTTCATCTCTTCCTTTACGGTCGCGGGGGCGGTGGCGCTGGTGACCGGCGCGGTTTCGATCTCGACGCGACGGGCTCTTGAGCGGATCGATACGACTCGCCGCGAGGCGCTGCTTTCGCAGTTTCGAGCGGAGTTGGACGCGCAGAGCGCGGAAATCGCCCGGCGCATGGATCTGGCCGCAAGATCCCCCGGCGTGCAGCAAATTGCCGCGGGCGAGGCCGAATATGATCGCGCCGAGAGCGAGGCCGCTGCGGCTTCGCTCGATTTCCTGGATGTTATCCAGCCCGATCTGACCATCATTTCTTCGGCGCACTGGCCCGCTCGCTTCGGCTATAAAAACGACTGGCAGATTTCGCCAGACGACTGGCATTCTTCCGATGTCTTTCTCACCCGCATTCCTACGCAGGACGGAAGCGCGCCCGCTCTGGTGAGCGTGCGTCCAGTTGCGGGCGGGAAAGCGCTCGTGGTGGGCGGCCGAAAGCTGAGTCCCGAGGTGCTCAAATCCTTGGGAATCGCTCCCGGCATGCGGGCTTTGCTGTGGGTGCCGCCAGGAGAGGTGATCGACGCTCAAGGACGCGGGAACGATCCGCATAAGCTCGATACGCTGGTCCAGCAAGTTCGGGCGCGTAACGCACCAGCGACGGGAGTGGTGCAATGGACGGCCGATCGGGCCAGCGCCGAAGGATTCGCGGCGTTCCCGATCATGCGTGCGGGCGGGCTCGCAGGCGTGCTGCTCGCCGGGACGTCCTTGCAGGAGCAGATGGCGCTCGAGCGATCAATTCTCTGGACCGGAGTGGTGGTGGCCGGTTCCGGCATTGTGATCGGGTTCCTGCTGGGGTGGTGGACCACGGAAAGGATCACAAAACCTGTTGAACGGCTGGCCGAAGGCGCGCGCGCGGTCGCCGGCGGCGACTTAGACACGCGCGTGGATGTGATTTCTCTTGATGAGATCGGCGAACTGGCCCGCGCCTTCAACAGAATGACGGAGCAGCTTCTCGAACAACGGGAACGCGCCATCCAAGCCGAGCGCGTGGCTGCCTGGCGCGAGCTGGCGCGACGCCTGGCGCACGAGCTGAAGAATCCCTTGTTCCCGCTGCAAATTACGATCGAAAATCTGCAGCGCGCGCGCGGCTCGGCGGATTTCGACGAGGTTTTCGACGAGAGCACGTCCACGCTGCTGGCTGAGCTCGGTAACTTGAAAACGATCATCGGCCGGTTCAGCGACTTCGCGAAGATGCCCACGCCCCAATTTGAAACGGTGGACGTCAACGACGTGGTTCGGAGCGTGATGAAGTTGTACGACGCGCGGTTTCAAGCCAACGGGCGGCCGAAGATTGAGCCGGTGCTGGAGCTGGCCGGGAATGGCGCCCGGGTTTCCGCCGATCCCGAACAGTTGCGGCGCGCGTTCGGGAATCTGGTGCTGAACGCGATGGACGCGATGCCTGAAGGCGGAACGCTGCGTGTCCGTACCGCTCCGCACGGCAGCGGTGTCCGTATCGAGATTTCCGATAGCGGCCAGGGTCTGACCGAAGAGGAGTGCGCTCGTCTGTTCACGCCGTACTACACGACCACACAGCACGGCACCGGACTCGGCCTGGCGATCGTGCAGAGTGTCGTGAGCGACCACCAGGGAAAGATTTCCGTCGTGAGCCGTCCGGGGCAGGGAGCCACCTTCGTGATCGATTTGCCGGGAGGGCGCGCATGAGCCGCCTGCTGATCATCGATGACGATCCCAATACGCTGGCTTCGCTGGCGCGCGCCTTTCGCATGGCGGGCCACGAGGCGACCGTCGCCGACAACGCGGGCCGGGCTCTCGAGATCGTGCGGGCGCACTCGTTCGACCTGATCTTCTCCGACGTGGTGATGCCCGACAAGGACGGAATCGCACTGCTCGAGGAAATGCGCGCGGCGGGCGTCACGACTCCTGTTGTGATGATGTCCGGCCAAGCCACGCTCGACATGGCCGTGCGTGCCACGAAACTCGGCGCGCACGATTTCCTGGAAAAACCTCTATCGACGGACAAGTTGCTGTTGACCGTCGATACGGTGCTGAAGCTCAGGCGCCTGGAAGCCGAGAACCGGGAATTGCGGGCGAAGCTCGGCCGTCATGAGATCGTCTGGAAAACCGAGCCGATGCGCCGCGTGATGGCGCAGGTGGAACGGGTCGCGGCGGGCGAATCGCGCGTGTGCATCCTGGGCGAGAGCGGCACGGGCAAGGAATTGATCGCGCGGGCAGTGCATGAGAAGAGCGCCCGACGCAGTGGACCGTTCGTGGCGGTGAACTGCGCGGCGGTGCCCGGCGAGCTGATCGAATCCGAGCTGTTCGGACATGAAAAAGGCGCGTTCACCGGCGCGGCCGCGCGGCACGCCGGAAAATTCGAGCAGGCGGATAAGGGCACTCTGTTTCTGGATGAGATCGGCGACATGCCCGCGGTGATGCAGGCTAAGCTGCTGCGCGTGCTCGAAGAGGGCGAGATCGAACGCGTGGGCGGATCCGGAGCGCAGAGCGTGGACGTTCGCGTGGTCACCGCCACGCATCGGAACCTGGAAGACCTGGTGAAGGCCGGGACGTTTCGCCAGGATCTGTATCACCGCATCTATGTTTTTCCGATCCTGCTGCCGCCGCTGCGCGAGCGCAAGGACGATATCGCGGCTCTGGTCGAGCATTTCAGCCGGACGATCAGCGAGATCAACGGCTGGAAACCCAAGCCTTTTTCAGAAGACGCGGTTCGCGCGCTGGAACACCACGGGTGGCCGGGCAACGTCCGTGAATTGCGAAACGCCGTCGAGCGCCTGCTGCTGCTTTCGGACGGTGAAGTGGATCTCGCCACGGTGCGGGACGTTCTTCCGCAGACCGGCTCGAAAGCTCAGCCGTCCGGAACTCTCGCCTCACGCGTGGACGCGTTCGAGCGCGAAACGATCCAGGCCGAGCTGGCCCGGGCGCACAACAACATGACCGAAGCGGCCCGCGCGCTGGGGCTGGAGCGCAGCCATCTCTACAAGAAGTGCGCACACTTAGGGATCGATGTGAAAGGCCTGCGGCGGAATGAAGAGTAGCTCTCGATTACGATTCCCGCTCCGCCCACTCCTGCTCGAGCATCCGCGAATACTCGCCTGAGGCGAAGATCTCGAAATCGAATCCCATAAATGCCGAGTCAGCGAAGTGGGTCTGGCCCAGATAGGTGTGCAGCATCTGGTCGGCGTAGCGATGATAGTTGCGCAGGAACTCCGGTGAGAACGCCTCCTGTGGAGGCATTTCTGCGAACAGAATGTTCAGACCGAGGGCCCGCGAGAAAATCGATTTGTGATCCGCCACGCCCCACTTTTTTAGCTTGGTGGAGACTTCGGCCGGCGGATTCTGCACCAGGTGCGAAGCAAAACTCTGCGGACAGAACCGCGTCGCCTGAAATTCGGGGAAGCGCTGGACGTGCTCCACGCATTGCCCCACCCAGCGGAGGATATCCCTCCCTACGTAGAAGAGCATACGAATTTCCTGGTAGCGGCCTTCGAGAAGCGTGCGCTCCAGGTCTTCGGAGCTCTGATCGCCGGTCGGCAGAAGACCTTGCAGCATCAAGCTTGCCCGCGAGCTTTCCACCAGCTTGTGGGGGCCATTGGAATCGGCAAAGGGATGAAGAATCAGTGGCGGAAGCTTGCGGGTTGCTTGTGTTGTTTGCATGGCTGCTTTCTCTTGCAGCCTCAGTATGAGGGACTAACGCCGCTCTGTGAGCAGTACTTTGGCCTCAATTGTCTGGGACCCGCGGAGCACCTTAACCAGTACTTCATCCCCAGGCTTATGCGCCTGGAGGGCATAGGTAAAGTCGTACAGGTTTCCGATGTCTTTCCCATCGAATTCGATGAGAATATCCCCCGGCTTAAGACCAGCCTTGGCCGCGGGAGTGACATCGCGCACATCGGCGAACCTGACCCCATGGGGCGGTTCGTCGAAATCCGGGATGCTGCCGAAATTGGGACCGTATCCGCTGCCGCCGCTGGAGCTGACCGAAGGCACGGTCTTTTCCGTCACCCGTTGGAACTTCGGTCGTTCCGGATCGTTCGCCAGGCGCGTTGCGATCTCGGCGACGTAGCCCAGAAGCTTGGCCGCATCGGCCGCGTCGATCTTATCCCAGGTGTCGCTGGGCTTGTGATAATCGCCATGCAGGCCGCTGAAGAAGAACAGTACCGGCACCTGCTTCACGGTGAACGACATGTGATCGCTGCCGCCGTAGCCGGTGGCTTCCGATAAATCGATCTTGAACGAGTCTGGCGCCTTCACCGACTCGACCAGCTTGTCGAGCGTCGAACCCGTGCCGGTGCCGTTGACGTAAACCTTGCCGCCGCGGATCCGGCCGATCATGTCCATATTGAGCATCGCCACGGCGTTCTGAAGCGGCAGCAGAGGATGCCCGGTGTAGTAGTTGCTACCTAAAAGGCCGAGTTCCTCGCCCGCGAAGGTGATAAAGAGAATGCCGCGCTGCTGCTGCGGCCGTTTCGAGAAATAGCGCGCCAGTTCGATCACGCCCGCCGTGCCGGAAGCGTTGTCGTCGGCGCCCGGATGAACCGTGCCGATCTGCGATGGCGCCAGCGAATGCTCGTCGCCCAGGCCCAGGTGATCGTAATGCGCGCCGATGATCACGTACTCGGAAGTCTTGCCCGGCAGATAGGCCGCCACGTTATGGACGGTTTTCACGTCGTGCTGGATTTCGAGCGTCATGTTTACGTTCAGGTTCGTCAGCGGGAACGATTGTGGCTTCAAGTCCTTATCGATCCCATCCAGCACCTGGTGCAGGTCGCGGCCTGCGTTCTTAAACCAGGCTTCGGCGGTGGATTCTTTCACCTGCACGAACAGAACGCCCGCGTCGGTGGGTCCGGTCGACTGGCCGAACATGGTGAGCTGATCCTCCTGAGGAGTGTGGTGCGGATAGGCGTCGTTCACCAGGATGACGCCGCGGGCGCCGTGCATCTTCGCGTTCACAGCCTTCATGGCGAAGGTGGAGTGCTGGGTCAGCTCCTTGCCTTGGAAAACACTCTTCTCGTCGTTTTCCTGCGGTTCGTGGCGGATCATCAGGACAATCTTGTCCTTCACGTCGATGCCGGCGTAATCGTCGTAGTGATACTCGTTCGCGGTGATTCCGTAGCCGACGAACACGACTGGCGCGGAAACTGTTCCGGAAGAAGAGAAGCTGAATGGGATGAAGCCTTCCCGTACGGGGAGGGCCGTGGTCCTGCCGCCATCGGTCGCTTCGAGCCGGTTCGTTGGGCCCAAATGCGATCCGACGGTCGTACTGAAAGCCTGTTCGTAGCTGGCGCCGGGCACCGGCTTCAACCCGAACGATTTGAACTGATTCTGGAGGTAGTTCGCCGCGGTTTCCAGTTCCGGCGAGCCTGTGGCCCGCCCCTTCAACTCCGGCGAAGCGAGGTACTTGACGTGCGCAAGGTAGGCATCAGGGCTGATGGCCGCCGGGGCCTGCGCCCATGCGGGGAACGCCACAATTGCGGCGGCTGCAAAAACGATCCGGCGCACGTGCGATCTCCTACTTCTTTCCGGCGAGGCTCGGAATGGTGACCACGCAGGCGTCCTCGCATTTGGCGGTTTCGGCCGCTTTGGCCGCGGTGGCCTGATGCTCGATCTCCAGATTTACCAGTTGTTGAAGGATCGGCCATTCCAGCGCGCCTACCAGTTTGCGGCCGTTAATGAACACGGTCGGCGTCGCGTCCACCCCAAGCGAGCGTCCTTCGGCGATGTTTTTCGCGACTTCCGCATCGGAGACCTTGCCATCGACGCAGCGCCCAAGCTGGATCGTATCCACGGTAGCCGTCCCGGCCCAGGCCATCACTTTCGAGTTCAGCGTATCGCCCGTGATACCTTCCTGGTTCTCATAAATCCAGTCGTGGAATTTCCAGAACGCTTGCGGATCCTGCTTGTAGACGCAGCGCCCCATATCGGAGGCCGCGCGGGCCCAGGGATGAATCGATTCCAGCGGGAAGTCCTTGAAGTACACCTGTACCTTGTCGGGGAAGGTCTGGACCAGGTTCTTACGCATGACGTCGGCTTCCACTTTGCACACCGGGCACTGGAAGTCGCCGTAGACCACGATCGTCACAGGCGCGCCCGCTTTTCCGTAGAACGGTTGGGAATCCAGCTTGATCTGATCGACAGCGGCTTGGAAAGGGCTCTTCGTCATGTCATAGACTTCGCCCTTCACGATGCTCTTGCCGTTCTGCGAGACATAGTAGCGCTCGTCTTTGGACTGGCCCTGATAGGAGAGGTGCACGGCGACTTCGGAGAATCCCGGCAGATAGGCCGAGGGCTTGGGATCGTCGATTTTCACCGTGACTTGAGGAATCCATAACTCGGCGTGGCGCAGATAGGCTTCGAGAGCCGCTTTATCGAGGCTCGCCGGAGTCTGCGCGAGCAATGGCAGGGCAAGCAGGAAGGTGGCAATTTTCATGTTTGGGACCTACGCTCTATTGTCGCGCACTCTCCCAGTTATGCGGCAGCCGCCTCGTTCCCCTACTCTGCGAACATGGCTTCCAACACTTCCAGAACGGCTGAGGACTGAGCCGGTGTGAGACCACCCAACTTCCTGATAAGCCGGCTCCGATCCACGGTTCGGATTTGATCCAACACGATCTGCCCGCGTTTTCCCCGAAAGGTGCATGAAACCCGTGTGGGGTATGCCCGCCCTTTGGTGGTCATCGTTGCGATGATCACGGTTTGGATATATCGGTTCATCTCATCCGGGGAAACGACAACGCACGGACGCTTCTTGTGTATTTCGCTGCCCACGGTCGGATCGAGGTTCACCAGGTAAACCTCGAACCGCCGCGCTACCACCGCCATTCGCTCGCATCCCACTTAGTAGGCGCCAGCGGGTCTAACAGAGTATCGTCGCCGTGCCTCGCCATTGCCGCGAATGCGTTATCCCACCCAGCCCGCGGATGTCTTGCAGACTGGATCAAAAGCTGCGAACCGCGCACCTGTATCTCGACTTGATCCCCTAGCCCGACCAGTTCCAGGATCGCCTTCGGGATGCGCACTCCCCGTGAATTTCCGATTCGCACGACGTTTGCCTTCATAATCACATTGTAATTACGATGCGGCCTCTGTCGCGCACCGTCTGAGTCCGCGATACGAGAGCCCACAGTTGGGCGGCGATCCGGGCAGGGTTAGCGGTTTCCCCCACCGTCACGCTTAGGTCCGGAGAGCGACGCCACTTATACTGGAGGCTTGCAGAAATATTGGCTGGCGCTGCTGCTGCTCCTGGTCTACCTTGGCGGCCTGGGCCGCGTGGGATTTCTCGGGCCGGATGAGCCGCGGTACGCCTCCATCGGCCGCGAAATGGCGCATTCCGGCGATTGGATCACTCCCCGGCTGGACGGCTCGCCGTGGTTCGAAAAACCGCCGCTGCTCTACTGGATGATCGGGGCGGGGAATCGCCTGCACCTTCCCGACGAATGGGCCGCGCGGCTTCCGCTGGCGCTGGCGAGCCTCGCGTTCCTGTGGTTCTTCTACGCGACTCTGGCGCGCGAATTCTCGGAGCGGGTAGCCATGGCTGCAACGGGAATTCTCGCCACTTCCGCCGGCTGGGTCGCGTACAGCCTCGCGGCGATCACGGATCTTCCAATGTCGGCGGCGCTCGGCACAGCGGTGCTGATCGGCGTTTTCGGTCCAAGCGCGATTCCGAGCAGGGCTCGCGAGACGGTCTGGCTGGGGCTCGTGGCGGGTGTATTTCTGGGGCTCGCTGTCCTTGCGAAAGGTTTCGTGCCGTTGGTCCTGATCGCGCCCGTTTGGCTCATCGCGCGGCGCATGCGCCTCTCAATGATCGCCGGAAGCATTGCGGTCGCCGGACCGTGGTACGTGATGTGCGCGGTCCGCAACGGCTCCGCTTTCTGGAACGAGTTTTTCTGGAAACACCACGTGGACCGGTTCCTGCACACCACGCTCGATCATCCGCAGCCGTTCTGGTTTTACATTCCGGTGCTGCTCGCGGGCCTGTTTCCGTGGACGCCGCTGGCCGCCTTCCTGTTCCGCCTGAGAATTTACAACGACGAACGCGTCCGGTTCCTGATGATCTGGATTTTGTTCGGGCTCGTGTTCTTCTCCGCCGCGCAGAACAAGCTGCCGGGCTACGTGCTGCCGCTGGTTCCCGCGCTGGCGATCGTTCTGGCCATTGCGGTGGACAAAACTCCCGGTTCGGCCTGGTGGATCGGAGCGTGCGCGGTCCTGCTGATCGCGGCTCCGGCCATCGCGGCGCTGCTGCCCGACGCGCTGCTCGCGGGAGTGCGGTCGGCCCATTTTTCGCTTGCGCGGGTCGCTCGCGGATGGCCCTTCGCACTGGCTGCGGCGGGAGTGTTTTGGCTGGCATGGATGAATAAACGCGAGCAGGCGATGTTCGCCGCCATATCGATCACGATCGCCGCTCTCGTCTACTTCAAAATCGCGGTGCTCCCCGAGCTCGACCAGCGGTATTCCGTTCGAGGGTTCTGGATGGCGAATGCCGCCGAGATCGCGAGGGGCGCGTGTGTCAGCGATATTCGGCGCGACTGGATTTACGGATTGAACTTTTACGCGCAGCGTCCCCTGCCGCCGTGCCACGGAAACGAGTATCGGATCGTGGTGCGCGAGGGTCATCTCGCGCTGATCCGGCAATAGCACGCGTGCTATTCTGGAGTCGCTTTCAATGAGCCTGCGGTTCGCCTTAGGGATCATCATCCTGCTCTGCGGCTGGGGCATTCTTTTCGCACAAAAGCCCTGGAAAGAGTATCCCGGGATCGAGTATTCCGATTTCTTTGTTCCGCCGGACGCGCACGTGGCTCATGAATGGACGCGCGCCCGCCTGAAGTATCCGGATATTTTTGGCGGCGAGGCTTACCTCCGGAACGCTTACTGGACCATGGATTATCCGCGCTCGGACCGGCATCTGCTACCCGGTATCGCGCGCCTAACCCGTATAGACGCGCGCTCCGTGGAGCAGGTCACTGAGCTGGACGGCTCCGATGACATTTACAACTGGCCGTTCCTGTACGCAGTCGAGGTCGGCCATTGGAAGCTTCCCGACGATCAAGCCAAGCAGCTTCGCGATTACATCAATCGCGGCGGCTTCCTCATGGTGGATGATTTTCACGGCAACACGGAATGGGAGATTTTCGCGGAGAGCCTCAACAAGGTATTTCCCGAACGAGCTCCGGAGGACCTGAAGGATTCCAGCGAGATCTTTCACACGCTGTACAACCTTGAGCAGCGCGTCCAGGTTCCCGGAGCCGGCGCCTGGCAGAACGGTCTGACGTACGAGCGCGGCATGGATTACAACTTTGAAGGCGGTAAGACGCCGCACTGGCGCGCGGTGTTCGACGACAAAAACCGGGTGGTGGTCGCGATTTGTCACAACATGGATCTGGGCGACGCCTGGGAGCACGCCGATGATCCCTGGTATCCGGAAATGTTCACCGGGCTCGCGTATCGCATCGCCATCGACTATATCGTCTACGACATGACTCACTGACGCTTGGTACTACCGGCGTAAGTGTAAGAATTATCGAACCTACTCCTAGGGCCTATTCCCTTCCACTCAGGCAGCCGATTCAAAAGCGATACCGGAGGCTGTCATGATCCGAGCATGTCGATTCCCGGCCGCGTTGCTGGGCCTATGTGTGGTTACCGTGAGCTGGGCGGGTCCCAAGAAACCCGTCATCGATCCCAGCACGCCTGAGGGCAGACTGCTGCAAAGAGTCGAAGCCGAGAGTGATCCTTCTAAGAGGATCGTGCTTCTCGAGCTGTTTCCCGACCTGTTCCCATCGTCGGCGTCGGTGGAATATGTCTGGAGCGAATTGCAGACCCGCTACTACCAGGCGGGGAAGCTGGACAAAGCCATGGCTGCGGGATCCAATCTCTTGATCGTCAATCCGAACAGCCTCGACGCCGCGTGCTTGAACTGGCGCGCTGCGGCGGACATGAAAGATGCTCGCTTGACTTCGGTGTGGATGGGGCAAGCGGGAAGTGTCGCCGAGCGCGTTTTGAAGAATCCCGATCCCGACATGAGCAAAGGGACGCTTGAGTGCGGGACCAGCGCTCGCCAAGCCGTCGAATTCGAGGAATACAAGACGGCCGTGACCACCAAGGATCCGGCCGAGCGCATCAAGCTGCTGGAGGCGTTTCTGAAGAACCATCCCCAGACCCAGCATGCCGGAGACATTGAAATCACTTTGTTCCTGACGTATCGCGAGCAGGGCGATACGGGCAAAGCGCTGGCGGCAGCCGAGAAACTGGTCGCGCATAACGATACGCGCGAAGACGCGATGCTGATGGTGGCCGAGTCTTACTTCAAGTCCGCGAAAGACCCGAACCGGGTTCTGAGCCTGTCGCGGAAGGCGGTGGACCGTCTGAACTCAGCCGAAAAACCGGACGGCGTGAGCGCGTCCGACTGGTCTCGCACGAAGACCGCCGAGCTGACGCAAGCCTATTACATGATCGGCTCGGTCAATTTTCAGGCTGAAAAATGGGAAGCCGCGGATCAGGCGTTTCGCGCGGCGCTTCCCAATTTGACGGATCCGCGCTTTCGGGCCGAAGTGCTCAATTCGCTCGGCTGGGCGAACTACAAGCTGAAGAACGTTCCGGACGCGATCAAATTCTATATCGATTGCACGAATATTCCCGGACCGTTCCAGCAATCCGCCGCGAAGACGCTAAACACGATCACGGCGGAGTACAAGATAAAATAGCTGCCCGCGCTCGACACCTGCGCGGAATGCTATTCTGGGCGCGGATGCGCCTGCGTACAGTCGCGCTCATCGTGCCGGCGGTTCTGGCCTGCGGCTGGGGCCTGCTGCACGCACAGAAGCCCTTCCGCGAATACGACACGGTTGAGGGGCACGCCGAAGCGGCCATTCCTCCGGATGCGAACGTCCCGCACGAATGGACCCGAGCCCGCCTGATGTATCGGGACTCGCCCTACGGACGGTTCGGCTTTCGAGGCGGGGGAAGCTGGACCATCGACTATCCCCGCTCGGACCGGCACCTGCTGTATGGAGTGAAGCGCCTTACCCGGATCGATGCCCGCGCCGTCGAACAGCCGGTCGCACTCGACAACAGCGACGATATCTATAACTGGCCCACGATGTACGCGGTCGAGGTCGGGCACTGGGATATCAACGCGGAGGAGGGCGCCCAGCTTCGCGACTTCCTGCTTCGCGGCGGATTTTTAATGGTGGACGATTTTCACGGGACGGCCGAATGGGAAATTTTCGTCGAAGGCATTAAGAAGGTTTTCCCGGACCGGGAAATCGTGGATCTTCCCAAAGACGACCAGATTTTCCACACTCTCTACGATCTCGACGAGAAGTATCAGATCCCCGGCGCCCAGTACCTTCGCACCGGCCGAACCTACGAATATGACGGGTACCGCGCCGAGTGGAAGGGCATCTACGACGACAAGGGCCGGGTGGTGGTAGCGATCTGCCACAACATGGACCTGGGCGATGCCTGGGAGTGGTCAGATGAGCCGGAATACCCCGCCGAGTGGGCCAACATGGCGTACCGCATCGCCATGGATTATTTCATCTACGATTTCACGCACTGAAAATCAGGCGCATCTTGTTTGGTGTGCTATCCTTAAGCCGACTAAGGGCATTCATGCGCCTGCGCGCGGCGATTTTTCTGATCTTGGGCGGCCTCGGAACCTGGGGTATCTTGAAAGCCCAGAAGCCTTTCATCTCCTATGAGAGCACCGAAGATCATGCCCAGGCCCCACTGCCTCCCGACTGGGAACGCCAAGCGGAGTGGACCCGCGCCCGGCTGAAGTACACAAGTTCAACCTGGGAGCACCCCTGGCCCAACAACACCGGCCGCTATGGATGGCGCACGGATTATCCTCTCGGCGACCGTCATACACTTCAGGGAATCCTGCGGCTGACCCGCATCGACGCAAAATCGGTCGAACAGGTCGTCGAGTTGGACAACAGCAGCGACATTTATAATTGGCCGTTCCTCTACGGCGTCGAGGTCGGGCACTGGAGCCTGAATGATGAGGAAGCCGACCAGCTTCGCGATTATCTGCTCCGGGGCGGGTTTTTCATGACCGACGATTTCCACGGGACCCAGGAATGGGACATTTTTATGCAGAGCATGCGGAAGGTGTTCCCCCGGCGGCCCGTGGTAGACATCGACCCGAAAGATGAGATCTTCCACGTAATCTACGATATCGACCAGCGCTCTCGCATTCCCGGGGCGCAATTCCTGGAAAGCGGCATCCCGTGGGAGTTCGACGGTTTTGAGCCCAAGTTCCGCGCTATCTACGACGATCGCGGCCGCATCATCGCCGGGATCTGCCATAACGTTGACATGGGCGATGCCATCGAATGGTCCGATGATCCCCGTTATCCAGAAAATTATGCGTCCCTGGCGTACCGAGTGTCCGCGAATTACGTCATGTATGATCTGACGCACTGATTACAGCCTGATGAGAGAATGATGAGAGCTTCCACCCCCCATGTTCGAGTTTCTCTTTAAGTATCCGCTCTCGA
>JBAIXM010000073.1:0-21244 GCA_037916615.1 Bryobacterales bacterium
AGTCCCTTCGGGATTCCGCCGAAGGGCGCTTCTACTCTTCCGCCGCCCTTTTTGCATCGATGGAACGCCGAGTAGTCATTACCGGAGTGGGGATTGTTAGCCCCAATGGGGTCGGAACCGACGCCTTTTGGTCGGCCACCCGCAACGGGGTCAGCGGGGTCGGGCCGATCACGCGCTTCGATGCTTCCGGCCTGGCGGTTCGTGTCGCCGGCGAGGTAAAGAATTTCAACGAAGAGCATTACGTCGCTCCCAAAGACCGTCCGCACGTCTCCCGCGCGACGCCGCTGGCGATCGCCGCCGTGACAGAAGCGCTACAGTGGGCCGGTCTGGATACATCCGCGATGAACCGCGAGGAACTGCGGGCGATCGGCGTGATTGTCGGATCGGGCGGGGGGAGCGTCGAATTCACCGAGGAGCAATACCGGCTATACCATTCCGGAAACTGGCGGCAGTGCAGCGTCTACGTCGTGCCCACATCCACGATGGGCACACTGGCTAGCGAAATTTCGATGCACTTCGGGATCCGGGGGTTGAGCCACGTCATCACCACCGGATGTACCTCCTCGACGGATGCGTTGGGATATGCGTTCCATACGATCCGCGCCGGCGGGCTCGACACGATCGTCTGCGGCGGCGTGGACGCCCCGATCGCGCCGCTGATTTTGCGCGGATTCATGGCCATGCGCATCATGTCGCAGGCCTGGAACGATCAGCCCGAACGCGCCTCGCGCCCGTTCTCGCGCGACCGCGGCGGCTTCGTCATCGCCGAAGGCGCATGGTTCTTCGTGCTGGAAGATCGCGAAAAAGCCCGGGCCAGAGGCGCGCAGATTCTGGGGGAAATCGCCGGCTACGGGTCTACCTGCGAAGCGTATCATCGCGTCCGTCTGGAAGAATGTGGGGAAGAGCCGGCGCGCGCGATCGCGCTGGCGCTGGATCAGGCCGGAATTTCTCCGGAACAGGTCGGCTACCTCAACTATCACGGCACCGCAACCGAGCTGAACGACCGCATCGAGACGCGAGCCGTAAAGCTGGCGTTTGGACGCCACGCCTACCGGCTGCCCGGATCGTCGCTCAAAAGCTTGATCGGGCATCCGCAAGGCGCCTGTGGGGCTGCCGGGGTAGCTGCGACGCTACTGGCGATGCGCGATGGAGTTCTGCCGCCGACGGTGAATGTGGAGGTTCCCGACCCCGAGTGCGATCTTGACTATATTCCGGATCGCGGGCGTCGCGCGGACCTCGAATATGCGGTCGCCAACTGTATTGCTTTCGGAAGCAAGAACTCGGCCCTGGTGCTAAAGCGAGCGTGATTCCCGTGCCGGACTTCTGGAAAATCATGCAACAGCTACAGAAGGCGCATGGACGGCCCTCGCCTCCGGTCACGCGCGATCCGTTTGAGCTGATTCTCTACGAAAACATCGCCTACCTGGTTTCGGAGGATCGACGTGTACGCGCATTTCGGGAATTGAAGACGCGCGTTGGCCTGCGTCCAGCCGACTTGCTGACCGCTTCGATGCAGGAACTGACAGAGATCGCGGCAATGGGAGGGATTTTTGCCGAGCTTCGGGCACGCCGTCTCCAGGAAAGCGCGCGGCTGGTTCGGGATGAGTTCGGCAGCGACCTGCGGACTGTTCTCAAGCTGGATCGCATGCAGGCGCGCAAGGCACTCAAGCGATTTCCAACGATCGGCGATCCGGGAGCCGATAAAATCTTGCTGTTTACCGGCACGGTTCCCACTCTCGCGCCCGAGTCGAATGCGCTCCGCACGCTCATCCGGCTGGGGTTCGCGAAAGAAAACAAGAATTATGCGGCGATGTATCGAAGCCTGCAAACATCGCTGGAGAGCCAAACCGGCGAGAAGTGCGCGCCTTTGATCGCGGCGCACCAACTGCTGAAGCATCACGGGCAAGAGATCTGCAAACGATCCGCGCCACGATGCGAGGCGTGTGTGCTGCGCGTGTCTTGCCCGGCAGGCGTATAGCGCCTATTCGCCGGAGCTGCCGTTTCTGGCGCCGATGCCCGCGAATTCCTCTTCTCCGTCTTCGGATTCCTCCGGCCCGTCCTCGTCTTTGGGCGTGTAGTAGGAATGGTAGTACGTGTACTTGCTGTAGAGTTCTCCGCGTCGGGCGCCGTTTACCACGATTCCCAGCACATTGTTGTTGCACAGCGATTGCATCGCGCGCGTGACCGAGTCGATCGTGGTGTGGCCGATTCGCACCACCAGCAGCGTTCCATCCGACATCGTGCCCAGCAGATTCGCATCCGCGGCGAAGAGCAGCGGCGGGCTATCCATGATCACCCATTGGAAGAGGGAAGGGAGCCGTTCGATGAGGTGCTTGACCTCCCGGAGGTTCAAGAGCTCGAGGGGATTGATCACAGCTTGTCCGGCGGGCATGATGTACAGATTTGTCCCGGCGACTTTCTTGATGATCTTGTGCAGAGGCGCTTGCCCCATCAGATAGTCCGTGATCCCGGGACCACGATCGATTCCGAATAGCGTATGGATCACGGGGCGGCGGAAATCGAAGTCCGCCAGCAACGTCGTGTTCCCGGTGAGCTGCGATTCCGCAAGCGCCAGATTCGCTGCCGTGAGCGACTTGCCTTCGGCAGGCGAGGCGCTGGTGACCACCATGGTATGAATCGGCTGGAGCGTCTGCATGTGGTTGAGCCGCGTGCGAAGCGTGCGGAACTCTTCCATGGGAGCTTCGTGCGGCCGCGCGGAATCGATGAGCAACGAATCGCTAGCGGCTCGGAAGGGAACCTCTTCCACCAATTCCAACAGGCCAGCGAGGTTGGAATTGGAGAAATTCGGAATCACAGGCGTGGCGCTTGCGGGGATCCCAGAAGCGGCCCCGGCAGCCGGAGCGCCCGTTTCCGCGGGAGCCGCCGGCGAAAAGCGGGGCTCGACCTTGGGAAGCGGCGCCGGATTTACGGCCGGAGGCTGCGCCCCCGTTTTTTCAGCGCGTCGAAGCGCGTCATGAACTCGGCTCATCTGATTCTTTCCTCCGAATCGTCAAACCTTCTGGCTGTAGTAATACACGACCGAACCGGCCATGGTAATCACCGCGACAAGACAAGCGGTGGTCCATCCAAGCCAGGCCATCCGCCTGCGGCGGCGCACGACCAGATCATTCTCCAGCAGGGGCACACTTCCCAGGATTGTCATTTGCGTATAGGCCCGCACGTCCTTCAAATTCTTGAGCGAGGTGTCTTTCATTTCGCGCCCCGCTGCCAGGACCACCCCGAGCATCAATCCAAATACTGCGCCCATCCCGATTACAAGCGGACGTTTTGGTTCGGTCGGGTTTTGGGGAACAGACGGGGGATCCAGTAATTCCAGCTTCTCGCCCTGTCCTCGGTTCTCCAGATCCTGCGAAAGCTCGGCGGCGCTCAGCCGGTTATCCAAATCGATGTATCGCGCCTTGGCCAGGTCCCGTTCGCGGAGCAGATCGCCGTACTGCTGCTCGCCTAAGGGCGCCGAACTGATCTCTTTTTGAAGCCTGTCGATCGAACCCTCCACCTGCTTGATCTTCGCCTGCAGGTCGGCGATCTCAATATCTTTGGCGCGGATCGCGGATTGGTACCGCTGTATGTTCCCGTCAATCTCCAACAACTGCATCTGAAGCTGGCGATTCGGACCAGCGACGGCTGCCGGCGCCCCGCCTTTGGCTGAGGCTTCCTCCTTCTCGATTTCCTCTTTGCGGCTCTTGGCCAACGTCAGGCGGCCCCTCAGGTTCTGAACATCCGGGTGCGCCTCGGTCTTACTCTGCAGCGCCACGCTAAGCATGTCTTGAAGGTTCTGCACGTCACGCTCGGCGGCCAGGAACCGTTCGCTCTTGACAGGGGCAGGAGCGCCGGGCTGTCCGGGCGCGGACTCCTTACTCAGTTCCGCCTTACGGCTTTCCTCCACGTTCAGGTTGGTTTGTATGGTCAGCCGATCCAGATCGGCCCGGGTTTTGGAGCTAGTGAGGAATTGATAGTTCGTCTGAAGAGTTTCAAGCTGCCTCGTATTCATGCCGACCTGGTCCGGCAGACGGCCGTTATTCTGAACCCGAAAATTTGCCAGCCGGTCTTCGTAGCTATCCAGTTCTTTCTTGGATTGCTCCACCTGATCCTTTAAGAAGCGGGCCGTGCCGGACGCGGCATTGGACCGGTTGGTTGTGTCCTCTGAGGTGAACCGGGACACCAGACCGGCCACCACCTTACTCGCCTGAATCCGGTTATCGTATTTGAACTGGACTGTGAACGCCGGAACGCTCCGGCCATTCGACCCGGCTGCCATGATCGGAGTGACCTGGACGTCCTTCCTCATCATTTCAACGACGTCATCGATGGGCATCCGCTTCCGCTGCGCCGGGTATAGGTCCATATCGTTGATCATCGCGGTGAGGACCGGGCGGCTGAGGACCGTGGTCGCCATGGACGTGATTCGGTCCGAAATATCCTGGGAGATCGAGGATTGGACCATGTTCTGCGGCACCTGCTGCGGCTGAATTTTGATCACAGCAGTCGATTCGTAGCTGTCCGGCCACATGTAGACTCCCACGACGCTCGCGACGAGAGTCAGCAAAAAGGGCCCGAAGATCCAGCCTTTGTGACGCCGGGCGATATCGATGTAGTCTTCGACGTCCAAGGGACGACGGGGCACGCTGAAATTTTCTGTAGGTTGCATTTTAGGGGAATCCTCGACGGCTTATTTCACGACGATCGTGTCGCCGTTCTGGAGCCAGATGTTCTGATTGAGCGCTTCCTTCTTGCCCTTCACGAAGTCCCTGTAGTTGAAGTGCAGTCGGTCGGCTCCTCGAATAATCTGGATATCCTTGTCGTTGGCGAAATCCTGAAAGCCGCCCGCGAGGCCGATCGCATCGAAAACCCGTATCGGCGTCACCAAGGGCCACTTTCCGACCCGGTTGACTCGGCCAATCACCGCGAAGGATTTGCTGTTGACCTGGAGCACGGAAACGTCGACCTGGGGATTGTTCTCGAATTGGGAAAGCGCCTCTTTGATCTGCGCGCTTAATCGTTCCGGAGTCAGGTTTTCCGCCTGAAGGTCGCCGATCAGGGGCATGGTGATCTTTCCATCCGGCCGGACGTTAACGGTCCGGGTCATATCCTGGTCGCGGAACACCTCGATTTTGAGGATGTCTTCGGGTCCGATCAGATAACTCTTCGGATCCACCGGCAGCGCGGTGGGGTTCTCCCCTGTGGCCACTTTGGGGGCATCGAAAACCTGGGGGCCGCTCTGGGGTGAATTCTTGCCAGCCTGTCCCCAGGCGGGAACGCAAGCCAGTCCAATCAAAATGAACGGGAAAATTCTATTGGCGGTCGCCATCTTCGCCTCCTCCAGCGTCACCGGCCGTAAGTAACTTTTATTGTAAACCGTTGCCATCGGGATACGCTGGACTTGATACCATCGATTAGAATTCCTAGTCCAGAACGTGTCTAGTAACCACCGTACTGGGACTTCGGGCCATTTACGGACGCTTATGCCTTACTATCTGGCTAAAACCGACCCGGAAACCTATTCCATCGCCGATTTGGAGCGGGAAAAACGAACCGTCTGGGACGGGGTCACCAATCCCCAGGCGGTCCGGGCAATCCGCGCCATGCAGCCCGGAGATCGAGTCTTCATCTATCATTCAGGAAGCAATTCCGGCGGCAGCGTTACAGGTATTGTGGGACTGGCGGCGGTACGGTCTGCCGGACGCCCGGATCCCAAAAACCCGAAATCCGCGGTAGCCGACCTGGAATTTCTGATGCGCCTGGATCCTCCGGTTTCCCTGGCTGAGGTGAAGCAAAGCGGCCGTTTTGACGATTGGGCTTTGGTGCGCCAGGGCCGGCTTTCGACCATGCCGGCGCCGGACAAATTTGTCGCATGGATGCGGGCCCGTTATCCCGGCCGCAAAATCTGAACCGGATAGGCAAGGGCACGGTAGACTGGAAATTCGCATGCCCCTGGTAGCCGGTCCGGTAGCCGACCTCGCCCGCTCGCCCGAAATTCGCGCGGCGCTGGACTGGTTCCGCCGCGAGCGCGCCTGGATTAATGAGCAGCACCTTAAACTATGCCGCATTCCGGCGCCGACCTTTCTGGAGGAAAAACGCGCGGAGTGGATGACGGAACGCTTCCGCGAACTCGGGTGGGAAGCTCGTCTGGATCGCGCCGGCAATGTCGTCGCGAACCTGCCGGGCCGCCGTGAAGATCCCGCCGTTGCGGTTACGGCGCACCTGGATACGGTGCTTGCTCCGCGTTCCGCCGAGGAAATCACGGTGGCAGGCGACGGACGGATGCTCGGACCTGGCGTTTCCGACAACGGGGCGGGGCTTGCGGCTCTGCTGGCCCTCGCCGCCGCCTGGAGCGCGTCCGCGCCCTTGTTATCGGACGCGCCGCTTGCCCCTCTCCTGATCGCGAATGTGGGCGAAGAAGGCGAAGGCAATCTTTCAGGGATGCGGCATCTCTGCCGGAATTCGAACGGTTCGAGGCCGAAGACGTTCCTGGTCCTGGACGGTCCGAATACCGATCACATCACCAGCCGGGCCTTGGGGAGCCGCCGATTTGAAGTATCGGTGACCGGTCCGGGCGGGCATAGCTGGAGCGATTACGGCGCCGGCAACCCCGTGCACGCCCTCAGTCTCGCGATTGCGGATTTCACGGCGGCGGCTCCGGCCGACCCGGCGCCCCGTTCCTCCTTCAACTTCGGGCTGATCCAGGGAGGCACGAGCATCACGTGCATCCCGACAGAGGCCCGCGCGAAAGTAGATTTACGTTCCGAGAAGGCCGAGCGTATCGAGGAGATGGCGTCCTTGCTGGCGGCATGCGTGGCAAGAGCGGCTGAGACCGAAAACAACCGGTCCACAGGCGGACGCGTCACGGCGCGCCTCAAGGAGATCGGCGCTCGTCCGGGCGGCGAACTGAAAGAAGGCGCGCCGATTCTCGACATCCTGCTCGCCGTGGACGCCTTTCTGGGGATTCGCAGCCGGCTGGACTGCTCTTCGACCGATGCCAACATTCCGCTGTCCCTGGGGATACCGGCGGTTTCCATAGGAGCGGGCGGGCAAGGAGGCGGCGCGCACACATCCGCCGAATGGTTCCATCCGGAAAATCGCGAATTAGGTCTCCGCCGGATTCTGCTGGCGCTGTGCCTGTTGCTGTCGGCGGAATAAGCCGAATGTCAGATGAGCGGCATGCTACGTAAGCGGAATCGGAAACCGCCGGATAGCGGGTCGCGTCCATTGCGTGCGGCCCTTATAATGGGAACGACAGCCCAGTACCGGTGTAGCTACGGGGGAAGAAGACTGCGATGAAGCTGTTTCAAAAGATGCGCCAGCAAAAACTGATGTCCATGGCCTTGATGCTGTTCACGCTCTCGATCGGCATCCTGATCGGGACACTGATCAACACCCAGGTGAACGCGGCTCGCGATCAGAACGCAGCCCCCGACGCAACGCCTCTGGTCGTGCCCCGGCTTTCGACGCTGGGCAACGATTTCACGGCGCTCGCCCGCAAGCTGGAGCCGAGCGTGGTGAACATCACCGTGGATGTCGCACCGACGGAGCGGTCTTCGGCCAAGGGCCAGGCTCCCGAAGATAACGGGGACGACGTACCAGACTTTTTCCGCCGGTTCTTTGGACCCAACGGGGGGCCGGAGGGGCAGGATGCTCCAGAGGCGCCCAAGCGGCAAGCCTCGGGAAGCGGTTTCGTGGTCGATAAGAACGGCTATATCGTGACGAACTACCACGTGGTCGAGAACGCCACCAAGATCCGCGTGCGGCTGCACAACGATCCGGGCGAATATCGCGCGCGGGTCATCGGAACCGACTATGAGACCGACCTGGCGGTAGTCAAAATCGACGCAGGCAAGCCGCTACAGCCGGTCACCATCGCAAATTCCGATTCGGTTCAGGTGGGGGATTGGGCTGTGGCGATCGGCTCGCCCTTCGGCCTGGAAGCGACCGTGACGGCCGGCATCGTGAGCGCGATCGGACGCAGCCCGGCGCAACTCGGCGCGCGTGCGTTCCAGCATTTCATTCAGACCGATGCCGCCATCAATCCGGGCAACAGCGGCGGGCCGCTGCTGAACATCCGCGGCGAGGTGATCGGCGTGAACACCATGATCGCCACCAGTGGGCGCGGTTCTGAGGGCGTCGGCTTCGCGCTTCCGGTGAATATGGTGGCGCGGGCCTACAACGACATCATCCGGATCGGCCGGGTTACGCGCGGTTCGCTGGGCGTGAGCCTGGACCGCAGCATTCAGCCGGAAGTCACGCTGAAAGCGCTGGGCGTCGACCATGGAGCCATTATCGAAAGCGTATCGAAGGGCGGTCCGGCCGATAAGGGCGGAGTCCGGCCGGGAGACATCATCACTGCCATTAACGGATCGGCAGTGAAAGACGGAGACGATCTCATTTCACACGTGGCCGATACGCCGGTAGGCAACACCGCCACGCTGAGCGTCGACCGCGAGGGGCAGTCCGTGAGCCTCAAAGTAGTGATTGCCGATCGCAGCGAGTTTTACAAGGATCGTCCGGATATCGTGGGCGACAGCAAGCCCGCCGAAGCCGTTACCAGCAAGGCGGAACCCGCGGGCGAAGTGAAATTCGGATTCCGGCCCCGCGCGCTGACGGAACAGGAGCGCGAGAGCGTGGATACCCGGCGCGGTGTGATGGTAACGCTGGTTGAGCAGGATTCGTTTGCCGAGGAGATCGGCATCCAAAATGGCGATGTGATCGACGCCATCAATCGCCAGCCGGTGAACTCCCTGGACGATATCCGCAAGGTTCAGCAGAAATTGAAGGCGGGCGATGCGGTCGCGTTTCACGTCGTTCGGGGCGTTGCCCCGCCCACGGTGAACGTGCGGCCGGCGCGCGGGAAGGCGGCCCAGACGCGGCCCGCGATTGACGGTCCTCAGGGAACTTACCTGTCCGGAATTCTACCGGGGCGCTAGGATCTTGCGAGTTCGCGCGATTCTTCTTGGCTTGCTCGCGTTGAGCACCGCCCTGGCGGTGATCGCCGCGACTCCTGCCAAAAAGACCAAACCGGCCGGGGCGAAGAAGACCGCGAAAAAAGTGTCCACCGCCAAGACCAGCAAGGCCAAGGGGACCTCCGCCGCGAAGAGCACCGCCGGGAAAAAAGCTGCCGCATCAAAAAAATCCAGCAGTGCAAAACAGACGTCGCGCTATCGCCGTTCCACGCAACGCGAGCCGGAACCGGACCGGTACAAGGAAATTCAGCAATCGCTTGCCGAGAAGGGTTATTACTCTGGTCCTGTAAACGGCGCCTGGGGGCCCGACTCGGTGGAAGCCCTGAAGCGCTTTCAGCGCGATCAGAATATCGATGACGACGGCAAGCTCGGAGCGCTTTCGCTGATCGCTCTGGGGCTCGGACCCAAGCGCGGCGGAGCTGAAAAATCCGAGACGTCTTCACCCGGCATTCCGCCTCCGTAGGACTCGGGTCCAGGGTCCCGGACGGGCATCGATTGAACGGCGCCCCCCCTTTCGTGTAGAAAAGAACAATGACCTATCAAATTGACCCGAAGCACAGTGCTGCCCGTTTTAAGGTGCGGCACATGATGATCGCCAATGTAGGAGGCGAATTTAACGCGGTTACCGGCACCGTCGATTTCGACTCCAACAAGCCGGAGCAATCGCGGGTGGAAGCGAGCATCGACGTGAACAGCCTGCACACGGGCGATCCGCAACGCGACGCCCACATCAAAGGCGCGGATTTTTTCAACGTCGCTCAGTTTCCCACCATCCAGTTCCGATCGAACAAAGTTTCTGCGTCGGGCAACGGATATCAGGTCGCGGGCGAACTCACGCTGCTGGGCGTCACCAAGCCTGTGACCCTCAAGGTGGAATCGGTGTCGCAGGAAGTGACCGACCCCTGGAATCTCCAGCGCCGCGGTTTGACCGCGACCGCCACGTTCAACCGGAAAGATTTCGGCATGGGGTGGAACGCGCCGGCCGGCGGCGGCGTGATGCTTAGCGAGAACGTGGACGTCACGCTCGATCTGGAAATGACCCGGCAGCCCTAGCCGCGCAGGCTAGCTGCGCGCGAAGTACAGCGCCGTGGCGCGTTCCAGGTCCGGCTTGCTCATCTGCGGCGGACGCCCTTCATAGCGTCCGATCGCCAGCAGAATATTGCAAATGTCGGCGGGGTAGCAAGCGCGCAGCTCGGTGCGTCCTTCGCGCAGGCACAATTTGCGGAGGTGCTCGGCGCTATCCGGCTCGGCCTGGATATTCCGGGCCTGCACCACGCGCGCGAAGATCTGATCGAAGCTGGCGGGATCCACGGCCTCGACGTAAATCTTGTTGTGGATGCGCCGGAGGAAGGCTTCGTCGGCCAGGTCCGCCGGTTCCAGGTTGGTCGAGAAGACCACCATCAGCTCGAACGGAATCTGAAATTTCACGCCGTAACGCAGCGTGAGGTAATCCACGCGGCGGTCCAGCGGGACGATCCAGCGGTTCAGCAGGTCGCGGGGCGACATGAGCTGGCGTCCGAAGTCGTCGATCAGTAAAATTCCGTTGTTCGCCTTCATCTGAAGAGGCGCAGCGTAAATGCCCGAGGATTCGTCCAGGCGCAACTCCAGCATGCTGGGGATCAGCTCGCCGCCGACGATGATGCAGGGGCGTTTGCACATGATCCAGCGCGGGTCCACGTCCTCGTCGTCGTGTTCGATGGCGTGATGGACCACGGGATCGTAGACACTGATGATCTGGTTATCCACTTCCACCGCGTACGGGATCATGACCGCGTCCTGGTAGACGCGCAGCATGCGCTCGGCGAGGCTGGTTTTGCCGTTGCCGGTCGGACCGTAGATGAAGATGGAGCTTTGGGAGATAATCGCCGGGCCCATCTGGTCGAGCATCCGGTCGGAAACCACCAGATCGGAGAAAGCCTGGCGCAGTACGCGCCGGTCGACGCTGATCCGGGCGGTCTGCGCCTTCGTTGCCGCGTGATATTCCTTGAGCGATACCGGACAAGCGCCGGCGTACTGCGAGACCTGGAAGCGCTCGCTTGCGAGCTGTTTTCCCGCGCCGGAAAGCGTGAACTGGTAGTCGTTCCCGCTCATGCCTTTGATTTCGACCAACTGCTGCTGCCGCATATGCTTGAACACGGTGTCGACAACCGGCAGGGACACCCGGATGGCGCGGCTGAGCCCGGTCATGCTGGAGAACCCCTCGATCATCATTCGCCGCAGCATCAGGTCGAGCACCATGGACTCGGGCACCCCCAGGTCGGCAAAATTCTGGGGCACTTTGGGAAGGAAGGAGGAGCGTATGGGTGCAAAAGTCGCCATAGATTGGTCTCTCTTCTCTATCGGCGGTAATAAGGCGAGGGTTTATTCCACGTTTGGGCGGATCAAAACGTCAAATGTATCTGTGGCTGGATTTCGTACAGGATTGATTCTATTCGCTTTTGCGGCTGTTCTCGGAGCGGAGGACCAGGCCGCGCGGACTTTTCGGGCCGCGGAACGCATGGAACGCTCCGGCGATAGCTTCCAGGCCTACCAGCTCTACACCCGCGCGGCGGCCCTCAATCCGTCGAATCCGCAGTACGGCTTACGGCGGGACGCGCTCCGGGACTGGGCCGCTCTGGCCGCCCAGATCACGCTGGGTCCCACGGACGAGGCCGGGGAGTCTGCCCGCAGGATCAGCTTGGAGGGGATGAGCCCGAGCGAGGCGATCGCCGGACGGCTGGCGCTTCCTCCGCCGCGACTAAGGGCCTCGACGGCGAAACAGGACTTTGATTTACGCGGCACGGCTCGCCCGGTGTGGGAGCAAGTCGCCGCGGCGTACGGTATCCAGCTTCAATTCGAGGACGGCTATCAAGGGCCCATGTCGGCGTTCACCTTTCGCCCGAATGATGTGACCATGGCGGAGGCTTTTCGGGCTCTGGAGACCATCACGAACTCGTTCCTGGTTCCGGTGAATTCCAAGACGGCGATTGTGTACCGGGATACGACCCAGCGCCGGAACGACAGCGCGCCGATGATCACCGCTGAAATTCCGATACCCGAACGAATATCGGTCCAGGAGGCGCAGGAGATGGTCTCGGCGGTCCAGCAGGTGATGCAGGTCCGCCGGATCGCGGTGGATCCAGGCCGTCATGCCGTTTTTCTCCGCGACCAGCCAAGCGCGGTATATGCGGCGCGGCAAATTCTGGCGACGTTGTCCCGCAGCCGGGCCCAGGTGAACCTGGAAATCGAACTTCTGTCGGTGGCGAAGAATTCGACGCTGATTTACGGCCTCGACTTGCAACGCATGGCGCCCGTGCTCAATTTTGGAACGCTGTTGCACAACGTAGCCCCGACGATCTCCGGTTTCACCAGCTTCGCTACTTTCGGCGGAGGGGCGACCTTCATGGGCATCGGAATCACCGGCGCGCAAGCGTTCGCGAATGTGAACCGGAGTTCGACAGAATCCCTGTTTCACACCGAAATCGTGGCATTGGATGGGCAGCCGGCTTCGTTCAAGGTCGGCGACCGCTATCCGATCATCACCGGCGCCTTTGTTGGGAACGGAGGGGTGGGTCAGACGCAATTCGCGCCGGTTCCGCAGGTCCAATTTCAAGACTTGGGATTGATTCTGAAAGTGACTCCCACAGTTCAGGGCAATGGCGAGGTCTCCTTGGATGTGGACGCCGAGCAGAATGCGCTCACCGGGCTCTCTAACAATTCCATTCCTGTGATCACCACACGCCACTTTCAGGGCATGACGAGACTGGCACAAGGGGAATGGGCGGTGCTGGCGGGATTGATGCAGTCCACCGTCAGCGAGGACCGCTCCGGAATCCCGGGGCTGTCGAACATCCCGTTCCTCGGACGGTTGTTCACGAAAACTACCAGGACCGAGATCGTCGGCCAGACGGTAGTCGTGCTGAAGCCGCACATCGTCAACCTGCCACCATGGGAAACTCCGGCGCCGGTGCTGTGGGTGGGGACTGAAACAAAACCGCTCAGTGTTTACTGAGTACGTCCCAGTAGCGCCGGGCGACGAGATCGGGCGCGTGATGTTGGGCAATGTGCTCCGCGGCGCGCCGGCCGATTTCCAGCCCCGCCCGGCGGTCCCGAGCCAGCCATTCAATGTACGCGGCCAGCATTTCCTCTTCATCCGGGCCTGCTTCGAGCCGTAGACAGGCATTCGCGGGGATGCGCGACAGCGCTTCGCTTGCGGTGAAGACCACGGGTTTGCCGATACCCATCATCCGGATGGCGATTCCTGACGTCTCAGCCGCGGATGGATAGCGCAGGTTCACGCACAGATCCGTCGCAGCGGCGTAGCGCCAGAGATCGGCTTCGGGAAGATGGCCGGTGCGCAGAATGCCAGGCTGGCGCAATAGCGGCGTCATCGCGCTTTCGAACGCGCTCGACACGAATTCTCCAGAAATCAGCAGCCGGGCGTTGGCGCCGGCGCGGACGGCTCGCTCAAAGGCGCGCAGCAGAACGCTGAGGCGTTTGGTTTCGCGCTGATGTCCGAAGGCGCCCACCAGGAGCGTCTCGGGCGTTAGCCCCAGCGAGTCGCGAAGGCGGGTGATTTCCTCCGGGGACCGCAGCGCGGGCGGATCGAACAAATGGGGGATCTCGAAAATCCGCGTTCCCGGAGAATGTTCGCGCACCAGGGCGGCAGCAGCGGGATTGTGCACGATCACGGCGCGGGAGCTTGCAGCGACGCGCTTGAGCATGGGCCGCGCGAAGTAGCGCGCATCGGCTCCCGAGCGCGCGCGCTGGCTCCAGAGTTCCAGCGCCAGCCGGCGCGACGTCTCGCCGTAGTTGTAAACGAACTCTTCGACGTAGGCTTCTGCGCTCAACATCCCCAGGAACAAATGCTGGAGGACGGCGTCGTGCAGGACCACGACTCCGGGCTGGGCCAGCGCGCGGCAGTAAATCTCCCGGTGGAGCGCATTGTTGCCGGCGTGGTATAAAGCGATGTCGCATGTTTCCGGAGCGATGTCCACGCGCCCGAGCGCGCGCAGATGCGGCAGGAGCGCGGCGCTGTAATCGGCGACACCGGTAGGCGCGGGCGGAAAAGGTGAGAAGAAACCGACAGTCATTATGGGGAGCTAGGCCCCCGGTTTCGGCCGAGGTCCGAACAGCGCGGTGCCGACGCGGATGTGCGTGGCGCCTTCCTCGATGGCGGCTTCCAGGTCGTGCGACATGCCCATCGAAAGCTTCGGCAGTCCGTGTGCGCGCCCCAGCCCGGCCAAGCGCCGGAAATAGGGACGGGTAGTTTCCGGATCGGAATTCCAGGGCGGCATGGTCATCAGGCCTGTTAACGTCAGGTTCGGACAGCCTCGAATGGCAGCGATGAGCGCCGGGAGCTCTTCCGGGGCGGCGCCGGCTTTGGTTCCCTCGGGAGACAGTTTGACCTCGATCATCACCTCCAGAGGTTTTCCGCATTCGTTCAGCCGGCGGGCAAGTTTTTCGGAATCGACGGTCTCGATCACCTGGAACAAATCGGCTGCCTGGCGCGCCTTGTTGGACTGAAGATGGCCGATCAAGTGAAATTGGACGCCGGCCAAGGAGGACAGGGCGGGGCTTTTTCCCGCGAACTCCTGGACGTAGTTCTCGCCGAATACGCGCAGTCCGCAGGAGTAAGCTTCACACACGACAGCGGCGGAGAATTTCTTGGTTACCGCAACCAGATTGATCTCCTCCCGCGCGCGTCCGGAGCGGCGCGCAGCGGCCTGGATTCTCTGTTCAACCTGGTCGATCCGTTCCCGAAGCGTCACTCTAGCCATCATCGCGCATGGCAGCCGCGAACCCTTCGGGCAGATCCGCAGCGGTGCTTGGCGGCACGCCGTGGCCGGCTCGCTCGACGATTTTTAGCGCAGTCTTGGCGGGAATCAGTTTGATCGCCTCCCGGAGCTCCTCGATTGAGCCGAACGGATCGCGCGTGCCGTGGACAAAGAACGCCGGAACGCGCAGCGACGGAAAATGATCCGTGCGCGCTTGGGCGGATTTTCCGGGCGGATGCAGCGGATAAGAAAGCAGCAGAAGCCCGCCGGCGATCTCAGGGTCTTCCGCGGCCACCATGCTCGATTGGCGCCCGCCGTAAGACTGTCCCGCGAGGTACGCCGGAACTCTGGGGGCGTGCTCCCGAAGCACGCGAACGGCCTCTACAATACCGGCGCGATCGCGCTCCCCGGATCCTCCCGGCGAGCCGCGGCCGCGCTGCCGGAACGGCAGATCCCAGCGCAGCACGCAGTAACCGGCTCCGCAGAAAGCGTTCGCGACGGCGAGCATCAGGGGCGAGCGGCAATCGCCTCCCGCGCCATGGGATAAAAGCATCGCCGCCTTGAGCTTTGCGGGCCGGTGCAGAAATCCGCGAATTCCGGGCTGTTGGAATGGCTCCGATGTTGCCATGTGTGCTACGTTGACCGCATACCATGGTATCGCTCGGCGAAATCCAAACTGCGCGCCAATGCATTCGGGAGGCGATTCGTCCGACGCCGGTCCTGTATTCCGAGACGCTTTCGCGCGAAGCGGGAAATCGGCTGTTCCTGAAGCTCGAGAACCTGAATGTAACCGGTTCTTACAAGGAACGCGGCGCGCTGAATCGCATTCTCACTCTCACGGACGAAGAGAAAGCGCGCGGAGTGATCACCGCCTCAGCCGGAAATCATGCGCAGGCGGTTGCCTATCATGCGTCGCAGCGCGGCATTCGCGCGCAGATCTGCATGCCCCAATTCACGCCTTTGGTCAAAGTGACCGCGACCCGCGCTTTCGGCGCCGAAGTGATCCTTCACGGAGCCAACTACGACGAGGCGCTTCAGGAAGCCCAGCGGCGCTGCCGGGCCGAAGGTTTGGTGTTCCTGCACGCCTTCGACGATCCGGCGGTCATCGCCGGCCAGGGCACCATCGGGCTGGAACTGATGGAGCAAATTCCGGAGTTGGAGGCTGTCGTCGTACCGGTGGGCGGCGGCGGCCTGATTGCCGGCATTGCCTGCGCGATCAGGGAAACCCGCTCCGAAGTGCGGATCGTCGGAATCCAGCCGCAGGCGCTTCCTTCCATGGAGGCCGCGCTGCTTCAACGCAAACCGGTCATGCTGCCCCCCGGCGCCACGATCGCCGATGGTATCGCCGTGAGGCAAGTGGGCGAGCAGACTCTGGAACTCGCCTTGAAGTACGTCGAAGAAATGGTGACGGTGGACGATGAGGAAATCGCCCGCGCGATTCTGCGGTTGCTGGAAAAACAGAAGATACTTGCCGAGGGTGCGGGCGCGGTCGGAGTCGCGGCGCTGCTGCACGGGAAAACGACCTTGCGCGGCAAGAATGTTGCCGTCGTGATCAGCGGAGGCAACATCGATGTCACTCTGCTGGCCCATATCATCGAGCGCGGGCTGGTCAAGGACGGCCGCCTGGTCCGGCTACGGATCACTTTGCCCGATCACCCCGGCGGTCTGGAGCAGCTCACGGGCGTGATCGCGCGGGAGAGGTCGAATATCCTCCAGGTCGTGCACGATCGCGCGTACTTCGGGGTGCATCTGGGCGAGGCCAAGATCGATGTGACCATGGAGACGCGCGGAGCGGAGCACGCTGAGGAACTGATGCGCCGGCTACGGTCGGCCGGATACGCGTTCGAACGAGTGCTCTAGGCCGGTTGCGCGGGCCGGCGGATGCCCAGGCGCTTCATCAGACTGCGCAGCGTGCTCGGGTTCATTTGAAGCACGTGCGCCGCGCCTTTTGGACCCTCGATGATCCATCCGTTCGAGGCCAGAACGCGCTGGATGTGCTGGCGCTCCGCGTCGTGCAACGATTGCGGGACCTGTTCCGGGCCTTCTCCTTCGGACTTGCCGCGCCCGGAAAGATCCAGGGGCAGATCCAGGACTTCGCCCGAGCTGAGCACGACGGCGCGCGCCAGGAAATTTTCCAACTCGCGGATGTTCCCCGGCCAGTCGTATCCGACGAGTTGTTCCATCATCCCGCCGGAAATGCGGTTGACGCGCCTTCCGAACTGCCGGGCCAGCACCGCGAGAAAGTGATTTGCCAGCAGCGGGATATCTTCACGCCGTTCCCGCAGAGGCGGCACTTCCACGGGAATCACCTGGAGCCGGTAATAGAGATCCATGCGGAAGCGGCCTTCGCGGACCGCTTCCGGCAGGTTGCGATTGGTGGCCGCGAGCACCCGAACGTCTACCTTTACCGTTCGATTGGAGCCCACCGGCTCAAATTCCTGTTCCTGAAGCACTCGCAGGATTTTAGCCTGGCTTTCGAGCGGCAGCTCACTGATTTCATCCAGCAAAATCGTGCCTCCATGCGCGTGTTCGAAGCGGCCGACGCGCCGCTCGCTGGCGCCGGTGAACGCGCCCTTGACGTGTCCGAACAATTCGCTTTCCACCAGGCCGGCGGAAATGGCCGCGCAATTCACTTTGACCAAAGGACGATTGCGGCGAGGACTGAGATGATGGATCGTGCGCGCCACCAGCTCTTTACCCGTGCCGGTTTCTCCCGTAATCAGCACCGTGGCGGACGTGCCCGCCACCAGCCGGATTTTCTCGAGCAACTCGCGGAAGCGCGGGCTCGATCCTACCATCGTATGGTGGTTCTGCTCGGCGTTAATCTCTTCGAGCAGATATGCGTTGTCCCGCTCCAGGCGGGTCTTGAGTTCCGTCAGCTCGCCCACGCGCGACTGAAGTTCGGCATTGAGCCTGCGAACCTCCGCCTCCACTTGGCGCAATTCCGTGACGTCGCGGGCCGTAACCCAGGCGCCATAGCCGATTCCGTCCCTGACGATCGCGTCCCGCGTCAGCAGCAAGCGCCGGCCTTGGACCGTTCGTTCCACCTGCGAATTCTTCCAGTCGTCGCGGAAGCCTGCGCGCAGATCTTGGATTTGCTGCGGGTCGGTGCGCGGAAATACCTCGCCGACCCGAGCTCCTAGCAATTCCTCTGCGGCGTTCCGGCCGTAGAGTCGTGCAGCCTGATCGTTACATTCGCCCACGTACCCGTATCGATATGCCATCTCGACCTTCTCGTCGTCCGAGAGGGCCGGCGGAATCGGCTGCTCCAGATCTATGCGCATGACAGCTTCGTTTCCGTGGGTGACCAGAGCGCGATAATGCCGTTCGCTGCGAGCCAGCGCCTCTTCGTAATTCTTGCGCTCAAGCTCGGAAGAAGCGTGCGCGGCGAATATCTGAAGCAGCGCTTCCGCGATTTTGGGAGTTTGCAGCGTGCCGCGAGTCAGCGCGCACACCACGCCCGTAAACTGACCCTTGGAATCGATCAAGGGGGCGCCTGCGCACCCTTCCGCTCCGATTTCCGCAAGTCTCCGGTCTTCCGGGAAAGATCGCCGCACGCCGCTGGGATAGGAACACGCCTGCTTTTCGATGAGCTTGCTGCAGGGCGTGCCGGCCAGGTCGTATTCGAATCCCTCCAACTCGGCGCCGTCTTTGTACGCCGCCAGCGTTTGAATCCGCCCATTGGCTTTTTCGAACGCGCCCACAAGAACAAAATCAGCCTTGAGCGCGACGGCCAGATGCCGCGCTAACGATTGAAAGAAAGCGCTTCCGGTTTTTCCTGAGACCCCTTGGGCGACTTCGAAAGCGAGATGCTCAAGAAGGCCGTGCACTTCGCCAGGCGCGCTCATAACGAAACTCAGCCGATGCTGGCCTCCACTTTCGTGCGTTCGTCCATCCAGGCCGTCCAGCGGCTTAGCGTCAGTCGCAGCTTGTCGATCTGGAACGGCTTAGGCATCACGTCGTTCATGCCGGCCGCAATGCATTCGGCGCGCTCCCGGCCTGCTGAAGTACCGACGATCGGTGTGGCTTGACCGCGCGGGAGGGCACGGATGCGAGCGGTTGCCTCGAAGCCATCCATCACCGGCAACCCCCAGGTCATCAGTACGAGGTCGTATTGGCGGGCACGGAAACTCACCACGGCCTCGGCGCCGCTAGCGACCAGGTCGGGCACGCAACCCAGCCGCTCCAGCATCGTTCCAACCGCCTTCGCGCTGATTTCTTCGTCTTCTGCGACCAGCACACGAATTACTTCCATTGCGCTGTCGATATGCATGCGGCCCGCCAGCCGCAAGCCACTGATACGTCAGGGGTAGAGTTCGATGAACCGCGATACTGCACGGCCAAAGCGCGCAGGGCTCCGCGAAATAGCGCGGGTTGGCGCAATTGCTGGGGCCAGGCCTCGAGCGACGTTTATACTGGAATTCACAGCGATGTCCACGTTCCGCCTGGGAATCGATTACAAACCGCGGGGCGATCAAGCCGCGGCCATCGATGGCCTGGTCCGCGGATTGAAGGATGGCGAGCAACACCAGGTGCTGCTGGGCGTAACCGGCTCCGGGAAAACGTTCACCATGGCCAAGGTGATCGAGAAGATGAACCGGCCGGCGCTGGTGCTGGCGCACAACAAAACCCTGGCCGCGCAACTTTACCAGGAGTTCAAGACGTTCTTTCCCTCGAATGCGGTGGAGTATTTCGTCAGCTACTACGATTACTATCAGCCCGAAGCTTACATTCCCGCGGGCGACGTCTACATCGAAAAAGAAGCCACCATCAACGATGAGCTGGACAAGCTGCGGCTTTCCGCGACACGCTCGCTGTTCGAGCGGCGCGATTGCGTGATTGTGGCGAGCGTGAGTTGCATCTACGGCCTGGGATCGCCGGAGGCCTACTACGGGATGCTGCTGATGCTCGAAAAAGGCCAGAAGATCAAGCGCGAAGAGATCACCGGACGGCTGGTGGATATTCTTTACGAACGGCATGAAGGCGATTTCCGGCGCGGCACGTTCCGCGTGCGTGGCGACGTGATCGAGATTTACCCCACCTACGACGATCTGGCGTACCGCATCAGTCTGTGGGGCGACGAGATCGAATCGCTGGAGCAGATCGATCCGCTGACCAGCCAGGTGAAGCAAACCTATCTGCGGCTGCCGATTTATCCCAAGACGCATTATGTGATGAGCGACGAGACGCGTTCGAACGCGCTCCGCAGCATCGAAAACGAGCTCCAGTGGTGGAAAGAGGAGCTGGATAAACAAGGCAAGCGCATCGAAGCGCAGAGGCTGTGGCAGCGCACGATGTTCGATCTGGAGATGATCCGCAACATCGGCTATTGTCACGGCATCGAAAATTACTCGCGGCATTTTTCCGGCCGCCTGCCCGGGCAGGCCCCGCCGACGCTGCTCGACTACCTGCCGGCCGACGCGCTCATGTTTCTCGATGAGAGCCACCAGACCGTTCCGCAGTTGCAGGGGATGTATCACGGCGACAGGTCGCGCAAAGAGAACCTGGTGAAGTACGGTTTCCGTCTGCCCAGCGCGCTGGACAACCGTCCTCTGACCTTTGAGGAGTTCGAGAACCGGGTGCACCAGGCGATTTACGTTTCCGCCACGCCCGGTCCTTACGAGCTGACCAAGACGTCAGGCGTCGTCACGGAGCAGATCATCCGGCCGACAGGCCTGGTGGATCCGGAAGTGGATGTACGGCCGATTCGCGGGCAGGTGGACAACCTGCTGCATGAGATCCGGCTGCGAGCCGAACAGAACGAGCGCGTACTGGTGACGACGCTGACCAAGCGCATGGCCGAGGATCTGGCGGAGCACTATACGGAAGCAGGCGTGAAGTGCGCCTACATGCACTCGGAGGTTTCGACGCTCGACCGGGTAAAGATTCTGCGCGATCTCCGGCGCGGCGCTTACGATGTGCTGATCGGCGTGAATTTGCTGCGCGAAGGCCTGGATCTGCCCGAGGTTTCGCTGGTGGCCGTGCTGGATGCCGACAAGGAAGGTTTCTTGCGCTCGGCCGGGTCGCTGATCCAGACCATGGGGCGCGCGGCGCGCAATCTGAACGGCCGCGTGATTCTGTACGCCGACGTCATGACGGATTCGATGCGGCGCGCCATGGATGAGACGGCTCGCCGCAGGACGTTGCAGCAGGCCTATAACGAAGCGAACAACATCACGCCGCAATCGATTATCAAGCCGATCGATATGAACCTGGTGGCAATCGCCGAGGCGGATTACGTCACAGTGCCGCTGGAAGAGCCGGAGTTCGAGGAAACGGTCCCGCCCGAGCAGATGGAAAAGTATCTGGCAGAGCTCGAAGAAAAGATGCGGGATGCGGCCCGGAAGTTCGATTTCAAGCAGGCTGCGGCATATCGCGACCGGTTGAAGGAATTGCGCAGCCGGATCGCGCTGGAGGCCGCTCCGGCCGACGTACAGAACTAGCTATTTACCCACGATATGCGCGGACGAGCGTTCGTTCTCGTTGCAGATGTCTTCCATCAGCTCGGTGTCG
>JBAIXM010000074.1:0-1709 GCA_037916615.1 Bryobacterales bacterium
GTGAATATCGATGCGGTCCAGCAGCGGCCCGCTGATCTTCCCCAGGTACCGCTGGATAATCGCCGGGGTGCAGCGGCACTCGCGCGTGGCGTCACCGTTGAAGCCGCAGGCGCATGCGTGCAGATAACAACCGCTACGGACGTGAACGGAAATTGGAATTGCGCACCAAGAAGCCAGCCTCAATGAGTCTGTGCTCCAAGTTATTAATTTAGGCATCAACCCTTTCAGGGCCGCTTATCGACTAGCAGGCTGCGGAAAAACCCTTGAAACAAGTTACGGGCTGGATGTTCTCAACGCCTACTAAACATGCGCGGTCAGGACCTTCAGCAATCGGACATGTTCAGCTATTTGTCGCCCGAGCAGCGAGTGCGCGCGGATCATCCTTTGCGCGCGATTCGCGCCATGGCGGATAAGGCTCTCGCGAATATGTCGGCGCGGTTCGATGCCATGTATGCTGCGACAGGCCGGCCTTCGGTTGCACCGGAGAAGTTGCTGCGTGCGCAGTTGCTTCAGATGCTGTATTCGGTACGCAGCGAACGGCTTCTGATGGAAGAGATCGATTACAGCGTCCTGTTCCGCTGGTTTGTGGGGATGAATCTGGACGAGCCGGTGTGGGACGTCACGGTGTTCACGAAGAATCGGGACCGGCTGCTGGATGCCGATGTGGCGCGCGAGTTCTTGAGCGAGGTGGTGAGCCAGGCGCGCGCGGCCAACCTGACCAGTGATGAGCATTTCACGGTGGATGGGACTTTGGTGGAAGCTTGGGCCAGTCTGAAGAGCTTCCAACGCAGAGATCGAGAGCAGCAACCGCCGGACGATCCGGGCAACCCGACGGTGGACTTTCACGGGGAGAAAAGGTCCAACGAAACGCACGAATCGACCACCGATCCGGACGCGCTGCTGGCGCGCAAGGGGAACGGCAAGGAAGCCAAGCTGAGCTACAACGGCAATCTGGTGACGGAGAATCGCAACGGGCTGATCGTGCTCACCGAGATGTTCCAGGCCAATGGCACGGCCGAACGCGATGCGGCACTGGTGATGCTGGAGCAAATTCCCGGCGGGGAGCGCGTGACGTTGGGCGCCGACAAGGCTTACGACACGAAAGACTTCGTGGCGGAGTGCCGTAACCTGAACGTGACGCCGCATGTGGCGCAGAACTTGAATCGAAACGGCGGAAGCGCCATTGACGAGCGCACCACGCGGCACGCCGGCTATGCCATCAGTCAGAAGAAGCGCAAGAGGATTGAAGAGAGCTTCGGATGGCTGAAGACCATCGCCCTGATGCGGAAGGTAAGACATCGCGGGATTCACAAGGTTGGCTGGGTGTTCACCTTCGCGGCGGCGGCCTACAACTTGGTTCGGATGCGGAACCTGCTGGCGGTTCACCCAGCATAAGTCCGGGGAGAAGTGTCTCTGAACGCCGAAAAACAGGCGTTTAGAGGCAATATCCCCCCCACGGGGAAGCGGACAGAAGCGGCTACAAGGCCGCCAAAAGGCAACGGAAAGGGGCTCGGCGTGTGTCGGGACCGGTTTTTCCGCAGCCTGCTAGCTTTGGCGTCGGCGTGCCTGCGATTGCGCCCCGGTACGCGAATAATGCTGATGTCGGGTTATAGCTCCGAACTCGCTCGCATCAAAGCGAGCCGCTGGACATTCTTGGAAAAGCCATTCCAAATGGGAGAACTGCTGGACGCTGTCGCGGTCGCACTTTC
>JBAIXM010000075.1:0-54660 GCA_037916615.1 Bryobacterales bacterium
AATGACGTCGATGCCGGGCACAGAGGCGATTTTTTCGGCGTTTGCGACGCCGATGGGCGTCTCGATCATGACCACCACGATCATGTTGTCGTTGGCCGTCTGGCGATAATCGCTGCCCCATAGCTGCCCGTATTGGCCGTTGCCCTGGCTGCGGCGGCCCTGCGGAGGATAGCGCGACCATCGCACCGCCGCCTCGGCTTTTTCCACCGTGTCCACCGTCGGCACGATAATGCCGATCGCACCGATATCCGTCGCTTTCTGGATGTCGCTTTCGGTTGCGTCCGGGACGCGGATAAACGGCATCGCGGATGCTCCGCGGCAGGCGTAGATCATGCGCGCCACTTCGCCGAACGTCAGCGGGCTGTGCTGCATCTCGATCCAGGTGAAATCGTACCCGGAGTTTGCCGCCGCGCAGTAGATATTTGGGTCAGGCGAAAAAATCGTCACGCCGACGACGGATTTGCCCTCCTTCAGCTTCTGCTTCACTGTGTTGTACATCTTGGGCGTCCCGCCCTGTTTGCCCTTGCCTTGTCCGGGGGCGGGGGCCTGAGCCGGCAGGAAGCTGAAGCAGGCTCCGGCAAGAATCAATGCGAATACCGCCAGTACGCCGGGTTTTCTGAAGATGCTGGGTGTTCTAAAGATCATGATCGGCTGCCTCGATTGAAGTAGCTTATCGCATTGAGCGGAAAGAAGGGCAGAGTCGCGTTAGCGTCCGAGCTTCTTCTCGATCTCAGCCATGCGCGTGCGTTGGTCCGCGGTCAAGCTCGCCTCCGCAATAGGCAGCGGCTCGCCGGCGGTGCCCGGGTAACGATAGGCGGCATCCGTGTTGGCCTTCTGCTGTACCAGCACCTTGTACACTTCCCAGGAGTAGAACCAGTCCGCCCATTGCTGGTAATCGTACAGATCGTCGGCGGTTTGCCCGCGGCCGGCCGGCGGCGGATCCAGTTTGATGGAAGTTCCCTCGATCAACGAATGCTGCGGTCCGAAGTACAGCGCTTGGAGTCCCACGGACTTTCCCTCATCGGCGACATGGCTGAAGTTTACGTCCGTCGTCATGTCGTTCAGAGTCGGCGAATGGTACGGATTGGCATGGACCTGCTCGGCGCCGGGCCCGTACATCCGGAGGTGATCGTAATCCTGCGCCAGGATTCCGTCCCAATTGGCGCCGTAGTCGATGGTGATCACGTAGCCGGCCTTGAGCGCCGCTCCCGCCCCCTGGATGAATGCGCCCTCGCCGAGGTTGATGTACATCACCATGCCTTTTCCCGCCTTGGCGAGGCCATAAGCGTACGCGCGAGCGTTCTGGCGAAAGTGTTCGGCGACCTCGGGCATCACCGACACAGGGACATACAACTCATGAAACTCGAGCTGGCTCACATTGCCTTCATAATTTCCGCCGGCCTGGAAAGCGCCCAATACCGCGGAGAAACTGGCCTTGCTCAGGTACATGGCGCCGGCGTTGCCGCTCTGAGCTTTACCGCCGAGTAGCTTGTCGCGAATGTTTTGATCGCCCGTGACGATGAGTTGCCGCACCTGCGCGGGAAGCGATGCCTGAACGCGGTTCCAGGTCTGCTGCGGAATCGCAGGGACGGTGTAAGCCAATTCGGCGCCGCCGTTCTGGTCCAGGATGACCTTGTGCACGCTAAAGCAATCCGGCAGCTCATTTGAGAGGATCACGCCTTTCAGGCTGTTCTTGGCGATCGTGGCGCCGGGATTGGTGGCATCGCCCTCGCGCGCTTCGAATCGTGTTCCGAAGCGCTCGTTGCGCTTCTTCTGGATCGCACTGAGCGCCGGAGAGCGGTCGTAGCAGGCATACACAACCTGAGCCTGGAATTGCTTCCAGCGCGGATCCTTATTCGTTGCCGCCTGCTCGTCGATGTAGTTCAAAATCGATTCGGCCAGCGCTCCGTTGCCCGCGCCGAACTCGGCGATGGTGAACTTTTCGTTTGCAGCAAGCGTGCCGGCCTTGCGCATGCCGTCCCACATCTGGAATATCTGCTCGGCGATCATGTTGCCGAAAACAGGGGAGAGCGCGATCGGGAACGTCCGGTAATGCTGGTTGAAATCGACGCGGCCGCTCGAATAATAACCGGCGGTCGGGTGAAACAGAACTGTGTCCAGATAGTCGTAAAAAGACGGGAAATAATCCTTAACGAGCGCCGGGTTCACGCCCGGAGCGAGCTTGAGTTCGTCTCCGACGGCCCAACCGTTCAGGAGCTGCCGGTCCGCGGCGCGCAGCGGGGAGGAAGCGGCTACAACCAGCGTAAGCGCCGCGATCAGCCGCAAAAAGGGCATCCGGAAGCGGAAAAGCATAGTTGTGATTGTACTACGGCCGTTTTTTTGTTCCGAGGAAAGCTATTTTGCGGTCACGCCATTCTTGGACAGAAACTCCCGAATTGTCAAATAGATACGGTCCCGCTCCTGGTTGTTGAAGCCACCATGCTTACCACCCGGAATCGTCACTAGCTGGTTCGGAACCTTGGCCTGATCGAGCGCTTTATGCAGCGCGACCGCTTCCGGATAGGGCACCGTTGGATCCGCATCGCCGTGGATGGTAAGAATCGGAGGTAGCCCCGGACGAACGGAGGCAAGCGGCGAGACGCGCTTGGCCACCTCCAGACGGTTCGGCATGCTTCCGAACCAGCGCTCGGCCGGAGCGCGCCGGTTGGGACCGTCGATCACGTCGGGAACATCCGTGATGCCGAACCAGTTGATCACCGCGGCCGGTTTAGGCAGTGGAGTGTTCGCGGCGCACTCGCGATCGAAGTTTTCTTTTTCCGGAAGAATGCCGAGCGCCAGCGCAAGATGCCCGCCGGCCGATTCGCCCGTGACGACGATCTTATTGACGTCCACGTTGTACATCATTGCTTGCTGCACAACGAAGCGCAGCGCGCAGAAGCAATCCTCCACGGCGCCGGGCGCGAGCGTCGCCGGCCCCAGCCGGTACTCGACGTTCACCACGTTCCAGCCCATCTCCATCCAAGGCAGGATGTTCATGATGGCGCCCTCTTTGTTGCCCGCTACCCAGAATCCGCCATGGATGTAAATGATGGTCGGCTGCGGTGTGTTGGCCGTGCGGCGGCGGTAGATGTCCATCTTGAGCTGCGTGTCACCGATGGTGAGATAGGTGACGTTGGGATAGACCTGATACTCGTTGGCGGCGTGCGTGGCCCACGTGGCCGTCGGCGAGAGCTGGGCGAATGTGGGTGCGGCCAAGACCAATACAAGCGGGAGAATCGCGCGCATTAGGGACTCCGTTCAGAGGGAGTATACACGAGCCCGGTCTTCGATTGCTTTGCGCTCGGCCGCAGCGTCAGGATATTCGTTCTCGTGGCCGCGCAGGTTCGCGTCAATGCAGACCAGGATTGCCCGGAGGGCGCCCACCAGTAGCATCCGAGCGGCGTCGAGATCCGCCGATAAGACAGGCTTGACGGACGCTTTTGCGCACAGTTCGAGCCCCGCGACTGCCGCGCGGGCGGCTCGCAACGGTGCTTCGATGGCCTGGCGCGCGGCAGCCCCATCCCGCGAGCTCATGAACTGCGTCACCGCCCCGATATCCTCGTCGGCCGCGGCGCGCAGGTGAGCCGATTCAAGGCGGGCCGATTCCAGTAACTCCGGTTGGCCTCCTGTGATGACCAGGGTCTTGAGCAATAGGCTCATTCCCAAATTTCCGGCGACGCAAGCCGCGGCGACGCCCGCAGGCGCCGGGCGCGTGGCCGCGACGGAATCGGAAAAAATCGCCAGCGAGTCAGACCAAATCGAGTGGGACATCCTACGGGGCTCGTTTCTCCTAGAATGTACCAGAGGCATCATGCATCGCACTCTGCTCCTGCTCACGTTCGCGGCTCTCATTGCTCTTCCCACGTTCGCGCAAGTGGATCTTTCCGGCGTCTGGGGCCCCACGTTTCACGAAGACAGCGCCGAACGCGGTCCCGGCCCCGAGCTGGTGGATTATCTGGGCCTGCCGATCAACGCCGCCGCTCGCCAGTGGGCGCTGAGCTGGGATCCCGATCGCCTTGGCCTGCCCGAACATCAGTGCCAGGTGCATACAGCGGCTTACATTCATCGCGGCCCGCTGCGGCTCCGCATCTGGGAAGAACGCGATCCGCAAACTCAGGACCTGATCGCGCTGCACATGTACAGCAGCACTTACGAGCAGAATCGCGTGATCTGGATGGATGGACGTCCGCATCCCCCGGAGTACGCCGCGCACACATGGCAGGGATTTTCCACCGGCAAGTGGGAAGGCAACATCCTGACCATCTACACCACGCACATCAAGCAGGGCTGGACGCGCCGCAACGGCATGCCTTCGAGCGACCGCATCACGCTCGTGGATCACTTCATCCGGCATGACAATCACCTGACCCACGTCAGCGTCGTGACCGATCCGGTGTATCTGACCGAGCCGCTGGTCAAAAGCGAGGATTACCTGCTGAACGACAACACCGGCGGCAACTGGCTTTGGCCCTGCGAATACGTGGAAGAACTCCCCGGCCACGACAACACTCGCGTACCGAGCTTCCTGCCGGGCGAGAATCCGTTTCTGAAGGAATTCGCTGATAAATGGCACATCCCGGTGGACGCCGCGCTGGGCGGCGCCGAGACGATGTATCCGGAGTACAGGAAGAGACTAAGCGCCAGGTGATCTTCGCGCCTAGGACAGTCCGATCACGCGACCCGTTTCCGTGTCCAGATCGATGTCGTAATAGCCCGGACGCGTCGATAACCCCGGCATCGTGGCCATCGTTCCAAGCAATGGGTACAGGAATCCCGCGCCCACGCTGGCGCGAATATCGCGCACGGGCACTGTGAATCCGCTGGGTGCACCCTTCAAGTTCGGATCGTGGCTGATCGAAAGATGCGTCTTGGCCATGCAAATCGGCAGCTTGTCGAAGCCCTGGCGTGTGTAGACTTCGATTTTCTTTTCGGCTTCCGGCGAATACTGCACCCCGGCGCCGCTGTACATTTCGCGGACGATCGTTTCGATCTTTTGCTTGATGCTCATTTCGAGCGGATACAGGAACTTGAAGTTGCGGGGCTTGTCGCAGGCGGCGACCACTGCCTTGGCCAGATCAGCGGCCCCTGCGCCACCCTCGGCCCAGTGGTTGCTGACCACCGCGTCCTCGGCCCCGGCGGCTTTGGAAAGCTGCCGGACCAGCTCCATTTCCGCCGGTGTGTCGTCCTTGAAACGGTTGACCGCAACCACCACCGGAATGCCGAAATTCCGCGCGTTGCCGATGTGCCGCACCAGGTTGGAGCAGCCCTTCTCGAGCAGATCGAGATTCTCCTGAGTATATTCGTGCGCCAGCGGCTTGCCAGCGACTACCTTAGGCCCGCCGCCGTGCATCTTCAGCGCCCGGATGGTCGCCACCAGCACCACGCAATCCGGTGTGAGCCCGCTGTACCGGCACTTGATATTGAAAAACTTCTCCATGCCCATGTCCGCGCCGAAGCCCGCTTCGGTGAGGACGTATCCGTCCGCGCCCGCCAGCTTCAACGCGATCTGATCGGCGACGATGGACGAATTCCCGTGCGCGATGTTGGCGAACGGGCCCGCGTGGACGAAAGCCGGCGTGCCCTCGATGGTCTGCATCAGGTTGGGCATGATGGCGTCCTTCATCAGGACCATCAGCGCGCCGGTAACGCCGATGTCGTCGGCGGTAACAGGCTCGCCCGCTCGGCTGGAGCCGATCACCATGCGGCCGAAGCGCTCCTTCATGTCCCCGAGGCTGGTGGCCAGAGCCAGGATGGCCATGATCTCGCTGGCCACGGCGATGTCGAATCCGGTGGAGCGCGTGGCGCCTTTCTCTTCCGGTCCCAGGCCGACTGTGATCTGGCGCAGCATGCGGTCGTTGGTATCCACCACGCGCCGCCAGGTGATCGTGTCCGGATCGATATCCAGGCGGGCGAAACGGCTGCGCTCCTCCGGCGTGAGCGTGTTCGGATCGGTCTTGTTGATCCCCAGCTTCTTTAGCCGCCGCAGCATGATGGTGGTGAACTTGCGGCTGCCGTCTTTCTTGGCGGGCACCAGCCGGTCGAACAGCGCCGCGTCATCGGTGGTCGATTCGTGGAACATGCGCGCGTCGATCGCCGCAGCCAGCAGGTTATTCGCCGCGACGATCGCGTGGATGTCGCCGGTCAGGTGGAGATTGAACTCCTCCATCGGGACGATCTGGCTGTAGCCGCCGCCCGCCGCGCCGCCCTTGATTCCGAATGTCGGACCCTGGCTGGGTTGGCGGATGCACGTGAAAACCTTCTTCCCCAAGTGCGCGCCCAGTGCCTGGCTCAGACCGACCGTGGTGGTGGTCTTGCCTTCACCGAGCGGCGTCGGCGTGATCGCGGTCACCACGATGTACTTGCCGTTGGGCGCGTTCTTCAGGCGATCGCGAACCGAGAGATGAACCTTAGCTTTCGATTTGCCGTAAAGCTCTAATTCATCGGGCAGGATGCCGGCTTCGGCCGCGATCTGCGTGATCGGCAGCGGCGTGGCGGCTTGGGCAATTTCGATGTCACTGGGGACAGGCGTGCGGAGATTCGTTAGTTTATGGGGCATTTTGGCTGTTTGGCCCGCTGGGCCGAGACAATTTTCGATTATAGCCGAACACTTTCGGAAACACGCGGTCTCGCCGAACCACGTGGATTCTAGCTTTTCACCAACGGGCTTTCCTCTTTCACGGCGGCCTTCGCGGCAGCAACCCCGCTGATCTGCACCAGCGTCTGCGGATGCTCGGGCCGGCTGTCGCGTTCCAGGAAGTAGTTGATGTACGAACTCGTCCCTTGCAGGGACCGGTCGCGCTGCGGGATAAAGGTCTTTAGTTCTTCGATGCGATGCGCCGACTTGGCGCGCTCATATACCTTGACCCACACGCAGGCGCGGTCCGGAAAGACTTCGCACTGGCCGTTAAACGTTCCGCCGCACGGACCATTGCGAAGATTCTTCGGGCAGGTCATCGGACAAACGTATTCGGTTAACCCGAGCACGCAGTTGCCGCATGCCTGGCACCCGAATACCGGTTTCTTGAACGCCAGTTCCGCTTTCTCCAGCAGATGCGCCGTGGCGGGATGTTTGTCCACCCAGGCGAGCGTTCCTGTCAGCACCGGCCGGAGCCAGCGCGGCGTGTTGGCCGGCTCGACCATATCCGCAACCTTTTGCCAGAAACCGGGCGGTTCCGGCTCCCGCTTGGGGCTTTCGTACATGTAGAAGCCGTCTTTGCGGCCCCACGACTCCTGCTCGGCCAATTCTTCCCACTGCGGAGCGAGCGCTTCCGAACGTTTGATGATCCAGCGGATGCGGTCAGCTTGATGATCGCCGCCGATGTAGGCGCCGGCATAGCCCAGTCCGCGAAGAATGGCGACCATGCGCGCGGCGCGCTCCAGGCGCGCGACCAGTCCTTTATCCGCCGAAGCCTCCACTTCCGAACGGATCTGCTCCACCAGTTCTTTTGACGCCCAGCAGCCGGGCGGCTCGCCCTTGTTGAATTTTTCGGCTGCGCGCAGCGGCAGGATGTAGACGTTGCCGAACACCGGCGTCTTCAGCCCCCGCTCGGCAAGATAACGCTTCAGCTCGCGGAACTTTCGAGTGTCGTAGCCCAATTGCGTGATCGCGAAATCGGCGCCTGCGGCGATTTTCTTTTCCAGCTTCAGGTACTGATACGCGCAATCGGCTTCCGTGTACTTGAACGGAGACACCGCCACGGAAATATGGAACGGGAAACCTTGCTGCCGCAGTTCGTGGATCATCTCCACGAGCTGCACAGAATCCAGATCGTATAAAGACGCAGAGTCGCCGCCGGACTTGGGAAAATCGCCGGTGATGGCGAAGACGTTTTCGATACCCAGCGCGTACAGATCGTCGAGCGCTTTCCGCAAATTCAAGCGGTCGCGGCCGACGCAGGTCAGGTGGACGTTCGGCGTCAACCCGCGGGCGCGGGCGCCGGCGCCGACGCGGATGGGATCGTGGCCCGTCCCGCCTCCCGCATAGCTCGTGATGCCTCCGGCGACCAACCCCGGCACCTGGGCCAGTTGCGCCGCTATATCGAGCAAGTTGGACTCGGTGGTCTTGCCGCTCGCCACCAGCTCGACCATATAAGAAAACTGGCCGCTGGCGAGAGCTTCCCGGAGTGGATTCGGCGGGTGCATATTACTTCCCCAGTTCTTTCCGAACGATTTTCGTTCCCTCTACCATTGTCTTCAATTTCGAAAACGCCACGTCGCGCGGCAGGTGGAACAGGCCGCAATCGGGGAGCACGTAGATCTTTTCGGGCGGCAGCACGTCCAGAGCCTTGCGAATATGGGCCGCCACCATGTCCGGAGTCTCGACATCGCTGTTCTTCACATCGATGACTCCCACGCCAAGCTCAAAGGGAGGTTTGAACTCTTTGAATAGATCCAGGTCCTCGCCACCGCGGCGCGCGAACTCCAGCGTGAGTTGCTGAACCTTGGCTTCCATGATCGTCGGAAACAGATACCGGTAGCTCCCCTCCCAGGAAGGCTTCCCGTAGCGGTTTCCGTAACAGATGTGGACCGCGATCTTCGCGTCCACGCCCTCCACCAGCGTGTTCAGCACTTTAACCGCCCACGGAAGGTCCTCCGGGAATCCGGAGTAGTACGGCTCATCGATCTGAATATAATGAGCCCCCGCCTTCGCGAGCGCCTTCAGCTCCATATTCATTACGCGGGCCAGATCCGTGGCCAACGCTTCCTCGGTGGGATAAAACTCGTTGCGGATGCGCTTGGTCAGGCAGTGCGGACCCGTAACGCAGAACTTGGTCTGGCGTTCTGTGAAATTCTCCAGAAACTTGAAATCCGGCACCAGCCCGAGCGACGCCATGGGCAGCTTGCCCTTCACCGCGCTGTCGTAGAAATCGTAATAGAACTTCTTGGAAGTACGGTCGATCTGCACGCCCGGAAAGCGCTCCAGAAAGTAATCGACCATGTTGTCGCGGCGCGGCTCGCCGTCCGTGACGATGTCCAGGCCCGCGATTTCCTGGTCCTTGATTGCGGCTTTCACGGCGGTGTCGTGGATCTCATCCAGCTCGTGCCGGCTGATGCGGCGCGCGAAATACTCGGTCTTGAGCCGTTCCAGCCATCCCGGCATCGCATAGCTGCCGACCATGCTTGTAGGAAGAATGGGAAGAGCCATCAGGTTTTATTTACTCCCGTCGCGTCGTGTAAAGAATCGAGGTCTTCGAGCCCTTGCGGTAATGGAACGGCGCAAAGTGCACGTCGTAGCCGGCGCGCTCGGCCACTTCCTGGAGTAAAACTCCGTTCACCCAGTTCAGCAGCGATCCGTCGAGCTTTCCGGGACCGAAGAAGCCCATCCGGTACGCGTTGAAATCGGTTACAAAAATGTCCTGGACCTGGAGGTAGCCGCGCGGGTGCAGGAGGGGCAGCGTGTTCAGGAAGCTTTGCAGCGCGCCGGAGCTGAGATGGAAGCGAATATCGCTGGGCGCGTCGCGCAGGATGTCTTCGAGCTTGGCCGCGTCCAGACCTTCGGGGAACGGAAAGTCGGGGAGATCCTCCAGCAACATCAACCGTTCTTCTAAACGGATCGCGTTCCACACGGTCTGCCAGAACGCCAGGCCGCGGGCGCGATCGCCTAACGTGTCGATCCCCCCTTCGAGAAGCCGCGCAATACTGCCGCGGAGTTTGTCTGCCGGGATATCGAAGGTTTCGCTGATCTTCACCACGTCCGCCAACGGAATATAGGCGCGCACCTGGACGAAATAGAGACGGCCGTCGCGGCGCAGCACTTCCTCGTCGGGAAGATTGTCGTACACGTTCGTGGAGTGGACGTGCATCACTTTGTGACGCAGGAAAGACAGGGTCTTCAGAGGGTTTACGGCGTCCAGAACCATGAAGCTGCACAGGTCGGTGTGGTTCTTCACGGCCGGCCGGGACATATCCAGAGTTTGCAGCGAATAATCTCCCAGCAGGACCCGCAGCTTGGGATAAAAATTCGTGCGCCGCTGTTCGTCGAGCTCCCGGAACCGGTCGAGCCACAGACCCATCCGGATGCCGGTTCCCACCCCGATTTCCAGAACGTAAATCTCCGGAGGCAAGGATCTCTTAGCGTCCAGGTCTTTCAGCAGCGTCCAAAAATCGCCGACGCTGTCGTTTACAGCCTGCGGCTGGTGGCCGTCCGAGGTACCTCCGGGCAGAGACCGTTCGTAGCTCTTGCCGGTGGCCTCCTCCCAGTCGCGCAGCCGGACCCAGTAGAGCTTGTTGAAGTCCCATACGATGCTGGAGCGCAGCGACTGGAACTCTTCGAGAGGGAGCCGGTCCTGATCGCGCATCTCCTGGGACGTCGCTGGATTGGCGCGGGCCACGGCCCGCAGAATACCGTCCCGCAGGCAGCCCGGAACCACCTGGCGCGTATCGATGTGCACGTCCATGATCGGTCCGCGCTGGCTGTTGCCCTGCGCAACGCTGACCACTTCCCGGAAGTTCTGCTTGTACTGAATCCAATCGAGCTGGATGCGCAGGCTCGCGAAGTCGTGCGGAGCGATCTGGGCCTCTTCCACCAGCTTGAAAACCGTCTCAACGACATCTTTGGCGGTAACTCCGGCCGAAGCGCCGTGAAGGTGATTCAGATTCAGAATCATGGGCTAAAACGGATGTCCCCGGTCATGTCCCTTGGGAAAACTTTGATTTTCCGGGGCTAGACGAATTTTCTAGCATACCGCGTTTCGCGGGGTGATCCTAGGTGAGCCTAGCAGTTTGATTGATGGCGGGCTTTCGGGAGGCTGATGCGGATTTTCGGGCGTTACCAGCGGCGAAAATCGTCCCGGACCTCGCGGTGCGCGTCGCGCATTTCGCGCCGGAAATCCTCGCGTGCCTGGCGCAACTCGCGCTGCGCGTCTTGGCGAGCTCGGCGAAGTTCTTCCCGGGCTTCCCATCCAGCCCTCCGGAAGTCTTCGCGGACCCGGCGCGCTTCCGAGCGGCTATAGGGAGGGCAATAGCCGCACCCCGCGGCGGTAAAACACAGAATTAAAGCCAGCGCGCCCAGAATTTTCATATTCCCCTCGCGTTATTCTCCTACGTTAGCGGAAGCGGCTTTGTTCGGACTTTTTTCGGCCTGCTTTTCGCCGCGAGCTCGCAGCAGCAGCGACGCCAGCCAGACCAGTCCGGCTAAAGCCACCAGAACCATAGCCCAGCGCATGGCCGAGGCCAGAAACGCAGCATCGATGACGGGCCACTGGAACGGAAACTGGCGCAGAGTGCTCCACCGGTCCGTCATCCAGTGCCAGGCCGTGTGGGCGACGAGCGCCGAGAGGATGATCGTGCCCATCCGCTCGGCCACCACGTAGCGGAACAGCAGATTCAGCAAGGGGATACAAACCGCCAGCACCAGAAGCTGCCCCAGCTCGACTCCCAGGTTGAACGAAACCAGCGAAGTCAGCAGGTGCGATCCGGCGAACTGGAGCGTCTGGCGCAGGGCGAAGGAAAAGCCAAACCCGTGCACCAGCCCGAAGCCGAACGTCACTATCCAGCGCCGGCCGACGGTCCCCGCGCCAGTGATGTTCTCGAGCGCCATGTAGAGGATCGACATCGCGATCAGGGTTTCGATCAGCGGCGGGAACCACAACGCGTCCGGACCCAGGCCGTAAGCCGAGGCGATCAGCGTGAACGAGTGCGCCACCGTGAACGAACTCACAATCAGAAGGAGCTGGCGGAACTGGCGGAACGGAATCACAAGGCATAGCAAAAACAGCAAGTGATCCGTGCCGTCCAGAATGTGAAGGAATCCGCCCTGCACGAAGCGCAGCGAGGCCTGATACCAGCGCGGGTCGAGCCGGATCAGCCCGGGATCGCCCTCGAATTCGAATGCCCGGATCGCGCCATCCGGCGGAAGATAGCGCAGCACAGTCAGCACGCGAATCCCGAGCCGCTCGTCGTTCGGCCGGATGGAAAACTGCGACCGGTCCGAACGAATCGGGTACTCGAGCCAGGCATCCAGCATGGTCTGATCCCAGGCGACCTGGGTGCTTTCAGGCAGCTTCGGCCCGGTGATATGCGCGCGCGCGGCGTCGTAGGAAGCGAATGATTTGTCCGATTCGAGCGAGGCGCGGACAGCGCGCAGGCTGGGATAAGGCAGCCTGGCGTCGCCTTCGTCGACTTCGATGGCTCGCACCAGCCAGACCGTGGCTGCGTCGTTCAGGAACTGATCCGCGCGGGAAAAATCCAGGAATCCGGGTCCGATTTTCGGGAAATCGACATCCCGCATGGCTTTGAGCGGGACCCGGACCAGCAGATCCAGTTTGTCGCCCGAGGGTTTCAGGAACATCTGGACAGTGACATCGTTGGGGATGTCGTGCGCGGCCGCCGGAAGCGCGGCCAGCAGAATGAAAATGGCTGTCCAGACCCGCATAACCTGCGTGTCTAGTAGCTTACTCGATCGCCGCTTCCCACTGCGCATCATGCGCCAGGATGGTGGCCAGCGAGAGCAGCCGCATCTGATTCGGCTGGAACATCCCCTGCTGGAGATCGATCGCGTCGATAGTGGGTTGCACCAGTTGCGTAATGTAGGGCGGAAGGGCATCCATGTTGACCCGAACGCGGCGGCCGCTGCGGCGTGTGATCACGCCGTCCATGCCGATGCGGTAGTGGTCACGCTCGCCGCGCACGAAGATGTGATCGGAGTGCATTTCGATCCGGTCGCCGAACGGCATGATGCTGAACGCCTTCTGCATCGCCTTCTGTAAAACGGCGGCTGGATCGAAGGGGGGCGGCGTGGGACGCGCTTCGGGGGGCTTCGTGCCCAGTTCCTGCGCCAGGCTAGGATTGCGTGCGCCCAGCACCTCGGCCAGGGGGCCTTCCAGTTTTAGGGCGCGGTCGCGGGATTCTTTGTTCTTCCACTTCGCGGAGCCGATTTTCGCGAGCGCTTCGTCGAGTTGCGGATCGGGCGGGCAGAACGAGCAGTACCAGATCAACGCACGTAGAGCGTCGCGACCGGGAGTGCTCAGGCGCAGCGGCTTCTCTTCGTCCATGGGTGCGAGCCAGCGTCGCATGTGGGCTCGGAAGTCTTCGTTACCCACGGCTTGAAACGCGATCTCAGCCGTCTTGGTCCATTTGGCAGGAGGCTTGGCCCCGACAGCGAAGGTCATGTTACCGATCAACTCCAGCCAGGCTTTCTTGCGATCCCCCGTGAAACTGCGCAAATCCACGCGGACGATGCCGCTCCAGCATTCCTCCGGATTGATCGGAGTCGCGTCTTCGAGCCACAGCCACCAGCCAACGTGCTGGCGGCGGGCCTGATCCGTTACGGAACCGTGCAGAGTCTCGTGATACCTTCGGACCACTGCGACGATCTCCGCCTGATATCCGTGCTTCTTCGTGTACGCGACGGCCTCCTCGAATCCGGCGTAGCTTTCTTTCCGCAAGAGCTCGAGAATTTCGTCAGTGTCGGGCGCCCGCTTGGGTTCGGCTTGGAGCGCTTTGTTGACCTCATCAATGAGGCGTAGCAGAATCTGGCCGGCGCGGCCGATGTTGGCCGCTCGGGAGGCTTGCGCGCGCCACTCGGCGGACCGGCTTTCCCAATCTTCCCGGCCGATGCCTTCTACCGCTTTCTTGGCTTTCTCCTGCCACTTGGCATCGGGAGCCGCCAGGCGTGTCGGCGCGAGCTTCAACAAGGCGATCCAGGGCTTCCGCGCCGACGGCTTCATCCCGCGGAGTTCGCGGCGGACCCGGGCGCTCCAGCATGGATCGCCGTCATCGAGAACTTCTTCGTCGAGGAAGAGCCGCCAGGCGAGTTCGTGCATTCCGCCAAATCGATCTTCCACCGGGAGCGCCCGCTGCATCGCTTGGATTTGCTGGCGCGCGGCCGAACCGATGCCGGCCTTGTGGGCGGCGAGCAGCAGGCGAGCAGTATCGGCGCGGAACATGCTGCCCGCTCCGCTCGCGTCGATCGCGGCAGTCTGCGAGGCAAGCTCCGCCAGCGTTTCCTCGCCGATCCCGGCGGACTCCCAGAGCCGGTTCACCAGGTGACTGATAAGCTGCGCGAGACGAAAATCCAGCCGGCGATTCGCAGCGATGAGAGACGCATGCGCCTTCACCCAAGCGAACCGGCGCACGGCGGGCCGCAGCCAGCGCGACCACTCCGCAGGCGGATCGAAGCGCAGCGCCGCCGGAACACCCTGCGATTTGTCGATTTCGAGCCACGTGCTCAGCTCGCGGTGATAGCGGATATCCGGCTCGGCCGGGTCGAGCGGGAATCCGTCTGTGGCGAGTTCGACAGTAGGCTCCATACGATTCTTATCGTTGGACGCGCGGGCTTCGATTAGGGAACAGCTTAGCGTTTTGTCTGCAGCTTGTGATACCCGAGCAACTCGCGCGCCTCGGTTAGGGTTTTCCCCTCATTCACCAGCCGCCGGATTTCCGATTCGGCGGCATCGATCTGTTCCGCGTTCGTCAGGATGGCGTCTTCGTGCTCCTGCGGAATCGCCACCACGCCATCAGCATCGCCTCGAAGGATATCGCCCTGCTTCACGCGCGCGTCGCCGATGTTTACCGGCCCGCCCATCGCCTCCACCTGCACGCGATCCTTGCCGGTGCGCATGGAGTAACTACGGCTGTAGATGGGGTAGCCGAGCTCGCGCGCCAGATGCGTATCGCGGCAGGCGCCGTCGATCACAGTTCCCGCGACGCCCCGGCGGTTCGCCACCCAAGTGAGAATGTCGCCCCACACGGTCGCATTTTCGCGGCCGCCGTTATCGAGCACGACGACGCCGCCCACCGGCACGTCTTCGATGTAGTCGCCGACCGTTCCCGGCGGCGATCCGGCGGGACCGTAGAGAATCGTGAACGCGCGCCCCACCAGGCGAAACTTCGGGTCCAGCGGCTTGATGTTAAGACACTGCCCCGCGATGCCCAGACGATCCATGGCGTCGCTAATGGAGGTCGTATCGAGTTTGGAAGCTCGTTGAACGTTCTTGTCCTGTTCGTGCATTTCTATTTCTTCAGCATGTGCTCGTAATTTGCGCCCATCACCTGGCTGATCGGAGTCCCCGAACGGATCGCCTGCGCCAGGGCCTCCTCGCGCTGCATGATGGCTTCGGCCGCGTCTAGCACGCGCGCGATTTCGGCCTGCGTGACGAACACCACCGCGCTTGCGTCGGCGATCACGTAGTCTCCGGGAGACACCGTAACGTCGCCCACTGTGACCGGTTCGTTGGTCGCGACTTCGACGATGCGCCCGCGGGCAGTACGGGCTGTATGGCTCCGGGCGAACACTGGGAAATCCAGCTTGCGGCTGTCGTCCAAGTCCCGCACGGGGCCTTCGACGATCACGCCGGCGACCCCCTTGACTTGGGCGCCGATCGAAAGATTTCCGCCCCAGGACGCAGCATCGAGTCCAGTGCGCTGCTCGACCACGATGATATCGCCAGGCTTCGCGGCCTCGATCGCGGCCGTGCAGAGGTGACGTGTGTTCGTCCGGCCCTCCGCCCGGTCGAGTTTCACCGTCAGCACCTGACCCACGATGCGGCGGTCGGTCGAGAAGCGCTCGATTCCGGTGACGGATCCTTTGAGTCCGAGCTTATCGAGAGCGTCGGACACAGCGCAGGAATCCAGGCGGCTGAGCCGCGCGATCAGTTCGTTCATGTGCAGTTTAACGTTCCGGTCTCCAGCGCGAGAAGCGGCGCTCCAGGCGCTCGGCGAGCCAGGTCAGCAGGATTCCCGAAAACGCGATCACGATCATGCCCACAAAAACGGTATCGGTGTTGAAGGTCTGGCCGCCGTAGACCACCATGAACCCGACGCCCTGGCTGCTGCCGACCATTTCGCCGACCACCATTCCGATCAAGCCCAGCGCCACACCCTGGCGAATGCCAGTCAGAATGAACGGCACCGATCCGGGAATCGCCAACGTCTTGAAAATCTGCCAGTCCGACGCGCAAAAGGCTTTGGCGGCGCGCAGCAGATCGCGATCGAGCGCGCGCACGCCGCCCACCGTGTTGATCAGCACCGGAAAGAACGCCGAAAGGAACACGATAAAAATTTTGGACCAGATCCCGATGCCGAACCAGATGATAATCAGCGGCACCATCGCAATGCGCGGCGTCGCGTAGAACGCATTCAGGAAAGGATCGACGAAGAGCCGGAGCTTGCGGTACCAGCCGATGAGCACTCCCGCCACAACCCCCGTGATCACGGCCATCACGAAACCGAGCGCGAAGTTTATGCCGCTGTATTTCATGTCCGCCAGCAACGTTCCTTCCACCAGCGTGTAACGGAACTGCTTGACGATCGCCGATGGGCTGCTGAAGAAGAGCGGCGAGATCAGGCCCATCGACCAGCAGGCTTGCCAGACCCCGATCAGGAGCACGACCGATATTCCGCCGAGGATCAAGGCTTCGTATTTGGCGTAAAAGCTCTTGCGCGGGCGTCCGGACGGGCTGTTTGGAGTCATGCTATTCCCCCGCCAGCACCATATTCATGCGCTGCGACTCTTCTTCGATCAATTGCCAGATGGCGTCCTCGATTTCCAGGAACTGCGGATCGCGCTTCAAGTGCAGCGTGCGCGGCCGCCCGAACGGAATCTTGAAGACGCCCTTCAACCGCCCGGGGCGCGCGCTCATGACCGCGACGCGATCGGCGAGGTATACCGCCTCATTGATCTGGTGCGTGATGAACAGGACCGTTTTGCGGTTGTCCGACCAGATCTTCAGCAGTTCGGCTTGCATGAACTCGCGCGTTTGGGCGTCGAGCGCCGCGAACGGTTCGTCCATCAGGAGCACTTTCGGATCGGCCGCCAGCGCCCGCGCCAGGTTCACGCGCTGCTGCATGCCTCCGGACAGCTCGTTCGGATAATGGCGTTCGAATCCGCTCAAGCCCACCAGCTTGATGAAGTGATCGGCGCGCTGGCGCATGGCGGATTCATCGAAGCGTTTTTGCAGCTCCATGCCGTAGCGAACGTTGCCGATGATGGTCCGCCACGGAAGCAGGCTCGCATGCTGGAACACAACGGCGCGATCCACGCCCGGCCCCTGCACTTTCTTGCCGTCGATCGCGACCGTGCCTTCTTCATAAGGCAGCAGGCCCGCGACAATGTTCAGCAGCGTGGTCTTACCGCAGCCGCTGGGGCCGACAATCGCCAGAAACTCGCCATCCTCCACGTCGAGGGAGACATCGTTCACCGCAAGCACTTCCCGGTCCTCGCGCTCAAACCAGTAGCGCTTGGAAAGGTGCTCGATGGACAGCTTGATCATTTACTTAAAGGCGAGCTTGGCCTTACGATCCTCTTCCGTCTTAATCGAGGCGCCGAACAGATTTTCGAAAAACTTCTCCTTCACCAGACGGTCGACGGTGCTGTTGTCGATGATCTTGTGAAAATCGTACGCCTTCATCTGCGCTGCGATCTGCGGATCGGACTGTTGCGCGACCACGGCCTTCACCGCATCGGCCAGCACGTAGGGAACGCGCTCGAACGCCTTCGGCTTGGCGTAGAGATCGTAAATGCGCTCGACGTCCGCCTGCGGCTGCTTGTCGTAGACCATGTAGGCCTTCACCGCGAAGGCCTTGTCTTCGTAGAAGCGCTTGATCGCTTCGGCCTGGGCTTTGATCAGCATCTCGGGCAATTTGGGATTCGCCTGGATCTGGCTCTTCTTCATCAGGTAGCCCGTGGACGCAAAAATATCGTCGTGCTCGGCCAGATTCGCCAGCGTCTTGAATCCGGCGTCTTCGAGTTTGAAATACGCGGGCGCGGTGAGCATGGTGGCATCGGCGCGGCCGCTTTCAAGCGCCGCCGCCCGGCCGCTCACGTCGGTTCCGACCGGCACCCAGGTGACATCCCGCGCCGTGAGTCCCGCCTTGGCCAGCAACGCGATCACGTATCCGTACGGCGCATCGCCCACCTGGCCGACCGCGATACGCTTGCCCTTCAGATCCTTCATCGACGAAAGGTCCTTGCGGGCCATCAGGGCGAAGGTGCCTTTGTTGAGCGAGCTGCCGACGAGGACCATCGATCCGTCTTTGGAGGCCGCCTGCATCAACTGCTCAAGCGAGGAATTCACGAGCGCCGCGTCGCCGCTCACCAGGGCCGCGATGCTGCCCGGGTGGACGACGAACTTCAGATCGACATCCAGTCCGTATTTTTGGTAATAGCCGCCTTCTTTCGCCAGGAACAAAGGCCACTGCGAGCCGCTGCGATTCGGATAAATGAGCGTGATCTTCTGCGCGAACGCGGCGGGAGCGAGCAGCGCCGCTGCCATTAATCCTGCGAGCCAGATTCGGCGTTTCATGAGCTGACTCCTTTCGCTTGCTGGCCTGCATCGAGCTTAAAAAGTTTCCTGGCGTTGTCTTCGAAAATGAGTTTCTTGTCGGCGGCGCTCAGCCAATCGAAGGCTTCGATCAGGAAGCGCGTCTCGTCGAGCCACCGGCCCGTGCGCGGATCCTTCACCGTTCCCACGCCCGGCCGCTCGGTACCGAACAGGCACCGGTCCGCGCCGACGGTTTTGATCAGCAGCGCCAGCGATTCGCTCGAATAGAGCACGGTGTCGTAGTAGAGGTTCCGCATCTTGTCGGAGAACCGCTCGCCGCCCTTGCGCAGCGAGCTGGCTTCGAAGCGCGCCCAATGATACGGAATCGCGCCGCCGCCGTGCGAAACCAAAATTTTCAGCGTCGGAAAATCTTTGAAGACGTTCGATTCGAGCAGCGAGACCACGCCGATGCTTTCTTCGTTGATGAAATGCAGGGAATATGTGAGGCGCGGCGAGCGGCAGCCGGCCGAATGGATGTGGCCGGGAACGTCCAGCTCGCAGAGTTTTTCATACAGCGGATACCAGAAGCGGTCGCCCAGCGGAGGCGTCGTGGTGGAGGTGCACTCGCTCGGATCCGGATTGAGCAGACACCCGACGAATCCCTGCTCCTTCACCAGCTTTTCGAAATACGGCAAGCATTCCTTCGGGCTGACGCCGGGACTCTGCGGTAAACCGCACACGCCGCGGAACACGTTCGGATAGAGCTTAGTCTGCTTGTAAATGATGTCGTTGGTTTCTTCGATGAACCAGCGCACGACCTTAGGATCCTCGCTGTGCATCATCTGGTAGGGACGCGGCGAGATAACCTGCATGTCGGTCCCGACTTCTTTCAACTGCTGCAAGTGGGAAGATCCGCCGAACACAGGAGCGTTCAGCGCGGCCTTGATTTCGTCGTCGGTAGCGCCGTGGCTGCCCCGGCCATGCGCGCCCCGATGGGAAAGAACGTTGGCTTTATAGACGTACAGTTTCTCGGGCGCCGTGACGTGGCCGTGCGAGTCGATAATCATCTGTTCCCCCTAATAAAACATCCGCTCGTACATGATAGCGAACTGACGGAAAACCGTCAGCGCGGCGCGTTTAAGCCGCGCCCGTAAGGGCGGGGGCCTCACGCGGATCGGTAATGCGCCCGGCCAGAGCCGACGCAGCGACCGTCGCGGCCGACGCAAGATAGTGGCGCGCCTTGGGATGCCCGTTGCGGCCTGGGAAGTTGCGCGCCTGAGTCGAGATCATGGCTTCATGTTCGCTCATCGCACCCATATTCACGGCCTGATTCGATCCGGCGCTGGGCGGGAAAACGATTCCGCCCGCCTCGACGATCGTCTCGATCAATCCTTCGCGCAACGCCGCCAGGTAGACGCCGCGTGTGATCGGCACCACCTGTAACCGGACGTTGGGGTGAACTCTGCGCCCGCGGATAGCTTGCGCCAGCACGCGGATGTCGCCCAAGCGCCCGCCCGTGCTGCCGCCGATCTCGGCGAGCTGGATCTGGATCCCCGCGACTTCTCCGATCGGCTTCACGTTGCCCACAGTCGGCGGGCAGGCAACCTGCGGCTCAAGCTCAGAGACGTCCACATCGATCAAGTCCGCATAGCGCACGCCGGCGTCGTTCTTGAACAGCTCGAAATCCTTCCGGCCCGAAACTTTTTGCGCGTATGCGGCAGTCCGCTCATCGGGATCGATGTATCCGGCCTTGGCGCCGAGATCGATGGCCATCAGCGGAAACAGCATCCGGTCTTCGATCGAGAGATTTTCGATGAAAGGGCCGGCGTATTCGACAGCCCTGTAAACCGCGCTGTCTTCGCCCAGAAATCCTTCGAGGTACTGCGCGACGTCGCGCGGAGTCGTGCCGTTCCGAAGGGAGCCGTGCAAAACTACCTGAACCGTTTCCGGCACGCGAAACCAGGCCTTGCCGTGCGCATAGCCGAGCGCGGCCATCGAATTGTTCCCGACGCCCGTGGAGAACACGCCCAGCGCGCCGTAGATCGTCGTGTGCGAATCGCACCCGATGATCACGTTTCCGGGCGCCCACAGCCCGTTTTCGATGATCACGTGATGGATGCTGCCGGAGCCGGAGTCGAACACGTTGCGGATGCCGTATTTCGCGGCGAACCGGCGCGCTTCGGTGAGCACGTCGGCATCGGCCTGGCTGGGCGGCGAAAAGGTGTGATCGAAAACAAACGCGATGCGGTCGGGATCGAACATTTTCCCTCCGGCCATCTCGTTTTCGAAGACTTTCGAAACCAGATTCGAGCTGAGATCGTGCAGCACCATGCGATCGACGTTCGCGACCACAATCTCACCCGGCGCGACCTGCTTGCGGCCGCTGGCCCGCGCCAGGATTTTCTCGATCATGTTCATAGGGTCAGCATCACACGCGCCCAATGCCCGCGGTATTCGAGCGCCACCGCGACCGCATATTGATTCCCGAGCGTCGCGCCGCAGGCGGGGCGAGGCGTCGAGCCGCCCGTACCGAAGCGGAGCACCAGATCCTCCGCGCCCTTGCGCCGGTATGCGCGTTCCAGGAGTCCGGCGAACTGGTAATCCGTGAGACCGGCTCCATTGGGCAATTCCGCCGCCAGGATTTCGCGAGCCATCTGTTCCGCCCGGCGGGTCATGGCGATCTCGGCCTCGTCGGTCAGATCGAGCGTGACGTTACAGAGTTCCAGCGGGATCTGGATTTCGTAGGGCAGCCGCGGCAGGTCGAGCACGCCAAGCTTCGTCCAGCCGCGTTCCGCGCAGAGTTGAAGCAACGTGGGCACAAGTTTCGATGCAGGCCGGATCTCTTCGAACACGGTCACCGATTTGATCCACGGATAGACGCGGGGCGAAAGGCCGCACAGCAGAATCGGCCCGCCCTCGCGCGGGATCATGATCAGCGACCGGTTCCAGTAGGGCATGAAGTTGGTCAGATGCCGGCCTTCGGTGGATCGCCAGACATCGGTGTACACCAGCAGCGCGGGCAGGTCGTCTTTCGCCAGCGCCGCACGGGCTTTCGCGAGGCGCGCTTCGAATACCGATGGTGGCAGCTCCCGCTTATCCCAAGCAATGAGTCCGCGTTTCATTTGGCGAAGAGTTTCTTTTCGGTCTTGGTGAGCCGGACGTTGCCTGCCTCGGTCAGCAGCAGCGGATCGCCGAACACCATGTAGCCGGAAAGCGGCAAGTATGTGTTGGGATGCGCGATCACGACCATGTCTTTTTTGAGAACGTAATCCACGTCTTCGAGAATGTGCGGCGTCTCGTCGGGATAGAGCCCCAGGCAGTGCCCGCGGACGCGCGTGTACTTCGCTCCGGTGTAGTCTCCATAGCCGTACTTGCGAAAGACATCGTTTTGCGCGCGAGCGGCGTCCGCGGCCGTGATCCCCGGCTTGATCAGGTCTTCGGCGGCCTGCTGCGCTTCGGAAAAGACCGCGAAAGACCGAAGCTGGCCTTCCGAAGGATCGCCCAGCACCAGCGTCCGGCAGATCTGCGCGTAGTAGCCGTTTACCGCCGGAGTCAGTTCGGTGGTGATCGAGTCGCCTTTCTGCAGGACGCGTTCGGTGGGCGGCTTCATGCCGACGACCTCGGTTCCTCCCGATGCGATCAGCATGAAATTGTCTTCCGCGCCGTTTTCTTTAAGGAATGCTTCGACTTCAGCAACCAGCTCGAATTCGCGCATGCCCGGCTCGGCGACGTCGACGAAGCGCTGATAGCCGCTGTCCGCCAGATCGGTGGCCAGCCGGATGTATGCGATCTCTTCCGCGGTCTTCACACGCCGCAGTTCTTCGACATCGGCCGTAGCGGACGCCGGCAGCGCGCCGCAGGCTTGGACGAAACGCCGCTCCATGAATTCGAGCCCGGCGATCGCCGAGGCGCCTCCCTCGAACGCCTTCACGAAATCGGCGAAACATCTGCCGGAGGCGATTTCGGCGTCCCAGGGATCGCTGAACGCTGCGGTGACATCGCCGGAACGCGCGAGTCGCGCGAGCGCATGATCGCCCCCAAAATTGAAGTTCACCAGGCTGCGGAACGGATCCTTCCGCCAGGCATTGCCGTAGAGCAGCATTGACTCCCACTGGCGCTCGCGCATCAGATCGAGCAACTGTGTTCGGCGATGCTCGTTGACAAATGACTGGCTCACGGCGACACGCTCTCCAGAAACCACTCCGTGGGCAGCTCGCGGCCGAGGCCCATGGCCCGCGCGCGCTTGACCACCGCCGCGCCGACCGCGGCGAACTGCGTTCCCGCGCCCGTATTGTTGTTGAACAGTGTGATCTGGTCCGCGCTGGTGCGTCCGGCGCGTTTGCCTGCGACAAGGTCCTGAAGCTCGCCGATATCCTCCCAGCGCACGATGCCTTTTTGCGCGGCTTCCCACACATCGGGGGACTGGTCGTTCTTCGCGACCTCCTTCGAGTGCACGAAGTATACGTCGGCGCGGCGGATGGTTTCGTCGTCGATCTCGCGGCGTTTGTTGCTCGCGTCGGAGCCGCCAATCGAAGCCACGTACATGCCCTTTTCGATCCAGTGCCCGTCGAACACCGGGTCCCAGGCGGCCGTGGCGGCCTGGACGAAATCGCTGCCGTCTACGGCCTGGCGGGGAGTGCCGACAGCGCGCACTTCTCGCCCCAGCTTCGCTGACATTGTTCGGCAGAACTCGCGGCAGTGTTCCTGGTTCGGACTGAACACTTTGATCTCCTGGAAATCGTATTGTGCAACCAGGAACTCGAGATGCGCGCCGGCCTGCCAGCCGCTGCCGAACAGCCCGAGCACCTTGGGCTTCTCCGGCGCGAGATAGCGCGCGCCCACCGCGCTCATCGCCGCGACGCGCACCTTCTGAATCACGCCATCGGGCATGATGGCCACCGGTTCGATGCGCTCGACGTCGAACAGGATCACCAGCCCGCAGTACTTGTTCCCCGTGGCGACCGGCAGAATCCGGCGGCGCTTGACTCCGGCCGTATAGGAAAACCCCGCCATGTCCGACGTAATCCGCAGCGCCCACACGCCGCAGTCGAGGCTCCCGCCCTCCTGGGTCTTCATCCGGTAGTGAAATCCCGGATGCTCGCGCGATTCGGCCGGCAGGTACACCTGCGAGCGCGCGCGATTCAGCGCCTTACCTTCGGCCAGCTCACGATAGATACTCTCGGTGGCGGCGATCGCGTCCTGTGGGGTCAGCGCCTGCTCCACTTCTTCATTCGTCAGCAACAGGGTCATGAGTTAAGAAGCGCTTTGCCGGCGTCGGTTTTGAGCAGCGGAATCAAACCGCCGGCGCGCAGCATATCGAGCAGCAGCCCGGAAGGGGGCCGCCCCTGAATGGATCTTCCGGTGGTCAGATTTTCCACGATACCGTTTTCGATATCCACACGCAGGCGATGCCCGGTTTCGGCCAGATCGTGAATGCCGGGAGCTTCGAGCAGCGGGAGCCCGATTTCCGGGCCGTTGCGATAGAACGTGCGCGAGAAGAACTCGGCGATCACCGCGCCCACGCCGGTCGCCTTGATGGCCTTCGGAGCGATCGCGCGGCCGGAGGAGCATCCGAAATTGCGTCCCGCGACAACGATGTCGCCCTTCTGCACGTTTTTCGGGAAATCCGGATTCGCGTTTTCGAGAACGTGCTTGACCATTTCGCCCATGCCTCGCATTACGTAGGCGGTGGGCGTGATCAGGTCGGTGGGGATGTTGTGGCCGAACTTCCAGCAGCGGCCTTCGACAACCAACGGACTCATGCTTGGGCCGCAACCTCCGCAGGACGCATGGCCCGAATCCGTCCGGCCGCGAACAGCAGCAGGAATGAGACGCCGCAGGAAAGCAGATCCACGGTGAAGGAATTCGCGTAATTCCGGGTCCGGTCGAAAATCATGCCGGAGACCAGGCCGCCGGAAGACGTGCCGACGCCGAAGAACATCATGTACAGCCCGAGAATCGTGCCGACCTTCTCGATTCCGAAATGCTCGAAGGCGATCAGTGGAGGAGCGTTAAATACTCCGCCGTAGCCCAATCCGAACATCGCGGCCGACCAGTACACGATGGACGAACGGGGTGCAACCGCGAGCAGCCCGCCGATACCCGCAGCAAGACAGACCACGCTCCAGAGCAGCGAAATACGTGCAGAATACTTGTCCGCGATGGCGCCGCCCGCAACTTTGCCGACCGCGCTCGCGCCCAGCAGCATGCTCAGCGCGAAGGCGGCGTTCGTCGGTGTGACACCGTGTCCTGTCATATAGAGCGCCAGATGCTGCTGGATGCCGGTGAGGGTGTGCGCCGCGAAGAACAAGCCGAGCCCGAACATCCAGAACATCGGCATCTTGATAACCGCGCCCGCGTTGGTAACGCTGTGCGGCGGCATTGCGGATGGCGCGTGGTTCGAACCGCGAACCAGGATCACGGTCGACAGGAACGGGATCGCCATGAATGCCGCCAGCGCGAGAAATGCGTGCGACATACTCCATTGTTCGATCAGCTTTCGCGTCAGGTTCGGCGCGATGAACCCGGCCACGCCCACGCCGGCGTTAATCACGCCCACTGCCAGTCCGCGCTTGGTCGAAAACCACGGGGCGATCAGCATGGATGTCGGCACCAGGGAGACGGCGGCTGTGCCAATCCCGAATAAAAGGCAGAACGCGTAATACTGCGGCAGGCCGGTGATGGTCGAAAGCAGCGCCAGCGCCGCCGCTCCGACGCACATACCGGCGAGCAGTATTTTTTTCGGCGTAAACCGATCGGTAAGGCGGCCGATCATCGGACCCAGCACGCCGATCAGCAACAGCACGATCGATCCACCGGCCGAGGCTTGCGCCGCGCTCCAGCCGTAAGTTCGCCGCAGGAACGGATAGAAGATCGGCAGCGAAAACAGCGCGAACGAGAACGCCACCATCAGGATGGTGAAAGACGCCGCCAGCACGCGCCATCCGCCTTTTGGAGAACTCTGCGCCAGATCTGCTCTCTTTCGCGACTGCTATGTTAGCAGAAGGGCCCCTGATCGAAAACAATGCCGGGATATACCATCGCCGAAAAAATCCTTGCCGCGAAATCCGGGCGCAGCTCGGTCCGGCCGGGCGAGATCGTGGACGCCTATCCCGACCTGGTGATGAGCCACACGGCCACCTGGCGGTCGGTGAGCGTGATGCAGAAGGTCGGTGCGAAGAAGTTGTACGACCCGGATCGTTTGGCGGTCGTGCTGGATCATATCGCTCCGGCGAAGACAGAAAAAAACGCGCAGGATCAGCAAGTGAGCCGCAATTTCGCGCGCACCAACGGCATCAATAAGTTTTATGACGTGGACGCGGGCATCGCGCACCTGGTGCTGATGGAGCACGGCCACGTCGCGCCGGGCGATCTGATCGTCGGCACCGATTCGCACTGCACCATCTACGGCAGCCTGGGCGCGCTCGGCACCGGGATCGGATATACCGAGGTCGCGTCGGTGTGGATCACCGGAAAACTCTGGATGAAGGTGCCGGACAGCTTCAGAATCAGCCTGAGCGGTCACCTGCGGCCGGGCGTGTTCTCGAAAGACCTGATGCTGCACTTGATCGGCAGCCTAGGCGCGGATGGCTGCGGATACAAGTCGGCCGAATTTCACGGCGAGTCCGCGCGCGAGTTGAGCATATCGGAACGCATGACCATGACCAACCTGGCGATGGAGATGGGCGTCAAATGTGCTTTCGTTCCGCCCGACGCGAAGACGGAACAATATCTTCGTGGGCGTCTGGAAGGATCGAGGCGCTACCAGCCCGTGCAGCCCGATCCGGACGCGGTGTACGAAAAAGACCTGGCCGTGGATCTGGGCGGGCTCGAGCCGATGGTCGCCTGTCCACATGAAGTCGAGAACACGAAACCGATCCGCGACGTTCAGGGCACGCGCATCGATCAGGCGTTTCTGGGATCCTGCTGTAACGCGAAGTACGAGGATCTGGAGACCGCCGCACGGATTTTGAAGGGCCGCCGCGTGCATCCCAACGTGCGGCTGATCATTACCCCTGGCTCCAAGGAAATTTTGCTCGAAGCCGCGAAAACCGGCGTGTTTCAAACACTGCTCGAAAGCGGCGGACTGTTTACGAATCCGGGTTGCGGCGCGTGTGCGGGCGATGGCGGCATCCTGGCGGACGGCGAAGTGTGCCTCTCGACGGCGAATCGAAATTTTCTCGGCCGGATGGGCAGCAGCAAAGCCGAGATTTATCTGTCGAGCCCCGCGACGCTCGCAGCATCGGCCATCAAGGGTGTGATTTCCGATCCGCGGGAATTTTTCTAACCATGGACTCCGTCATCCAAGGCCGCGTCTATAAATTCGGCGACAACATCAATTCGGATATCATCATTCCCGGGCGATATCTGATCTACATCGATCGCGAAAGGCTGGCCCAGCATGCGTTCGAAGTTCTGGGCGAAGGGTTTCCCGCGAAGCTGCGCGAGTTTCAGATTCTGGTCGCCGGGCGCAATTTCGGCTGTGGCAGCGCCCGCGAACAGGCCGCGACGGCGATTCAAGGGCTCGGGATCCATGCGGTGGTTGCATGCTCCTTCGCGCGCACGTTCTACCGTAACGCGATCAATGACGGCTTGCCGATTTTCGAGTGTCCCGAGCTGTATCCGGACGTACAGGAGGGCGACACGCTGAACATCGACCTGGCGGCCGGAAAGATCCGGCTTCGCGAGAAAGAATACAGCTTCCCTCGGCTGCCCGATTCGGTTCGCAAGATTCTGGAATTGGGCGGACTCGCGAACTATCTCAAAACTCAGTTACAGTAGGGCCATGCGTCTGATTGTTTTCGCCGCGGTCGCGGTTTCGCTGTATGCGCAGACTCCGGATTCTGCCAAATGTTCGAGCACTCCCAAGCCGTTTTCTCCGGGATCCGGCGACTGGAATGGATGGGGCGTGGATGCCCAGGGCTCGCGGTTCCAACCGCAGCCCGGACTCGCGGCGGCAGACGTTCCCAAACTCAAACTGAAATGGGCATTCGCGTTTCCCGGGCCCGCGAATCAGCGGAATCAGGCGCAACCGGTGATCGTCGGCGGGCGCGTCTTCGTCGGAAGCGCCGCAGGGATGGTGTTCTCGCTCGATGCCGCGACCGGCTGCACCTACTGGAGCTACGACGCGGGAAACATTACACGCACGGCGATCCAAATCGTGAAGCCGCAGGGCGAGACGCGGTGGATCGCCTACTTCGGCGATAGCGGCGGAACCGCGCATGCCGTGGACGCAGTGACCGGCCAACTCGTCTGGAAGACCAAGGTCGACGATTTTCCGCTGGCTCGTATCACCGGATCGCCTGTTTACTACGACGGCAGGCTTTACGTGCCGATGTCCTCAGGCGAGGAGCTCGGATCGGGCGCGGCGAAGTATGAGTGCTGCAAATTCCGGGGAAGCCTGTCCGCCTTGGACGCCCGCACCGGCAAAGTGATCTGGAAGACGTACACGATTCCCGATCCGGCCAAGGCATACAAGACGCTGCCCGATGGAACCAAGCTGTGGGGACCGGCGGGCGGCAGCATCTGGTCCGCGCCGATCATCGATGCGAAGCGGAAACGGATTTACGCCGGCACCGGGAATTCGTATACGGCGATCGAGATGCCCACGACGGACGCGATCGTGGCGTTCGATCTCGAAAGCGGAAGCCTGCTGTGGTCGAACCAGGTGACGCCCGGCGATAACTGGATCCCCGGTTGCCCGCGCAGCGCGATGTGTCCCGAGAATCCGGGCGACGATTACGATTTCGGCAGTTCGAACGTGATGCGCACGGTGAATGGCCGCGACGTGATCCTGGCGAGCCAGAAGTCGGGCGTCGTGTACGCGCTCGATCCGGAGCAGCGCGGCAAGGTTTTGTGGAAGACGCGGCTCGGCGTGGGCAACGGCTTGATGGGCGGGATCGGCTGGGGCATGGCTGCGGAGGGAATCACCGTGTTTGCCGCAATCGCCGACATCAACAAGCCGGACGGAACTCCCGGACTGTACGCTCTGAACGCGGCGACGGGCGATAAAGTTTGGGGCACGCCGGCTCCGCAGAACGCGGGAAACCGCGCACAGGCCGCCGCGGTTTCGGCGATGCCGGGGATCGCGTTTTCGGCCTCATTCGGAGGACACCTGCGAGCGTATTCGACGAAGAACGGCGAAATCGTATGGGATTTCGACGCGGTCAAGAACTACGAAACGGTGAACGGAATTGCGGGGAAAGGCGGAGCGTTCAACGGCGGCGGCCCGGCGATTGCGAACGGAATGGTGATCGCGACATCCGGCTACGGGTTCGCGGGCGGGCAGGGCGGAAACGTGCTGCTGGCGTTTTCCGTGGATGGGAAATAGTTAGCGCTTGAGCGCAGGAAGTTCGTTTGTGACTTCAGGCACGTGCTGATCGACGGCGCGGAGCATAATGGCGGCCATCGCGTAATCGCCCATGATCGCCGTCAGCTCGAACATCCCCTGCTGGCCGAAGGCTGCGACCACATTCGCGTAAAGCTCCGGGCTGACCGTGTGATCGCGGAAAAGCGCGCGGCCGAACCGGATCACCAGGGCCTCTTTCTCAGGCAGGCCATCCAGCGGACGATCGAATTTGATCGCATCGATCGTTTTCTGGCCGACGTTCGCGCGCCTCGCGCCGGTCTCGTGGGAATTCCACTCGTAACGCTCATCGAACTCGCGCGCCGCGATCAAGGTGCAGATCTGGAAGATCGCCGGACCGACGACAGTGTTACGCAGGTACTGATTGAGCTGGTTCATCGGCAGCGCGACACCCGGGCTGTACAGAGACGTCGCCGCCGGGCCCATGGACGGCGTGGCACGCTCTGTCCCGTCGGGATCCTTGCCGGCGACGGCGTCGTATACGCGCAGCGCTTCGCCGCTGACCTGATCGCGTCTGATAAGCGGTAGCCGGCTGTAAGATTGCGGATCTATGTCGGCGGGAAGCGTTTGCGCTCCTATGGATGCCACCATCCCGAGCAGGCCTGCGGCGAAGATCCGTCGATTCATGGATCGCATTATACTCGCAGTTTAGGGGAGACAGGATGGCTCGCATATTTGCGATGTTGTTCGTATGCTTTTGCGTCATGGCTCAAGATAGAGCGCCGGACTATACCGCGGAGCGCACCACCGACCACGGCATCCCGGTGATCCGGCTGGCCGATCCGATGAACGGGGTCGAGGTCGCCATCGTTCCCTCGGTGGGAAACACCGCCTACGAGATGAACGTCCACGGGAAAAATATTTTGTATTTCCCCTACGCCGACGTGTCCGAATTTCAAAAGAATCCGCAATTGAGCGGCATCCCGTTCCTGGCGCCCTGGGCGAACCGGCTGAGCGAGCAGGCGTTCTGGGCGAACGGAAAGCGTTACGCCTTCGACATGAATCTGGGCAACGTGCGCGGCGAAAATCCCATTCACGGATTGCTGGCGAGCTCGCCTTATTGGCGCGTGGTCAGCGTCGCGGCCGATAAGCGGTCGGCTCGCGCCACCAGCCGCCTGGAATTCTGGCGTTATCCGGAGCTGATGGCGCAGTGGCCCTTCGCGCACGAATACGACATGACCTACACACTCAAAGACGGCGTACTCGAAGTTCGCGTGACGGTGACGAACCTGAGCAACGATCCGATGCCGGTGGCGGTCGGGTTTCATCCGTACTACCGGATTCCGGATGTTCCTCGCGATGAATGGACCGGACACATTCCGGCCCGCCAGCGCGTAGTGGCCGACAATCGCCTGATCCCCACGGGCGAGTTCCGGGCGATGGATATTCCCGACAAATTCCCGCTGCGCGGCCGCACGCTGGATGACGGATTTATCGACCTCCAGCGCGATTCGGACGGGCGCGCTCTGTTCTCGATTCAGGCAGGCGAAAAGAAAGTCGAGACACTGTTCGGGCCGAAGTATCCGGTGGCGATCGTTTGGGAGCCGAACGCTCCGAACGGGCAACCGCAGCCGTTCATCTGCTTCGAGCCGATGACCGGTATCACCAGCGCAGTAAATCTAGCGCACGAAGGCAAGTATCCGGATCTGCAAACCATCCCGCCGGGCGGAAAGTGGTCGGAAAGCTTCTGGATTCGTACCAGCGGCATCTGATCCGGAAATCCGGGCCGCCGGTGTTATACTGACCCGTGGTTCAAAACCATAAACCAGCTCCAGTGGAGGCGAGTATGTTCAGGAAGGTTCTTGTTGCAGCGGGACTCGCAAGCCTGTTGGTGTGGGCGGTCTTCGCGCAGGGCGATCTGAAACCCGTGGTGGACAAGTCCATGAAGGCGATGGGCGTCGAGAATGTGAAGACGCTGACGCTTACCGGCGAGGGCGGGGACGGATCGGTAGGACAGGCTTACAATCCGAACTCAGATCGCTGGCGCTGGACGGCGAACAAAAACTGGACGCGGTCGGTCGATTTCGACGCGAAAGGCTGGCGCGACGTTCGCGACCGCTCCGAAGGCGAGCCGATGAATCAGTGCGGCGGCGCGGGAACCACCTGCCCGGCTCCTTCGCAGATGGGCGCGGTGGCCGTCGGCCAGGCGAACAATTTCAATAATCAGATTCAGTTCGCGATGCTGCCGCTGGGTTTCCTGAAAATGGCGCTCGAAAAGAACGCCACGGTTTCGAAGGAGAAGAAATACACGGTGTTGAGCTTCCCGATGGAAAACGGCACTGCGTACAAAACCACCGTGAAGGGCTACCTGAACGATCAGGGGCTGGTGGAGCGCGTCGAAACCATGATCGATAACGGAATGCTGGGCGACACGAAATGGGAAGCGACGTTCAGCAACTATAAGGATTTCGGCGGCGTGAAAGTGCCGACCAGCATCGTGCAGCGGCAGGGCGGGCCGAAGATCTGGGAGATGACGGTGGCTGACGTGAAGGTGAACCAGCCGGTGGATCTGACGGCTCCCGCGCGCGGCGGCCGCGGCGGACCTGGCGGTCCGGGCGGCGCGGCGAAAGGCGGCAAGGGCGGCGACGGGAAAGGCAAGGGAGCGCCTCCGGAGTTCGCCGGCGGCGACGGGAAAGGCAAGGGCGGTCCGGGCGCGGCAAAGGGCGGACCGGGTGGCGGCGGTCCCGCTGCCATCGAAAGCGAGGACCTCGGCGGCGGTTTCTGGCTGGTCACGGGCGGCTACGGCGCCGTGGTCGGGAATTTCAAGGACTACATCGTGGTGATCGAGGGGCCGTCGGGCGACATGCGGGCGGACCAGATCATTGCCGAAGCGAAGCGGCTGGTTCCCGGCAAGCCGATCAAGTACGTGATCAACACGCACGCGCACTTCGATCACTCGCAGGGCCTGCGCGATTTCGTCGCCGAGGGCGCAACCATCATCACGCACCAGGCGAATAAGGGCTATTTCGAAAAGGTTCTGGCGAATCCGCACACGCTGGTTCCGGACAATCTTCAAAAGAAGAACCCGAAGGCTAAGATCAAAGTGGAATATGCCGGCGACAAGAAGGTTCTGACCGATGGGACGCACACCATCGAGCTGCACCGCGTGCAGAACAGCACGCACAGTGCAGGCATACTAATCGCGTACCTTCCGGCGCAGAAGATCGTGGTGGAAGCGGACGAGTTCAACGTTCTCGGCAACCCGGCGCCGACGACGCCCGCGGCGAATCCGAATCAGTATCAGATCAACCTGCTGGCGAATATCGAGCGGCTGAAGCTGGATGTGGACCGGATCATTCCGATCCATCTTCCGAATCCGCAGACGAGGAAGGTCACGCTGACGGAATTGAAGCTTGCGGCGGGGAAATCGTAAGGCTGACGGGCATCCAGACGGCCCAAGTGTTTTCCGGCAGCGCACATAGAGCATTCCTTCGCGAATCGTCTGAAAGGTATCTGCTGTACTGCGGCCAGTGGAGGCCGCTTTCGAGCAGGAAATCCGGTTTGCCCTGGTTCTCTATGGCGGAGCCTCGCTGGCCGTCTACATCCACGGAGTCACGCAGGAGTTTTATCACCTGGTTCGTTCGACCGCGGTGAATGAGGGGGAGCTAAGCGGAACCGAACGCGTCTACCGCAAGCTGGCGACAGCGCCGGATGGAACGATTCGGACGCGCTTCCTGGTGGATATCGCTTCCGGGACGTCGGCCGGCGGCATCAACGCGATCTTTCTCGGCAAGGCGCTGGCCAACGGACAGACGCTCGATGAGATCGGCAAGTTGTGGCTGGACCAGGCCGATGCCGGAGCATTGCTGAACCCCTCCAAGCTGCCGCGAAGCTTGCTCAGCAGCACGGCGATCGAAATGCGGCTTAGAAACGCTCTGGCCGGCATGGCGCCCGGCACGGGATTGCCGCTCCAGCCTCAAATGGATGTGTTCGTGACAGCCACGGACATCCAGGGTCTGGATCTGCCGTTGAAGCTCGCCGACAAAACTGTGTTCGAGAAGCGCCACAGGAATGTATTCCATTTACGATTCGACGAGGGCGAGAACGATTTCGCGGGCCAGCGGGACCCGTTTCTGGCGTTCGCGGCCCGCGCGACCTCGGCGTTTCCCTTCGCGTTCGAGCCAGCGTGCCTGGGCGATGCCGCCGTGGAAACACGGCGATTTTTCCCGGATTACGCGGCAGAGGATTACGCGGTGCGGGCGTTCGGCGACGGCGGATACCTCGACAACAAGCCGTTCACGCACGCGATTCAGGCTCTGTCGCAGCGCAGCTCGGATCTGCCGGTGGTGCGAAAGCTGGTTTATATCGAGCCATCGCCGGATGAGCCGGAGCTGCCCGCCGGGAATGCCTCCGCGACGCCGGCCGATTTTCTGCAAAATTCGCTGGATGCGCTGATCGCTTTGCCGCGGCAGGAGACCATCCGCGAGGATCTGGAGCGCTTGCTCGAGCGCAACCAACTGATCGAGCGGATGCAGGAGATCGCGTCGCATGTGGATTCGGACGTCGGGGCGTGGATTTCGCGCAGGCCGGATTTCGCCGGCCGGATGGAAGGCGCAGCGTACCAGCGGAGGACGCTGGCGGAGGAAATCCACGATCGTGGACCTGGGTATGCGGGATATCACCGGCTGAAAGTGCGGGCGGTTACGGACGATCTTGCCGGGATGCTGCGAATGGAGCCGGCGCGCGTCCATGCCTGGCGCCAGAGCAGGTACTCGGAGCACGATCCGGAAAACAGCGAGAGCCGGTTCCTGCTCGATTTCGACCTCGGATACCGCGAGCGGCGCTTACGCTTCCTGCTGCGAAAGCTGAACGACGCGAGGACAAGGCGCGTAGTGAATCAGGTTTTGTCCAGCCTGACGGGCCTGCGCAGTTCTGCGGGGCTCGCATTGCGCAATCCGGAAGATCTCGCAACCCGATTCCGCGAGGCTTTCGTAGGCGCGGCAGCCGCAGTGGAAGCGTGCCTGGATGCCGATTCGCGGAGGTATTTCGATCAGTTCGAGTACTACGATCAGATCACATTCCCGGTATTTTACGAAGCATCGGTGGGAGAGGCCGAGCCGTGCGAAGTTTTTCGGATCAGCCCGCGGGATGCGACCGCGATTCTGGACGAAAACTCTCCCGCTGAGAAACGTCGGAAGCTGGCCGGTACGGCGCTGTTTCATTTCGGCGCGTTTCTGAAACGCGAGTGGCGGGAAAACGACTTGATGTGGGGACGGCTCGACGGTGCGGAGAGAGTCATCCGCATGGTCGGCTCGCCTTGCGCGGAAGCCCTGATTGAAGAGGCACACGTGGCGATCGCCGGCAGCCGGGAAGCCGTTGTCCGGCTGCGCACCGATTACGAGGTGAACCGCAAACTGCCTACACTGGCCCGGATGAAACCCGGCGTCAGGGCCGGCTGGATCATTGCCAAGATGTTCGCGGGACGGCTTTACCTTAGAGGGATCCGCAGGCTCTTGAAGATCAGAGCGGCCGCGGCAACTGCCGCAAGCAGGGCCGCCAGCAGGTAAACGTCCGTGACCGGAATCGCCGGCGCTTGCGGAAGCGCCTACGGTCTCACGAAAAATGGCCAACGCAGAACAAAGCGATAGTGGTACACCACAATGGCTACGACGATACAGATAATCGCGACGGCGATCACCGCCAGCAGCCACCACAGGAAGATCTTCCACGGGAACCGGCGGTTTTCGCGACGCATCACCAGCAGGTAACTGGCGAACACTCCCATGAAGTACAGCAGGATCATGGGCACGGCGAACAGCGTCAGGTTGAAAACGTCAGGTGTGGGGGTGATGACCGCGGCCAGGATCACGATGGCCAGAATCGCGTAGCGCGAATGCCGCAGCAGGAAGCTGGGTGAAGCCACGCGGATCAACGTCAGGAAGAAGATCAGCACCGGCAATTCGAACACCAGCGAGATCCCCAGCATCACGTTGACGAACAAGTCGAAATACTTGTCGATGGAGATCAGGGGCAGCACGCCCATGGGTCCACCGATATTGAATAGAAACGTCAGAGCGAAGCGGAAGGCGATGAAGTACGCGAACAGACCGCCGCTGATGAACAGTCCCGCGGTGCACAGGACAAAAGGCACGGCCCATCGGCGCTCCCGGGGATAGAGACCGGGAGAGATAAAGGCCCAGACCTGATAAATCACCCATGGGGACGCAATAAAAAGAGACGCAACCAGCGGCGTCCACATCCAGATGATGGAGAACTGCTCCATCGGATCAATGGCGATAAACCCACCTCTTCCGATGGTCTTGAATGCAGCCAAGCCGGGCGCCTGGACGAAGTCCCAGAGATACTCGGCAAGAATGAGGCACGCCAGAAACGCAACGCCGAAACCGACCAAAGCCCGGATGATGCGCGAGCGCAGTTCCTCCAAATGCTCCATGAAGGACATGCGCAGCATGCCGTCTTCTTCTTCGTCGTCGTCCGGCGGCGGAGGAGGAGGCGGAGTTCTGGTCCCGCCGCCCGAGGCCAGCGCGCGCGGCATCGTGGGTTCTTCCGTGCCCGGCCGCCAGGCGCTTTCCGGATCGTCCGGATAGACTACGTGCGGAGTATTATCCGGAGGCAGTTCTCCGCCGTTATGCTGGTCAGCCATTCGGTTGCAGTTGTTCTACTAACTTAACTTAGCTATGTTGGGACGAATCACTTCGAGGCACGGTACCTTCTAACGCCGGAACGGGTTCCGGCGGTGTCGCTTCGGCCTCTTCGGCGTTCCCATGGGATTCGGCGCCTGATACTGCGGAAGCGCCTACGGTGGATGGTTCGGTAGCGGTGGATACGTTAGCCGAGGCCGAGAGTTCCGCCGAATACTGCGCAGCCGCCTGCGCTTCGGGGCTCTCCGTGGCAGATTCCGGCGGATTCGATGAAGTTTCCGGCGGCGGTAGGCTTCGATTTTCCGATTCGGGGAGATAATTAATCGCCCGCTCGAAAATCTCGCCTGCCGTGACCTGCGCGACCTGGCTCATTGACTGGCTCTCCCGCTCCAGAGTCTGCATTTCACGCTCGAACGACGCTTTCAAATCGTTCGAGGCGCGACGGAATTCGGTGATCGCTTTTCCGATCGTCCGCCCCAGTTCTGGAAGCTTTTTCGGGCCAAACAGAACGAGGGCTAAGAAGAAGATGACGATCATCTCCTGCATGCCGAGCGTGCCAAACACGTCGTGAGCCCTCCCAGGGGCCATCATAACATGGGGCGCGCAAGCCCCCGCCAGGCATAAAATGGAGGCAGTTGTGAGGATTCTGTCTCGCACACTCCTGTTCTGCTCGGTTGCCAGTCTGGCAACAGCCCAGACGAACGGCCCCGGCTATCAACCGATTACAGGCGGCGGCCGGTTCGAGTGGGCCATCATGAACACGATCAGCCTGCCGAGCTTCGGCGCGGGCCTGGTGAGCTCGGGACTCGGGACGGCGATTCATCATCCAACCGAGTACGGCACCAACTTGAACGGATTCGGAAAGCGTTTCGGGCTGCGCCTTACGGGAGTGTCCACCAGCAACACGATGGAAGCCGGACTGGGCGCATTCTGGGGAGAAGATCCGCGCTATTTTCGCGCGGCAGGCCAACCTTTCGGCCGGCGAATCGGTCATGTTCTGAAAATGACGGTGATGGCGCCGAACCGGGACGGGACCATTCGGCCGGCTTACGCGCGTTTCGCGGCCATCGGCGGAAGCAACTTTCTTTCGAACGCGTGGCGGCCGGACAGCGATGCCACAGCAGGACACGCAACGATCCGGGTCGGACTCGGGTTCTTAGGAAGGCTGAGTTCCAACGCGTTCGATGAATTTTGGCCCGACGTGAAGAGCCGCATTTTCAGATAGGTCCCGCCGAAGCGCGACGCTACCGTATGTGCACGGTCGGCGTGACCGACATGCCTGGACGCAGCATCATATCGCGGTTTTGATCCTTATCGAGCCCGATGATCACCGGGATTCGCTGGACCACTTTGACGTAGTTGCCGGTGGCGTTCTCCGGCGGCAGGAGGCTGAAGCGCGCACCGCTGGCTCCGGCGAGACTCTCGACGTGGCCCGAATAACGGCGGCCGTTGGCATCAACCTCGATTTCCGCTGACTGGCCGACCTTCATGTCCTTGAGCTGGGTCTCTTTGAAGTTGGCAACAACCCAGACATGGTTCAGATCCACGATGGCCATGAGAAGCTGTCCGGGCTCGACGTACTGGCCGACTTCGACAGCGCGCCGCGCGACGATTCCCGTGGCGGGAGACTTGATGGTTGTATATTTCAGGTTGAGCTCGGCCTGCTCCACCTCGGCCCGCTTCTGCGCAACCTTAGCAGCGGCGGCCTGAACACGAGCTTCCGAGGATTTCACCTGCTGCGGACCGGTCATTGCGCCCTCGACGGCGGCATCGGCCTGGCTGAGCCGCGCTCGGGCCTGCTCCACGCTTTTCTCCGCCGCGAGAATGTTCTGTTGGGCCTCCGCGACGGATGCTTTCTGCGCGTCCACGCTGGCGCGTGTCGCTTCGGCATCGGCGACGGACTGTTCGTACTGCTGCCGCGGAATATCGTCGCGGGCCACCAGTGCTTTGTAGCGCTCGACATCCTGAGCGGCTTTGCTGGCGTTGGCTTCGGCGACACGCACGTTCGCTTCGGCGCTCTTGAGGCGCGCTTTGGCCGCTCCGAGCGTCTGTTCGGCCCAGCTCACCTGCATGGCGGCATCCTGCCGCGAGGATCGGGCTCCGCTGAGAGCGCTGGCGGTGGAGACCGAGGTGACCGGGACTTCGGTCCGGGCGCTGGCCAGGGTTGCCTCGGCATCCGCGAGCTCCGCCCGAGCCTTATCGACCGCGACCTCGAAATCGCGCGGATCTAATTGAACCAGAATGTCTTCCGCCTTGACTGCGGCCTGGTCTTGCACAGTGACCTGGATCACATGCCCGCCCACGCGCGGGCTCAGGGGGAAAATAGATCCGTCGATTTGGGCGTCGTCCGTGGTTTCAATCCGCGAGTAGTGCTTCCAGGTGAGATACCCCCCGGCTGCCAGGCCTGCCAATAGCAATAGTCCAACTGCCCACTTCAGTACTCTCATTTTTGCCGTTCTTACCAGATTAGCGTAAGGTCATTGGATGCTCTGAGCACGGAATGAGGTTCGTCGTTTTGCGAGACGCTTCGTCGCGTTTTGGGGCGCGGTGCGTGTACGCTTAGAAGAAGTGACTGCGTACGCCGCGTTCTCCTCGCGGGCCTTCCGATTACAACTGGTTGGGACGACGCTCTCCATGTTCGCGCAGCAGATGCTGGCGACCGTGGTGGGATGGGACCTGTACCTGGAAACGCGTTCGGCCGTAGTGCTGGGCAACGTCGGGCTAGTGCAGATTATTCCTGTCCTGCTGTTCACCTTTGCGGCCGGGCACGTGGCCGACCGATACAATCGCAGCCGCACGGCGATGGTGACGCAGGTAGCCCAGGCGCTGGTCGCGTTCGCGCTGGCGGCTGCCACCCAGGGCCGAGGCGTCGCCCTGATCTACACGAGCCTGTTCCTGACGGCCACGGCGCGGGCATTCCAGTGGCCCGCAACATCGGCGATGCTTCCGCAGACAGTTCCGCCGGAACACCTCACGCAGGCGATCTCCTGGAGCGGATCGGCGCGCGAGATGGCCAACATGGGCGGTCCGGCACTGGCCGGCGCACTGATCGCGGTGTTTGGCAGCGAATCGGTCTATATCGTCCAGGCGGTCTGCTGCCTGATTTCAGCAGTGTGTTTCGGAGCGATGCGCGTACCGGACCGCGCCGAGCACGAAAGACCGGAGATCGGCTGGAAGGCTGTGGCCGAAGGGCTCCGTTTCGTATGGGAGGAGAAGCTCATTCTTTCCGCGATGAGCCTGGATCTGCTGGCGGTGTTTTTCGGAGGCGCGGTAGCGATCCTGCCGATCTACGCCGAAGACATCCTGCACACCGGCGCGACCGGACTGGGCTGGCTGCGGGCGGCTCCGGCGATCGGCGCCGGCCTCACATCGATATGGATTGCGCATCGTCCTTCGTTCCGGAACGCGGGCATGGCGTTGCTGCTTTCGGTAGCCGCATTCGGAGCGGCGACCATCGGATTTGGAGTGTCCACGCTGCCATGGGTTTCATTCTGGATGCTGTTCCTGACCGGCGCGTTCGACAGCGTGAGCGTGGTCCTGCGGATTTCGCTGGTGCAGTCGCGGACGCCGGACAAGTTGCGCGGACGGGTGTCGGCGGTGAACGGGCTGTTTATCGCGGCCTCCAATCAGTGGGGCGCGGTGGAGTCGGGTCTGGCGGCGGCGCTGATGGGGACGGTGCCGTCGGTGGTGTTCGGAGGCTCGGCTACGATCGTGGTGGTGGCGGCGGTCGGCGCCTTATCCGCAAGCATGCGGCGGTGGAAGAACGCCTGAGCACGCGCTAGAGGTGCGCAAGCCAGACGTCGAGAACCGCGCAGCGTTTTTCTTCGCGCACGACCTTCAGCGCTTCCGCGATCGCCGGCTCGACTTCATCCACCTTCTTGACGATGCGGGCGAACGCCCCGCCTGCCGCCGCGGCGATTCCCGAATAATCGGGCGGCGGGTCGAAGGCGACGTCGATATCGCTGGCCTGGCTCGCATACCCATGCGGATGCACAGCGAGCATCGAGAATTTCGGCGCTCGCCAGCCGCGGTTGTTGTAGATCACGGTCAGGAACGGCGCCTGATACTTCCGCGCCATCCAGTGCACCGTGGACGGGATGGAAAACATATACGACCCGTCGCCGGTCAGGCAAACCACGGTTTTCTCGGGACATGCTAGTTTCATGCCCACCGAAGCGCCGCCGTTCCAGCCAAGCGAGCTCGCGCCGCTGGTGAAGCGGGTCCCGGGATGAGTCCGGGCGACGTGATTGTTGATCGCCGAGTAGTTGGTGACACCCTCGTTGACAATCACCGTATTGGCATCGATCTGCCGGCGCACACAGGCAGTGAGGTATTCGGCCGTGATGACATCCTGCGGCTTCTGCTCTTTTCGCGCGAGTTCCTGGACCAGCGCTTCGTGCCGCTGCCGATAATGCGCTCTGCGCTCATCGACTGCCTTGGAATCGATTTTGACCGCATCCAGCCGCGCATGGATCTGCCGCAAGGCCGTGGCACAATCCGCGCGGAACACCTGAGTCGCAGGAATGTACCATAACGGCGTGCGCTCCTTAAGGGGATCGATATCGATGTGGCAGATTTTCGCGCCCTCCGCCGGTTTGTTGAACGCGGGAATCCACGGAACATCGCTATCGAGCACCAGCACCAGGTCCGCTTCGGCCAGCGACGGGTTCTGCAGATGCTCGTTGCCCTGCTGTCCGACATAGCAGGGGTGGTCGGACGGAAAATTCAGGTTGCTTGGCACCGATTCGAGCACGCCGACACCCAGCCGGTCGGCCAGGCGTACGAGTTCCGCAACGGCTTCCGGCTTGCGGCCGAGATAACTGGTCACCACCAGGGGGCGCTTCCCCGCCAGGAGATTGGCAACAAGTTCATCCACCGCAGGCTCGGGTAATGGCAGCGGCGCGATCGGCGTCCAGCGTGAGCGCTCGACAGAAGCCGGCTGGATTTCTTCTTCGAAGACCTCGCGGGCGGCCATCAGGTACGCGGGCCCCGGGGGGTCACTAGAAGCGATCTGGAGAGCGCGGTAGACAAGCTGCTTGATGTTGCGGCCGGTGCGCAGCTCGTTTTCGTATTTCATGTAGCCGCGCACGATGCCTCGCTGATCGGGCACGTCCTGGAGCCAGTGGATGAATTCGTTGCGGCTGCCCTTGAGTTCGCCCTCCTGGGTATGGGGCGAGGCTCCCGCGAAAATCAGCACAGGAATCCGGCACTTGGCCACATTGTGGATCGCTCCGGCCAGAGCCTGGGTGCCGCAGTCGACGTGAATCAGCACGGCTTGGGGCCGTCCGGAGATCTGCGTGAAGCCTTGGGCGCAGGTGAGGGCGACCATTTCGTTCGGGCAGGTGATGACCTTGGGAACCGGCTTGCCGGTCGCCCGGCCCCGGGCCAGAGCTTCGACGATTCCCGGGTGATCGCTGCCGAGATTCACAAACAGATGCGAAACGCCGGCGCCCACCAAGGCTTCGATCAGGGCGCTGGCGCCGGTATAGGGGGATGACTGGGGACTCAATTGCGGAGACGGCACGCCTCAAATCTCGCACGAAGGGTGAAGAAATGTAAAGGCGGTCCGAGAAGCATTTTGCGAAAAAAACTTGCGCCGTTACATTGCATGGGGCATAGTAAAATTAGCGCGCCCGCGGGCATCTGAAGCGCGCTAACTAAGTATGGGCTTGGGTGACCGATGGCAGATCAAAGGCTGTTCCTCACCGAACTGCTCGGCCTCAAGGTCTTCGACCTTAAGGGGCGCACTCTCGGTGTGGTCAAAGACGCCGCCATTGTGCCCCTGCTTGATCCCGTCCGCGTCGACCGTTATCTGATCGGCAGCGGGGCCGCCTGGCTCACTGTCCGTCACGACCAGGTCCGTTCCATTTCGCTGGAGGGCATTCACCTCCGCGACGAGATCCTCATCCCGTACCATTCCGATGAATATATGCTCCGCGTGGTGCGAGACCTCTTGGACCAGCAGATCATCGATGCGCAGGGACGTAAGGTGGTTCGCGTGACCGATTTGACATTCGAGGTTCACGCGGAAAATGGCGGCGAAGTTTTGTGGGTTTTGGACGTGGATATCGGGCTGCGGGCGATCTTCCGGCGTTTGGTTCAAGGGTTTCTGCCGCGGAGCTGGATTCGCAAATTGCAAGTGGGGATTCCGCCGCATTCCATTCGCTGGGAGTTCTGCAATATTCTGGAACCGGATCCGCAGCGGCGCCTGCGGCTGAACATTTCCAACCGGCTGCTGGAAGACATGCATCCGGCGGATCTGGCGGACATCGTCGAGGATCTCTCGCCGGAACACCGGGAAGCGATCTTCGAAAATATCGATAGTGAAGTTGCCGCCGACGCTTTGTCGGAAGTGGATCCGAATATCCAGGCGAGCATCCTGGAATCGCTGGAAGCGGAGAAGGCCGCTGAGATCGTGGAAGAAATGGCTCCGGATGAAGCCGCCGACGTGCTCTCCGAACTCGAGCAGGAGACCACCGAAGAAATCCTTGAGGAGATGGAGCACGAACCCAAAGAGGAAGTTCGTGAGTTGCTCGAGTTCAAGGAAGACTCGGCGGGCGGCATGATGAACACGGAGTACGTCGCGGTATCGGAAACCGCGACTGTCGAGGATGCCATTCAGGCGCTCAAAAGTAACGAAGAGCTGATGGAAACGCTGAATACGCTGTTCCTGGTTGATGGAAACGAGAAGCTGGTGGGATCTGTCCCTCTGGCGAGGCTCTTCCTCCACGACGGCGCGACTCCACTGCGCTCTCTGGCTGTAGAGACGCTGATCGACGTGCCGCTCGACGAACACCGGGATCGCATCACCGAGTTGTTCGACAAATACAACCTGCTGGCGCTTCCAGTGGTGGACCAGGACCGGAAGCTGGCGGGCGTGATCACCGCCGACGACATCATCTCCGTGTTGCGGGAGAAATAAACCATGGAGCCTCCCGAACGTGTGGAAACGAATTCGGTATCACATCGCGGTGTTCTTCGCCGTCATCGGGCCGGGATTCATCACGGCCATGGTGGACAACGATTCCGGCGGCATCCTCACCTACTCGCAGGCTGGCGCGCGCTGGGGTTACCTTCCCCTGTGGACGCTTCTGCCGATCACGGTCCTGCTGATTGTCACGCAGGAAATGTGCTCGCGCATGGGCGCGGTCACAGGCAAGGGCCTCTCTGACCTGATACGCGAAGAATTCGGCTTACGCACCACGTTCCTGGTGATGGCGGTGCTGGTTCTGGCGAATCTGACGAATATGGTCGCCGATTTTGCGGGCATCGCGGGATCTCTGGAGATTTTCAGCATTCCCCGCTACGTCACGGTTCCGCTCGGCGCGCTGGCCGTGTGGCTGTTGGTGGTCAAAGGCACGTACGATTCGGTGGAAAAGATTTTCTTATTCGCGTGCGTGGTCTACGTGGCGTACATCGCCTCGGCGATCCTGGTGAAGCCGAACTGGAGGGAGGCCGCGATTTACAGTGTCCGCCCGGTACTGATGCTGCAAGGTTCGTATCTGTACATGCTGATCGGCATGGTGGGCACGTCCATTGCGCCCTGGATGCAATTCTATCTACAGGCGGCCGTTGTGGAGAAGGGGATCACCGCCAAGGAATACAAGGAGTCGCGCATCGAGGTGATCGTGGGTTGTATCGCCATGACGATCATCGCGTTCTTTATCGTTGTCGCTTGCGCGGGGACGATTTACGCCGACCAGCCCCGGGACTTGCTCACGCCCAAAGACGCGGCCGAGGGGCTGCGTCCGTTCGGCCCGTATGCCTACCTACTGTTTGCCGCAGGCTTGTTCAACGCCTCACTATTCGCTGCCTGCATCCTGCCGCTTTCGACCGCCTACTCAGTCTGTGAGGGTCTGGGCTTTGAATCCGGCGTCAATCACAAGTTCAAGGAAGCTCCGATTTTTTACTGGCTGTTTACTTCGCTCATCGTGGTAGGCGGCGCGGTGGTCATCTGGCCGAAGTTCCCGCTGGTGAAGATGATCCTGTTTTCGCAGGTGATCAATGGAGCGCTGCTGCCGTTCATCCTGATCTTCATGGTCCTGCTGATCAATAGGCGCAAGCTGATGCATGAGTGGGTCAACTCGCGTTTCTACAACTTCGTGGCCTGGGCTTCCGTGGCGCTGATGATCGGGTTGACGATGGCGCTGGTGGCGTTGTCGATTCAGGATATGCTCCGGGGGTAAGGATCGCGTTGAGCGCGAGCGTTCATTTGTTGAGGAACCGCTCGACCCCGCGCTTGAAGTCCTCGGTTGCCCGCGCCTGGATATTCGCCTGGACTCCCGCCTCGATCGATTGTTCGAAGCCGATCCCGTCGGTCTGATACAGGATCTGCTTGCTCAAGCGCATCGCCGTGGCGGATTGTTCGGACAGCGCGGCCACGTAATGTTCGACGCCTGTCTCGAACTCTGCATCCGGAAACACGCGGTTGATCAGGCCGGTCGCGTACGCTCGGAGCGCGCCGACGGGTTCGCCGGTAAGCGCGAGTTCCATTGCCAGGCGTTCGTTGACTGCGCGCCTGAGCATAGTGGTAACGATCGCAGGAATGAAGCCGAGCTTCACTTCCGGATAGCCGATCTGTGCGGATTCGGCCGCCAGGATCAAGTCGGACGCAGTGGCGATTCCCGCTCCGCCGCCCAACGCACGTCCTTGGACAGCAGCGACGATCGGCTTGGGATGGCGGCGCATGGCAATGTAGAGAGCTCCCAGATTCCGCGCGGACGCCAGAGCCTCCTCTTCGTTTTCGGCGCTCTTAAGGACCTCGCTGAGGTCGAGGCCCGCGCAAAAGTCCTTGCCTGTGCCGCGGATCAGAAGTACGCGAACCGAAGAATCGGCGGCGCCGCGCTGGAGCGCCTCGCGCAACGCGGCAATCATCTCCGCGGTGAGAGCGTTCCGCTTTTCAGGCCGGTTGATCGCGATCCGCCCGATTGCGCCCGTGGCGCTGTAGTCGATCACACGTCAATCTCCATCCGCAGCAGCGCCGTGCTGTAGGTTTTTCCTTGCGGATCCGCCTTGAGAGCGACAGTTCCTCCGCCGTCGAGCGCCTGGTGCAGCAGAAAATTCAAAGCTCGCAGATTCGGCAGCTCGAAACGCTCTACGTTTCCCTGGCACACGCCCGCGAAATGCTGCTTCACGCGCTCGGCCGTGACCTCGCGGACCAGGATCGGATAATCCTCCGGGTTCTTGGCGATCAATCCGATGTTGACCAGGTCGCCCTTGTCGCCCGAACGCGCGTGCGCCAGCTCGATAAGCTTTCTCTTTTTCAACTCGCGCTTGGCCATACGGCCACCTCCGGTTGGACTTCGGATTTCGGAATCAGCGAGGGCCAGAACGCGACGATCTCTTCCACATGCGGACGCCCGAGCCCTAAGCCCGCGACTGCCGGAGGTCCGTTCAACACGAGCGGCGCGATCTCGCGCGTGAATCGTTCTACGGCAGCCCTGTTCTCCGATCGCACGCCGATCCGCAAAACGACTTCCGGCAGATGCGGCTCGATTTCGAGCGAGGGCTCCGCCGCGGCGATTCCATGACAGGCGTTCGCGCCCAGGAATTCCGTGCGGATCGCGTCGAATCGCAGCCCGAGGCGGCCCAGGCGCCGGCGCAGGATCTGATCGGCCGCGCGCGCTTTCTTGTACGCGTCGGGCCAGGTGTAGACCAGCGATCCCATGGCCTTGTATCCGGCCGTATAGCTGATCGAGACCTTGTAATAATTCGTCGCGGGCTGGCCCTTGATGCCGCTGAATCGAACCCGGTCCGGGCCGGCCTGATCCAGGCGAACCGTGGTGAAATCGGCCACGCAATCGGGCGTGATGTACTGCTTGGGATCGCCAATTTCATAGAGGAGCTGTTCGGTGACCGAGGCCACCGTCACACGTCCTCCCGTTCCTGCGTGCTTGGTGACGCAGAACGTGCCGTCGGGCTCGGCTTCGACGATCGGATAGCCAATATCGTCCAAATCGGGCATCGTTTCCCAATCCACCTGGCAATTGCCGCCCGTAACCTGCGCTCCGCACTCGATTGCATGTCCCGCAACGATGCCCGCCGAGAGCTTGTCCCAATCGGTTTCGCTCCAGCCGAACTCGCAGATCATCGGAGCCAGCGTGAGCGCCGCGTCGGTCACACGCCCGGTGATCACGATCTCGGCCCCGAGCCCCAGCGCCTGCGCCACTGGAAAAGCTCCGAAGTAGACGTTCGCTCGCTCGACTTGCGGCCGGATTGCGGCCAGGGGCTCGCCGGTGTCCATGTTCTTGAGCTCGATGCCGCGCTTCAGGAATTGATCGAGCCGCTCGGTGATATCGTCGCCGGTCACGGTAGCGACCTTTACCGGAATGTTCTGGCGTGCGGCTGCCTCGAGTACGGCGTCGCGGCAGCCCATCGGATTGATGCCGCCGGCGTTGGCGATGACGCGGACGCGGCGATCCTTCAGATCGGGAAGCACGCGTGCGATCAGGTCTACGAAATCGCGGGCGTAGCCGGCCTGAGGATCGCGGGCCTTCTGCTTTTGCAGAATGGACATCGTCACCTCGGCCAGATAGTCGAGCGTCAAGTAATCGATGGGGCCGCGGCGGATTTGCTCGACAGGAGCCTGGAGCGAGTCGCCCCAGAACCCCTGCCCGTTAGCGATCCGGATCATTTGGTTCCTTCATAACGTGTACCGTCCAGCATGCAGCAGCCGGCCGGCGATCTTGCGCCGGAGCGCGACGGAATTCACCAGCTCATAGGCGGTCAATCCCCGCAGCAAGGCGAGGTTGGTCCGCAGCGCCTCGCCCTCGGAGCAGGCGGCCAGCACGGTCTTCGCCGAAGCCTTGATGTTCTCCATGGTCTCATCGGTGAATACCGAGGCCATTTCCGCGGCGCCCTCCTTGCCGGTCTTCCTGGCTCGCGCCACGGCGGACTCCAGGGCGAAGGCGTTCATCAGAACATCCGTAATTCCTGCGGTGATTTCCTGCTGCTCCTCGATGGATTCGCCGTACCGCTTCGAGGCGATTCCGAGCAGAAACAGCCCGACCTTCTTCGCGTTGGCGACCACATCGGCCGTGGCCGTCTCCGAAAGATTCTTTATAGCGGCGGCTAACGGCAGCCTTCCCTGCTTCGCCCGCCGCAATAGCATGTTGGTTACCAGCATCCGGTTGATCTCGTTGGTGCCCTCGAAAATCCGGTTAATCCGCGCGTCGCGATAGGCCCGCTCTACGGAGTAATCCTGATGGTAACCGTAGCCGCCATGGATCTGCACGGCTTCATCGACAACATAGTCGAGCGTTTCCGATCCAAAGATTTTGACCAGCGAGCATTCGGCCGCGAACTCCTCGCCGGCCTTCATCACAGGACCGCCGAAGTGCTGGATGTGGCCGGCGACGCGATACGCGATACTCTCGTTGACGTACATCCGGATCGCCATTTCGGCCAATTTGTGCTGAATCAGGCCGAATTCGGAGATCGATTTTCCGAACGCGCGGCGTTGCTGCGCATATCGAATGCTCTCAGCCAGGATCTGCCGGCATTTGCCATGAGCCGAAATCGCCAGCGAAAGCCGTCCGAGGTTCAGGATGTTGAACGCAATGATGTGCCCGCGCCCGACCTCGCCCAGGACGTTTTCGACCGGGATCCGGACATTATCGAAATAGACGGCCGTGGTGGAACTGCCCAGCAGTCCCATCTTTTTTTCTTCCGCGCCGGGCGAGACGCCGGGCCAGGCGCGCTCCACCAGAAACGCGGTGAACTTCTCCCCGGCCACATTGGCGAACACCGTGTAGAGATCCGCGATCGCGCCGTTGGAGATCCACATCTTCTGCCCGTTGAGGACATAGTACGTGCCATCGGGCGATAAGTCCGCGCGTGTTCGCGTGGCCAGCGCATCGGAACCGGCCTGCGGCTCCGTCAGGCAGTAAGCGGCAAGCATTTCAGCTGAAACCAGCCGCGGAAGATATTTCTGCTTCTGCTGCTCGGTTCCAAAGTACAAGACCGGCAGCGCTCCGATTCCAGCCTGGGCGCCGTGGCAGACGGCATAAGAAGCGTCGCCCCCGATATTCTCCGAAACGATCATAGAAGACACCAGGTCGAGCTCCATGCCGCCGTAAGATTCGGGAACGAGAACTCCCACCAATCCCAGCTCCGCGGAACGCCGCAGGACACGCTTCAGCGTTTCGAAGTCCTTTTGCTGGATGGCGTCCACGTTGGGCTGCACTTCGCGCGTCCAAAAATCGGCGGTGGCGGCGGCGATCGCCTGATGCTCGCCCGTAAAGTCCTCCGGAGTAAACACGTCCGGCGGCGGATTCAGCAGGAAGGAGCCTCCGAAGGGCTTGGACATGTGGACAGATCGCGGCACAGCCGCGTCAAATCGGGCTGCTATGCTTGAGTTTATGAAATCCGTCCCTTTTCTGCTGATGCTCGCCGTGTCGCTGTATGGGCAACAGGCGGCTCCCGCGGATGCCGATCCGGTGGTGCTCACGGTCGGAGCCGAAAAGATCACCCGGTCCATGTTCCAGGAGATCATCGCCAGTCTGCCTGCGCAGCAGCAGGCGCAGCTTGCCAGCCCGCAAGCGCGGAAGAGCCTCGCGGAGCAGGTAGCGGAGTTGAAAGTGATGGCGCAGGAGGCGCGGACGCGCAAGCTGGACCAATCCGCCGCGGTGCGCGCCAAGATCTCCCTGCAATCGGATCAAATTCTGGCGAACGCCGTGTACCAGCAGTTGGTGGCGGGCGATCCGGACGAAACCGCCCTGAAGGCGTTCTACGATGCGCACAAGCAGGAATGGGACGAGGTCAAAGCCCGCCATATCCTGATCCGGATGCAAGGATCACGCGTGCCGCTTCGCGAGGGACGTAAGGAGCTTACCGATGCGGAAGCGCTCGCAAAGGCCAAGGAAGTCCGGGCCAAGATTCTTGCGGGCGCGAAATTCGAGGACGAAGCGAAGGCTGAATCCGACGACACGGGTTCGGGCGAGAACGGCGGCGATCTAGGCACGTTCGGACAGGGCCAGATGGTGCCGGAATTCGACGAAGTGGTCTTTAAGGCGCCCCTAGGCCAGGTAACGGAACCCATCAAGACTGCCTTCGGATACCATCTGATTCTCGTGGAAGACCGTAAATCCAAGCCTTTCGGTGAGGTGCGCGGCGAAATCGAGCAGAAGATCCGGCCGGAAATGGGACAGAAAGCGATCGACGCCTTGAAGACGAAGACCTCGATTACCTACGACGCGGACTATTTCGGAAAATAGCTGCGTGGGTGCAGGAAACAGCGAGCGAGAGCTCATCGTCAGCACCGTTCGAAAGTTTGTAGAAAAAGAAGTCATCCCGGTTGCCTCAGGCCTGGAGCACCGCAACGAATATCCACACGACCTAGTCCGGCAAATGAAGGAGCTGGGCCTGTTCGGACTCAATATCCCTGAACAACATGGCGGCGCGGATGTGGACACAACTACATTCGCGATGGTGTTCGAGGAAATCGCCAGGGGCTGGCTGGGCCTGGCGGGAGTGCTGGGCAGCCATTCCGTGATGTGCGATGTGCTGGTGCGCTTCGGCACGGAAGAGCAGAAACGTCGCTTTCTGCCCGGTTTGGCCAGCGGCGACAAGCGGGGCGGAATCTGTCTGACGGAGTCGAACGCCGGAACGGATCTCCAGAGCATCAGCACTACTGCAGTGCGCGATGGAAGCGTTTACCGCATCCACGGCTCGAAGATGTGGATCACCAATGCCCGTCATGGGAACACCTTCCTGCTGCTGGCCAAGACCGATGCTGCCGCGCAACCGGCGCATCGCGGGATGAGCGCGTTCATTTTCGAAAAAGGCGCGCCGGGATTGACGGTCGGCCGCGATATCGACAAGCTGGGATACAAAAGCGTGGAAACCTGCGAGTTGCATTTCGACAGCTTTCCTGTACCCGCGGAAAACCTGGTCGGCGGCGTTGAAGGACACGGCTTCAAGCAAGTGATGACCGGCCTGGAAGCCGAACGCCTGAACGTGGCAGCCCGCGGACTGGGCCTCGCCCGGGCGGCTTTCGAAGAAGCGATTCGATACGCCCAGCGGCGAGTGGCGTTCGGTAAGCCGATCGCCGAGTATCAGACCATCCAGAACAAGCTGGCCGATATGGCTACGCGCATTGAGGCGTCCCGGCTGCTGATCTATTCGGCCGCCGAAAAGCGGGATCGCGGCGAGCGCTGCGATCTGGAAGCGGGCATGGCGAAACTATTCGCCAGCGAAACCGCAGCCGAGGTTTCACTGGAAGCCATGCGGATTCTGGGCGCGAACGGATACTCGAAGGATTTTCCAGTGGAGCGCTATTACCGCGACGCGCCTCTGGTGGTCATCGGCGGAGGGACGAACGAGTTGCAACGGCTGATCATCGCGCGAAATCTGCTCAAAAAATATCGGGAAAACGGCTGAGGGCCGCTGGTCTTACTGCTTCTGGTCCTTGCCAACGTAGTGGCGAGCATCGCGCTCCTGGCAAACGAATTCCATCAGTTCGGTGTCCGGCATGAGCTGATGGTTGACGCGCACGGTGAACGGCTTGGTGTAAGCTTTCGGATCCTCAATCGTGATGTCGATCTGCATCAGCCCGAACTTCGGCCGGCGCCAGCGCTCAGTCATCTTGCCGGAATTGGTCAGAGGGCTGCCCTCGACATCAAGCCAAACGTCGTCACGGAATCCAGTGGTTTCCACGACAAGCGTATCGCCGTCCCAGTGACCGGCCGAATATCCGTAAAACCACGGCGTGGGATCGTTCGACGGCAGCTTGCGGCCGTCCGTGAGAATCTGCCGCGTGTTGCCGTTCGCCTCATACAGGATCACAATCTCCCGCGACGTCTGGACGATCTTGCGCGGCTGCGGGTGCATGTGGAGCTGGGTCAAACCCAGCGGCAGACACAGCGCGTCGGGATTGTCTTTGTTGTTGTCCCCTTTCCTCTGCGCTCGCAATTGCGCGGCCCAGGGCGTCATGGGCAGGCCTTCCTTGAATCCCGCGCCGATGTTGAAGAATTGCGCCATCGGAGGATCGTCCGGAGAAGTGGGGATCGCGAACGGCAATGGCGGAGTTCCATTCATGGATGCGCCGCCTCGTCCTCCTGGAGATCGTGCCGGCTCCCAAAGTCCGGAAAAGTCGGGCTTGCCATCGGGCATCCGCGGCGGGGGCGCGGCGAAATCGACCTTGCCGTCTTTCGTTCGCGGACCCGGACTCGGGTACTCGGACCACTGGGCAAATGTCGTCAGCGCGCCCATGGCCAGCACGGCGAGGATCGCCGCCGTGATCTTCAGGATGCTCATTTGTTCTTACTCTCTACGAAGGTGCTTCTCGCGTCAAGGCTTACTGTTTTCTCAGAAGAAACGGCTAAAGCTGCTCTCTAGCTGGCCCGCTTTACCATAACGTTGAGAGGCATTCCAAGAACGTCAATCGTGAATTTGATCTCGTCCTTGGCCAGGGTGCCACTATATTTCATAGTCAACGGCATGCCCCCGAAATCAAAGGTGACCGAAAACGAAATTTTATCCCCGTCGATTTTTCCGTCCGCGATATTGATGTCTCCAGCAGGCCCGCTGGTCGTGCCCGTTAGCGTGTTTCCGTCGGCCTTGAAAGCGAAGTTCACCGGAAAATCGCCGTTGGGAGTGTTCATGGTTCCGGTCCATTTGCCGTCCACTTCCGCAGCGAAGCAGGGAGCGAGAGCAAGCAGTAATCCAACCGCGAGTGTGCGAAGTTTCATGAAGCGTTCTGCTGCAAGTACTAATTCAGGCTGAGAATCGGCAAAATACTGCTGTAGTCGTCGGTCCAGCCCCGGAAGTTCGCAGCCGCCGTCGCCGGGTACATATTTGCGCCTTCGAAACTCGGGGTCTGGAAAATATTGTTGTCCGGGGAGGTGATCAGGACCCAGGTGGTCGAGTTGGCGAACGTGTTGTCGGAGGCGTCGTCTGCGACGACCATGGCTTTCTTTCCGACGAATTCGGCGCCGCGCTCACACACAGGCGCGAGGTCGAGGTAGCGGTTCGAGATGTGCACCGCCAGGACGCCATCGGGCTTCAGAAGCGTGAAATACAGTTTCATGACTTCCTTGGTCAGAAGGTGAACGGGAATCGCATCGCTCGAGAAAGCGTCGACCACCAGCACGTCGTAATTGGGCGGCTGCTGGGCTTCCATGGTGAGGCGCGCGTCGCCCATGAGCACCTCTTTGTCTCCTGCGCAATGCGAAAAGAAGGTGAACTCGCCGCGATCGGAAAGCGATTTCACCAGCGGATTGATTTCATACACGCGAACGTAATCGCCGGCGCGGCAATATCCGGTCATCACGCCCGCTCCCATGCCGACCACGCCGTACCGAACCGGTCCGAGAGCCTGTTTGGCCTGCATCGTCCGGCCGATGCCCGAGCTGGGCGCGTAGTAGGAGTTGACGTCGTAGCGATGTTCCGCATTCAGACGCTGTGAGCCGTGGTTGATGGTTCCGTGCAGCAGGTTCCGCAGGGCGTATTCCTGGCCGACATCATCGTCGCGAATGCGCAGTTCGCCGTAGAAATTCCGCGCGAACAGATGATATCCTTTGCGGTCTTCCAATTCCTTGCGGACCAGGTAGCCCGCGAGCAATCCCACGCCGATCGCCAGCGCGAATCGCACGGGCCATGCTCCTAGCTTGGGGACCTCGACGTTATAAAGAACAATCACGGCAAGCACGCCGCAGGCGACCAAGCCGATCGGAAGTTCCAGGTACGAATTGAACATGCGCGGCGCGATGATGGCGACGAAAATCCCACCAATGGCCCCGCCGAGCGACACCATCATGTAGAACAGCGTCAGGTACTGCGGCGCCGGCTTGCGCATGGCCAGTTCGCCATGGCACATCATGCAGCAGATGAACAGCCCGGCGCAGAAAATCGGGATCGAATATTTGATGTGGTAGTTGCCTTCGCCCGCGTAAATCGAGTAGGCCATCCAGCCGAGCGCCGGCGCGACCCACGGCATAAAGATCCAGCGCTGATAAATCTTGTCGCTTTCGAAGGCGAGGATGAAGGTGATCAGATAGAGAGCCAGCGGAATGACCCACAACAGCGGGATCGGCGCGATGTTCAGGCTCATGTGGTTGGTGATCGCCACCAGCAAGGTAGACGCGCAGGCGGCCAGTGCAATCCACAGCAGAAGCTGGTTGGCGGTCGGCCGAACTTGCCTGGCAGATTCGGCGGACTGAGAAGGCTCGACCGTACTCGAGGACGGATCATCGGCGGCCAGCGCGTCTTTCGACTTCACCCGGCTGACCCAGGCGGCGAACAGGCACAACGCGGCGAATACCACGTACGCAGTGCTCCAAAGATAGGCCTGATTGCGCGAAGCGACGTTCGGTTCCACCAGGAAAGGGAAGCTGAGCAGCGCCAGCATGGATCCGAAGTTCGAGAGAGCGAAGAGGCGGTAGGGAACGCTGCTGCCGGTCCGCCGGACGTACCAGGCCTGGAGCAACGGGCTGGTGGAAGACAGCAGGAAATACGGGAGTCCAATGGTCGCGGCGAGTAACTCAAGAATGCGGAGCGTCGGATCCCCGACCGCGGTGGGCTTCCAGGAAGCATTGGGCAGGATCGGCAGGAGCGCGCAGCTTACCAGCAGCAATCCCCCATGGATAAGGAACTGCGCCCGGGCTCGGGCGAACCTGGTCAGCGCATGGGCGTAGGCGTATCCAGCCAGCAGCGAGATCTGGAAAAACAGCAGCGCGGCCGCCCAGACAGCGGCCGAGCCTCCAAACCACGGCAGAATAATTTTCGCGATCAGCGGCTGCACTTGGAACAGCAGGAACGCGCTGAGGAAGATGGTAGCGGCGTAGAGGATCATGAGAATCTGGCTTTTTTCACTGTAAATCGATCAGCGCAAAATTTGAATGATGTTGCTGTAGTCGTCCGTCCAGCCCCGGAACCCGGGCTTCGGCGCTAAGGCATACGTATTGGCGTCCTGGAAATTGGGGTGACCGAAAATGGCGGGCGACTTCGACAACAGGATCCAAGTATTCGAAACGTAATACGTCTCAGAAGTACCTTCATCGTACACCACGATTCCGGACCACCCCATTTCCCTGGCGGCCTCGGCGATGATCGGCTCCAGGTCCAGGTAACGGTTGGAAACGTTGATCGCGAGCACGCCGTCCGGTTTTAGATGCCGCTGGTAGGTGTGATAAGCCTCGCGCGTGAGCAAATGCATGGGAACCGCGTCGCTCGTGAAGGCGTCCATGGCCAGGAAATCGAGTTGCTCACTCTCCGGCATTCGCTCGAGCGTCAACCGCCCATCGCCCATGTAGAGACGCTTGTCGGCCGGGCAATCTTTCCAGAAATCGAACCGCGTCTGCGCGATCTGGAAAACCAGCGGATTGATCTCGTAGTAGTGCAGCGTGTCGCCCGGGCGGGCCAGGGTTGCGGTGACTCCCGCGCCCAGTCCGAGAATTCCGATGCGAATGGGGCCGGCTTCGCCCTTGGTTCGAATCGCGCGGGAGATGCCGGAAGTCGCGCCGAAATAAGAAGTCGGAATGCGGCCGCCGCCCGGACCGAGAAGCTGCGTGCCGTGGTTGATGGTTCCGTGAATCAACACCCGGATACCGTTGAACCCGGCATCGGGCGGGTCGTCGCGAACCCGCAGAACGCCATAGAAATTGCGGGCTTGCAACGTGTATTCCTCATTGGCATGCCGCTCTATGCGGGCCAGGTACACGCCGAACGAAAGTGCGACGATCAGCAGCGCCGCGCGTACTGCCAGGGGCCGGGGCAGGCCGTTGTCGTCATACGAGAGCACGATGGCGATCAGCACTCCGAGTCCGGCAATGGCGATCGGCATTTCCCAGTAGTTGGGAAAAATGCGCGGGGCCAGCAGCGCGACGAATACTCCTCCGATCGCTCCGCCCAGGGACACCATCAGAAAATAGAGCGTCAGGTACCGCGGATGCGGCTTGCGCTTGGCGAGTTCGCCGTGACACACCATGCACGCGATGAACAGCGCCCCGCACAGCATCGGGATCAGCCGCTTGATCACATCGGTGTTGTTTTCGTACTCGCCCATGCCGTAGGTAAATGCGCCGAGAGCCACCAAGCCAAGCGGCAGAAAGAGCCAGCGCTGATAGATTTTGTCGCTTTCGAACGCCAGAATAAACGTGAGCAGATATATGCTGAGCGGGGCGATCCACAACAGCGGAATCGGAGCGACGTTCTGCGTCAAGTGGCTGGTGGTGGCCAACAGCAGAGTGGACGCACAGGCAGCCAGCGAAACCCAGAGCAGGATCGTCGAGAAGCGTGGAGGCTTCGCATCCTGGCGCGCGGCGGCCTGGAGCGGATCCGTTCCGTTGCGGCTCTTCCATCCGGCCAGAGCGCAGACGACGCCAAACAAAATGAATCCGGCCGACCAGATGCGTGCCTGGGAGCGCAGAGCGATGTTGGGCTCCACCAGGAACGGATAGCTGAGCAGCGCCAGCATCGATCCGAAATTCGAGAGCGCGAATAAACGATAGGGGATCGCGCCGGCGTGGGTCCGCACATACCAGGCCTGTAGCAG
>JBAIXM010000076.1:0-2742 GCA_037916615.1 Bryobacterales bacterium
TTTTCGAGACCGCCCGATTCAACCACTCTCGCACCTCACCGATACTTCTACTGTACCTAACTGCGACGCGGTGTTCGGTAGCGTCCCGGATCAGCCCCTGACAAATAAAAACCCGTACTGCAGCGAAGCGAGCGCCCAGTGCGTGTCTGAATGGCGCAAGCCTCCTATGGCCGCCACACTCACCAGAAACGATGCCGGTACCAGCACGCGCCAGTTCACGTTGATGACCAGCCACATGATCGCCGGAAATAGGAGCGAATACCGCATTTCGTGGACTAAGGACCAGATCGGATTATCCACGAAGTTATATTGCGGCTGACTCTTACAGCGACATTCCCGGCCCACAGCAGGTTCAGCGGCGGATAGCCGAAAATGACCGTGACCGGACGGTTGTGAACTCCATGAAGCACGACGTCCGACCACACCGGAAATGTCATCAGGCAGTGCTGGCTTACCACGACCATGGCTGCGATCCCGCGGAGCGAATCCAAGCATTCGTATCGGGGGGGCTTGTGCGGCCGTGTCGTCGTAATTGATTTCGGACCAAGGGGAGAAAGGGAAGGCGCTGACACGGCGAATTATCCTGCAAGGGTTTTCCCGGATTTCTTCCGATGAAATTCGGATGATCTGCCGAGCACGTCTCTGCTCGCTTCTGCGGGCAGTAGCTGCCAAAAATCTGCACGTTCGACCGCGAACTCCGTTGCAGGGCTGAATGCCAGGAGTAAAGCTCTTTGGCGCCAGCGAAACCAAATGGCCGGCATTGGAAAGCGCTATTCCCGGGAAATTTATGCCTCACGAGAAGTGCAACCACGATTCCACTCGCAGCGAAAAACTCAGGCGCGGCGAAGCAATGGATTTCCCGGGATTGTACCTCCATCTTTGAGGACGTGCGGGTGCGGCTCATCCCATCGAGTCTGTAATCCGAGCACGTTGCCGGCGATTCGAGTACAAAGGTAGAGATGGACGAACATCCGAATCATCCGCACGGCGCCGGCGCGCGCTCCATCCTGGTGCTCCTGACAACGCACTGGGTCACCATGGCCGGTGTCGCGCTGGTCACCCTGGCCGGCTTTTCGTGGATTTTTGTTCTTCCCGTGAGCCTCCGCGGACGCGTGGAAAATCCGTACATCGGATTGCTGGTCTTCATCGCGATTCCGGTGATCTTCTTCGCGGGCCTTATTCTGATTCCGATTGGGATCGCCCTCGGCAAGCGCCGCGTTCAGCAGCAACTCGCAACGCTGCCCGACCGTCGCGCCGCATTCCGCCGCGCGGGCATATTCTTTGCGGTGATGACCGCGGCCAACCTGATCATCGGGAGCCAGATCAGCTTTCGGGCCGTGGAGTACATGGATAACGTGCAGTTCTGCGGTCAGAGCTGCCACGTGATGAAGCCCGAGTACACGGCTCACCTGTTGCCGCCGCATCAGGAGATCGCCTGCGCCACCTGTCACATCGCTCCGGGGACCACCGGCTGGCTCAGGGGAAAAATGGCGGGCACGCGGCAGTTGATGGAGGTCCTTTTCAACTCGTATCCACGGCCGATCGAATCGGCGCTCGAAAGCAACCGGCTGGTTTCCTCCGCGCAGACCTGCGAGCAGTGCCACGCACGCCAGAAGTACTTCGGCGCGGAACTTCGCCTGATCACCAAGTACCAGCCGGACGAAAACAATTCCAAAACCGATACGGTCCTGACGATGCTGGTCGGGGGCGGGAGACAGGGCGGCATCCACGGCGCGCATCTGGGCCCGGGAGTCGTTATCCGGTACGCCGCTCAGGATAAAAAACGCCAAATGATTCCGTGGATCGAGTACCGGAATTCGGAGACCGGCGTTACGCGGACGTTCCAGGCCGCGGACGCAAAGCCCGATCCGGGATTGCCGGTCTACGAGATGCAGTGCGTCGATTGCCACAATCGCGCGGCGCACCGCTTCGAGGATCCGGGCCGCGCCATCGATCAGGCGATGTTGACAGGAAGAATCTCGGAATCCCTGCCGTTCGTGAAGAAGACCGGGTTGGGATTGATCCAGGCCGAGTATCCGACCGACGCGGATGCCGCTCAGAAAATCCCGGCCGGGATAGCCGCCTTTTACGCGCAAACCTATCCGGAGGTCGCCGCGAAGCGCGGTCCGGAGATCCAGACGGCGGGCGCGGCGCTTCTGTCGATCTACCAGCACAACGTTTTTCCCGACCTGAAAGTCACCTGGGGAACCTATCTCGACAACCTTGGGCACGTCGATTCTCCGGGGTGCTTCCGCTGCCATGATGGCGGCCATTCAACTTCGGCCGGCCAGACGATCCCTCAGGATTGCGACACCTGCCACAAAGCGGTCGCGGTGGAAGAAGCGTCGCCTGAGATCCTGAAGACCCTCGGCATAACGCGTTGAGCGGTGGTGTACATTTGAGGCATGCCGTTTTGCGCCAGTTGCGGATCCGAGATGCAAGGAAAATTCTGCGCGAAGTGTGGGACTCCTCAGGGCGCCTCGACGGCTTCCGCCGCGGGCACCAGCGCGCCGGCCGCAGCCGGCCTTGAGGAGAACGTCGCAGCCGCGCTGTGCTACCTGGTTGGCGTCCTGACGGGCATTCTCTTCCTGGTGCTCGAGCCCTATAACCGGAATCCGGTGATTCGGTTCCACGCGTTTCAGTCGATTTTCGCCTGGATCGCTGCGATCGTGATCGGCATGGGACTGTCGATGTTCTCCTACCCCATCGCTGCCTTGCCGTTCATCGGCTGGCTGGTCGACA
>JBAIXM010000077.1:0-10251 GCA_037916615.1 Bryobacterales bacterium
CGCCGAAGCGCGCCTGGCGAAAGAAGACTTTCCGGGCGTCATCGCAGACTCCACGGCGGCGCTCGATCGCGATTCGCGAATCGCTCTGGCTTACAATCTGCGGGGAATCGCAGTCCGTCAGAGCGGAGATCCACAAAAATCTGTGGCCGAGTTTAGCCGCGCTGTCGAACTCGCGCCGGACGAGGCCAATTATTTTCAGCGCGCGGCCACCTATCAAATGATGGGCGAGCACGCTCTGGCAATCTCGGACCTGGATCAAGTAATCGCGATGAAGCCCGATGGTCCCCAGGCCTACTACGCCCGAGCCCGGTCGCGCCGCGCCTTGGGAGACGTGGGCGGCGCAGATAAGGATCATCGCCAGGCATTGCTGCTCGACGGCCGTTGACCACCGCCTCCTTGGGGCCTTCTATGCGTTGTAGTATGCTGTACTAGGAATCTCTCATCAACTCGATTGCTGGAGGTCCTACAAACGCATGATCACCCAACGTTTTCTCGTTTCGCTCCGCAAAGTTGCAGGGTTCGCACCCCTTCTGTTCGCCGCCGCAGCATTCGCCCAGACTTCCAACATCCAGGGCGATGTGATCGGAACCGACGGCAAGCCGCTCCAGGGCGCCAACATCAAGCTCGAGCGCACCGATATCAAGCAGAATTTCAACGTCAAGACGGACAAGAAGGGCCACTTCCTCTACGCCAACCTGCCGACCGGCACCTACAACATCACGGTCCAGGTAGGCGGAAAAGACGCGGCTCAAGTCACCGGCGTGCGTCCGCGTCCGGGCGACAACCCGCCCATTCCGTTCGATCTTTCCAAAGTTGCGGCTCCCGCAGCGGCGGCCGGAGCGGGCCCGGCACAGGGACAGCCGGCCGAGCAAGGCATGACCAAGGAGCAGCGCGCCGAGTACGAGAAGAAGCTGAAAGAGCAGGAAGCCGAGATGGCCAAGAACAAGGCTCTTCAGGACGCATTCAATGCGGGGATGGAAGCCAAGAACGCCAAGAATTACCAGGTAGCAGCCGAGAATTTCGAGAAAGCCAGCGCGTTAGCTCCCACCCAGCATGTCGTGTGGGCCCAACTCGCGGAAACCTACATCAGCCTGGCGGACACCAAGACCGGCGCCGAGCAGCAGGCAGCAGTGGAGAAGGGGATCGCGGCGTACGCCAAAGCTGTCGAGATCAAAGTGGACGATCCCAACTATCACAACAACTACGCGCTGGCGCTGGCCAAGGGCAAGAAACTGGCCGAAGCGCAGGCGGAGCTGACGAAGGCGGCTCAGCTCGATCCGCCTCAGGCGGGCAAGTATTACTACAATCTCGGCGCAGTGTATGTGAACACCCAGCAGAACGACGCGGCCGAAGCGGCCTTCAAGAAGGCGATTGAGCTCGATCCGAACTACGCGGACGCGTACTATCAGGAAGCGCTGGTCCTGATGAACAAGGTGTCGCTCGATGCGGCCGGGAAGATGATCGCTCCGCCGGGCACGATTGAGGCGCTTCAGAAGTACCTGGCACTCAAACCCGACGGCGCGAACGCCGACGGCGCCAAGGCGATTCTCGAACAGCTCGGCAGCACGGTGCAGACCAGCTTTGAGCGTCCCGGAGCGAAGGGTAAGCAGGCTCCTGCCCCGAAAAAAGGCAAGTAGCTTGTAGCGATGCGGTTTCTCTTTTACCTGATCGTCGGGGTCATCGTCCTGACCCTGCTGCGATCGGTACTGGAGGCCGTCGGAAGAGCCTTTGCGGGAGGACCGTCGGAGCCGCAGCGGCGGCCCGTTCCGGGCGCGCAATCTCTCAAAAAAGATCCGGTGTGCGGAACGTTCGTGTCAGAGGCGACCGCGATCCAAAAGACGAAGGGTGGCGAGACCTATTATTTCTGCTCAGCGGCGTGCAGGGATAAGTTCTGACTCAGGCTCTCCGCTGAAGCACTGTGCTCCAAGGGAACCCTTTTGAATGGTGCTGGTGGCCCCATCGGGGGCGCTTAATCATCACCTTCGAATCGGTAGAGACCTGTTTGGAGATCGGTCTGGATGCGCAGGGCAAACCCCACCTGCGGCATCAACTTGGATAAAATGTCAGCGTCGTGGCTTGGAGTTCGAGCAGATCGGCAGAGATGAAGCTGATAGCACCGGCGAAGTCCAACTTAAAAGAGCGGACTCAATGAGATCGGAGTGCGTGCTTGCTTGCAGGATTGTGCTCTGTGGATTCTCGACTTGGGCACAAGCTCAGCATCCGCCCGCGATCGTATCGATATCGGTTTGTAGTCCCACTGGTGCCGGAGGTAAGGGAAGCTGCCCGAGCGGGACCTCTGATACGCATCAGATCGTCCTGGGACCGGATGGGAACTCCATCAACAGGAATGGTGCGCCGTTAACCTCCGATGAGCACTCGTCGGTCTTCGCACCTGGAATGCTAGGAAGCAACCAGGACTATCTGTTCTTTGTGGCCACCCAAGCCAAGGGTAATCCCGATATCGGCACGACGGTTCTCTCAGGAGGCTCTGGTCCCAACAAGAACGACCAGTGGACCTTTGATTTCCCTCAGACGGACGGCTACGGTTTGTATCCAAACGGCTTCGGGCAAGTATTTAACCCTCCTATAAAGGATGGAACCTGTCCAGTGGTGGTCGACGGCAACCCCGCTCATCAGGACCAGACGTTTGACATCGAGTACGCTGCTCCGGGCTCAGTGGTGAAGGATCCGACCAGCCCTCCCGGCTCTCTTCTCATGATTTACGAGGGAGTCAACGGATGCGCAGGAAGTGCCGGCGGCCAGAAACCCGGGAATGACGACGCCTATATTTCGCTAGGCATTGCCACATCGATTGACTACGGCAAGACCTGGCCCACGTATCGCGGTACTCCCACATTCAGTTTCGTCTCGATGCCCAACGTCAACCCGACCCAGGGACCGAACGCGCCGATGGGGGCGCTCGGAAAGAACGTGTGCATGGGCAACGACTGCACGGCCGCGCCGCCGCCCAACTACGGCCGCTATCCGGCAGTGACCCCATCTACCTCGCTTGCCTCGGTCATGGCGGCGGGCAAGCCGCTCTCCGGCATCCTCGGCGAGCAGGAGGTCGCGGGTTTTCTAGACGACATTGGCGGAAGCTCCAAGCCCTATCTTTATGCGACCTATAACTCTGCGGAGGTAGCGCGCGCTCAACTCAACGGAGGGAGTGCTCCCCTCAACTTCGCGAAATGGAACGGGCAAGCGTTCGCATCTCCGGGAATAGCAGGAGCCGGCAGCAGCGTCTTGCCCGCCGGTCCGTTCGAGAACTGCGAGGCGCAGAGTCAGAATCAATTCGGCAGCTCGATCAGCTACGTCGAAGAGACGCAGCAGTATCTGCTTACTTTCGTCTGCCGATCCGCGGGCGACCCAACGCTAGGTCCGCGCCCTGGTGCCGCACAAGGTGCAGCGTGGTTCTATTCCACCAGTTACGATCTTTCAGATCAGACACAGTGGACGCCACCACAGGAGATCATCGGCTCCTGGAGTGAATACGATAGCGCCGGCGGCTGCCCTGATTGGAAGGGATTCTACCCAACCTTTATGTCACTGGGTAAGAAGCCTGGTCACCTCTCGACAACCGGATATGTCTTTTATCTTTGGGGTTGCCAGCAAGCGGGTACGCCGCCCCCCGGCCGGCAGTTCTCATCGCGCGCCTTCACCATCACCACTGGCTCGGTGCCTCCCAACCTCATCTCGGGATCGGTGACCAACGGAGCAACCTACGTCCCGGGTGGCTTGGTGCCGGGTTCGTGGGCCCAGGTTAAAGGAACCAATCTCACCAGTGTGACCCGCATCTGGAACGACTCGGACTTTGCGGGGATAGGCAACAACCTACCGACCAATCTGAGTGGAGTGCAGGTGAGGGTGAATAACCTCCCGGCCGCGGTGTATTACATCGATTGGGGGCAGGTGAGTTTCCAGGTTCCATCGGGGATCTCGGGAACCGCCTCCGTGCAGGTCATCAACAACGGCATGGCAAGCAACACCGTCACGGGCGCGGCTGCCAGCAGCTCCCCTGGCATATTCCCACTGATCGTCAATGGGACCAACTATGCCATCGGCGTGTTCCTGGACGGCAAGTTGGTGGGAGATCCGGCAACCATGGGTTCAGCCTTCCGTAAGGCCAGGCCCGGCGAGAATGTCCAGTTGTACGTGACCGGTCTAATCCCCACGCCCGCCGGCGCCCGGGTCGCGCCTTCGGGGGTTAGCGGTGTGGCCGTGACGGTTGGAAACTTTACGGTCCCGGCGAGCTCCGCTGGACTGGTTTTCGTTGGCGAGTTCTACATCAACTTCAATGTGCCGCAACAGTTCGCCACTTTACCTGAGGGAGCCTACCCGATCACCATCAGCGTTAATGGAGTCTCCTCCCCGGCCACAATCAACTCCGATCCTCCTGGCCCCGTGATTCTTCCGATCCAGCACTAGCTTCGGAAAACGAACTCCTGCCCAAACGCCTTCGAAGCTTGCGACCGGCCTCGTCCCTCAAAGTGATGGCCACAGAGACGTGGCATGTCAAAATGGCCTCTGACACCCGCCGGCCAATCTCCTGATTCGGCGGGTTGTGGCTCCAGGGCGGAACCTGTCAGAGAATTCCACCCATCCGGCACAAGGCTGCATGCTGCGTAATGCTCTGGTGCTCACGCGCACAGCAGCGTGCGGGCATCGAACGCGAAGGCCTCCGGGTCCGATCGGGTGGCTTTGCGCAGGATATCCAGCGAATCGGTGAAGTAGGCCCGCTGCAACCAGCGCGATCCGGCGAAAGAATCGCGCCCGTGGAGCACGCGGTCGTCCTTGAACAACAGGGCGGTTCCGGGCCGGACCACCACGCGAGCAGGCTCCAGGGAAGTTACTAAAGCCCGGAAGCGCTGCAGAGCCGAAGCGGCTTCGGGTGTGAGGGGTTCGATGGTGGAACTCGCGGCCGACACGCGGGCCAAGCCGAGCTCATCGCGCCACAGGATCGGGCAGGGTGGGGAAACGGCGGTGAGCGAAAAGCTGGCCGGGCAGGCGTGGCGAAAAATCGGTTTGGCCAGCGAAGCCGCCAGATCTGCCGGAGCCGCCTCCATGATCTGGCCCGCGGTCAGCATCAAGGTCGCCGCATCCGGATTGCGGAGCCCGTACAGCAAGATCCCGCTTTGACGAAAGCGCCTGGGCAGAAAAGCGTTATCGCTATGGAATCCGAACTGAACGCGCCCGGCGTTGGATTGAACACGCTCCAACCCCGGAATCGGCGCGATCTCCTGTATCGGCGCGCCGAACTTTTCGTTCAGATAAGAGAGAATCTGGCCATGCATGCCGACCATTCCGCAGATCACGGCCTCAGAAACAGCTTGCTTGTCGCGCGGCCGAAGGCCGTCCGCGGGAGTCGCAGTCAGCTCGGGATCGAGCGGCAGATTCTCGAAAATCAGCGCCGGGACGCTGTCCGGGGCGAAAAATTCGTACAGGGCCTCGGCGAAATACTCGGGCAAGTGGCGCAGCGCCAGATTGACGGAATCGTCGCGAAATCTGCTCCAGGCTTTCAGATCGCGATAGTCGGGAAATTCCAGCGCGGACGCATCGCGGGTCCAGGCCCGACGATTCTCATCGGGAAGGCGCAACGAAGGTAGCTCCGCCGATGGGCGGGTCTGCGGAAAAGGGACACTGGGAACCGAAGCCATGTCAGAGTTACCCTCATTGTACCGGAGTACGGCCAAGCCCTACGCATCATCCAGGACCAGCCGGTAACCCACACCGGGTTCGGTCTGCAAATACCTGGGGCGAGCGGGATTACGCTCCAGCTTCCGCCGCAGTTGGGCAATATAGACGCGCAGGTATTGGGCCTGTTCGGTATGCTGCGGACCCCAGACCTCGTTCAGAAGCTGGCGCTGCGTCAGGACCTTTCCGGCGTGCTGGATCAGCACCTGAAGCAGCTTGTATTCGTTCGGCGTGAGATGGACTTCGCTTCCGTCCACCCGCACGACCCGCCTTTCGAGATCGACTTCGACCGGGCCGAAGCGTACAGGCGCGCCGGAGCCATCGATGCGCGCGGCCGACCGTCGCAAAGCCGCGCGAATTCGAGCCAACAGTTCGCCGATGGCGAACGGTTTGGCGACGTAGTCGTCGGCGCCCAGATCGAGAGCGGCGATCTTATCTTTTTCCTGGCCGCGCGCCGAAAGGACCAGGATCGGAATCTGGCCCCACTGCCGAACGCTGCGGATCACGTCCAGCCCGTCCCGATCCGGCAGCCCGAGATCCAGCAGAATCAGATCGGGCTGGCGTGCTGCGGCCTGCGTGGAACCTTCTTCCGCGGTAGTCGCCTCCTGAAGGCGGTATTCTTCCGCCGCGAGCGCCGCGCGGAGGAAGCGGCGGATCTGAGGATCATCCTCAATCAGGAGAATCAGGGGTTTCATGAGGATTGGACGGGAAGACGCACGCGGAAGACTGCGCCTCCCCCCGGCCGTGGCAGCGCCTGGATCGTTCCGCGATGCGCCTCAACAATCGCGCGGCAAATCGGGAGGCCGAGACCCGCGCCGCGCGCGCCGGCGGACACTCTTTGGGATTGGCCACGATAGAACTTCTGGAAAATGCGTTCCTCTTCGCCAGGGGGGATGCCGGGTCCGCGGTCGCGGACCTCGAGGATCACCGAGCCTTCTTGTTCAAACGCCGCCAGCTCGATCGGTGTGCCTGCGGGTGTATATTTCAGCGCGTTCTCCAACAAGTTCCACAGTACCTGGCCAATCAGGACGTCGTCCACGAACACCAGCGGCAGGTTTTCGGCGAGGTCGGCGGAAACGATCCGCGCCTGAAATTGCGATTCCATGCGCTGGAGCACGGTACCGGCGATTTCCTCGAGAGGATAAAAATCGCGGCGCAGCTCCACGCCTCCCGATTCGAAGCGCGTCATATCCAGAAGATTTCCGACCAGGCGGCTGAGCCGTTCCGCTTCATCGGAGATACTGTCGAGCAGTTCCTGCCTGGTTTCCGGCGGCAAACGATCACCTTTTGCGCGCAGCGTCGAGGCGGCCCCGGTGATTGACGCGAGCGGCGTGCGAAGGTCGTGCGAAACCGCGCTCAGCAGCGAACTCCGCATCTGCTCCGTTTGCATGTGGACGCGCGTTTCCTCGGCAGCGCGCTGGCTCATGGTCCGCTCGATGGCAAGCGCCGTTTGTCCGGCGAAGACTTCGAGCAGATGCTGCTGCTCGGGTGCAAAGATGCGGCCTTCGGGATCGGGGAGGATGGCCAGGACTCCGAAGGTTTCGCGCGCTCCGCGCAGAGGAAGATAGAGGGCCGAAGCAGAAGGCAGCGTATCGGTTCGCAGCCCGGCCTTGTGGCCGTGATCGAACACCCACTGCGCGACCGGTTCCTCGGAGGGAGGCACGGGAAGCTGGTCCGACGTGCGGCGGCGGAAGGAGAGCCGTCCGTCTTCAGGAAGGAACATGACGGCGCGGGTGCCGAAAACATCCTCGGCCAGGGACGCCGCGGCGCGGGCGGCTTCGAATACGCGCGTCTCGCCGGCCAGGCGGCTGGAGAGGCGATATAAGGCTTCGGTGCGGGCCTCGCGCTCCACTGCGTGCGCGGTCTGCATGCGGATGCGGGCGGTGAGCTCGCTGATCACCAGCGCGACGGCCAGCATTCCAGCGAAGGTAAATACGTATTGGTAATCCGACACAGCGAAGGTTAGATAAGGCGGCACGCAGAAGAAATCGAAGGCGGCTACGCTCACGAACGAGGCTGCTACTGAAATCCACCGGTTGCATCGCACGGCGATCGCGACCACGCCCCCCAAATACAGCATGGCCAGGTTGGTCGGAGCCAGGCTGTCACGCAAAAGAACGGACGCAATCGTAGCGATCGTAACGATCGCACCTGCCAGGATGAATTCCTTTACCGACGCCAAGCGTCAACAGTATCAGGTCGGCTCGCGCTCCGTGGGAGGCTTGCGGAGTTCATCCTCGAGACAGTTCAGGATCTCGCCACGGCGGCTTCCGTCCAAGTCGCCCTCAAGACGCCGCAGGGCGACGCCGACGACGTCGCGGTGATGCAGGCGGGAACCAATGCCGGGATCGCCTGAGAGCCGCAGCCAAATCCGATGCAGGCGGTCGACATCCTCGGGCCAAAGGCGCGGCGGGTGGGGCCCGAGATTTACGTAAATGCTGGGGCGGTCCGGACTGGTAATTTCGAGCGAAAAGGCGTGCCGGGGTTCGGGCAGGCGTTCCCAGGCGAGACCGATGCGGCTCGCGAGCTCCTCGGAAGCCATGCGCGCCGAGACGCCCACCACGAGTTTCGAGACCTGAAGCCGCGCGGCCGTTTGCACCATCGCATCGAACGGATCAACGGCGGGCACCACCAGCAACTCGACGCTCTTGCCCTTCTTTTCGGCGAGCGACACAACGTGCGAGAAGAGTTCCTGCTCGTCATGGGCAAATAGTTGTTCTTCGCGCAAGTCGTATTCCGCGGCGCCCGTGGAAAGTTGGCGAACCGTCATCACAACGACATCGTGCTTCCGCACATTTGTCTTGTCGAGGGTTTTATCCAGGTGCCAGAGACGGCGGGCATCGCGGACGGCCACCAGGATGCTGCCGGGCCTTGCCTTCAACGTCTCTGCGCTGATTTCCGGCTGATGATCCAGATTGAATTTTTCCAGCTCCGCGGGATGTTCCCGCTTCTTGCCGAGGTTCACGTGCTCGGAGATCAGGAACAGGGTGTACAGGACGATTGTGAAGGAAACGCCGTAGATGGTCGCGATTCGCTTGGAAAACAGGTTTGCAATGGCCACCAGGAACAGAATGGAGGTGGTTATCGCCAGGCCGATGGGAATCTCCACGCCTCGGACCCGGATGTTGAACGGGAACTTGTATTCCTGGTCGTGCCGCTGGTAGCGAAGCACCAGAACGCCCAAGGCTTTCAGGGCGAAGCTCCAGACCACGCCGAACGCGTAGGCCTCGCCGAGCAGCAGCATGTCGCCGCGGCTGATGAGAATGGTGGCGATCTGGAGGAGCGCCATCAAATTGAGGATCCGGTAGGTGGTGCCGTAGCGTTTGTGCGGCTTGCGGAACCAGTCCAGCAATACGCCGTCCTCGGCCACGCGATTCATCACGCCGTTGACGCCGATCAGCGAGGTGTTCACGGCTCCCGACAAGATCGCCACGCCAACGATGACGACGAAGACGTTGAATACCAGTTTCAGCAGCGAGGGGCCCACCAGATTCGCCACCAGACCGGCGATCAGGTTGTTGTAGTATTCGGGGCGCACTTTGTCCGGAATGATCATCACCGCCAGCACGGAAATAATGCCCGTGCAGATGACGCAATATGTGCAGACAATATTCGCTGTGATGCGAAGGTTCTTGAGCTTGGGATAGGCCACCTCGCGATAGACCTGGGCCAAGGTCTCAAATCCGCTCATGGCCAGCAGCGAGTGACCGAACGCCACGATGAGGACGACCAAGGAAATCTGCGACCAGAACGTGCCATTTAACCAGCCGAGCGAGTCTGCATTCAGATGAATGTTCGAAGGCACGGGCGGAGGCGGTAATTGCGCGCCTCCCTGAAAGATCAGCGTCAACGGGCACCAGATCAGCAGAATCCCCACCATCACTGTAGTGACCTGCATGATGCGCAGCGCCTTGGTGCTGGATTCAGGCACCCCCTTAATGTTGCTCCACCAGAAATAAATAGTGACCAGAACGCTGAAGAAAACAGCGAAGCCGGTAGGATTGGTGCGCCAGGACTGATGCAAGGCCTGGCTCAGATCGTTCAGCAGGTTGCCCAGGTATAGCCCGGCGCTGACTACGCTGATCGGACCGGTGAGAATATAATCGACCACCAGGGCCGAAACCGAGAGTTTCGCGACGGTCGGTCCCATGCTGTCGCGCACCACGACGTACACGCCTCCGCGCACGAACATGCTGGAGCTTTCCATGTACACGGAGCGCACGGCGTAGCTGAACAGCATCACGGCCAGCACCATCCAGGGCGCGGACTTACCGATGGCTTGCTCGGCGATGCCTCCGATGTAGTACATCGTGGAGGCCATGTCATTGAGGACCACGGCGGCGGCCTGCCAGACGGAGATAAAGGTCAGGGCGACAGTGGTGGCGACTACGACTTTTGTTGTGGAAGACGATTGCGGCGCGGAAGCGTTCGCCGAGGCGGAGGTTTGCAGATTCATGCGGTCACCACCAAGACCCGCCGTCCTTCACGCCGCAGGATTCGGGCCAGCTGCTGCTCCCATGTCCAGGAACGCCACCAACGGGCCTTTCGGGAGCCAAGGAT
>JBAIXM010000078.1:0-1507 GCA_037916615.1 Bryobacterales bacterium
AAGCGTCGGCGAAGCAACGGGCAGGGCGAGCCGGACGCACCGGGCCGGGATACGTCGTGAGGCTCTATACGGAAGAAGACTACATGCGGCGGCCGGAGCAGGATCCGCCGGAGATCGTGCGTAGCGACCTGTCGCAAGTCTGCCTCGATTTACGTGCCATGGGAATATCGAGCCCTAAGCAGGTCGAGTGGCTCGATGCTCCACCCGCGGCTGCCATTGCCAAAGCCGAGTCGCTGCTCGACCGGCTCGGTGCTTCGGGTGCAATGGCGCAAAAGTTGGCGCGCTATCCGCTGGCGCCACGATTGTCGCGCATATTGGTGGAGGCGATCGATCGCGGCGTAGGCGAACAAGGATGTGTGGCTGCGGCACTGCTCGGGGCCGACGTGCACTCGCGGAACAATGACATTCTCGCGGAGATGGAGTTGCCGCGCGATCACCGAACGCAGCAGCAAGTGGAACAACTGAAGCGTATTGCGCGGCCTTCGCGCCAGAAGAAACACGACGACAATGCTCTGCTGCTTTCGATTCTGACGGGGTTTCCGGACCGAGTAGCGCGCCGGCGTTCGGGTAAACAGGTATTGCTCTCGAGCGGCGGATCGGCAGAGGTGGAGGGGGAACCTCCGCGATACGAGTTCATGGCCGCCTTGGTTGCAGAGGATCGGAAGGACAAGGCGTTGCCGCTGATCCGGATGACCGCGCGCATCGAACCGGAGTGGTTGATCGATCTGTTTCCAGACCGTGTGCAGGAGCGGTCGACGCTGAACTGGAATCGCGTGGCGGAGCGGGTGGAGGCTTCCAACGCGCTGCTGTACGACGAATTGGCGATCCAGGAATCGAAAGATGCGGCACCGGATGGTAACGCCGCCGCTGAATTGCTCGCAGAAAAGGCGATGGAGGCAGGGGTGGAGCGATTCGTCGACGCGGGAGAATTGGCCGAGTTGGTAGCCCGGATAGAGTTCGCCGGCCTAGAGCCACCGGATGTCGGCATCGCTTTACGTGATTTGTGTTCCGGACTGCGCAGCTTTGCCGAGCTGAAACGGGCAGCGGCAGACTTGTTTCCAATGCTGGAACACCAGGCGGGAAAGCGAAGGCTGGAGGAGACCGCGCCGGCACGCATTCGATTGCAGAAGGGGCGGCAGGTGAAGGTTCATTACGAGCGCGGCAAATCGCCATGGATTGCGTCGCAGTTACAGGATTTCTTCGGCATGCGCGAGAGTCCGAGGATTGGGCCGGAGCGCAAGCCGGTGGTGGTGCACCTGCTCGCTCCCAACAAGAGGTCGGTGCAGACGACGGCGGACCTGGGGGAGTTCTGGGAGCGGTGGTATCCACAAATCAGAAGAGAGTTGATGAGACGTTATCCGAAACACGCGTGGCCGGAGCGGCCGTGAATCAGCGATTTTCCGGGCGCTCTCAGGCGAAGGCGAAGCAGTCCCATCTGAAATTGATGTGATCGTCCCACGACGCCCGGCGAAGCCTCTTACAACCAGAGAACCGTCCTAGAATGGCA
>JBAIXM010000079.1:0-40678 GCA_037916615.1 Bryobacterales bacterium
CGGGACTACGATCTGGCCCATATCGGCGATTCCTACGAGCACATGAGCGTCTGGGATCGCTGCATCACGCGCGGCAATCCGGGGCGGATGTTCCCCGCCGGATACAACAACGCCTACCAGATCGTCCAGAGCGCGAACTACATCGTGATCATGGCCGAGATGATCCACGACGCGCGCGTGATCCCGATTGACGGTCGCGCGCACGCTCCGGCCGAGGTGCGCAGTTGGGACGGCGATTCTCGCGGTCACTGGGAAGGCAACACGTTAGTCGTGGAGAGTACGAATTTCAACGGCAAGGGCTGGATCGCGACCAGCGCCGCAACCGGACGGATAAAGGGAATCCCGCAGAGCGAAGCTTTGCGCGTGGTCGAACGGTTCACGCGCACCGAGCCGACCACGATTCAGTACGAAGTCACCATCGACGATCCGAACGTGTACACAAAGCCGTGGAAGGTGGCAATCCCGCTCACGCGCGATGCGGAATACGTTCTCTACGAGTACGCCTGCCAGGAAGGCAACGAAGCTGTCGGGAACATCCTGCGCGGCGCACGGGTGAAAGAAGGCGCTCGATGAAGAAAGACGCTATATCGCGGCGCGGTGTGATTGCTGGCGCGATTCTCGCGCCCGCGGCGGCCCTCGCGCAGAGCTCCGACAAAACGCCGAAGCTCTGGTCCAACGAGTACTGGGCGCAGAAGGGCAGCGTCAAACTGTACATGTTCCGCAAGCGGTCCACTCCGCCGAAAGCCGGCGAGAAACCGCGCCCAGTGCTCTTCCTGATTCACGGATCCTCAAATTCCAGCCGCTCTTCCTTCGATCTGGCGACGCCTGGTGAGGGCGAGTACTCGGTGATGAACGTCTTCGCAAAACTCGGCTATGACGTCTGGACCATGGATCACGAAAACTACGGCCGGTCCAGCCAGACACAGGGCAACTCGGATATCGCCAGTGGAGTCGAAGACATCAAGGCCGGGATGAAAGTGATCGCGCGTGAAACCGGGCAGCAGAAAATTCACCTGTTCGGCGAGTCGTCGGGTGCGATTCGCGCGGGCGCCTTCGCGATGGCGGAGCCACAGTATGTGGACCGGCTGGTTCTGGGCGCGTTCACCTACAAAGGGGAAAATTCCCCGACTCTGACGGAGCGCGCCAAGAACCTGGACTATTACCGCACCCACAACCGCCGTCTACGCGATCGCGCGATGATCCGCAGCATCTTTACGCGCGATAAAGCCGGAACCAGCGATCCGGCTATCGCGGAATTTCTGGCCGACGAGGAGCTGAAGTTCGGTGACCAGGTCCCCACTGGGACATATCTGGATATGACGGCGAATCTGCCGCTGGTGGATCCCAAGCGCGTCAAGGCGCCCGTACAACTGATTCGTGGCGAGTACGACGGGATCGCCACCATGAGCGACCTGACCGATTTCTTCTCCCAGCTTCCGAGCGGAGACCGGCAATTCGCAGTTCTGCCCGGCATGGCACACTCCGTGGTGTTCGGTGTCAACCGGCAAGCATTCTGGCACACCATGCATGGGTTTCTTTCCCTGCCCGCCGCGTCCTGAGAGGAATTTCATGCGAAGACTACTGATCGGTTGTCTGATTCTGACGGCCGCTTGCTCGCGCCCGCCCGCCCCTACCGCCGAAACACCTTCGGCGATGCTGTTCGAAGGTGCTACGGTTATTCCGGGCGACGGCAGCGCGCCGATCGAAAATTCGGCCATCCTGATCCAGAACGCGAAGATCGCGAGCGTGGGGAAAAAGGGCGACATCGCGGCCTTGAACGGCACCATGAAGGTCGATGTGACTGGCAAATTTGTGATGCCTGCGCTGGTGGATACACATACGCACCTCGGCTGGGCCGTGATCAAGACCGGCCGCATCGATAAGGACAGCTATACGAAAGACAACCTCATCGATCACCTGCATCGGCTCGCGTATTACGGCGTGGCCGCGACCCAGAGCATGGGCATCGATCCGGGCGAGACTCCTTATGAGGTCCGCGCAAATCCAGTGCCCGATGCCGCGCTGTTGCACACCGCCGGCCGCGGCATGGGACGCCCCAATGCAGGCCCCGGGCAACCGTACTGGAAGCCCGTGGCGTACGCGATCGACACGGAAGCCGACGGACGCAAAGCCGTCCAGGAGCTGGCGGACAAGAAAGTGGACTGGGTCAAGATCTGGGTGGACGATCGCAACGGAACCGTTCCCAAGCTGACGCCGGCGCTTTATCGCGCCATCATCGACGAGGCGCATAAGCACCAGCTTCGCGTGGTCGCGCACATTTACTATCTGGACGACGCGAAAGACCTGCTGCGTGCGGGAATCGACGGCTTCGCCCATGGCGTGCGCGACCGCGACATCGACGACGAATTCCTCAAATTGATGAAAGAGCGTCCGAACGTCTTCGTGATTCCCAATCTTCCGGATATCGGAACGGGGCTCAAAGATCCGGCGTGGCTTCAGGAGACCGTCCCCGCAGCCGAGGTCAAGCGTCTGACGGACGCGTTCCATGATCGCTCGCCGGCCGACGCGAAGAAGGCCATGGACTTCTTCGCGGTTCAGGCGCGCAATCTGAAGAAGCTCAGCGACGCGGGCGTGCGGATAGGTTTCGGCACCGACTCCGGCACCACCGTGGGCTGGACCGATCATGAGGAACTGGCTGACATGGTCACGGCGGGGATGACCCCGGCTCAAGTGATCACGGCGGCGACCAAGACTTCGGCGGAAATCCTGAAGATGGACCAGCTCGGAACGGTCGCGCCGGGCAGAAGCGCTGATTTCATCGTGCTCGATGCGAATCCGCTTGAAAACATCAACAACACGCGCAAAATTTTGAAGGTCTACCTGCGCGGCAAGGAAGTGGATCGGGCAGCATTGAAGGTGGGGTTTCTAGGCCCGTAGCCTGACACGGCCTGCGTCAACCCATTGACAACGCAAGCTGTTGATAGTACTCTCCTAAATAACGCTTGCAAAACGGAGCGCGCGGGCAGATTACTTGATTTCGGTTGAGGTGCCGGCGCGCCCTTTGCGGGCTAGTTCGGAAGTCTTGGAGGTTAATAAATGAGAGCTCACACAGGCGTTCTGGTGGCAGCGACCGCTCTGGTTGCCGCTGCACTGCCCATGCTGGCGCACCACTCGATCTCGGCAGAATTCGATTCGACCAAGACAGTTAAGGTGACCGGCACGGTCACGAAGCTGGATTGGATGAATCCTCACATTTGGGTGTACATGAGTGTGAAGGATGAGAACGGAAAGATGACGAAGTGGCAGTTTGAAGGCGGCCCACCGAACTCCCTTCGCCGGAATGGCTGGACCAAGGACGCACTCAAAGAGGGCGACACGATTACCGTCGAAGGAATCCGCGCCAAGGACCCGATCAACGCCGAAGGTGCCTATGTCGGTAACGCCCGCAACGTGACGCTTCCGGACGGCCGCAGGGTCTTCAGCGGCTCCGCCGAAGACGGCGGCAAACAGCAATAACTTTTTTCAGCACGAACATCCCGCCCCCTCATGATTTGAGATGGGCGGGATTCGTGCGTGGGCGCTGCTTCTGCACGCCTTCGAAGATTTCGTTGAAATCTCGGAACAGCGCCTTGTAGTTCTCCGGATTGCGATATTCCTTCTTCTGATACCCGTCCCGCAGTTCGTCTAACTCCTCCACGCGCGCCCATCCTTCCGGCAACGCGTACGCGTAGTAGGGATACTCGGGCGGAACATTGCGGGCCAGCACCACGTTGATGTTGCGGCCGCGCTTGCGGGCGGCGTACACGCGGTGGATGCCGTCATTGATCAGCAGGACCTTCTCTCCGTTGCGCTCCATCGATTCTTCGATGACGGGCGGCAGGAACGGGATCGGCGCGTCGCTCTCAGGATTCGATCCCTCGGGCCAGAAAAGCAAAGCTCCGCGCAGCGAAAAGACGTCGATGCCGCGCTCCGCGAAGGCGTCGGCCACGTCGAGGATCGCCTGCACTCCCTCGCGCAGGACGTAACGTTGGGCCGGCGTAAGCGCCTCGGGATCTGCCTCGAAGACTTCCAGAGTCGCGTCGCGGTACACCTCGGGCCTGTCGAAGCCGCGCAGGCGAGTGCGCTTCAGCTTTGCGAGCAGATCCGCCTCGCTCAAAACCTCGTGTTTGATAATTTGCATGGTTCGAGTTCGCCGATCGATGCCAGCGTGAGATCGGGCGGCGGCAGTTCTCCATTCAGCACGGCGATCAGATCGGCCTTTTCTTTTTCCGGACGATGAAGCACCCAGACGGTTCGCATCCCCAGCTCGATGGCGGGCCGGATGTCGTTTCTATAAGTATCGCCCACCATGACCGCTTCGTCGGCGCGGATTTCGAGCTTCCGCAGAGCGTGTTGGAAGAATGCCGGATCGGGTTTCATCAGGCCGGTCTGAAAGGATAGGAACTGCGGCTGGCCCTCGGCTTCTTCAGCGAATTCCTGGCGGAAATGTTCATAAAACGGCGGCCAGATGTTGGAGAGATACGCCCGGGGAATTCCCGCCGAGCGCAGCGCCTGGATCGTCTCGCGCGCGCCGGGCAGGACATAGGCTTCGGCAAGCTGCGCGTTCCAGAGGCTGGCGCACGCCTCGAACGCGCGGTCGAAATCGACCCGCAAACGATTGACGACTGTATTCGCCAGCTCCTCCGGGTCGCGCGCGGGCGAGCGGAACAGGATCCGTTCCAGTTCGCCAACCGCTTCCGCGCCCAGTCCCAGCGACTCGGAGAGCCGCCGCGCGGGCCCGAACGGGGGTCCGTCGATCAGGGTGGAGCCGATATCGAAGAAGACGATCATTTCGTCTTTTCAGCGGCGCGGGCATTCTTCATTTCCATCTCCTTGCGCGCGATCTCGCGGCCCAAGTACAGCGCATGGGAAATTTCGGACAACGCCACGTCGCGCGCAAGCTGGAGTTCGACTTCCTCCGCGCTCTTGCCGCGATATTCGCCGATTTTCATGCCGTCGTAGGAATGCTCCACCACTATTTCCCAGGTCGCGCGGTCGAACGTGGTGGTGAACGCGCCGTTCGGATCCATGCGCGGGCCGTGCTTTCCGGTGGCCGGATCGTACACCTCGTCCGATTCCTTGCGATCCGCGATCTTCCGGGCTTTCTCCAGCGATGACACGTCGATGCTGATCGAGTGGCTGATCACGGTGAGGGGCCCGGGTTCCATTCCCGCCCGCTCGGCCACGAACCGCTGGATCGCGATCAGGCCGTAGACGTTTTCAGGCCACGCTTCCATCGCGTTATGCGACCGGAACGTGGCGGTGAGCGTCAGCTTGCCTTCGAACTTCCGGAAAAACGCCGTCACGAAACAGGGAGTGTCGGTGCCTTCGGGAAGGTCGCGGGTGTTGTCCCACAGCGTGATATACGCATGCCGCGATTCCGGTTTTTCGGCGAGACGCCGCGCCGCGATCTCTAGGGAGTCGATCACGCTCCCGTCGCGGCGATAGTACCCTCGCAGGCGATTGCCGTAGGTATAACCCAGATCGGGAGGCTTCACTGGGTCGAGAATGCGGCGCTGGTAGCCCTGAAACTTTTCCAGGCTGAATCCGTACCCGCGCAGGACCTCATCCGGCTCTTCCACCGGGCGCTCGACGACAATCTTCACGTTCTGCAACTCGACGCGGCCTTCCGGGCCGCTCTTCTTAGCGACTATGTTCCGATGTCCAAAGCGGAACAGCCGGAAGATCAGCTCGGACCAGGCCTCCATCGGCGTATCGCGCACCATGGTGTGGCTCCGCGGCTCGGAGGGAAAGCGCGTGACTGTCGGCTCGGGAATAGGAGGGGGCTGAATGCGTTCCCTATCGCACGGATCCGCCGGTGCGAGCCCATCGAAAAAAGATTTCAGGCCCGCCTTTGTAGCCGCGTCCCCCAGGTCGCCAAGCACCGTGAACTCCGGCAGACGCGGAAAATGCTGCGGCTGCACGCACCCGTCGATCGTACGCTGGGTATTGCGGATGCGAAATGCCTTGGCGCCGAGGAACTCCACTTCTTCCAGGCCGTGCTCGAAAAAATTCAGCAGCCACTCGCGCGAGCCGGACAGGTTCTTGCCAAGAATCAAAATACGTGTGATCTGTGGATTCCACAGCAGATTCCGCAGCATCTGCGGGAGACCGTTTCCGTAGAGGTTTGCGATTACAGCGATGCGCGAGGAAGTTGCCGCAAGATCGACGCCGGCCTCTTCGAGAATCTGCTGCGCTGACTCTACTTTGGACCACAGCGTCGTAACCGCGACGTCGCCTTGGGGATTGACGATTTTCAGGCGGTCCTGATAATAGAGAGCCTCAAACTTCACGAAACGATATGGTACTACGCTCCTGCTTTCGTGATCTGGCTCGGATCCGCTCCCACGCGCCCGGTCATATCCCGCTTGCTCGCCGCCGCGAGCTGGAAGTCGAATTTGATGGTCGGCATACCGGGAACCGGCGAATTTGGATCTTTCTGATTGACGCGGGTCACCAGCGTTGCGTTGGCGCCAAAAACCGTGTCGGAGTCGAGGTGCTCGTCGCCTTCGAGATACAGCGCCGTGACGACTTCGCGGTATCCCGGCGCGCCGACAATGAAGTGAATGTGCGCGGGCCGGTATCCGTGGCGCTTCTGGGCGCGAATCATATCGCCCACCGGACCATCCATCGGAATCATGTAGCCGAGCGGCGCAACCGTGCGAAGGTAGTAGCGGCCGTCGTTATCGGTATGAAAATGCCCGCGCAGATCCATTTCGGATGGATCGTGCTTCTGGAGATCATAGTTGCCGGTTTCATCCGGCTGCCACACCTCGACGGAAGCATTCGCGATCGGATTCCCGGACCGATCCGTGACACGCCCATAGAGGACCACTTCCAGGCCGTTACTCGGCTTGGTAACGATCGAGTCGCCCAGCTTCATCGCCGGCGAATCCTGACGGTAAAAAGGCCCCACCAGGCTGCTCTGGGTTGCGGCTTCGGTGGCACGCTTGTCATGCAGAGCGTTGATCAGGGAACTCATGCCCAGCGTGTCGGAGAGCAGAATGAACTCCTGGCGGTAGGCTGTGCACTTCTGGCCGACGGCGGTCAGAAATTTGATGCCCTCCAACCATTCCTCGGGAGTGAGATCCGCCTCCCGCGCCCAGGCGTGCAGGTGCCTCACCAGAGGTTCCATGATCTGCTTCAGCCGGGGATTCGGCGTGGACGCCATCTGTTCAATAGCGGCGTCGGTGATCGTGTTCTCGTCAATCGCGCGTAGCATGTGTTGAATACCTCTTCTTGATCTCTCTTTAGTCTATTCCGGTTTGGCTTTCGCCAGCGGCCACATCTTGAAGAATTCCGCGAAGAAGATCAGGAACGGGAACGTTATCCCCAGCAGAGCGGTGGCGAGCCAGATTTCGAAGTCGTTGGTTGGCGGACCGGGCTTCAGAACTCCGGTCACCATGGGAGCAAAGGCTCCGTACATCTTCGCCAGCAAAACTCCGATGATCAGGGCGGTGATCGTGTTCAAGACGCCCTTGACGGGCTGATTGAATTTCGCGAACAGCGAATTATGCAGCATATTCAAGACCACGATGGTTCCGAAGATAAACGGAATGGGCCCGGCGACCAGGAACATCATCGGATCCATGCCCATCATAATGACGCCGACGTAGTAAAACGCTGCACCCAGCGCCAAGGCCAGCACGGTCCAAAGGATGCCCAGCACGGGCTGCTTCATCACGGCCGGCGATGCCGTAAATGGCCACAGGTCGAAATGCAGCAGCAGAAACAGGAACGTGAGCGCAGTCACGTAGAATACCTGGGCGTTCACTCCGTTAAACATCCCGTGCGGATCCACGCTGGCGCGATACCAAGGAGCGCCTTGCATGAAGCTGAAATCGAAAAACAGGCGGAACAGCACATAGTTGACGATGTAAACCGCCACCAGCATCGCCAGTCCGGCCACGACCGGATTCTTGATCATATTGCTAAACGGCCAGCCTCCGAACATGATCGTCATCCAGAACGTCACCACCACCGAGACAATGCCGAATAATACCAGGATCGGAATCGGCGGCCGGATCGCGCCGCCCACCAGCGCGTGGCAGATGGCCCCGACGATCACGCCGATCGCGACGTTCACTACGATCAGCAGAACCCCTTTCATCGGCTGGGACAGCGAGCTGGCGAAGCCTGGATTCGCGCCCCACGTCACACCGATCACGACTTCCATGGGAATGATTGAGGCCATCACGAAGATGACCCAACTGCTGAAGGTCGAGAAATCGAACAGCGAGATGACGCCCAGAGAGACCGCCATGATGAGGACGGTGGCGACGATGCCGAGCGCGGGCTGCTTCATGCAATCCTCCTACGTGGGAAGTCGTAAGTCGAGATAATATACCACAGAGCAGAACGCGAACATGGATGCCGATCGCTGGAGGCAAGTCGAAAAAGTATTTCGCGCCGCTCAGGGCCGGAGCCCGCAGGAACGCAGGGTCTTTCTAGAAAGCGCGTGCTGCGATGATTCGGATCTGCGTCGCCAGGTGGAATCGCTGTTCGCCGGCGATACGTCGCATATCCCATCCTCCGAGCTTCCCACCTTCACTGTTGCAGCGGCTCCAGCACGCTCCTCCGACGCCGCTTCGCCGGTTTCTGGTTCCTGGCTGGGCCCGTATCAGATCGAAGGGCCCTCGGAGCGGGAGGCATGGGGCAGGTATACCGCGCAAGGGACAACCGCCTGTCGCGATCGGTAGCCCTCAAGGTGCTCACTTCGGGGTCGGCGGACCGGTTCATTCAGGAAGCGCGCGCGGCATCCGCGTTGAACCGCCCCAATATCGTGACGATCTACGACGTCGGGGAGTCGGCAGGCGTGTCCTATATCGTCATGGAGTTGATCGAGGGGCAGACCCTGCGGCAATCTGTGTCGGCAGGACCCCTGCCGGTTGCAAGGCTGCTGGCTATCGCCGTTCAGATCGCCGATGCCCTCGCCGCGGCCCACGGCAAGGGAATCCTGCACCGCGATCTGAAGCCCGCAAACATCATGATCGGCCCGGATGGGCGCGCCAAAATTCTGGATTTCGGCCTGGCAAAGCTCGCCCACCGCGAGAGCGAGCATTCCCTCACGCAGCCCGGCACTGTCTTGGGAACGTTCGGCTACATGGCTCCGGAACAGGCTCGGGGCGAACCAGGCGATTTGGATGCTCGAGACCATGCGTGAGTATGGCCTCGGCAAGCTTTCCGAGGCCGGCGAGGAAGCATATACGCGAAAGGCCCACGCGGCTTATTTTGTCGTGCTGGCGGAGGAAGGCGAGCCCGCCTTGATGGGCGGCAGAGGCGAGCAGGAATGGTACGCGCGATTCGATGCAGAGAGCGGGAACCTCCGGGCGGCGCTGGATGGGCTGATGTCCACCGGAGAAGCGGAGTGGGGCCTCAGGCTGGCGAGCTCGCTGGGCGCCTTTTGGAACCATCGAGGTCTGGCCGACGAGGCTTTTTTCCGTTTACAGAAACTGCTGAAGCTACCCCATCCGGGCGTCGGTGTGAAGCTGAAGGCAAAATCGCTCATTGCCGCCGCGGACATGGCTTCCTTCGCCGGAAGGCCCAAAGAGCGCGAGCAGATCAATCAGGAAAGCCTTGAATTTGTCCGCCAGCTCAACGACCCTCGCGGGCTGCTCTTGTGTTTGACGCACGCAGGCGTCTCAGAGCGCACCGTCGGGAATTACACGCTCGCGCGGTCCTATTTCGAACGCGCGGTTCACATTGCCCGCGAATTGGGCGATGCGGCCGGCCTGGCGCCCGCGCTCAGCAACCTTGCCGACGTGGTCCGGCTGCAACACGAGTACGAACTGTCGCGATTGCTGCTGCTGGAAGCCGCCCGTATGTTCGAAGATATCGGCGACGGCCTGGGGGCAGCCTGGTCGCTGAGCCATCAGGCGGATGTAGCCCGCAACCAGAAAGACTGGGAGCGTGCCCGAGCGCTTTATGAACAAGCGGCTTCGCGATTCCGGACGCTGGAGAACCAGACCGGAGTAGCGTCCTGTTTTCAGGACCTGGCGAGTCTGTCGATCGCACAAAACGATTATCCGGGCGCGCAACGGCTATTTCGGGAGTGCTTGAAACTTTACTGGGATTTCGGCGATCCAACCGACTTGCCCAGAGTGTTGGAATCGCTGGCGGCTTGCGAGGAGGCGCTGCATCGGCCCGAGCGCGCTCTCACGCTGGTGGGAGCCGCTGCCAGCATTCGGCAGCAGCTCGCCCGCCAATTACCGGAGGCCGCCAAGACGAAAGTGGATTAGACGCTGGACTCGGCAAGGGAAAAGCTCAGCAGCGCCGTGGCGACAGACTGCTAAATGCGCGGCTGGACGCTGCAACATGCCGAAGCTGTCCGCTTCGCGCTGGAAGACGGACTCACCTGAATTCTATTCGGCGCTGGAAGGCTGCATCATTCCGCGAACCGCGGAAATCCGGTTGGCCGGGATGCCCATGCGTTTCGCATGTTCGCGGATGACATCCTCGCCGGGAGCCCAATAAATGCAATATACCTTGTCATCGGTGACGTAGCTGTGCAGCCACTGGATCTGAGGGCCTAGCTCCCTCAGCACGTCAAGCGACTTCATCGCCGTTTCCCGCACCTGTGCAGGCGTCATATTGCTGGCGCCGGGAATTTCACGCTCAATCACGAAATTAGGCATAACAGATCCTTGCAATTCCAGGCCGCATCATATCACTTCACCGGCAACGCCCGCTGATGCCAAACCCACGCGGTCTCGACGATTCGGCGAATGTCCCGGAATTCGGCGCTCCAGCCGAGGACGCGTTTCGCCATGGACGGGTCGGCGACCAGTTCCGGCGGATCGCCGGCGCGCCGCGGCCGCAGCACGTACGGGACCTCGCGCCCGGTCGCGGCGCTCACGGCGCGCACCACGTCCATCACGGATTGCCCCACACCCGTGCCCAGGTTAACAGCCATGGATTCGCCGCCGTTCCGCAAATATTCGAGCGCGGCGATGTGAGCGCGCCCCAGATCGAATACGTGGATGTAATCGCGAACCGCCGTGCCGTCCGTGGTCGGGTAATCGGTTCCGTAGACTTCGAGCTGCGGACGCTGGCCCAGGACCGCTTCGATCGCCGCGGGAATGAGATGCGTCTCGGGGTCGTGCTGCTCGCCCAGTTCGCCGTCAGGATCCGCTCCGGCGGCGTTGAAATAGCGCGGCGCGACCCACTTCAGCCCGTTCGCGATTCCGTGCCAATAGAGCATCCGCTCGACGAACAGCTTGGTTTCTCCGTAGGGATTCACGGGTTTCTTGGATTCGGTCTCGGTAATCGGGACCTTGTCGGGATTTCCGTAAACAGCGCAGGTGGAAGAGAAGACGATGTTCGTTGCGCCGCTGGCGATCAAAGCGTCCAGAAAATGGACCGTTTTCCCGACGTTCTCACGAAAGTATTTTCCGGGATTTTGATACGACTCGCCAACGGCCGCCTTTGCGGCGAAATCGATCACATCGGCGATTCCGTGGCGGCGAACGATACTCTGGACCAGTTCGCCGTCGGCAATGTCGCCTTCGTAAAACGGGCCGAATTTAGCAGCCCAGCGATGGCCTGTGCTCAGATCGTCCAGGACCACGGGCTCACGTCCCGCCTGGGCGAGAAGTTTGCAAGTGTGGCTTCCAATATAGCCGGCGCCGCCGGCGACCAATACGGGACCCGTCACGCTGGCATCCTTAGAGTCATTTTACGCAAGGTTGTTTCGCCGAAAATGCGAAAGCCGGCCGAGACGATCGGCCGGCCCTCATCGAACAATACGTTCCTTGCGCGTTAGGCCTGTCCCGAGCGCCAGCCCGAAGCGTAGGATTTTCGCACAACTTCGGAATACGGAACGGGACTGACAATCGCGCGAATCTCGATCTGCCGGTGGCGTTCGACCGTGGTTTTCTTGGTTCCGCGGTTTTCCTCGCCCCACACCAGCGTGACTTCGTTGCCGATCTCGATATCCGGATCCACCACGCCGAGCGACAGCATCGAACGCTCGTTATAGCTGTAGCCCGCGAACATCGAGAACCCGGCAGCCTTGCCGTTCGCCAGAATCTTGTCGTAGGAAGCCGACGTGTAATTCGACAGCGGCAGGTCGATGTACTTGTACACGTCCTGGCCCTTTTGGAACAGCGACTGAAACACCTTGCCCACATCTTCCGAATTCCAGGCGAAGGTCACCTTTTTGCGATGCGGCTGGTGGGCGATCTTTTCGAGCGCCTCGCGGCCAATGAAGTCGTGATCGAACTTAACGAACGGGCCGTAACCCAGTTCGTACGGCGTCATGTAGTAATCTTCGATCTTGTCGGAAACGAAGCTTCCGCCGATCGAACCCGTGCCTTCGTATCCCGACGCAGGCAGCCACTGCCGGTACGCCTTCATTTTTTCGCCGGTATAGACAGCGGGCAGAGGCGACGGAATCCAGCCCGATTCCAGCGTGTTGGTCGCGTAAGCGCGCGAGCCGACTTCCACTAATCCAAAATCCTTGCCGGCTTCGACGATCGCCGCGCGGATCTCCTCGTACTCGTTGTAGGGTCCCCAGATTTCCAGGCCTGGAGCTCCCGCCATGCCGTGGCGCAGCGCGCGAACGTTGCGGCCCTTGATCTTGATCACGTCCATGTGGAAGAACTTGATGTTCGGGAACGGTCCGCCGTTCAGCTTCTCGATCACTTTTTCGGCGTTGGGACCTTGGATCTGATAGCGGTACACCTTGCGGATCACTGGCTTGCCGCCGGGGCGGGAAGGCGAGCGGTCATCGCGGACGAACTTTACGTTGTATCCGCCGGTTTCGGCATGGAACTGGATCCAGTTCACGGAAGGAGCGCGGCCAACAAACACCACTTCGTTCGGTTCCAGGTGGAACAGGATTCCATCGCCGATCACGTGTCCGTCATAGCTGCACGGAACCATCTGCTTGGCCCGATTGACGGGGAAATTCGCGAAGCTGTTGATGGTCAGGTGCGAAATCAGCTTGATCGCGTCAGGGCCGCTGATGTAAATCTCGGCCATGTGATGCGTCTGGTCGAACAGCACGCAGCTATCCCGCCAGGCGCGTTGTTCATCGCGCCAGTTGGAGTACTCCGCGGGAACCACCGGATACACATAGGCTCCGATCTGAGAATTGCGGAGCATCTGCACCGGGTTCCCGGCTTTTTTCAAAAGATCTTCGAGGCTTTGTTGGCTCATATTTGGATATCCTTCTTGAAATTTCTCTAGTGACGCAAACGGATTAGTTTAGCACGCGGATCGCCGCTAACTTACTTCCGGCCCGCTGCCTGGCACGCCGGGAACAGCAGGAGTTCCGTAGATGTGGAACGATTCGATCGTCTTCAGACCCCAGGCCTGGCCCTTCTTGCGCTCGGCCTCCGTCCAGCGGATGGGTTTCCAATCCGGAGCGAGAATCAGCCGCGCGCCCGCGTTCGCGATTTCGACGCGGTTCCCGCCGGGCTCGTAGACATACAGGAAAAACGTCTGCTGGATCGCGTGCTTGTGCGGGCCGGTCTCGATCTTGATACCGTTTTCCAGAAAAACGTCGGCGGCCAGCAGAACTTCTTCGCGACTGTTGACGGCGTACGTCACGTGATGGAAGCGCCCCTTGGTTCCGGTCGCGTCCTTGGTGTAGGCGAAGTCGTAGCTCTTGTTGGTGCACGTCATCCACATGGCGGCTTCGACACCCGTGTCGAGTACGATCTGCTCGGTCAAGCGGAAACCGAGGTAATTCTCGAAGAATTCGCGGTTAGCCTTGATGTCGACGGCCAGACCATTCCAATGATCCAGGCGGCGGACGTTGCACCCACGGGCGGGAAACCGCTGGGCCTGATTCTTGAGCGACGGGCGCAGGTTCGGGGGCGCCTGATACCACTGCGTTTCGTAATACAGCTCGATCTTGTGGCCGTCCGGATCCTGGCAGACGAACGCGGGACCGTGGCACATGTCGCCGTCGGACCAGCCGATCGCGAATTCGGTTCCCTTAAGCGCCTCGACGCGACGCTCGAGCGCGTGCTGGCTGCGCGCGCGAAGACCCATGTGTCCGAGTCCGGGCTGCTTGCCGGCCGTGAGCTTTAATGTGTGGCGCTCGTAATCGTCATACGCGCGTAGATAGACGGAATCGCCCTCACGCCCGCTTTCGGTCATCCCCATGATGTCGACGAAGAAGCGCACGCTCTCGTCGAGCTTAGGCGTAAACATTTCGATATGGCCCAGGTGAGCGATATCGGTGATCGGTTCATTTTGCATGCAAACTTAAAAGTATAGCGCGTGTTACAGCAGATGCGCGGGAGTCGGCCGGCGGCGCCATTTTCGCTGCATCCGTAGCCGCACATTCATTTCTTCCAGCGAGCCGAAAAATCCCACGAAGGCGGACCGCAAGTGCACCGGAAGACGCCGCGAGCGCCGGAAATCGCGATGCCGGAACTGATCGGTTGAGGCGATCACGGCGGTGCCCAAAGGGCGATATTCATGCGTGCCCTGGGCCCACGCCACGCCGCGCTCGGCGTCGATCCACAGCGCGAATCCCATGTGATATTATGGGCCGCGCAGACGATCTATGAACACTCCCTACCGGCTGGCTATTGTGGCGGCGGTCCTCGGTTCCTTCGCCGCCGGACACATTGTCGCGCAAGCCTTGGACTTCGAAACCTACCGCTCCAAAGTCGAGCCGATTTTTCTCAAGAAACGCGAGGGCCACGCGCGCTGCGTCGTGTGTCACGCGGGCGCCGGCGGAAACGCGTTCCTCCAGCCGCTCGACAAAGGCGCGACCACCTGGACCGAAGAACAGTCGCGTCAGAATTTCGCCAGAGTATCGAAGCTGGTGAATCCGTCGAATCTGATGCAGAGCCCGCTGTTGAAGCATCCCCTGGCGGGCGTCGCCGGCGGCGACGATTTCCATAGCGGCGGGCGCCAGTTCGCGTCGAAAGACGATCCGGACTGGAAGATTCTCGCCGGCTGGGCACGCGGCGCGAAATAGTCCCCAGTCACACAATGCCCCTCGCCACCGGCACGAAGCTCGGGCCCTACGAAATTCAAAATTTGATCGGCGCGGCTCGCGTACCAGAAACTTCTGCCCGTCGGAAGTCACCGCCCAGTTAGTAATTGAGAGCAGATCCCTGGGTTCCGCCCGGAAACTGGAGGAGCGTTTTGACTCCTGTCGGCGTATCGAACACCGGCGAGATCGAGCCGATGCGCCTCGTCATCAACTGGCCGGCCGCGCTCGGGCGATAATCGAAGTTGCTCCTCCGTAGACGATCCTTCCTGGCAGCACCTCTGTTTCTTTGGGCGGCGCTGTTATGCGGTTGCCGCCAGAGCACTGTCCACGAGCTCGCGATCCTGCACTTCAACGATCTGCACGATCGCCTGCTCCCGGATCCCGACGGCATCGGCGGCGTCGCGCATCTGGCGACGGTGCTCAAGCGCGAACGGGCCGCGGCGAATGCGGCGTTAGTCCTGCACGCGGGCGACCTGGTCCAGGGCACACCGGTGAGCACAATCTTTCGGGGCCTGCCGGACTACGAGATCGCCAACAGCCTCGGCATCGACGTGAACTGCCTCGGCAACCACGAGTTCGACTACGGCTGGCAGCGGATCGCCGATTTCATGCGCGTGGCGCGGTTCCCAACCGTCAGTGCGAACGCCGTGGACGATTCGGGAAACCGCTTGGTGAATCCTGGGTACGTGATCCGCGACGCGGGCGGAATGCGAGTGGCCGTAGTCGGTGCACTGCTTGAGAATGTCTTGAGTGTGACCACCAGGGACCGGCTCGGGCCGTATCACGCCGCTCCTCTCGTGGAAACGCTACGGCCCATCGTGGCCGAAGCCAAACAGCGCGCCGACATGGTAATCGTGCTCGGGCACCTGGAGAAACCCGAGGCAGAAACGATTCTGCGCGAACTGCCCGACGTGAGCGCCGCCGTTATCGGGCACGAGCACACGCCCTGGAAGGAGCCTGTCGAGATCGGCGGCCGCTTTATCGTCCACGCGGAAGGCTACGGCCGCCAGGTGGGCCGGCTCGTGCTGCGCTATGACACGGCTGCCAGGCGCATTGTCTCGCACGAATGGACCGGAATCGCGGTGGACGATAAGGAGTATCCGGCCGACCCCGAGGTTCAAGCGGAGGTGGATAAGTGGGAAGCGAAGGTTTCCGCGCAGGTGGATGTTCCCATCGGCCACGCCACGCGAAAACTTGATCGGCCAGAAGTGAAAACGCTGATGGAGCGCGCGATGCTCGACCGGTTTCCGGCGGATTTTGCGTTCACGAACCGTGGGGGAGTTCGCGACCTGCTACCGGCAGGCGAGCTGCTCGCCCGCCATGTCTGGAACGCGATGCCGTTCGACAACCGCGTGGTCGTCATTGAAATTCCCGGCGATCAGCTGGGCTCGCTCACCGATCCTTCGGGCCGCACGGCTCCGGTTGTGCCCTCCGAGATAAGCGGGCGCCTGGATCCCAAGCGCGTCTACCGCGTGGTGACTACCGATTTCGTCGCCCAAAGCTGGGCCGACGATGGCAAGAGATTTCCGCTGCGCGATCAAGGCGTGCTGCTGCGCAACGTCGTGATCGACTGGATCAGGAATAAGAACGTAGTGCCCTAAGGGACCACCACCGTCGCGTTGCGCTTCGGCACCTCGCCCACCGGAATGATCGCGACCACTTTGCGAGCCTGGAGATCCACGGCCGAAACATTGTTCGCGCCGGCGTTCGCGACGTAGACCATCTTCGAATCGGGCGTGAACGTCAGCCAGTCCGGCGTCGGGCCGGTAGGAACATATCCTTGCAGCTTCAGATCGGGCATCGAGTAGATGAATACTCCGTTGGCGACCGAGCTGTCCACCACCAGCATCTTCTTATCGGGAGTGATTCCGATTCCGTGCGACGGCGCGCCGCTGTGGACGTCGCCGACTTTGGGCTCGCTGGGAAGGATGACGCGATTCACTTCCTCGTGCGTCTTCAGATCCAGCACGGCGAAGCCATGAACATCGGAAAGCTGCAAATAGACGTGCGCGGCGGATCCATCCGGAGCCGTATCGAAGGTCATGCAACGGACGCCTTTGTCGAAGGTATGCTCCCAGGCGACTTCCAGCTTCGCCAGATCGATCACGGTGAGCACGCGGCTTCCGACCGAACCGGAGACCACCCACTTTCCATCGGGCGTCACGTACACGTTGTGCACCGCGCCTTTCACCTTGATGCTCTTGATGTTCTTCATCGTGGCGGCATCGATCACATCTACCGCTCCGGGAGCCACGGCGATCCCGGCGAAGATCAGTTTGCCGTCTTTGGAGACGGCGAGGTTGTTCGGATGCCCGCTCAGAGCCACCGAGCCCAGGCGTTTGCCGGTCTTGGTATCGACGGCAACCACCGTGCTATCCGACTCGACGGTGAAATAGGCGCGGGTGCCGTCGGGCGAGCTGGTGACGCCATGCGCCGCCTCCAGGTCCTTGATGGTGAGCACCACCTTGTTCGTCGCAGGATCGATGAACTGCGCGGAGTCGCCCGCGGAATTGGTCTGAATCACGCGCACCGAGCCGGCCGCCAGCGGCAGCGCTGCCAACAGGGAAAGGTAGAGGCGCTTCATATGTTTACCTTGTTACCTCGCCCGCGATTCTATCACAGGCGAGCCGTTTCAGGCTTCCCAGATTGCGGTCAGGACCCGCTGGAAGTTGCCGCCCAGGATCAGGCGGATGTCCGGTTTCGAGTACCCTCGACGGATCAGGCCTTCGGTGAGATTGTAGATTTTGCGAGTGTACTCGACGCCGTCCAGGTCGTTCTTCTTGCGAGCGGCGCCCCGGTCCCGGCCGTCCAGATCGACATCGGTTCCGATGCCGACATGCTCGACGCCCGCGATTCTCACGGCGTGGTCCACATGATCGAGCACGTTCTCCATGGTCACGCTGCTTCCGGTGCCGACAAACAAGCGTTCCATGGTGATGCCCATGACACCGCCTTTCGCGGCCAGTCTTCGGATCGCCTCGTCGGTTTTGCAGCGGGCGCTGTGCGGTACCAATGTCCGGCAATTCGAATGCGTCACCAACACTGGCTTCGTGGACGCGTCAATCACGTCCAAGGTCGTTCGATCGCCGCAGTGCGAGATATCCACTGCCATGCCGATCTGGTTCATGCGGTCCAAAACCCGTGCGCCGTATTCCGTCAGGCCCATTTCCGCCGGATCGGTCGAGCCGCCGCCCAGCGCGTTATCGCGATAGGTGAGTTGCGAGACCCGCTGCCCGAGCTTGTAGAACACATCCACGTCCGCGACTGTCCGGAAGTGATTCGAATTCTGCTGGCCGACAATGATTCCGAGTTTGCCTTCGGCCTTGGCCCTGGGTACGTCGTTCGGGCCGACGATACGGATGAAACACTCGGGATGCGCGTTAATGAAGGCGTCCCAGCCATTGATATCCGCCGAGGATTCAGCGAAGATATCGCCTTCCACGTATCCGACGGCGGGATGGAAAACGGTGATCCCGGAATCCTTGAGGCGCTGGAAATCCGCCGGCAGGAAGGTTTCCGGTCGCCTTCGCCATAGGTCTAGCTTCTTGAAATCCAGCGTAAGCAGGCCCAGCATGTCGATCACGGTCGATTCCCGGACTAAATCGACGGCTTGGCTGGAATATTGGGCTACAGTCCCGGCAAACACGCGTCGGCTGAAGTAGGGCGTGGCGAGCATACACGCCCCGCTCTGGAGGAAGGACCTGCGGGAAAGCATGTTTTGACTACGGAAAGATTTAGCATAACATGCCGAAATTTTAGCGATAAGAGAAACGTGAACCGGTTCGCCGAGGACGCCCAGAATCTGCTCGACTCAGCCATCGCGGCGGCCCGGCGAGGTGAGAACTGCCAGGAAATGACCATCCTGATCGGCCGCGACGGCGAAATCCAACTGTGCGCGGATTCCGACTGGCCGCTGGATTCCCTGATGCTCGACCGCGGCTCGCGGACCGGCTACCGGGTTTCGCCCCGAACGAGTTCCGTGCGCGTGGAGGGCCGGGAAGGCCCGCTGCGGTGTGTATTGGAGGCTCAGCTACGGCAGGCGATCTCGTCGCCTGCCCGCCCCCGACTGCTACTTTCGCGCTGACAGAGTCCGCCCTGGCACGCACCACAGGAACGTCATCGGCGAAAGGGTCACTTCCTTGGCCCCCGCCTCCCGCAGCATCTCGGCATATTCGCCCGTGCGAAAGAGATCGAAAATCGCCAGCCTTCCACCCGGTTTCAGAACGCGATACATCTCACGAACCGCCCGAACGCGTTGGTCGTGGTCCGGGATGTTGTGCAGCGCCAGGCTTGAGACCACCACGTCGTAATGGTTGTCCGGATATACCAGCTTCTGCGCCTCGCCGGTCTCGATGCGAACCTTATCCGCGACGCCTTCCAGCTTGGCGTTGGCCTTGGCGGCTTCGGCCGAGTTTCCGGAAAGATCCACCGGACTCCACACGTCAATTCCGGTGACTTTCCCATTCTTGAGGCGTTTGGCCGCGCCGATCGCCAAGAGCCCCCGGCCGCAGCCGACGTCGAGCACGCGCTCATCGCCCTTCAGCCCCAGCGAATCGAGGAGTTGATCGCGCAGACGAAGCTTGGCCACGCGGCTCGACCATACCATTACGGCGCCGACTGCTAGAAATCCCAGCGCGATCAGCGCCAACACGCCGCACATGCGCGCAGCAGGGCCCGGATAATCCGAGCGGTTCACGAAATAAAGGACCAGCGCGATCGCCAGCGTCCAAGCGCCGCGGCTGAACATGCTGCGGACGACCCGGGGGGCATCCAATCCGTAGTCGGGAACTCCGCCGGCGGTTGCGGCGGCGGCCATCAGGAATGGACCTCCACGGGAGTTTCAGCCGGTTCCGGCGGAGGAAGCGCTTTCTTGAATTTGCATTCGCCGTTGGGACACTGCGCGAACCGTCCGGACTTGAGAAATTTCTCGATCAAATAACCTCCGCCGCACTCCGGACACTTTTCCGGAATCGGCTTGCCCCAGGCGACGAAATCGCACTCGGGATAGCGGTTGCACCCGTAGAAAGTCTTGCCGCGCTTGGAGCGCCGCTCGATGATTTCGCCCTGCGAGCAGTTCGGGCACTTCACGCCGACCGTTTTCTGTTTGACATACTTGCAGGCCGGATAATTGCTGCACGCGACGAACTCGCCGTAGCGCCCGAATTTCTTCACCAGCTTATTGCCGCATTGCGGGCAAGGCTCGTCGAGCGGAACATCCTGCGGCTTCTGCCCCGCGCCGAGCTGCTTGGTCGTCTTGCAGTCCGGATAGCCGGAGCATGCCAGAAATTGCCCGAAGCGGCCCTTCTTGAGCACCATCGGACGGCCGCAGTTGTCGCAGTATTCCTGCTCGTCCTGTTCGGTGACGCCTTCCTGCGGAAGCTCGCGCGTGTTGGTGCATTCCGGATAGCCCGTGCAGGCGATGAACTTGCCGTGGCGGCCCCACTTGATCACCATCGGTTTGCCGCATTTTTCGCAAACCTGGTCGGTGGGCTCCTCCATGCGCTTGATGTCGGTCATGTGGCGCTCGGCGTGTTTCAGATCCTTCTGAAACCGCTCGTAGAACTCGCTCATGGCCATGCGCCAGTCCATCTTGCCTTCTTCGATGTCGTCCAGCTCGGCTTCCATGCGAGCCGTATAGGTGACGTCGAACAGGTCGTCGAAGCTTTCGAGCAGCAGGTCCGTCACGACCATCCCGAGCTCGGTGGGAGCGAATTTTCCGCCATCCTTGCGGACGTATTCGCGCTCCTGGATGGTCGAAAGAATCGAGGCGTACGTCGACGGACGGCCGACGCCCTTGGCCTCGAGCTCCTTGACCAGCGTCGCTTCCGTGAAGCGGGGCGGGGGCTCAGTGAAGTGCTGCTCGGGCAGGATCGCGCGGAATTTCAGAATTTCGCCCTCGGTCACAGCCGGGAGCTTGTTCTTCAGTTCCTCGTCTTCTTCGTCCTTCTCGTCCTTGCCTTCCTGGTAGACCTTCAGGAAGCCATCAAATTTCGGGACGCTGCCCGTGGCGCGGAACAGATAATCCGCTCCGTCCTTGCCCTTGGCGCCGACATCGATCGTGGTCTGGTCGAACACTGCCGGCGTCATTTGCGAAGCCACAAAGCGCATCCAGATCAGCCGGTACAGCTTCATCTCGTCTTCAGCCAGATACTTCTCGAGGCTTTCCGGAGTGCGCGCCGCCGAAGTCGGGCGGATCGCTTCGTGCGCGTCCTGGGCGTCCTTCTTGCTCTTATACGTGTTCGGCGATGCCGGCCGGTATTCCGCGCCCCAGCGTTCGCCGATCACCTTGCGGACCTCGTCCAGCGCGTCATTGGAAACGCGCGTCGAATCCGTTCGCATGTAGGTGATCAAACCGACTGCGCCCTCGTCCTTGCCGAGCTCGACGCCTTCGTACAACTTCTGCGCCAGCATCATGGTGCGCTTCACGCTGAAACGCAGCTTGCGGGCGGCCTCCTGCTGCAATGTGGACGTGATAAATGGGGGTACCGGATTTCGGCGCTTCTCTTTATTCGTGACCGAACGGACGACGTAATCGACCCCCTCCACTGCCGATACGATCGCCTGCGACGCGGCTTCATTGGGTATTTCGAGATTCTCGCCGTTCTTCTTGGCCAGATGCGCGGAAAGTTGCGGAGGCTTCTTGGCCGCCAGATGAACGTCGATGGTCCAGTATTCCCTCGTCTGGAACGCCTTGATTTCGCGCTCGCGGTCGACGATCAGCCGCAGGGCGACGGTTTGCACGCGGCCCGCAGAAAGCCCGCGGCGCACCTTATCCCACAGCAGCGGCGAAATCTTGTAGCCTACGATCCGGTCCAGAACGCGCCGGGCCTGCTGCGCGTCCACCAGGTGCAGATTCACCGCCGACGGCGTCTCAAAGGCCTTCTGGATGGCGTTCTTGGTGATCTCGTTGAACATCACCCGGTAGATCTTCGGCGCGTTCTTGCCGCGCTTGCCATCGCCCAGTTCCTCTTGCAGGTGATAGCAGATGGCCTCGCCTTCACGATCCGGGTCAGCCGCCAGATAGATGTTATCCGAGCTCTTGGCCGCCTGTTTGAGCTCGGCGATCAGCTTCTTCTTGCCCTCGATCACTTCGTAGACCGGCGTGAAGTCGTTATCGACATCCACCGACAGGTTCTTCTTGGGCAGATCCTTGACATGGCCCAGCGAGGCCTTGACCACGTAATTCTTCCCCAGATACTTGCCGATAGTTTTCGCCTTCGCCGGAGACTCGACGATGACGAGATTCTTTGCCATAGATCGTTGCGTTGAGCTTTCCTTAAATGCGAACTTCCGCGCACGGACCCTGCGTCAGAAGTTCGGCCGTAAACAACCGAAATCTTACCATGACCAGGGCGCCGGTCCGGCTTGGCCCCGAGAAAAAACCGGCAACTTCAATCGAACCAGACTCTTAGGAAGCTTTTCCCGGGCAGTTGCCGGACCAGGCCGGCGAGTTCCAGCTCGAACAAGCCGGCGATAATTTCGGATGGCGGGGTACCCGCGAGTTCTTCCACCAGGTGATCGAGCGTCACGGGAGCGTCAGGTTTCAGGGAATTCAGGATAACCCGGCCCAGCCCCTCTGGCCCGCAAGTTACAGATGAATGAAGCTGGCCGTTCGATTCATCCGCGGGGTTGTCCTGAAGATTCAACTGATTACGGCAGCGGTCCGCGAGGCGGCGGCGGTCCTCGGCCCGCAATTCCACCACAACGTCATTCCACTCCTGGACCAGCTTGGCCCCCTGCTTGATCAGCAGATTCGGTCCCCAGCTCATTTTGGAAGTGATGTTGCCGGGAACCGCGAAGACCTCCCGGTTCTGCTCCGCCGCAAGCTTCGCGGTAATCGCGGATCCGGAGTATTCCCCGCCCTCGATCACCAAAACGCCGACGCTCAGCCCCGCTATAATCCGGTTCCGGATGGGAAAGTTCTGCGGATAGGCAGGAGTCGCCATCGGGAACTCAGAAAGGATCAGGCCCTCGCTCGCAATCCGCTCGGAAAGTTTGCGATTCTCGGAAGGATAGATTTCATCGATGCCGCATCCGAAAACCGCGATAGTTGCTCCACCCGCTTCGAGCGCCGCCTTATGGGCCGCCGTATCGATTCCCCGCGCCATTCCGCTGACGATCGCCAGGCCGGCACCGGCGAGATCCCTGGCCAGCCTCCCGGCCGCCGCAATTCCATAGGCAGTCGGCCGGCGGGTGCCCACGATTCCCAGCGCGAGATCGCTCAGCAGGTCGATCCGGCCCCTTGCAAACAGCATCGGCGGCGGGTCGAAAATTTCCTTCAGCCTCGCCGGATACTGCGGATCCGTCAGCGGGACCACTGCCCCGCCCACCTCGATCAACTTTTGTTGCTGCGTCACCGCGTCCTCAAAGGCGCACCCACTTGACACACTCTGGGCGATGCCAGGGGGCAGCCCCGCAGCCTCCAGTTCCGAACGAGAGGCGCGAAAAATTCTCTCCGGCGTCTTGAACGTCTCGATCAACCGGACGGCGGTGCGGGTTCCCAGCCCCGGGGTCATCCGCAGCGCCAGCCAGTGTAGCTCGGTTTCTTTGGAAGGAGCAGTCACCTAGATTCTGTGCCGGGAGCCCGGCGGAATTCTCACTCGAGGACCAGGGCGCCTCTGTCTCAACAGCACTGGCTTCCTAGGGTGGGCCCTAGTGGATCAGCGCGCCTTGCAGAGGTACGCTGGTAGTCCTTGGATCTTATCGCCAACTTGGCGATTTCCAAGGCATTTACCCGCCATGTCGCAACACACTAAAGACTCGCCCCGGATGGACCATGGCCTCGATGAGCAAGAATACGCCGCGACCTAGCGCGGCACGAGCCAACACACTCACCCTGGTTATTGGCGCGATTCTGCTGGCGGCGATCGTGGGCTTGTCGTATCGCGAGTGGCGCTCCTATGGCCGTGAGCGCACGGACGTCGCACGAATCCGCGCCGTTCTCGAGTCCGGGGATGACCTCCTGGTAAGTCTCGTCAATGCCGAGACCGGGCAACGCGGATACCTCCTGACCGGCGAGACCGTTATCTCGAACCCTACAACCAGGCGATTCGAACAATTCCGGCAACTCTGGCGACCTTGAACGGATTCCAGCCCAAGGAGGTCGCGCCGGAGCGGCGGGCTCGCCTGAACAGCCTGGTCCATCAGAAGCTTACTGAGCTGCGCCGGACCATCGATCTCCGGCGCACACAGGGCGCGGCGCCGGCACTGGCCATTGTTCTCAGCGACGAAGGCAAGCAAGCGATGGATGAAATCCGCTCGATTTGGTCTGACATTCGCGCGGCCCAGTACTCGGAACTGGCCGCAGCGCAAGGCGTGGCGGAATCCGCCGCGCGGACGGCTTTTCTCATTACGATTGTCGGTTCGCTGGTGCTGTTGGGCTTTTTTGTCGCCGGAAATCGCGCCATCCATGCCATCGCGCTCGCCCGCGAGCAAGCTTTGACGGAGGCCCACCGGCATCGGGGCTTGCTGAGGACAACTCTAGCCAGCATCGGCGACGCCGTGATCTCCACCGACAAAGACGGCCACATCGTTTTCGCCAACAAAGTCGCACAGTCCCTTTTGCGCGCGTCCGAATCGGAAATCGCTGGCAAGCATCTGGATGAAGTCTTCCGGATTGTCAACGAATTCACGCGCGCCAAGGTCGAGAGTCCCGTCGCGAAGGTGCTCCGGGAAGGCGCCATTGTCGGCCTGGCGAACCACACCATTCTGATCGCGCAAGACGGGACGGAAGTCCCCATCGATGACAGCGCAGCACCCATCGCCAGCGACGACGGTTCGGTCCAGGGCACGGTTCTGGTATTCCGGGATGTGACCGCGCGCCGGCGCGCCGAATCCGTTAGCCAGCTCCTCTCATCCATCGTCGTTTCTTCGAATGACGCGATTATCAGTAAAGATCTCAACGGTATTGTGACAAGTTGGAATCCGTCGGCAGAGCGGATGTTCGGCTACCAGGCCGACGAGGTGGTCGGCCGCACGATCCAGGTCCTTTATCCTCCCGACCGGCTGCATGAGCTGCCGGAAATCCTCGGGCGAATCTCCAAGGGAGAGCGCGTCGACCACCACCAGACCATCCGGCGCACAAAGAGCGGGGCGCTTCTTCATGTGTCCCTGACCGTGTCGCCCGTGCACGATGCGGAAGGACGCATCACCGGCGCATCCAAGATCATCCGCGACATTACCGCGCAGGTCCATGCGCAAAAAGAGATCGCGGAGCATCGCGAGCGGCTTCGTGTCACATTGAGCAGCATCGGCGACGCCGTGATGGCCACCGATCCCGAGGGCCGCGTGACCTATCTGAATCCCGTGGCCGAGCATTTGACCGGGTGGCGCACCCCCGAAGCTGCTGGCCGCCCTCTGGAGGAAGTGTTTTGCATCGTGGACGAAGATTCGCGCCAGATCGTGGAGAGCCCCGTCGCGAAGGTCTTGCGGGAAGGGGGCGTGGTGGGCTTGGCGAATCACACCGTGCTGCTTGCGCGCGACGGCAGAGAGACTGCAATCGACGATAGCGCCGCCCCGATTCGCAACGACCAGGGAGAGATGCTCGGCGTCGTGCTTGTCTTCCGGGACGTGACGAACCGGCGGGAAACAGAGAAACGTTCCGCCGCGCAGAACTCGGAATTGGGCAGGATGGCGGAGGAACTGCGCGGATCGAACGCCGCACTTCAACGGGCAAATGAGGACCTGCAACAGTTTGCATTCGCCGCGAGTCACGATCTGCAAGAGCCGTTGCGGATGATCGCGACCTATTCGCGGCTGCTCGTGGACAGTTATCGCGGCCAGCTCAGTGAAGAAGCGGAACTGTGCGTAAACTTTATCTCGCGTGGAACCGCTCGTATGCGAGAATTGCTCTCAGACCTGCTCGCGTATACCCAACTCAACGATCAGCAGGCGGACGAGGCATGGGTGGACCTGAACGCCGTGCTGCGCAAGGCGCTCGAGAATCTTTCGGCCGCAATCGACGAAACCGGCGCCGTGATCGATATCGGCCGCCTTCCTACGGTTCGCGGCCACGAAGCGCACTTTCTCCAACTCTTCCAAAATCTGCTGGGGAATGCCATCAAGTATCGTGGAGCGGATGCGCCCAAAATCCGTATCGCGGCCGCCAGGGACGGGCGCTCCTGGAAACTGTCGGTTTCCGATAACGGCATCGGGATCGCTCCCGAGCATCACGATCGAGTGTTCGGCGTGTTCAAGCGCCTGCACGGAAAGAAAATCCCGGGCACCGGGATCGGACTCGCGATCTGCCAGCGTGTCGTCGAGCGCTATGGCGGCAGGATTTGGATAGAGTCGGCGCTGGGCCAAGGCGCGACATTTCATTTTACGATTCCGGCTGTGGAGGAAGCACACGCGTGAAACGCGAACAGTTCCATATCCTGCTGGTGGAAGATAACGACGCGGACGTCTATCTTCTACGGAAAGCATTCGAATTTGCAGGTTTGGGCGTCGAACTGACAGTAATCGAAGATGGCGCCGAGGCGATTGCGCATGTCCGCGCCGGAGGCAACGATGGCCGCTCCATGCTGCGCCCGGATGCGGTCATGCTCGATCTGAACCTGCCCAAGAGCGAAGGGACCGACGTGCTGGAGGCGCTCCGCGCCAATGCCCACTTCTCGGGCGTGCCCGTAATCGTGCTCACTTCCTCTCCCTCGCCGGTGGATCAGCACAGGATCGCGCATTTGCGAGTGGATCGATTCATTACCAAGCCGCCGGACCTGGACGAGTTCCTGAAAATCGGCCACCTCGTCGGCGATTTGTTGCTCAAGGCGAAATCGCAAGCCACATGACTGAAGCCGTTTTTTTCGAATCTCACGTTGGAATCGGTTAGGCTAAAAGTTATGCCTTCACAACCAACCTACGACGACGCAAATCTGATTCTTCGGTTATATGAGCTTCGCCGCGAAGCCAAGATGCGGGAGGCCCGCAACTGGTTCTTCGGAAACTTCAAATGCAAGACCATGGCGGACTTCAGCCAGCTCTGCCCTCCAGGATCCGAGACCAACGCTTACTTCCGGCAGGTCGCCAGCTATTGGGACATGGCCGGATCGTTCGTCAATGCCGGAGTGCTGAATCCCGATCTTTTCTTCGCCAACACGCGCGAAGCCCTATTTATCTGGGAGCGCGTGAAGCCGGTGATCGGCGAGATCCGGGCGGCGTTTAAAGACCCGCACTATCTCGGGAATCTCGAAAAGGCCGGGAAAGCCTGCGCCGAATGGATCGCAAAGACCAGCGGCGAGGATGCCTACAAGGCTTTCGCGGCCCGCGCCGGCGCATAAACGGCGGCCCATAACTACGGAATGAAGCGCGAGCCCGAGCATTTCGGCGATCAGGAACTCGTTCTCATCTATATCGCCAAGCGCCTCACCGAGGCTCTGCGCCTGGAAAAACTGCTCGACGACGCCGGGCTCGACTACCTGGTCGAGCCCGATAAGTACTCGGGCGGCATTATTTTTCAGTCGGAACGAGTGGGCGCCTTCTTCTATGTGATTCCGCCCGACGAAGGTGCCGCCAGAGACGCGCTCAGCCGTAACGGATTCAATCCCTACGCTTCCCGTTAGGGCGACGGCGTTTTTTGCACGTCCGGCGTGATCACCGGGATCGTGACGATGTTGCTCGTGTAGATGTTCTGCGAAATCGTGAGCTGCGTCAGCGGGCTCGCGGGAGTTCCCAAACCGAGCGACAGGCGCACTTCGTAAACCCCGACCATCCCGACCGCCAGATTCGCCGAAATCACGTTGGCCGTCGAGCCTCCTGCTAGCGAAGAGACAAACTGCTGCGGATCGTGCAGCGCCGGATCGTTCATCGGCGTGCCCTTGTACTTCACGCCGGTATCCTCGGCTGCGGTCGCCGCGAGAGGTCCTACCGTTCCGAGACCGGTGGCATAAACCAGGATCGTCTCGCCCGGCACGGCCGGATTGTCCTGTGTCACAGGCGCACCGGCCCGGTTCGCGCAACACAAGGTCGTGCTGAGGTTGGTGAGAATCAGGAGCACATTGTCGTTGTCGCCCTTATCCGTACTGGCGCCGAACGCGATGCCGTTTCCGGCAGGCCCCGGAACCTTCGCGCGCAATTGAATCCGGTGAAACGCGGGCACCGCCTCGGCCACAACTTCTTCCTCGGCGTTCGAATTGATTAAAGCGACCAATGCGTCGCGCACGCTGGTCAGCGTATCGCCGGCTTGAACGGTGTACGTGTACGATCGGTCCCCGATGGTGATGGTGCCTGTATCCCCCGGATCGATGCTGCCGTCCACGGTAATCGTACCGGTCGCATAGCTAGAAGTGTGATACGCGATCGCGGTGCGCGGCTCGTCGCCATCGAAAGCGAAAATCCCGGGATTCGCCTGATCAATAGGCACAGCCAGAGCCACGCTGGCCACGACGCTCCCATCGGAATGCTGGATCCGGAGGTAGCAACTGATGTTGTTGGAATCCAGGACCTCGAACGGAATCTGCCCGTTGACCTGCGTCGGCGAGACGAAGAGCAATGGGGACTTGATCCCGTCGCAATAGAACTGGACGCCGCCGAGATCGAGCGGCAGATGTTCCTGGCTGAGATCCGCCGAAGCGGCTGCGTCCGCCATATTGTGCCCCAGCAGCGTCACTAGTGTGCCGGGCGCGATAATCGCCGCGTTCCCGCCACCCTGCAGGTTGGCGCCGCTTGCCGTGATGGTGAACGTCGCGTTGTCCGATCCGCTGACTGCCAGAGCGATGCTATTGCCCGCATCGCCTGGCACGCGTGAGACCAGTTTGATGGTGTTCAGCTTCGCCACGAACTGGGCAAACACCGATGGGTCGCCGTTGCCGGAGTTAATCGATGCCGCAAGACCGACCATGGCTGTTTGCAAGGTGTCGTCCTTCACCATGGTGTAGTCGTGCTCCACGGCGGTGCCGGAGGTGGTGGTGATCGTCACCTTCACCACGTCGCCCGCGGTGACGGTTCCTCCCAGGGTGATGGATCCGAGCGCGAAAATTTCCCGGCTGGCGGCATTGCGAACGCCGTTAATCGGAACAAGCGCTTCCGCGGGAGTGAAGACCAGAACGCGGCGGTTGGCGGGATCGGTGACATAAAGATTCTTCCCGTCCCAGGCAAGAGAGGTCGGCGTCGGCGTGATGTCGGCCGCCGATTGCCGCAGCAAGGGGTGAAACAGATCGGTGGTGCTCGAAACCACGCTGGAGTTCTCATCCGGCTGTCCCAGAATCTCGTCCGCAGCCGCTGCGTTTTGCGTCGGAATGCTGTTGTAGACCAGGACCCGGTCGTTACCGCCGTCGGCGATGAACAGACGCGTGCCGTCGGAAAGAGCGAACCGCGGAAAATCCATCGTCTTGGCGCAGCGGGTGGGATAGGTTGGATTCCCATCCTTGTCGGTGCCGTTCGAGGGACACAAGTCTTTCGCATCGTTCGAAAGGCCGGTGTCAAAATCCTTCTGCCCGACAACCACGTCGGCCGGCTGCTGGTTCTGCGTGGGAATCGAATTCCAGATCAGCACCCGATTGTTGCCGAGGTCGGCCACGTACAGCCGGGTTCCATCGCTCGTGACCGAAACGGGATTCAGCAGAGTGTTGGCATGCGCGTCGGTGGTGGCCTTGGTCAAATCGGGCTGCACGGCGACGTTGAAGTTCGCCTGCCCGAGCACAACATCCGCCGGCTGCCGGTTCTGCGCCGGAATCGAATTCCAGATCAGCACGCGGTGGTTCTGCGTATCGGCCACAAACAGCTTGCCGTTTTGAATCCAGACTCCTTGTGGCGCCCGGAAACTCCGGTTGTCCACCACAATTTGCGAACCCTGCAAGACGGTATTGAAGTCGGGCTGTCCGAGTTCCAGATCGGCGGGCTGGCCGTTGGTGGCGGGAATCGACTTCCAGATCAGCACGCGATTGTTGAGCGTGTCCGCAACCGCCAGGATGGTTCCATCGGTCGCGACGGCGGTGGGCAAGCGCATCCCGGTTTGCGAGATGTGGTAATCGGTGCTGGTGAAGTCCGGCTGGCCCAGTACAACGCTGGCCTTGCCCACGCAGACGGCGCAGCGCGCGATATAAGCCGGAATCGGGTCCAGAGGTTGGGGGAAGCCCTGGGTCGGAAAAAGCAATACCCGATTATTCAGCGGAGTCAAGCCCGTGCGGTTCGAATCGGCCACGAACAGCACGCCGTTCGCCCACGCCACGCCACCCACCCCGCCAAGCAAAGTATCCGAGGCGCCCGGGGTTTGGCTGGTGAATGTAGTCTGCCCAACAACCAGCCGCGCGCCCTGGCCGGTGACAAAATCGGCGGCCAGGCCCACACAGGCACACAGTGAAATTAGGGCACAGGTTTTGAGCATTCTAGATGACGGGACCGCGGGTGTTTACTCAGTATAGCAATCTAGTGGACGCATTCCGAAAAAGCACGTTTCGGGCCAATGAGGCCGAAATCACCGGCGTGCTTTGCGGCCAGGAGCGCAGGAGATGTCCGCTAAAGCGCAGCGGGTGTGCTCGAACTGAATGGTGGTGTGATGAATCCCGAAGCGCTCTTCCAGAACGTTGTTTACCGCCCTCAGAATGGACTCGCTCGCCGATGGCGGGACATCCTCGATCAGCACGTGGCAGCTTAGCGCGCGCTCTTCCGCGCCGACGCTCCAGACATGCAGGTCGTGGACGTCGATCACTCCGGAAACCGCTCGGATTCCGGCGGTAATTTCGGAGAGCCGCAATCCCTTCGGCAGGCCCTCCAGCAGGATGTTCAGGGAATCCTTGAAGATGTCCCATGCGGTCCAGACGATCACGAGCGAGATCAGGATCGAGAGGACCGGATCGATTTGCAGCCAGCCCGTGTAGTGGATGATCAGCGCGCCGGCGATGATACCCACGCAACTAGCCGCATCGCCGATCTGGTGAATCCAGGCGGCGCGAAGATTCAGGTCATGGCTGTGACCAATGCTTCTGGCGATGGCAAGGTTGACCACGATGCCGATGGCTGCCACCCACATCATGACGCTTTCGGAAACAGGCTCCGGAGCGAGCAGACGCAGATAGCTTTCCCACAACAGCGCTCCCGACAGGATCACCAGCAGCAGCGCGTTCAGAAAGGCCGCCAGCACTCCGGTGCGCTGGTAGCCGAAGGTCCGCAAATGGTCGCTCGGACGTGCGCCCCAATAGAATCCCGCGGCGGCGAGAGCCAGTCCGAAGGCGTCGGTAAAATTGTGGCCCGCATCGGAGAGCAAAGCGAGACTCCCGGAGCGCAGGCCCGCGACAGCCTCGATCGCCACAAAGGCCAGAGTGACCAGGAGCGAAGCCACCAGCACCCGGCCCGTGGCTTTGCCGTGAGAGTGTGCGTGGAGATGGGCACCCACTAGTCCCATCGTAACGCGGACGATACCTGGCCGCGAATAAACGCAAATCAACGCGATTCGGACTACTTGTTCACCAGCGCCTCGACCGCTTCCAACTCCTTCCCGGCCTCGGCCCACTTGCCTTGCGCGGAAAGCGCCCGGTAACGCTCCAGATGCCCCCGGATCTGCTCGATGCGCGAATCGGTTCCCGTCGCCGGCGCCGGAGCGCGCGAAGTGGACACGCTCGGCGCAACCGGAGCCGCGGGCGTTGCTCCGCGCTGCAACGATGCCAGTTGCATCAGTGCTTCCTGATACGTATCCGCATAGACCAGATCGTTCCCCGCCGCGAGCGCGACTTTCTCGAGCTGCGGCATCCGCGCCTGCGCGGCCTGGATGTAAATCGGCGCAACGAACAGAATGGTGTTGTCGATCGGCAGCACCAGAATCTGCGAGCGCAGCACCTGCGACCCCTGTTGGTTCCAGAGTGAGAGGTCCTTCGAGATCACCGGATTTTGATTGATCAGCGCCTCGATCTGCAAGGGTCCTGGAATGATTTCCTGCTTCGGGAGCTGGAGAAAGACGATCTCGCCCAGATGCTCGCCGTCGCAGCGCGCCACCATGAGCCCGATCAGGTTCTGTTTGTTGTGCGGCGTGAACGGGATCGTCAGCAGAAATTCCGGCTGCGATTCTCCCGGCAGCGTGGCCACCATGTAGGTCGGCGTCACCTCCTGCGGCGCCGTGCCCTGGCCGCTGGTATAAGTCGCCAGATCCCACAAGTCGGCGCGATTGTAAAACGAGTCGGGCACGCGCATGTGGTAGGTGCGGTACATCTCGGCCTGTACGCGGAACAGAAGTTCGGGAAACCGGGCATGCCGCCGCAGGTCGGCGGGCATTTCCGACGCGGGCCTCAGCAGTCCCGGAAATAGATCCTGATACGCCAGGATCAGCGGATCCTGATCGTCGAAAAGATACAACTTGACGTCGCCGTCGTAAGCATCGATCGTGGCCTTGACCGAGTTTCGAATGTAGTTGAACTCGCCCATGCCGGATGCCTGAATCGGCCGCGAATACGGATGCGCATCGCTGGTCGTATAGCCGTCCGCCATCCACACCAGGCGTCCGTCTTCGCCGATGACGAGATACGCGTCCGGATCCCAGGTAAGGAACGGCGCGATTGTTTCCAGGCGCTCGCGGATGCCGCGGCGGATCAGCATCCGGCTCTCCGGCCTGAAGGCGTCTGACAGAACAATATTCGGGTCGCCGAATGCCCACGCCGAAGCGAACCGGATTCCCATCGAGCCCACCGGAATCCCGCCCTTGCCCTCGTATTGCGTGTGCACCTCTTCGGAGCCCGAAGGATAGTTGAACTCGGGCTGCGTCGTCCGGACGAAAACCGGATCTCCGGATTGCTCGCCGTAGTAAATCTCCGGGCGCGTCAGCTTCAGGCTCTTGGTCAGGAGCTCCACGGGAGCGTCCTTGATCAGAAGCTCCGGAAGACCGCTGGGCGTGATCCGGTTCGCTTCGGCCAGAACCAGGCCGTAGCCGTGGGTGTAAATCGTGTGAGCGATCACCCAGCGATTGCGCGCTTCGCCCAACTGCGTGAGATCGAGCTCGCGCGGGGCGAGCAGCACTTGCCGCATCTGACCGTCGATCTGGTAACGATCCACATCTGTTTCCGCATAGGCGTAGGGACGCAGCGGCTGGCTCTGGCTCAGGGTGTCATGGAAGGGACGCCAGTCCCACAGCCGGACGTTATCCAGCATCGACGCGTTGCGGGCGAAGTTGATCGGCGCCTCCTTGCGCGCGGAAAATTCCGTTTCCTTCGCGCGGCGGTTCAGGCCGTAGGCGGAGCGGGTCGCCTCGATGTGCCGCTCGATAAACGGCCGCTGGAGCGCCAGCTCGTTGGGGCGTACCTGCAGCGCGTTCACCGCCGGAGGAATCACTGCGTCGACGACTAGAACCAGCGCGCAAGCGAGCGCTAGCTTTCGCCGCCCGGCCAGCACCAGGATTGCCGCAAGCACCGCCGCCGCCGCTTTGGCGGTTTGCAGCGGCAGTCCCAGATGTTGCTGAACGTAATCGACTCCCGTCATCAGCTCGCCGTGATCGGTGTACAGCAATTCGTAGCGGCCCAGCCAGAAATACACGGCCAGTCCGATCAGGAACAGAGCCAGCAATACGCGGAAGATGCCCGTTTCGAGGCGTCCCAGCCGGCGAAGATCATCCCAATTCAACTGGCCTGCTGCCCACAGATCCGGAAATCGCAGCTTGATCTGCCAGATGCGAGCGGTGATGTAGTACACGATCGCGCCGGCGGCCGCGCACACTGCCAGGAAATCGGTGAGCTGCGTGTAAAACGGAAGCTCGAAGAAATAGAAGCCGAGTGAGCGGCCGAAAACGGGATCCTGCCACGCCGAATTGACACCGCTTCCGCCGATATAGCGCGCCACCACCCAGCTATCGATCGATGTCGCGGTGAGAACGGCTGCGATCACGAGAACACCCAACGTGGTCAGCGCCCGGTAACGCGGCCCCACCCGGGAGCTCGCGCCCGCGTACCGCATCCCGAAGAAGTGCGCCAGCCAGAGAACCACTGCCAGGAACAGCCACTGCGCAAAATCGGGGACATAGCGATAGAGCCAGATACGCCGCCAGGTATCGATCTGACCGATTTCGCTCCACCACTGGTAATCGATCAGGAGGGAAAAAAGCGAGCGGCCGAAAAACAATACGAGGGCCAGAGCTGCAAGAATCAGGATCAGCCCCGGCCGGCGGGATTGCGGGCGCACGGACACGGCAGTATCCAGCGTAGCCCAGATGATGTGCCGGTTGTTACAGGAGCCGGAAGTTGACTTCGATGTTGGCGGAAACCGGAACCGGTTTGCCGTCCTTCAGGCCGGGCTTAAAGCGCCACTTCTGGACGGCTTCGATCGCCTTCTGGTCCAGGCCGAGGCCCAGCGAGTGGACCACCTTAATGTCCTGCGGAACGCCGTTTTCGTCCACCACCAGCGAGAGCAGCACCGCGCCCTGCCATTTGAGTTTCCGGGCTTCCTCGGAGTACTCCGGTTCGGGCTTGAAGATCGGCACGGGAGCGCTGACGCCTCCACCGATCTTGTAGGCTCCTCCGCCGAATCCGCCTCCGCTTCCCGGTCCTACTCCGGGACCCTTGCCGGAGCCGATTCCAGTGCCGATGCCATTTCCAGCGGACGGAATGCCGAGCTTACCGAGCGGGTCTCCGTAGTTATTGGCCTGAATGTTGGGAAGTTCGGGAGCCACGATTGTCGGCGTGACGGCCAGCTTGGGATCCTGCACCGTCTGAATCGGCGGAACGAAGGACTTCGGCGCGACCTTCGGAAGCTGTCCCTTGGTTTCGGCTAACTTCTGCGGACTTCCTCCGCCGCCCTTGGATTGTTCGGGCTTCGGTTTCGGCTGATACGGCTTCAAATCGGGCGCGATCAGCGGAACGAATTCCTTCACCGCCTGCTGCACCGGCTTGAGCGATCCGACAAACAACAGCAACGCGACAACCGCAACGTGAATGATTACGGAACCCAGCCCGGCGGCGGTTTCGTGGCCACCGTACAGGCCCTTCAAGCTGGGAAGATCGTCCACCGGCTTTGAAGTGACTTCGAGCGGCGGCAGCTTGGGAGGATTTATGATTTCCTTGATGCCCTGAAGGATGCCCTTGTACCAGGGCATCTCGATCGTGGCCGGCACGATGAAGTGCTGCAAATGGGGATCTACATCTTCGCCGGCGGCCCCGAACTGTACCGGCTTGGAAGTCACCTCCAGAGGAGGCAGCTTGGGCGGGTTAATCAGCTCCTGGATGCCCTGAACGATCCCCTTGTACCAAGGCAGTTCGATCGAACTAGGCACGAGCAAATGTAATTGGTCATCGGGATTCGGCGTTGTGCCGCCACCCGGGTTTACAGCTTGATCTGGATGTTGCTCGGACACATTCGCTCTCTTCGGCCCGCGGTCCGGGTCGACAGTATTGACGCTTTGAGCCGGGCCCGGGTTTCAGTTTTTGGAACTTTTGCCCACTCGCTCCAGCCCTGCTTCGAGTCTAGCACAGCCCTAATCTATAGATACTTCAATAGACCCAGGCGTTATGGTTTCTGGAACACCAAAGAACTCCGCGACTTTGGCCCACATCTGCTCAAGCACATCCGTCAACTCGTGGCCCGATTCCAACAGAGTCAGCCTGACTCCGGGGCGGCGTGAGGCGTAGCCTGTGGAAATCGCGGCCGGAACCACGTCGTCCCGCGTGCCATGCAGGATCAAGGCAGGCTGCGCAAAATCGGGTTCGTCCTCATATTGCGCGGCATCGTCCACAAACTGGTAGCCCAGCCTTCGCGGACGCCCATCTCCGTAATGGAAGACCGGCGTCGAGCCCGAGCGCCGCCATTGCTCCCAGTCCTGCTCGGAATAGCGCTCACGCCAGCGCCGTGGAAACTGAAAGGCCGGCGCAAGCAGCACCAGTCGCTCGATTTCGGGATGCCGCGATGCGTACAGCGCGGCCAGATAACCGCCGAGGCTGGACCCCATCAGGACCGCCGGCTCCCCACGTACGGCCCGGTCGATCACGCCGAGCTGGCCGGAAATCGTCAGTCGCTCGAACCGCCCCTCGTCCAATTGGGGAATTTCCACTGGGACACCCGCCGCCGCGAATTTCCTGCGGAAGAACTGCGCCTTGCTCGACTGCGGGCTGGAGGCGAATCCGTGCAGGTAAACGATGCGCATCGGCCGTCACTTGACGTCGAACTTGATATCGCTCGACGCGCCAAACTTGCGGAAATCCGAGTACGAGAATTGATTCTCGGCGACCACCTTGCCGCCGCGCAGCTCGCGGTGCTCGGTCCACAGCGGCAGGAGAACGCCGTAGGACGACATCGTGTAGTCCACCGAGGCCTCTTCGCGAATCAGCCCTTCGTTTTCTCCCTGGCTGGTCGCGAGCGTGACCCGCACCGGGATGAAATTGTTCTCGCGCACCCAGACTTCGCCTCCAATCCGCATGTTCCGCGCCTGATCGCCGCGCTTGGCATCGATCACCGTCAGCCCCTCCGGCCCGTCGATCTGCTGGTACGCGAAAACCAGTAAACGCGCGGCGCCCTGATTCTCCATTCGGTTGTAGGTGAACTCGTAATGCTGCACATCGCTGGATGTGAACAGAAGAAGGATCTGGCCGAAATCCGTCACGGCGCCAAGGAGTCCGTATTTCTCGAACTGCTCGAGCATTTCTTTCTTTCGCTTGTCGTCCCGGGCGGTCACAATCGACGCGAGTTCTTCCTGGGCTTTCCTGCTGTCCTGCACCGCACGCCCATCGACGGACGTGACGCGGCGCAGTTCGTGAATCGCTCCGCCCTCGCCCGCAAACGACGCGAAGCTGTATTCGGAGATAATTCGCCGCTCCTGCCAGGAAGGCTCCGGATCTTTCTTGGCGCTGGCGCCCACGCGGATCCGAAAGCCCCCCTTGGGCGGCTTGACCGCGCGCTGGAAAAGCGTCTCCTGCGCCACGACATTCGGCGCGAGCTTTTGAAACGCATCCGCCTCATGGCTGAGGCTGGCGATCAGCTTCTGGGTGCGCTCGTCCGCTTTGAGCGCCACGCAAGTAAGGGCGAGCAGGATCCAGACTCGCATAGTTTCAGGATATCGGTTTCGGCCGGAGAGCGGCATTTGTTAGCATGAGTGTTACCCCCTCCGATCATGATTCGCAGTTTCCGAGGCATTAAGCCCAGGATCGCCGCCTCCGCCTACGTTGACCCCGGCGCCCACGTCATCGGCGACGTGGAAATCGGCGAGCGTGCCAGCGTCTGGCCCTGCGTGGTCCTGCGCGGCGACATCGAACCGATCCGCGTCGGCGCAGAAACCAATATTCAGGACGGCACCGTGATCCACACGGACCGCGGATTTCCTACGACCATTGGCGACCGCGTGAGCGTCGGCCACTCGGCGATCATTCACGGCTGCACAATCGGCGACGATAGCCTGATCGGGATGGGAGCATGTATCTTGACCGGCGCCAAGATCGGCACAGGAGCGGTGGTCGCCGCGGGCGCGCTGGTGCCTGAAGGCGCGGAGGTCGCGGCCGATACTCTGGTAATGGGCGCTCCCGCCAAACCTCGCCGTACTGTCACCGCTGAGGAAAAAGCTCGCTTCGAGAAGGGCGTCGCCGGATACATGGGGCGCGCAAAAGAGTACAAGGAAGAAGCGGAATGAGGTCCGTTTTTAGACGAAGCGGGGCTGAAGCCCCGCACAGGCTAAAGCCTGCCCCACATCGGGATGGGGCGGGTCTCCAGGCCCGCAGCGGGCTTCAGGCGGCCCATCTCTGCCGGAGATCCTCATGATCCGCGCCGTGCGCGGCACCCGCGATATTCTTCCGCCCTCCAGCGCCGCCTGGAACCAGGTCGAGGCTCTGGCGCGCGAACTCTTCCGCACTTACAACTATCAGGAAATCCGCACGCCGCTGTTCGAGGAAACGGCGCTGTTTGCGCGCGGCGTCGGCGAAGACACCGATATCGTCGGCAAAGAAATGTACACCTGGCAGGATCGCGACGGCAGCTCGCTCACGCTCCGCCCGGAAGCGACTGCATCGGTGATGCGCGCCTATATCGAACACCGCATGGACCAGATTCCGGGCGTCAAGAAGCTTTACTACATGGGACCGATGTTCCGCCGCGAGCGCCCCCAGAAAGGCAGATTCCGCCAGTTCTACCAGATCGGCGCGGAAGCCATCGGATCCGAATCGCCGGTGGTTGACGCCGAAGTGATCGAAATGGTGGTCGAGATGTTGCGCGCCGCCGGGCTGCACGGCTTTCACCTGATCATCAACTCGGTCGGCGATTCGAATTGCCGTCCCGCCTACCTGGCGCTGCTGAGGGAGAAGATCGCAGAGATCGCATCGCATTTGTGCGACGACTGCCAGCGGCGCGCGACGACCAACCCGCTGCGAGTGCTCGACTGCAAAATTCCCGAAGACCAGCCCTATATCAACGAGCTGCCTTCGATCCTGGCGCACCTCGACGATGCTTGCCGCGCGCATTTCGAGAGCGTGCGCGCGCACCTGGACGCCCGTGGAATCGCATACGAAGTCCGTCCGCGCCTGGTCCGCGGCCTGGATTACTACATGCGCACTACGTTCGAGATCACGCACGGGGCGCTGGGAGCCCAAAACTCCGTCTTGGGCGGGGGGCGCTATGACGGACTGGCGGAAGCCATCGGCTCCAAGGTTCCCGCGCCGGGGATCGGATTTTCCATCGGCGAAGACCGGCTGGTGATGATTCTCGAGGAGACGGATCCGAATCGCTTCAAACCCGCTCTGGACGTATTCCTCGCGCCGATGGGCGAGGCTGCCGAACGCCAAGCCGGAGAGCTTGCGGCCGAGCTTCGCTCGCAAGGATTTTCCGTCGAGCGCTCGGCCGACCGGAAACTGAAGCGCGCCCTGGAGGTCGCCAACAAGACCGGCGCGCGCTACACACTGATCCTGGGCGACGATGAAGTCAGCTCGGGAACATATTCGCTAAAGGACATGGCCTCCGGCGAGCAGGTAAAGCTCACGCGTTCCGAGCTCGCGGCTCGCATCAGGCACAATTAAAACCGCACAATAGAATATGGAACAAGTACCTCTCGATTTTTTGGGCGAACTGCGCCGAACACACAGTTGCGGAGCTCTCCGCGCTTCCGACGCCGGTAAACGAGCCGTCCTGATGGGCTGGGTCCACCGCCGCCGCGACCTGGGAGGAGTGCTGTTCATCCACCTGCGGGACCGCGATGGCGTCACGCAGCTGGTCTTCCGCGCCGACGGCGATCCCGAAGTGCACGCCAAAGCCGAACTGCTCTCGGCCGAGTACGTCGTCGCCGCAGAAGGCCGCGTCGAGCGGCGCTCCCCCGAAACGGTCAATCCGGCCATCGAGACCGGCGAGGTCGAGATGGTGGTCGACAAACTCTGGATCCTGAACACCTCGAAAACGCCGCCGTTCCCGATGGAGGAAACGGTGGACGTGAAGGAAGACGCGCGTCTCAAGTACCGCTACGTCGACCTGCGGCGTCCGCATATGCAGCGCAATATTATCCTGCGTTCGCGGATCGCCTTCGCCGTTCGCGAAGTGCTGACGAACCTGGGGTTCCTCGAAATCGAGACGCCGTTCATGGGCCGCTCGACGCCTGAAGGCGCGCGCGATTATCTTGTTCCGAGCCGCCTGGAGCCGGGCAAGTTCTACGCGCTGCCCCAGTCGCCGCAAATCTTCAAGCAGTTGCTGATGGTCTCGGGATTCGAAAAATATTTCCAGATCGTGCGCTGCTTCCGCGATGAAGACACGCGAGCGGATCGCCAGGCCGAGTTCACGCAGATCGACCTGGAAATGTCCTTCCCGCAGCAGGAGCGCATCTACGAAACCATCGAGCCGCTGATCGTTGCGGTGTGCAAAGTCGCCGGCTACAACATCTCCGCGCCGTTCACGCGCCTGACCTACGCGCAGGCGATGCGGTCCTACGGTATCGACAAGCCCGATCTGCGTATCCCGCCGTTCCATTGCGTCGAGGATTTGTTCCAGGGAGCCGGACTCACGCCGGAAGGGTTGCCGCTAGTCGCGATCCGGATTCCGAAAGTCGGACAGATCAGCCGCAAGGAACGCGACGAGCTTAAGGCGTTCGGCCAAGAGCGCGGCCTGCGCGTCTACGACGATCCCAAGCGCCTGGATCGCGATTTTTTTGAGCAGATGAGCGAGGTTCGGAAGCGAACCGGCGCTGCCGAAGACGATCTCCTTCTTCTGGCAGGCTGGGGCGGCGAGCCGAAAGGCCGGCGGCCCGAGGAAACCGTGCTCGCGGCGTGCGGGCAATTGCGCCTGACGGCCGCACAAAAGTATGCCGATCGACACAAACTTCTCGATCCCAAAAATCTTCAGTTCCTGTGGGTAGTCGATTTCCCGATGTTCGAGTGGGACGAGGAAGAGGGCCGCTGGAACGCCGCGCACCATCCGTTCACCTCGGTGCACGACGAAGACATCGACAAGCTCACCACCGATCCGGCCCGCTGCCGCGCGAAATCGTACGATTTGGTTCTGAACGGCACGGAACTGGGCTCGGGTTCGATTCGTATCCATCGCCAGGACGTGCAGTCGAAAGTGTTTTCCGCTCTGAGCTTCACGGAAGAAGAAGCGCGCAAGCGTTTCGGATTCCTGCTCGAGGCACTCGAATACGGCGCGCCGCCGCACGGCGGAATCGCATTGGGCCTTGACCGGCTGGTGATGATCCTGTGTGAAGAAACGTCGATTCGCGAAGTGATTCCCTTCCCCAAGACGGCCAAGGGCGTGGATTTGATGACGGGCGCTCCGAGCGAGGTTCCCGAGCGGCAACTTCGGGAATTGGGGATCACATTCCGGAAACAGTAGTGTGGAGCAAGCTAAAGCTTGCTCCACTCA
>JBAIXM010000080.1:0-71841 GCA_037916615.1 Bryobacterales bacterium
CTGCACATCGTGCGCGACCCCCGCAGCCTGATGGCCGCGCTTACGCAGCCTGTTCTGGTGCTCCTGTTGTTCGGCTACGCGCTCAGTCTGGACGTGGACCGCATCCCGACCATGATCTACGATGCCGACCGCAGCGCCGAGAGTCAGAAGCTGATTCAGACATTTCGCGGTTCGCGCTATTTCCAGATCGTCGCGGAGGTCGATTCTTACCGGCCCATTGAAGTGGCCATGGATCAACGGCGGATTCTGGTCGGCGTGGCGATTCCGCCGGACTATTCGCGCAACCTGCTTCAGGGCAAGGAAGCTCCGATCCAGATTTTGCTGGACGGCAGCGATTCCAACACGGCTTCGATCGCGATGGGTTACGCCGAGGGGCTGGTCCAAACCTATGCCCGGCAAGCGCGAGAAGATGCGCAGAGCATGCGCGCGGGAAGCGTCCTGCAACCGCCGGTCGACGCGCAAGTCCGGGTCTGGTACAACCCGAATCTCGAATCGCGCAACTTCATCGTGCCGGGGCTGATCGGCGTGATCACGATGATTATCGCCGCGCTGCTGACTTCGCTCACCATTGCGCGGGAGTGGGAAAACGGCACCATGGAACAGCTTCTTTCAACGCCGGTGCGACCGGTCGAGATGGCCGTCGGGAAGCTCTCTGCACATTTCCTGCTGGGGCTGACGGACATGTTGATCGCGTTGTTCGTGGGGGTCGTGATTTTCGGCGTGCCGCTCAAGGGAAATCCAGTGCTGTTGTTGTTTTCGGCTTGCGTGTTTCTCTATGGCGCGCTGGCCTGGGGCCTGTACATCTCGGCGATGTTCCGGAATCAGCTGGCCGCTTACCAGATGGGCACGCTGACCTCCTTTCTGCCGGCGTTCCTGCTCTCGGGATTCATTTATCCGCTTTCGAACATGCCGTGGATCATCCGCACGATCTCCATCATCATTCCCGCCCGGTACTTCATTGACATGTCGAAAGGGATTTTCCTGAAGGGCGTCGGATTCCGCCTGCTGTGGTTCGATCTGCTGCTGCTGGTGCTGTACGCCGTGGGCGTGTCGTTTCTTGCAGTCCGCAAGCTCCGGCAGAAGGTGGCGTAATATGAGGCAGCGTCTACGTTCCATAATTCGTAAGGAGTTCCTCCAGGTGTTTCGCGATCCGCGCATGCGCGGCTTGCTGTTCATTCCGCCGCTGATTCAACTGCTGATTTTCGGCTACGCGGCGAATCTGGATGTCAATACCGCCCGCATCGGGTGGATGGATCAGGATCACACGCCCGAGAGCCGCGAGCTGTTCTCGCAATTCATCGGCTCCGGCAGATTCATCATCGCGGCCACTCCTGCCAGCGAAAAAGAAATGCAGGATGCCATGGATCGCAATCGCGTGGACGGCGTGATCCGGGTGCTTCCGGGCTTCGCGCGCGACATCGAGCGCGGACGCGCAACCAGCGTCCAGGTTCTTTTAGACGGCACGAATTCGAACGCGGCATCGATCGTCTCCGGCTACGCCGGCCAGACAATCGCGCGCTTCACCACCGAGGTCATGTCCCAGCGCCAGCGGGAAAAGCTGGTTGCTGCGGGCGTGCCGACGCATCCCGCGGTTCCCCAGGTGTTCACCGAAACGCGCGTGTGGTTCAATCCCGAGCTCAAGAGCCGGAATTATTTTATTCCCGGCGTGATCGTCAACATCATCATGCTGGTGACGCTGTCGCTTACGACCATGGCGATCGTCCGCGAAAAGGAACTGGGAACGATGGAGCAGCTCATGGTGACGCCGATCCGGCCCGCCGAGCTGATCCTCGGCAAGACGCTGCCGTTCGTGCTCATCGGATTCTGGGACATGCTGCTGGTGCTGGGCGCGTCGCTCGTGATTTTTCACGTGCCCTTCGCGGGAAGTTTCTGGACGTTGAGTTTGGCGTCACTGTTGTTCATCCTGACGACGCTGGGCGCAGGTCTGTTCATCTCAACGATTTCGCGCACCCAGCAGCAAGCCAACATGGCGACGTTTCTCCTGTTCCAGCCGTTCATGATGCTCAGCGGCTTCACATTCCCGATCCGCAGCATGCCCCAGGCGGTGCAGTGGTTCACGTTTTTCAACCCGATGCGCTATTTTCTGGAAGTGGTTCGCGGCATTTTCCTGAAGGGCTCAGGGCTCGATACGCTCTGGCCCAACCTGCTCGCGCTGGCGGGGTTCGGCGTAGCGATTCTGTGGATGAGCGTGAAGCGGTTCCACAAGCATCTGGAATAAGCCCCGCGGCGCAAGCCCGGGGGTGGGATACACTGAAAATACATGGATTCCCGGCGCAAATTCGTCGGCAAGGTGGCCTACGGGCTCGCCGGAACTCTGGCGGCAGGCCCTGCGCGAGTGCTTGGAGCGAACGACCGCATCCGCATCGGCGTCATCGGCGCGGGCGACCGTGGCATGGAGCTGGTCAATCATATCCGTGCCTGCCCGAACGCGGAGATCGCCGGATTCGCCGACATTTACGCCAGGCGTCTGGAAACCGCCGCAGCCGTCGTGCCCGGCGCTTCGGTTCAGCGCGATTACCGCAGTCTGCTGGACGATTCGTCGATTGACGCGGTGGCGATTGCCACGCCCCAGCATCTGCATGCGCAGCAGTTCTGCGATGCGATCGCGGCGGGCAAACACGTGTATCTCGAAAAAGCGATGGCGCTCACGGTCGCCCAGGCCAGGCAGATGCGCGCCACATATGAAGCCGACGATCGCCGCCATGTGGTCCAGATCGGGCATCAGGCCTGCTCCACCGGCCACGTGACCGACGTCCGCCAGTTCCTGGCCCGGCCGGATCGCATGGGCAAAATCGCCGCGATCGCGATGCAGATGCATCGCAACACGCCCGTCACAAAGCCGCAATGGTCGCGCCCTGCGCTATTCACTCCGGATCTGACTCCGGACCACCTCGACTGGGCGTCTTTTTTGGGCGATGCGCCGGCGCACGACTTCGATCCGAACCGGTTCATTCACTGGCGCTACTTTTGGGATTATTCAGGCGGAAGCGTCTTCGAGCACATGAGCCAGCAGTTGAGTTTCTGGTACGGCACGCTGAATCTCGATATTCCGCAATCGGCAAGCATGAAGGGCGGCATCTATCTCTGGAAAGACGGCCGTCAGGTCCCCGATACCGTGAACGTTACGCTACAGCAGCCTGAGGAAATCCTGATCAGTTGGGTTTCGGGCCTCGGAAATAATCAATTGGGCGTGACAGAAGACGTGCTCGGAACGCACGGTACGATCACGCGCGCCAGCCAGGTCCGTTATGTGCCGCAGAAGGTGAACCGTCCGGATTTGCAGGAGATTGCCGGCCGCTCGGCCCATGTGCCGCAGGCTCATTTTCAGAATTTCCTCGATTGCATCCGCCTCGGAGGCGATCCGAACTGCCCCTTCGAACTTGGTTATCGCGTCTCCATCGCCTGCCGCATGGCCGTGGAAAGCTACCTTCAGGGCCGCACGGTTCGTTGGGACCCGCGGCGCGAAGAGATCGTTTAGCGGCTCGCCGCCCGTATACAGGCCATGGATTTCGGATTCACCGAAGAACACCACCAGCTTCGTAAGACGATTCGAGCCTTCAGCGAATCCGAGCTGCTGCCGCACGTGATGGAGTGGGACGAATCGCAGCAGTTCCCGGTGCCGATTTTCCGCAAGCTGGGCGACCTGGGCGTGCTTGGCGCGGTGTTCCCCGAGGAATTGGGCGGCTCAGGCTACAGCTACGTGGACTACTCGATTCTGGTCGAGGAACTGGCCCGCGTGGATCCATCCATCGCGTTGAGCGTGGCGGCGCACATTTCGCTGTGCACGAATCACATTTTCCTGGCCGGCAGCGACGAGCAGAAGGCAAAGTACATCCCGAAGCTGGCATTTGGGGAGCTGATCGGCGCCTGGGCGCTCACTGAACCGGAATCCGGATCCGACGCCGGCGGCACGCGCACCTCAGCCGTTCGCCAGGGCGATTGCTGGATCCTGAACGGAAGCAAAACATTCACCACCAACGCGCATATCGCCGACGTGTTCGTGGTGATGGCGATGACCGACCGCGCTCAGGCGGCGCACGGCATTTCGGCCATTCTTGTAGAGAAGGGGACGGCGGGCTTCCGGGCGGGGAAGAAGGAAAACAAGCTCGGGATGCGGTGCTCGCCCACGGGCGAGCTGATTTTTTCTGACTGCCGCGTGCCTTCGGCCAATCTGATCGGCAACCAAGGCGAGGGTTTCATCGACAGTCTGCGGGTACTGGACGGCGGCCGCATCTCGATCGCCGCTCTGAGCGTGGGTGTGGCCCAGGGAGCCTTCGAAGCGGCCCTCAAGTACTCGAAGCAGCGGAAACAGTTCGGGCGGTTTATCTCGGAATTCCAGGCCATCCAGAACAAGCTGGCCGATATGGCCACCGATATCGAAGCGGCCCGCCTGCTGACGTTGCGCGCGGCCTGGCTGAAGGATGCCGGCGCGAATGTTAACAAAGAATCCTCCATGGCCAAGCTGTACGCATCCGAAGTCGCCGTGCGCGTCGCCAACGAGGCGGTGCAGGTCCACGGCGGCTACGGCTTCATCAAGGATTATCCGGTCGAAAAATTCTATCGGGACGCCAAGCTCTGTACCATTGGCGAAGGCACCAGCGAGATCCAGCGGCTGGTGATCGCGCGGCAATTGTTAAAGAGCTGACTTCATGACCGACGCAGCGGAGAAGATCCTGGCAGGCGACCTGCGCGCGCTGGCCCGTGCCGCCAGCTGGATCGAAAACCGGGACCCGGACGCCGAGCCGCTCTTGCGCGAGCTTTTTCCCCGTACCGGCCGCGCGCTGATCGTCGGCGTGACGGGCCCTCCGGGCGCGGGAAAGAGCACGCTCTGCGACCGGCTTATCCGGCTGCTGCGCAACGAAGGGAAAACCGTCGGCGTGATTGCCGTCGATCCGAGTAGCCCGTATTCGGGTGGCGCTGTGTTGGGCGACCGGATCCGCATGCAGGAGCACCACGCCGATCCCGGCGTCTTCATTCGCTCCATGGCCACGCGCGGATGGTTGGGAGGGCTGGCCCGCGCGACCACCGAAATCACCATGCTGCTGGATGCTGCGGGGCGCGACGTGGTGCTGGTGGAAACCGTCGGGGTGGGCCAGGACGAAGTCGAAATCGCGCGGCTGGCGCATGTGACACTGGTTGTGCTCACGCCTGCATCCGGAGACGATGTGCAGGCGCTCAAAGCGGGTATCATGGAGATCGCCCAAGTGTTCGTCATCAACAAATCCGATCTCCCGGGCGCGGAGAAACTCGAACGCGAAATCCACGCCGCTGCTGGGTTGGCGCACGGTCCTCAACCGGACATCGTTTGCACGATGGCCGTCGATGGAAAAGGAGTCGCTGAAGTGCTCGCGGCAGCGCGGCGGGCGGAACAAGCCGGGCGCGATCCGGAACGTGCCGCGCACATCTGGGCCGGTCGCCTGCGCGAAATGCTGCGCGACCGGATCCTCGATCGATTCCCTGAGGAGACGGTCCAGAATGCCGGCAGGCAAGTCGCGCAGCATCAAAGAGATCCGTATTCAATCCTCAATGAGTGGATCAGCGCCAAAAATTGACCATTTGGGAGTCGCCGTGCGTTCGATCGATCAGGCGCTGAAGTTCTATCGCGACCAGCTCGGCCTGGCGGTTTCGTTGCGCGAAACGGTGCCTGCCGAGAAAGTCCACGCGGCCATGCTGCCGGTCGGCGAATCGCGCATCGAACTGTTGGAAGCCTCCGAGCCCGATTCGGTCATCGCGAAATTCATCGACAAGCGCGGCGAGGGCTTGCATCATGTCGCGCTCACGGTGGCCGATCTGAGCGCGGCCGTCGAACGTCTCAAATCCGCGGGCGCGCGCCTGCTGAACGAGCCTCGCGCGGGCGCCGGGGGGCATCTGTACGTGTTTGTTCATCCGTCCTCAACAGGCGGAGTGCTCCTGGAACTCATACAGGAATGAAACCGGTCAAATGAAACCAAGCATCGGAATTATCGGCGGCAGCGGACTCTACTCCATGCCGGGATTCGAAAGACACGAGGAGCGCCAGGTCGATACGCCTTGGGGCGCGCCTTCGGACGCGTACATCGTCGGCGAGCTGGCGGGCAGGGAAGTCGCCTTCCTGGCCCGTCACGGGCGGGGACATCGCATCTCACCCTCGGAGCTCAATTTTCGCGCAAACATTTGGGGCATGAAGGCACTGGGCGTCGAGCGCATTTTGTCGCTCAGCGCCGTGGGATCGCTCAAGGAAGAACACAAACCGCTCGATTTTGTGATCCCCTACCAGTTCCTGGACCGCACGCGCGGTCGCGTCTCGACATTTTTCGGCGACGGCCTGGTGGCGCATGTCAGCTTCGCCCATCCGATTTGCACGCAGATGGCGGATATCGCCTATGCGGCCGGACAGGATGCTGGGATTCGAGTGAAGCTCGGCGGCACGTATCTGTGTATGGAGGGTCCGGCGTTTTCGACGCTGGCGGAATCGAACATGTACCGAAGCTGGGGCGTGGACGTCATCGGGATGACCAATCTCCAGGAAGCCAAGCTCGCCCGCGAAGCCGAGCTGTGCTACACCACCATCGCGATGGTCACCGATTACGATTGCTGGCATCCGGAACACGATGCAGTGACGGTGAACGATATCATCGCAAACCTCACGCAGAATGCCGCCAACGCCGCCAAACTCGTGAAGTCGGCCGTTTCCGCGATGCCTGAAAGGCGCGCGTGCAAATGCGCATCGGCGTTGCAGCACGCGCTGATCACCGACCGCGCCTCGATTCCCGAGGCGACCCGAAAAAAACTGGAGCTGCTGGTTGGCAAGTACCTGTGACGGGCTGCTCGCGATCTGCCTGAAAGGCGGCGAGTGGTCCCCGGAGCTGCTGGATCGCGCGATCGCGGAAGACGACGGCCGCGCGCTGCTATCGCGGGTAGTCGAACCGCTCGCCGACCGCTTCGATCCGAGGCTCTGCGGTATCTACGACCGGCTGTTCCGGCAGGTGATCGAGCGAGTGGCGCCGGATCTAACGCCCCGGCTGCGCTCTCAAGCCACGCCGGGGCTTCCCGCGAAAGCGGATCGCGTTTCCGTGCTCTCGCGAATCACGCTCGGCGCCGATGTCGCCGTCACCAGCGTGCTGCTGGATGCCGCGAAGCGCCGCTATCCGTACGCCGAAATTGTCTTCGTCGGCCCGCGAAAAAACTATGAGCTGTTCGAGGCGGACCCGCGGCTCCGCCATCGGGAATTCTTGTATGCGCGCGGCGGGACGTTGCGTGAGCGTTTGGACGCGAAATTGTGGCTCGACGACGGTGTCGTGATTGACCCCGATTCTCGCATCAGCCAGCTCGGACTACTGCGGGTGTGTCCCGAGGAGCGCTACTGCCATTTTCCGAGCCGTTCCTACGGCGCGGATACCAACGGCCGGCTGCCGGATCTGGCCGCGCGCTGGGCCGGCGATGCCCAGGCCCGGCCGTACATAGCGCCGCGCGCCTCAGCCGGTCCGCCCGCGGAGATCACGGTGAGCCTGGGCGTCGGCGAGAATCCCGCCAAGCGGCTCGACGACGCCTTCGAACGTGAGTTGCTTCGACTGATCGCTGCCACGGGGGCGACAGTCCTGGTCGACAAAGGTGGCACGGCGGAGGAGCGCGCTCGCGTGGAACGCGCGCTGCTGCCCGGCATGCGCGCGCACGAGGGAGCATTCGCGCCATTCGCCGCCGAAGTCGCACGATCGAAGCTCTTCGTGGGGTACGATTCCGCCGCGGGCCATGTGGCATCGGCCTGCGGAGTCCCGCTGGTCAGCATCGCTAAGGGCTTTGTGAGCCCGCGCATGGCCGCGCGCTGGCGTCCGCTTGGTACGGTTATCGATGGCGAATCGCCGGACGTTCTCGGCCAGGTGCGGAACGCGCTTTCTACATATACATTCCGCCGTTGACGTCCAGCACGTGACCGGTGATGTAGCCCGCCTCGTCGCTGGCAAGGAACCGCACCGCGGCGGCCACGTCCTCAACTTTTCCGAACCGGCGCAGCGGAATGTGTGCCAGCAGCGTATTCTTCACCTCATCGGATAACACCGCGGTCATGTCGGTCTCGATAAATCCTGGAGCCACGGCGTTCACGGTGACGTTCCGGCTCGCGATTTCCTGGGCGATCGATTTCGTCAGCCCGATCAAGCCTGCCTTCGACGCCACATAATTCGCCTGTCCCGGATTTCCCGTCTGGCCCACGATCGAAGAGATGTTGATGATCCGGCCCCAGCGCTCCTTGAGCATCGCGGGCAGCACCGCCTGGATCGCCAGGAACGCGCCCGTGAGGTTGGTCGCGATCACCGCGTCCCAGTCGTCTTTCTTCATGCGCATGGCGAGTCCGTCCCTGGTAATGCCGGCGTTGTTCACCAGAATGTCGATTTTGCCCGCCTTCGCGAATGCCTCCTTAATCGATTCGGGCGAGGCCATGTCGATCGCCACGCACGTCGCGCCCTTGATCTGCATCGCCGCGTCTTCAAGCTTGGCCGCATCGCGGGCGGCCAGCACTACGCGCACGCCTGCGTCGGCCAGCGCCTGCGCGCACGCACGGCCGATTCCGCGGCTCGCTCCCGTAACAAAAGCGGTCCGGTTTGTCATATTCGTCATGTAATCTTTCATAATAGTGGAACATGCCCTATGAGGATCTGCGCGAGTTCATCCGCGCTCTGGAAAAGCACGGCGAGCTCAAGCGCGTTCGAGTCGAGGTGGATCCGTATCTCGAAATGACCGAGTTCGCCGACCGCAGCGTGAAGTCCGGTGGCCCTGCCTTGCTGTTCGAGAAACCCAAAGGTTCGGACGTTCCGGTGCTCATCAACGCGTTCGCCAGCATGCGGAGGATGGAAATCGCGCTCGAAGTTTCCTCGGTGGAGGAAATCGCCGGACGCATCTCCGAGTTGCTCGCAATGCAGAAGCCCGAGGGATTGTTGGGCAAGATCAAGATGCTGCCCAAGCTCGCCGAACTGGGCTCGATCTTTCCCAAGACTGTTTCGAGCGGCCCCTGCAAGGAAGTGGTCCGGCATAAGGGGAAGTTCGACCTGAACTATCTGCCTGCGCTGCACTGCTGGCCGCAGGATGCCGGCAGATTCATCACGCTGCCGATGGTCTTCTCCCGCAATCCCGACACGGGCAAGCGCAACTGTGGCTGCTACCGCATGCAGATCTTCGATAGCACCACCACTGGAATGCACTGGCAGACGCACAAGCAGGGAGCCGAGCATTACCGCAGACTGCGCGCGGCAGGGGGCTCAAAACGCATGGATGTGGCCGTCGCGATCGGGGCTGACCCGGCCACCATGTACTCGGCGATCCTTCCGCTGCCGCCCGATCTGGACGAAATGATGATCGCCGGCTTCTTGCGCGGCAAGCCGGTCGAGATGGTGAAGTGCGAAACCTCGGATCTCGAGGTTCCGGCCAACAGCGAATTCGTGCTCGAGGGCTACGTCGAGCTCGGCGAGCTGCGCCGCGAAGGACCGTTCGGGGATCACACCGGCTTTTACTCGCTCGATGACGACTACCCGGTCTTCCACGTCACCTACATCACGCACCGCAAGAACCCGGTCTATGCGACCACTATCGTCGGCCCGCCGCCCATGGAGGATTTCTACATGGGCAAGGCGATCGAGCGAATCTTCCTTCCGCTGATGCGGCTCCAACTCCCGGAGATCCGCGATATCGCCATGCCCGCCGAAGGCATTTTTCACAACCTGATTCTGGTGGCGATCCGCAAATCGTATCCCGGCCACGCGCGCAAGGTGATGCACGCGATCTGGGGACTCGGCCAGGCGATGTTCTCGAAATGCATCGTCGTGGTGGACGAAGACGTGGACGTGCAGAATACCAGCGAAGTCGCCTGGAAGGCGCTCAACAATATCGATCCCGAGCGCGACATCCAGTTTGTGCTGGGCCCGGTGGATTCCCTGGATCACTCCAGCCGGCTGCCGAATTACGGCTCGAAAATGGGCGTCGATGCCACGAAAAAGTGGCCGGAGGAAGGCTTCGCGCGGCCCTGGCCCGACGTGATCCGCATGCCGGACAACGTTCGCGCGCGCGTCGATGAATTATGGAAGAAAGCCGGATTGTAGCTTCGGCCCGAGTAGGTATGAAAGCAGTCGTTTCTGAGAACGCGGCCTGCCGACTTCCCAAGGATTAGGCCGTACGCATGATCGTGCTCCTTTCGGAGGATGAAAACAGCACTGACTGGCGCCGTCTCACGTGCGATCAGTTTCTGGCCAGCTACGGTCACGGGCGATAACATCTCACGTAATCGCCGGCGGGCGCTTCCGCGCCCCTGATCGGTGTAGCGCAGCGCGCCGCACCTTGGAAGGTCGGCGCGCCCACCCGATGATCAGAATTGAATCCGCGCCACGATCTGGCCGCTGCGAGGCGCCGGTCCCGCGCCTAGTGTGTTGTAGCTGCCGCCATTTACCCAGTTCACATACCCGAACCCGGAGGACAGCAGGCCGGTGGTGCCGCTCAGGCTGTTCAAGCGGCCGGTGGGCGTGTTGATCGTAACGGTTGGCTGAGCGAATGCAGCTCCGATGCTCGGTACCGAGTAGTAGGTGCGGTTGAAGACGTTCTGGAATTCGGCCCGGATCTGGAGGGATGTTTTTTCCTTGATCCGGAACACACGCCCGAACGCCATGGCCTCGGTGGGTTGCCGCTGCCAGCGAAAATCGTTGAAGTAAGGCGCCGACGCTCCGAACTTCCCATAATCCGGCTCCGCCCAAGCCGCGGGGTTCAGTACGAGTTGCTTGGTAGGATCGAACTTCGAGTTCGGATCCACCAGGAACAGAGGCTGACCTGGCACGCGGTTCAGGAATGTAAAGCCGCCGCCCCAGAGCGCGGGGTTGTTTGCCGGTCCGCGAGCCAGATTGTCCAGCAGATTATTGGCCGACGGAGGGCTGGGCAGAATCTGGCCGCTCTGGTAACGGAGGACCCCGCTGTAGGTCCAGTCGCGCAACGCCCAGGACAGCACCTTGAGCCCGGCCTGATCCGACCGCAGCGATGGCGTCGTGTAGCTGTAGGTAATGATCAGCGTTTGCGGCTGGCTGAATCCGGAAATCTGCTTGTTCTGAGCTTTGTTGAATACGTCGTTGATCAGCGGCGGGGATGGCGTCACGTAGGACGTGTTCGAGTTGGTGCCGTTGGTGAGCTCCTTTTGCCAGGTGTAGGCCACCTGGGCGTTGAAGCCGTGCGCCATACGTTTGGTCGCTTTAATTTGGAGCGAATCGTACCACGTGTTGCCCATGGGCGGACCCAGAAACGGCGGGATACCGTTCCACTGCGGATACGGCCTGAGGGCCTGTTTCAATGGCTGCGTCGTGGGGAATCCCGGATAGACGCTGTTCGGGTTGGCAAGCCATGGGAAGCGCGCCGTAACCAGCGCCGAACTGATGGGGGTGTTGAGCAGGGCTGTGTCCGTCTTATTGGTCACGTCGAGCCCGTACATCGATTTCAAACCCTCGGGGGTGAGGGCGTTGTAGTTCAGACCCGCCAACAGAGGCGATACCCACCATGCGCCGCGATTCCCCACGTAGGCGACGTCTACGGCCATGTCGCGCATAATTTCCCGCTGGAATCCGACGCTCCACTCGAAAACTCGCGGCAGACGCCCGGCGTTGGGCGCGATGGACACGAATGGGGAGGATGGCGGAATCACAAGCGGCGATTGCGACGCCGGGAACGGGAACAGCGGATCGAAATCCGGCCAAGTGATGGGCTTGTTCCCAAAACGATTGCCGGGCGCATAGGGATTGCCGTCCTGCATGAGGCCGGCGGCAATTCCATAGCCGGGAGATTGAACGTTGTAGAAGTCGCCCGCGCTGCTGTTGAGTCCAGCCTGATCGGAAACCGATGAATACGAAATCGCCCCGCCGGCTCGGAAGACTGTCTTCGGGGTGATTTGGTAGGCCACTCCCAAGTGAGGCCCGACCGCATAGGGATAAGCCGACGCGAAGCTGCAATGGCAGCTCTGAGCCCCGGCATTTTCGGCCTCATATTGCACCGTACCGATCCGCCCCCCAATTAAGCTGTTGGGTTTGTCGAAAGCGGCGCTCTGCATCCGGCCATACTGCTCTTTCCACAGAATCGCGTAGTCCCAGCGCAAGCCATACTCGAAAGTCAGCTTGCGGGTGACTTTCCAGTTATCTTGAATGAACAACGCGTAAGCGTGCGTGCCGAGGCGTGGCCGCGCGGTTTGCGCCAGAGCGACGTTGCTGGTGACGCCGAGGAAGAAGCTCGCGTACCCGAATCCGCTGCTGGCGGTATTGGAAAACGGCTGGCCAAATTGCGCAGGATCGGCGGTCTGTTGCTGCGCGAAGCCAAATTGTCCGTTGGCGCGGCTGGAGTTGACGCTCTGAATTCCCTCGTAGAGGGCCGTTGCGCCGAGCTTGAAGGTGTGGTTCCCCTTGACCCAGGTAGCGTTGGCATTAAAAGTCGGCTTGGTGTCGTAGGCCTGCGGGGTGAGAGTGAACGCCACGCTGGTATTGCCCACCGGGAATCCGCCGCCACCGTTCCAGCCTCCTCCGAGTGCACTGTACATGCCCGACAGATAGGGGAAATACGGTGCGTTGAACGGGAGGCCCTGCGGGAACAGCTTGTTTGCTCCTTGATCGTATTGGGGAGCATCTTGCGGGTTGGACGTGCGCATAATTCCTGCTCCTACGTGGATCAGCAAGGTCGGTGTGGCGCTGTAGTCCCAATTCACCCGAACGGTATGCGACAAAGCATCTTGGGGTTGCGTCGCCGTGAATGGTTGGGGGAACCCATTGTTCTGGGGAGAGTAGGTGCGCGTTGCTGAATAAAATCCGGAGAGCTTCATCTTGTCGCTCAGGTTGTGATCCAGTTTGAGCGACGGGATGGTGGTGTGCCGGTAATTCGAGTAAGCGGGAGCCAGGTAATTTAGAAAGCCCGCGGAGATGTTAGGCGCCGGAATCATGTTCTGCATGATGGCGGCCGTCGGATCGATCCGGGCTGGATCGATCTTGTTGCCCGGGAAAGGATCCCTTACGGTTACCCCGTTCACCACGCGCGTCGATTTTGGGTCAAAGACCTCGTTCAGACAAATGGAACTATTGACGGGATCGACCGTCGGAGCCACCGTAGCGCAATTGGAAGTGAGGGCGGCGCTGAAATCTCCGGTCCGCTGGGCGGCGGTGGGAACGACTCCCAGCGTGTTGGTGATCAAAGCGGATTGGCGAAACTGCTCAAAGTTGAAGAAGAAGAAACTGCGGTTTTGCCCGTTGTAGACTCCAGGAATCCGGATAGGCCCGCCGAGCGTGAACCCATAGTCGTTCTGCCGCAGCGGGTTGCGGATATGCTGCCCAGTCTTGCCCTGGTTGTTTGTGCCGACGCCTACGCCGGCGTCAGTAAATGGGAGCCCGGCATTCAGAGCCTCGTTCGTAAAGTAGTCATATGCGCTCCCGTGCAACTGGTTGGTGCCGGATTTCATGGTGTAGTTGAAGTACCCGCCTCCGGCTTGACCATATTCCGCTGCGAAGTTGCTGGTTTGGATCGCCACTTCCTGGATCGCATCCATGCCAGCCTGGTTGAGCTGGTTCTGCTGCTTGACGAACCCGTTGGTCGCGTCCTGGCCCTCGATGTTGATGGATTGCGAATTGGAGGGCATGCCGTTAATCCGCATCACGGCGTCTCCCGTGATGCGCGCCCCAGGAAGCAGCGCCACGGCGGATAGGGGATTGCGGATGTTTCCCAGGCTGTTGGCGGTTCCAAAGCCCGCTGCCGCGCCCGTGAGCGTGAGAACCGGCAGGTCATCCAGGGTGCTTGTGGCGATGTTGTGGCTTACGTCCCCGCCTTCCGTCTTCAGGAGCGGCGTTGCTTCCACCACCGTAACGCTTTCGGTTGCTGCTCCGACTTCGAGCCTCACATCGATGCGAAGCGTACCTGCGACCTCGACCGCCAGACCGCTGCGCACGAACTTTTTAAACCCCGGAACAGTGACAGTGAGTTCATAGGCGCCGGCGGGCAACTGAACGATCGTGTAATTGCCGGTGGTCGAGCTGGCAACCGGATAAACGGCGCCCGTCGCCACATTCCTGGCTTCGATCGCTGCGTTGGCGACAACAGCTCCTGCCGGATCTGAAATTGTCCCCGTGACGGTGCCGCGGTCCGACTGGCCCAGCACAATCAGCGCGCCTGCCAATAAAACGACTACAGAAAGAAAAGAGCGCATCCCCGTTCTCCTATGGAAGAATCACCCATTACCTAACTCAAGGAACGACAGCGGTCAAGCTCCCCGGGAAGCCCGACGATTGAAAGACAGTACACCCAGGCCACGAAGATGTCAAGGCCTGAGTATATTCCCTAGGGGATGTACTAGCTGCCGCGTAATGTACGCCGGGAGGTCTCCTGAAAGCGAGGCGAGGCAGGGAAATGCGCGGCGGGGCGGCTGCGCGTTCTACTGGATCCCTCGCAGCAGCCGCGCGCGATCCTGAGGTGAGATGCCCGAATTCTTCACGATGTCCGCGCGCTCGCGCAGCTTGCGGCGGTAGCGTCCGAAGTACTCGCGCACGTCGCCTCGTTCGTATCCGAAGAAGTACATGATGTCGGCGAAGTCGGCCGTGTGCGAGAGACCCAGCGCATGCCCGGTCTCGTGCAGGCAGGTGAGATACACGACTGTCTCGCGAAACAGCGGATCCTGCGCGGCGGCGGCGAAAATATCGGGCCCCATCGCTCGCAGGTCCGGCCGCACGTAAACTTCCGCGCCGCGCATGCTGTCGCTGATGAATGGCCGGGTTTCGCCGTACTGGCCTTGTTCGGAATCCGCCCAATGGATGCGGATATTGGCGCGCGACATCTGCTCGGTCTTCTCCAACTGCAGTTTCCCGTCGGATGCGGCTTGCCAGGCTTTGAGAGCCCATTCGGCGAGCTGCGCGTCGTTCTTCTGGCAGGCCGTCTCGGCACGCGTGCAGGGCTCGATCCAGTAGCGCAGGTCCATCCCGAACGCGTAACTCACGAAAACGAAAAGGAATGCAAACCGTAGTTTCATCGGCGTATGCCGGCTTCGTAGGACCGTCCCAAAATTATCTTACTAGTACTCGAACCGCGCCAGTTCGGGGATATAATCGCCTGAGCGGGATACGGTGGAGGCCCGCCAGATTGGAAACCACAAGGAGGTTTGAATGAGAAAATCGGCAATTGCAGTTGCGCTCGCATGCGCGATGGTCGGTCCGGCAGCTCTGTGGGCAGATGACCAAGGGGACGACCACAGAGCCAGCAACTCCTGTTCGAGTTTGCCTGATTACAGCCAGCTTAAGACTGCGCTGGCCACCGCTGTTACCGCCGAGACCACCGGCCTCGATCTGAATATGTGGGCGACCATCGTGGACCGCGACGGAATCGTGTGCGCCGTGGCATTTTCCGGCTCAGACCGGGGCGCGCAATGGCCTGGAAGCCGTGTAATCTCTGCGCAGAAGGCGAACACGGCGAATGCGTTCAGTCTGGACAGTTCGGCTGCGTCGGGAGCCGCCACGAACGGTCTCGCTCTATCCACCGCAAACCTGTATTCCGCTGTTCAGCCTGGCGGCAGCCTGTTCGGACTCCAGGAAAGCAACCCGGTGGACACGGGAGTGGCCTACAAAGGCCCGTCCAAGAACTACGGTAGCTCGAACGACCCGATGGTTGGTGAAAAAATCGGCGGCGTCAACGTGTTTGGCGGCGGTCTCGCGCTGTATGCCACCGGGCACAAGATCGTAGGAGCGGTCGGAGTGAGCGGCGATACATCTTGCGCCGATCACCGCATTGGCTGGCGCGTCCGGCACCTGCTGGGCCTGGATCACATGGGCGCCCCGAACGCGGTGGCGGGCGTATCGGGCGATGCGGCGCGCCCCGATAACATTGTGTTCGACATTACGCCGAACGCGGCCGGCGGAACGGGCGTGAGCGCCGGCGGCTTCGGGCATCCCCATTGCGTCAGCGCTGCCGCCGACGGCAACCCGGCCACGCTTCCCGCCGTGATTCCGTAACTGCTTCCAGGGGCGGGTTTACTAGTTCGCCCGCCCCAACCACGTATCCAGCAGCGGACCGACCAACTCCTCGGGCTCATCTACGTGGACGTTGACCTTGCGCGAGTCCTGCGTCACGCGAATCCCGTCCAGCATCTTCGACTGTTCCGGTTTGTCCTTGGAGATCGCCAGGCGTCCCAGACCCGTTAACGCGCGCAGCGCGTCGTATAGACTCTTCGCATCCTGCTCGGTGGCGCAGGTTCCCGTGGCCAGACCGTTTATTCCGGTTCTCAGGTCGAAGTAAATCGAACCTGTTTGGATCGATGCGACGATCCGGTTGATGTTGGCCAAGTCCCCGGGGAGATCGAATGGGAGCGATCGGATTCCGCCTCCGTACGCGGCCCAGAACACGGCTTCCGAAGGCATCTGCTTGAGCTGATCCGCCAGATTCGCGGGCGGGCCGTTGCTTTTCGCTTTGTTGTCGATCAGGGAACGGAGCGCCGCGGTGGGGCCGAGCCCGATGACCGTGGGGCTCACCAGCAGAACGGCCACGCTCTCGTTGCCTACCAGGTTGTAACCCTTGTAGCCAAACCGCGTCCATCCCGGACGCTCGATGCGCGGCTCGGCTTCATCCGAGAATTTGCCGCGTCCGAGAATCACGCTCTGCTTCCCGTCGGAAATGTACAGCAGTTCCCAAAGATCCTTGCGTTGCACATTCAAGCCGATCCGTTTGGGAAAATCGTCCATCACCGGCACGGGCCGGTTGGCCAGGTATTTTTGGTAAAGCGGCGTCTTCTGGACCTGGTCCAGCCGCGCGCCGGCGAGGAGGATCGTATCCGGCGGGATGAGAGAAGACAGAGCCGGGTCGATTTTCGGGCCAGGAGGAGTGCGCACGCATCCGGCGAGAGCCAGAGCCAGAGCCAGAGCCAGAATAAAGCAGCAGGCGCGTCTCATTTGCCCGCCACCGCTTCAGCCGCACGCATCACGCGCAGGAAATTTCCTCCGTAAATCTTGCGGATGTCTTCGGCTGCATAACCTTTTTCCAGCAGGGCGCGCGTGAGGTTCGGGTACTTCGAAACATCGTCCAGTCCGACCGGCGTGCAGCTTACGCCATCGAAATCGCCGCCTAGCCCGATGGCGTCGATGCCCGCGATCTGCCGGATGTGATCGATGTGCGCCACCACATCGGCCAGAGTCGCGCGGCTCAGCCCCATTTCCTTGCGCAGTTTCTCGGAAAGGATCTGGCGGTCGGGTTCGCTGAGATTCTTTCCGGCTGTTTCGCGAGCCATGCGGGCATCGAGCGCGCGGGTATCGGCCGCGTCATTATCGCGGAATTTCTGCGATATAAACCCGCAATAGAAGTTCACCTGCACGACGCCGCCTTTCTTGGCCAGCGCGACGATCATATCGTCGGTCATGTTGCGCGCGTGGTTCGTGAGAGCCCGGCACGACGAGTGCGAGGCAAAGATGGGGGCCTTGCTGGTCTCCAGCGCGTCCCAAAACGTCTTGTCCGCCACATGTGAGATGTCCACCATCATGCCTAGACGGTTCATCTCGCGAACTATTTCCTTGCCGAGATCGGTCAGGCCGTTATGGTGCTTTACCTTGGGATCGTTTGTGTCGCCCGAGGAATCGGCCCAGTCGTTGGTATTGGAGTGCGTCAGGGTCATGTAGCGCACGCCCAGGTCGTAGTAATCGCGCAGCAGGCGCGGGCTGTCTTCGATGGCATGTCCACCCTCGATCCCCATCAGAGCGGCGATTTTGCCCCGCCGGTGCGCCTCCTCAATGTCCCGGGCGCTGGTGGCGAGCATGAAGTCGTTCGGATACCGCTCGATAATGTCGTGGCGGACGGTGTCGATCATTTGCAGCGTCCGGTTCGCGGAACGGTTTCCGTTTACATAGGAAGCGGCGACGTAAACCGCAAAAAATTGAGCCCCGACGCCGCCTTCCTTCAATCGTGCGATATCGGTATGGCCGGTGCCGGTATGCGACCCGATATCGAACCCCTCGACTGTCCGGCTGGTTACGTCGTTGTGAGTATCGATGAGCAGCGTCGAGCGGTGCACGCGCATAACTTCGGCGTCGGAGATCGTGCGCGGCTGACCTTCCGATTGGACGGCGGCGAATACCATCGAGACGGCGGCCACGAGGAGGCGCATTCTCATAAATCACTACTGTAACAACTTGGTAAAATATTCCCCGACAGCTACATAAAGTTGGAGGGTTCTTCCATGAAGCGCCTGATCGTACTGGCCGGCCTCTGTCTTACCTTTTCTTATCTGAAGGCTCAGGACGAACCTGCTCCCGCGCCTGCTATCCCGGAGGAAACTCCGACGGCGGCGCCAGCGGGACGAGGCGGCCCAGGCGGACGTGGCGGCAATCCGAACGAGCCGCGGCCCTACGATCGCGTCATCACCAGGGACGCCAAAACGTCAAACGGCGTTTTCAAAGTGCACGTCGTGCGCGAGCGCGGCGCGGATCACTATTACTACGAGATTCCTCCGTCGGAACTGGGTAAGGATTTTCTCTTCGTCACGCAGATCGCGAAGAATACGATCGGCGCCGGGTACGGTGGACAGACCGCCGGAGAGATGGTTGGACGCTGGGAGCGGCGCGAGAACCGGATTCTGCTTCGCCAGATGAGCTACGACCTTGTCGCGGATCCTTCGGAGCCGATCGCCAAAGCCGTGCAGGCCGCCAATAATCCATCGATCGTGATGGCGTTCAACATCGAAGCATTCGGACCGGGCGAATCGGCGGTGATCGAGGTAACGCGCTTCTTCCTGACCGATATTCCCGAAATGAGCGTCCGGGCAAGCCTTCGCGCCCGCGGCATGGATACCAACCGCAGCTTCATCGAACGGGTTTCGGCATTTCCGGAAAATATTGAAGCCGAGGCGACGCACACCTACACGTCGGCTCCGCCCGATCCCACGGCGGCAGGCGGCCGCGGAGGACCGGCGGGACGGGGCGGCATGCGCTCCAGTTCCGGAACCGTGCTGGTGCACTTCAGCATGGTGAAGCTTCCCGAGAAACCGATGATGCCGAGATTGGCCGATGCGCGTGTCGGTTACTTCACGACATCCACCATGGATTACAGCCGCCCCGAGCATCGCGCCGAGCGGCGCGAGTTTGTGGCCCGCTGGCGGCTGGAGAAAAAGGATCCGAACGCCGCTGTTTCCGAGCCGATGAAGCCTATCGTGTACTACCTGGATCCGGCCACGCCCAAGAAATGGATTCCGTATCTGAAGAAGGGAATCGAGAGCTGGCAATCCGCTTTCGAACAGGCGGGATTCAAGCACGCGATCATCGCCAAAGAGGCGCCGGCGCCCGAAGAAGATCCCACGTGGAGCCCCGAGGACGTGCGGCATTCGGTGGTTCGCTGGCTGCCTTCGACCACCGAAAACGCCAGCGGCCCGCACATTTCCGATCCCCGCACCGGCGAGATCCTGAACGCGGATATCCAGTTCTATCACAACGTCCAGCAACTGGTGGAGGATTGGTATTTCGTGCAGGTGGGGCCGCTGGATCCCCGCGCCGCGAGATTGCCGCTTCCGGATGACTTGATGGGTGATTTGCTCACTTTCGTCGTGGCGCACGAGGTGGGGCATACGCTCGGCCTGCAGCACAACATGAAGGCCAGCTCCATGTATCCGGCGGATAAACTGCGCGATCCGGAGTGGCTCAAGACCATGGGGCACACGCCCTCCATCATGGATTATTCGCGCTTCAACTACGTCGTGCAGCCGGAAGACAAAATCGATCCGAAGCTTTTGATCCCGGGAATCGGGCCGTATGACAAGTGGGCGATTCATTGGGGGTATGCGCCGATTCCGGCCGCGCAGACTTCGGATGAAGAGAACAAGACGCTGGACACGTGGGCCCGCGAGCAGGAGAAAACTCCCTGGCTCCGGTTCAACACCGACCGTGCACAGGGCGCCGATTCCGGTGAAAATACCGAAGCGGTCGGAGACTCCGACGCGGTGTATTCGACCGGACTCGGGCTGAAGAATCTGCAACGAGTGATGGACAATCTGCTGGCCGCGACAACTCATGAAGGTCAGGATTGGGACGATCTTCGAACGGTCTACGGGCGTGTAGTCGGGCAGTGGGCGAATGAGATGGGGCACGTGACGCAGATCGTCGGCGCCTTCGACTCATTTGAGAAGCACGGCGGCCAGGATGGCGTGCGGTTTACGCTGGTCCCGAAGGCCCGGCAGGTCACTGCCATGAAATTCCTGAACGAAAATGCGTTCGCAACGCCGGCCATGCTGCTGCGTCCGGAGGTACTGCGGCGCATCGAACCGTCAGGCGCATTGACCCGCATCCGCACCGCGCAATTGCAGGTGCTGAATTCGCTTCTTTCGGCGCAGCGCTTCGACCGGTTGGTGGAAGAAGAAGCCATCGACGGCGCGGCTGCGTACCGCCCTGCGGAATTCCTGGCCGATTTGCGGAAAGGTATTTTCGGCGAGATGTACGGAACGTCCGTGAAGATCGACGCGTATCGCCGCAACTTGCAGCGCGCGTACCTGGATCTGATCTCGACGCGCCTAAACGGTCCGCAGCGCGCCAATGACGATCAGCGGCCGATGTTCCGCGGCGAGCTGAAAACCATCGCAGCCGACGCCGGGACGGCTCTGGCCCGCGCCGCCGATCGCGACACCCGGCTGCACCTGGAAGATCTGCGCGACCAGATCGCCAAGATCCTGGATCCGAAGTTCCAGCAGGCCAATCCTACGCCCGCGCAGTTGACTCTGCCACCGGCGAGCGACCGGGACGAGAACTGCTGGCCGGATTACGCGATCAATTAAGAGACTGCTACCAGGTCAGGCTGAACGCTATCATTCCCTGGATGTCGTTGAGCACCCCGCCCAGGCTCGCACCCGGAGCAGGAGCGATCACTTTGTTCGGAGCCGGGCTAATGTAATCGCGCGCCTCCACCCTGAAGCGCACGTTCTTGTGGATATCGAACTTGATTCCCGCGCCGACATCGGCAACCGGCAGGACCTCATGCGTGGCGGTCAGCGCTGCCAAATTCCCGAGCGGCTGGCTGGCCGATTCGATGCCGGTGCCGACCATTACCTTCGCTCCGCCGCCGAAGGCGATGAACGGCCGGGTCTTCGATCCACGTGGGCGGAAGTGGCCCAAAAAATCCGCCGTGATGATGTGCGTGTGCGCGCTGAAGTTCGGAGCCTTGATGTTTCCGGAAGACAGCTTCAGGTTGTCGAAGCGGTAGAGATAGCGCAGCTCGCCGCTCCAGTAGTTGTACATGTCCTCGCCGCCGAACACACCGACCACGCCCCCGTAGCGGATGCCGGTATCGGCGCTCTGGCTGCCTTTGCTCACGGTCAGATGAGGCGCGTAGCCGAAGCCTCCGATGGCGCCTACTTCCCACTGATGCTCCTGGGCGCAGCCAATTCCCGCGGCCAGCAGGCCCGCGAATACAAGTTTGTTCAACATATTTTGCTTTTCCTCGTTTAGATGGTTACGGGTTCACGACTCGCACCGGGAGCGTGGTTGAGAAAGCGCCTTGCTGGATCGTCAGAGGCGTTTGGACTGCGCTGGCGACCCCGTGCGGCACGAAGACGTTGATCACGTACACCCCGACTTCGCCCGGCACCAGGCCCGAAAACAGCACCGGCAAGCCGGAACTTCCGAGAGTGATCGTCGGAGAGGTGTTTGTCTGCGCCAGTGGATCCGCCGGAGCTGCATCGCCGAATGGCGCCGCGGGCGACGTCTGGCTCAGTCCCGTGAGATAGATCGAGAGCACATCGTCGGGATGAATCGGATTCGTGAAATTCACGAAATCGTTGTTCTTGGCCCGGATCACCGTTGCCAAACCGGTCTGGTCGCCGGCCTGGCCGCTGCGGAAGATCGCGGGAGCGAAGGATTGGATATGGGCTGTGAACGGACTGCTTACGCCCCCGGGCGAACGAACAACCAGGGGGACGTCGCCAGTGAGCGTGAACGGCAACTGCGCCAGCACCTGAGTGGGAGAAACCCGGAACAGCGGCAGCGCGATATTTCCCACCGTAACGCAGGCATCGCCGAGCGTGGAAGGCAGCGGCAAGCCGGTTGCGGCTTCCGAGCGCGGAGCCAGCCCGTTGCCCTGAACCAGCGCGATTCCGCCGGGAGCGATCCCCGAACCGCCGTCGGCACCATTCACGATGCCGGTAACGGTTGGGATCGGCGTGGGCGCGTCAAAATTCGCCGCCACCACGGTGAGTCCGGATTGCGTCAGCAGCAGAATCGATTGCTGATCGGCCGTAACGGCCAGCGTGCGGGTGAACGGAAGAATCGTCTGTCCGATTTGCCCGATGGGGGGAGTGGTAAGAGAAGAAGAAAGAAGCGGAGCTTCCGCGACTCCCCGGCCATGGAACGGCTGCAGCGAGGTGAGGTCCACGCGCTCGATTGTGCCCGGACCTGAGGCCCCTGCCGCTGTGGTGCGAAGTCCAGCGGCCCCGATTGCACCGACACCGGAAGATCCGCCGGTAGTGGACTGAAGTGTTGCCACCGGGAATAAACCCGCATCGAGCACATTATTGTCAATCACGAAAAAGTTGTCGTTGAAGGCGCCAAACGCGCCGCTGGTCGCCTTCGGATTGTTCCGCGAGATCACCCAGGTATTGGCTCCCGCATCCCACATCGCGGCGTTTCCATCGGGCATCGCCAGGAGCACATAGTTTTCTGAAGGAGTGGAAGCTAGCGCGGAATCGGCTGGGACTTCATTGCAATAGATCCCCAAGGTGGTTGGAGCGCTGGCCAAGCGCGCGTCGAAGTCGATCCGGTACAGCGGGTTCGTGATGCTTCCACCATTGCAAGTGATACCCGCCGGCGGCGACACCACTCGAACCGTGGCCCAAATGCCTCCGTGCGCTACCACGATCGAGCGCGGGTATCCATCATGAGTAAACAAGATCGGAGTCTGAGTCTCGAACGTCTCCAGATCAAACACGCTGGCCAGGTGCGAACGGTCGTTCCCCACGATCAGGTACCGCTGGTCATCGGTGATGGCCATGGAAACCGGCGTGTTGCCGGTGCGCATGCGAGCCACTTCTTTCATGGTGTTCGTGTCATACACCAGCACTAGGTTCTTATCCTGTCGAAGCAAATAAACCCGGCTGCGGACGCGGTCCGCCACGATATCGACGATTTTGCCTGGAACATTGACGATCTTCCCGGTCTGGTTCACGTCCCGGGTGTTGATCAGCAGGCGTACCGGAAAAGGGAGATTCACGGCGCGAGCCGAGGTAATGGTCAACGGGATGGTGGTGGTCCCGCGGGCATTCTGAAAAACGGTCGGGTCCACATCGATTCGCACGCGCGCGGGTGTGATGCCGTTGACCTGGCTCAAGCGCACGCCTGTAGTTCCGCTGGGAAGGGACAGGCTGAAATCGACGTTGCCTCCTCCCTGGTCGATGATATCGACGAATTGTGAAATCACCTGGCGGTTGCACGCATCACCCAGGAACAGGAGATCCTCTTGGAGCGCCGTCACGCGCGGAGCCTTTCCGGATAACGTGCCCACGGGCAGAACCAGGACCCCGCCTTCCGACGCCGCGTAGACCGTGTTCTGATCGCCTGAAACCACCGTGCGACCCGACATGGTTTGCGGAATCTGGATTCGCTGGCGCACCGTCAAATTGTCGGTATCCATCACATGCATGACAGGCGCTTCGCCTGCGCTAACCGGTGCATCGGCGTAAAGCAAGTCGCGCGCAGCGTCCCAGGCGTGCCCGCCGAGTCGGAAATCGCCACTGGCGTACGGAATATCGGCCCACAGAATGGGACCGGGACTCATCAATACCCAGCCCGTCATGAACTTGGAGCCGTCCTGATTTACGCTCACGGAACGTGGTCCGAGTGGAGGAGTCGACTCGATATCAATGAGGCCTAGTTGGGCCTGGCCGGGGTGATAGATCACGATCGCCGCGTTCTTTGCATCACTCACAGAGATCTGCGCGAGGATAACGATCGTTTGTCCGTCCGCGGAAACGCCGGTCGAGGCTTGAATGATGTCCGGAGGAAATGTAGAGAAGGGAACGGGGAGCGGCTTCCCGTCTAACGGCGTCGGCGCCGGAAGCACGGTTGTCGTGCCGCTGCCTGGATCGAGCAACAGGAACTGTTTGGTGGTGACGACCAGCGCCTGAGTCCCAGCGCCGAACGCGGCCGCTAACACCGGATCCGGAAGCGTCACGTCCAGCTTCGTCCCCGCATCCAGATTGAAGATAGTGACGCCGCCTGTGGCGGAAGTGGTTCCGAAATTATCGTACTCGCCGACTACCAAATAATGTCCGCCTGGCGACAGTGTTACGGCGCTGGGCGGCAACGGGACCACCATCGGGCTCTGCAGGGTGTTGTTCGAAGTGCTCATCACTTCGATTCGTCCTGCGCTGAAATTCGCTATGTACAGGACACCCCGACCCTCATCGAGCGCCAAGTCGGAAACCGATCCGCGGATCGGAACGCTGGTGCCAAAAACCGCGGCGTGAGCCGCCCCACCGATGGAAAAAAGAGCGAAAAGCGCGAAGACTGCGCGCTTCCTTAAGTTCATATTCCCTCCGAACTTCCTTAAGGTCAGTGCCTAGTTACTTCAGTGTCTGTTGGACCATCATATCCTAGCGGATACCCCTCTAAGTAGCCGCCCTATTAATACTTCGTACCAGGACCTGCTCGAGATAGTCCAAAAACGCGAGTACTAAGTATGCCAAACGCGCTACGATCAGGGTCTTGGACTCTCTTCGATTTACTTGCCAGCGCGGCTGCGTCAACTGCTGCGACCAGGAAGGTTTCGTCTATCTCACCGAATCCGACCTTAAGTGCGCGGCGAAATTTGTCGGCATGTCCGCGCGCGCGTTCGAAGCCAAGTATGTCTATCGGACGCGCCACCAGATGCGGTTCCGCAAGCCTCCCGACAAGCAGTGCCCGTTTCTCGAAGGGCACGGCTGCTCGATTCACCCCGCCAAGCCGACGCAGTGCCGCACGTTTCCGTTCTGGCCCGAACTGGTCGAGAGCCGCCGCGAATGGAAACGCACGGCTCGCTATTGTCCGGGCATCGGGAAAGGTCCGCTGATCCAAATCGGGACGGCTATGGAGATCGCCGACGAGCAGCGCCGGGCGTATCCGGAAATGTATTAGGTTTACTTCTGACTCAACCCGCCATCCACCGCCAGCACCTGGCCGGTGATGAAATCCGAAGCTGCTAGGAAAAACACAACGGCATCGGCGATCTCATCTGCCGTGCCTGCGCGCCCCGCGGGCGTTTTCGCGATCAGGCGTTTTGCACGCTCGTCTGGCTCGCCGAACGGAATCACCCCCGGCGCCACTGAGTTCACCGTGATCTTCGGGGCCCAGGCTTGGGCAAGCGCTCGGGTCATGTGAATCACGCCGGCTTTTGAAGCGCAGTAGTGGGCATGCTCGGGCCAAGCGCGCAAGCCGCCCAGGGAACTGATGTTCACGATCCGGCCGCCGGTTCCGGCGAGCATCCGGCGGGCAGCCTGCTGGCTGCAGAAGAACGTCGCTTTGAGATTCACCGAATGCAGCGAATCCCAATCGGATTCGGTGATTTTTAGGGGATCGCGCCGCGTAAATCGCGCGGCATTGTTCACGAGGGCATCCAAGTGCCCGAAATGGCGGTCCACTTCTGAAAACAACTTTTCGATTTCCGCAACATGTCCCAGGTCGGCGCGAAAAATGGGCGCGCCTCCGCAGTCTGCCGCCGTTTCCCGAGCTTCGGCTTCCGAAGTGAAGTAATGAATCGCCACGCGAGCGCCTTCGCGCGCCAAGCGCAGCGCGATGCCGCGTCCTATACGCTTCGCCGCGCCGGTCACCAGGACCACGCGTCCCTGAAGTGTCATACCGTCGGATCTCCGTGAACCTCGACCTCGCGTGGCTCGACTCCCGCGAGGGCCGGCTCGGGCAAGCGGCCGCTCAAATTGCCCCAGCCCCAGAAGATGGCCGTAGTCGAGCTGAGCACGCCCGCCCATAATCCAATCGTCCGCGGGCCCGCGTGGTCCGATACGAAGCCGGCAATCGACATGGAGACCATCATAGTCGCCCAGGTCCAGGTCTCGATCGTCGAAAAGACGCGGCCGCGGAAGTCGTTCGAGACGTGCCGCAGAAGCTGGCTGGTGTTCAGCACCGAGCTGACGGCCACAGCGGCGCGGGACAGTGCGATGAAGAACAGCGCTCCGGCGAACGTCGGCGCCTGGCTGAACAACACGTAGGATCCCCCGTGCACGACGTAGCACAGCGAGATCGCTCGTTTGTAATTCTCGAATCGGATGCGCTTGCCGATGGCGTTGGCGAACAGCGCGCCGCACACCAGCCCGATGCCCGCGCATCCCCATATGATCCCGATCCCCGCCGGGCCCCGCTGGAACACCTGCTCGCCGAAAAGGCTGAACAGGATCTGCGCCGCGCCGCCTCCCGTTGCCCAGCCGACTCCGACCAGCCCGATACCTAAGATGAGCGGCGTCGCGCGCATATACTTCAAGCCTTCGGTGTATTCATGCCAGGGGCGGACCACTCGTGTTTCGGTCAGCGCGCTGCGATCCGAGCGGAATCCGCGCGGGGCTCTTAGCTGCGAAATGCACAAGGCCGAAAACACGAACGAGAAGGCATTGAAAGCGAATGCGATTTTGTAGCCGAATCCAGCGACCCCTGTCCCGCCAAGAAATGACCCGATCATCACCGTGGTCCACTGCGTCAGTTGGGTGAGCGAGTTCGCCGTGTGCAACTCGCTCTTGTTCGCGATAGTGGGAAGAATCGCGGCTCGCCCGCTGGTGAAAAACGGCGAAGCGAACATCAGCGCTCCGCTCAGCAGGAACAACAGCCAGGTCCGGCCCGCCGGGATCCCGAGAATGAACAGCAGCGCGATCGCGGCGCGCACCAGGTCGCTGGTGATCATCAGCCGCTTGCGATCCATGCGATCGAGCAGCACTCCGGCGATCGGTCCGCCCAGCATCACGGCCGCGCCGCGTGCCAGCAGAACTCCCGCTACCACCAGGCCCGATCCTGTATTGCCGAGCGCGAGACTAAAGACGGCGATGTTGTTGTAGTTGTCGCCCACCTCGCTGACTACTTGACCGATCCAGGTGAACCGGTAGTTTCGATTCGAGCGCAGCAGGCCCGCGAATCCGGTCACGCGACGATTTCCTCGCGCACGGTCAGGTGCCGGATGTAGTCCTGGTCGAGCTCGTAGCCGAAGCCGGGCTGGTCGGAGACGGCGATGGTTCCCTGCGGCGAAACCTCGACAGGAGGCGAAATAATATCGCGCTCCCAGTAACGCTTGCTGGCCGAAACGTCTCCGGGCAGCACAAAATTCGGCAGGGTCGAAAGCGCGATGTTGTGTGCGCGCCCGACGCCCGACTCGAGCATTCCGCCGCACCACACCGGAATGCTCTCGGCTTGCGCCAGGTCATGGATGCGCAGGGCTTCGCGGAATCCTCCGACGCGCCCGAGCTTGATGTTCAGGATCCCGCACGCCCGCAAGCGGATGGCCTGTTCGGCATGATGTACCGTGCGGATGCATTCGTCCAGGCAGATCGGAGTCGCGATCTGGGCTTGCAGTGTAGCGTGGTCGACGATTTCGTCGTGCGCCAGCGGCTGCTCGATCATCATCAAGCGGAATTCGTCGAGAGCCTTCAGTTTGTCCGCGTCTGCGAGTGTATAGGCGGAGTTCGCGTCGGCCATGAGCCGGATCGACGGAAATTTGTTGCGAACTTCGCGGACCACATCGACGTCCCAGCCCGGCTTGATCTTGATTTTGATGCGCTGGTATCCGGCGCTCAGTTCCTTTTCGATTGTTGCGAGCAACTGCGGAACATTGTCCTGAATGCCGATCGAAACACCGCAGGCGATCTCCTTGAACCACCCGCCGCCGATGTGTTCCCACAGCGGCAAACTCTTGAGCCGGGCTTCCAGATCCCAGACCGCGGCCTCCAGTCCGCCGCGAGACATGAAATGTCCCCGGATGTGCGCCGTTCGATCGGCTACCTGGGCGGCGCTCTCGACGGACACGCCGAGTACGCGCGGGGCGACATAATCGCGCACGATCATCCACGCCGCATCGGTCCACTCCTCGTTGTAGAAGGGATGCTCGCCGCAGGTGACTTCGCCCCAGCCCGAGACGCCGTCCTGCACCGCTTCCACCAGGATGATTCTGCGATGGGTGGTCCGGCTGAAACTGGTTTCGAAGAAGTGCACCAGGGGCATCCGAATTTCGCGAAGGACGATCCTATCTATGCGGATGGCCATGGCGATAGCAGATACGTGCCTGCGTTTCCGGATCGTTCAAACCCCGTGACGGCGAGCCCGTGGCTGAAGTGTTGCTGCAGATCGCGAGCCAAGCTTTGCTGCGACGCGATGGTCTTTCGTTCGGGGAGCTGGACCCGCGCCGCAGAAGCGGGCTTGTTTCGCGATTCGGCGATCCACCATTCGGCGATGCACCGGTCCGTGGGCAGATCGGCGTGCAGCGGGCTGGCGGTGATTCCGTACATGTTGGGAACGTAGGTTCGCACGATCGCGCCCAAGACTTCCAGGTTAAAGTACGCGTTCTTGGCCTCGAACGGATCGAAGCTCCACTCGATCAACCCGATACCGCGCGCTAGCGCATCCTCGCGCTGGGCGAGCTTGAGCTGGCGTCCGACGCCGGTATTCCGATACTCATTGAGCACGCCGAGCATGTGGCTGTGGAGGTACGTGGCGCCGGTGTCTTTCTTTACGCCAGGAATCGCGAGCAGGAATCCAGCCATTTTGGAGCCGTCGAACGCTCCGAAGGTCTGGCCGCCGATGCCGGATGCCACCACGAAGAACCGCACGGGCAGCAACTCCAGATCGTCAAAGCCCCAGATGATCTTTTGCAGCCGGACCGCTTCGGCGAACTCTTCGTGGCCGGCGAGCGGGCGTACGGTCATAACCCGCTACGCTTGGCTTCCTGCCAAAGGGTTTCCATCTCCTCTAATGTGGCCTCGTTTGGCTTTTTTCCGCGCTCCTCAAGCCCCTTCTCGACGTGCTCGAAGCGGCGGCGGAACTTCGCGTTGGTGCCGCGCAGCGCCTGCTCGGGATCGATCTTAAAGAACCGAGCGATGTTCACGATCACGAATAGCAAGTCACCGATTTCGTCCTGCAAGGCTTCTTTCGAAGCACTCTTCCGCGCTGATTCCAACTCCGCCAGCTCTTCGTGGAGTTTTTCGATCACTTGTTCGACGTTGGTCCAGTCGAATCCGGCTCGGGCTGCGCGTCTCGATATCTGAGCCGCCTCCATCAGGGCAGGGAGGCTGCGGGGCACGCCTGTGAGCAGTCCCTTGGGCCGCGGTTTTTCGGCGGCCTTGATCTCATCCCACTTGCGGGTGACGTCCTCGGCAGTCTTCGCCTCGCCTTCCCCGAACACGTGCGGATGCCGGCGGATCAGCTTGCTGTTTATAGCCTCAAGGGCGTCCGAAACCTCGAAGTGCCCGGCTTCTTTCGCCATTTGCGAGAAGAAGACCACTTGAAGCAGCAGATCGCCCAACTCCTCGGCCAGCCCAGGCCAATCCTGGGCATCGATGGAGTCCAGGACTTCATACGTTTCTTCAAGAAGATAGGGTTTGATAGTTTGGAAGGTCTGCTCCCGGTCCCAGGGGCAACCTTCGGGGGATCGGAGACGAGACATAATCTCGACTAGCCGCTCAAAACCGGCCGCTGGGGAGGGCGTGGACTCGTCGGAAGGCATGGGGAAACATCAGTTTAGCATCCGTCAGAAGGCGGGAGGCGATAATGTCTAGTACTAGTACAAACTCAGTACTTGTCGGATAAAAATAGTCGCCGGAATTCCGCCAGCTCAGAGTATACTTACCTAGAGCCTACGGAGAAGGCCTTAGTTCACGGAGGAGTTAGTTATGCGAGCTGCTGTCCTTTGCGGCGTGATTTTGGGTTTTGGAGGAATCCTCGGAGCTTCGGTTTCGATTGACCTGACTGCCACTGGCGGCGCCACGTTGAGTGGTGGAACAGCGAATGGCGCGATTTTGGACGCAACCAGTACCCCAACTACAGTCGGAACAGGAGTCATCGACTCCTTTGTTCGTATCCAGAACAGCCCGTCTGAGCAAGGGTATAACACGGATGCCAACAGTGTGGACGACAACAAGAACGGCATTTTTACGCACAGCCTTCTGTTGAGCCAGTTGGATGCGACCACCAAGCCCGGCTACTACACATTCCTTTTGGATATCAACGAGGCGTCAAGCACCGCTCTGCTTTCGCTCGATGATATTCAGTTTTACACGGCTTCCGTCGGAAACCTCAGCCAGTCGGGAACTCCCGGACCAGGGGCCACTCTGAAGTTTAATTTGCAGACGGCGACTTCTGCAGTGTGCACCGGTTCCGGAGTCTGTAACAACGCGAGTGCGAACCCCAAGAACGAAATCCTGCTGAACTACAACAACAACAGTGGAAGCGGAAACGGGTTCGACATGTTCCTGTATATTCCGACCTCGGTCTTTACGGGCGTGAGCCCAACCGCTTATGTGTACCTGTACTCGGCCTTCGGCGGCCTCGGCGTGGTCGGTGGGAAGGACTACACTTCTGATTCCGGCTTCGAAGAGTGGGCCCGCATCACAGCCGGAGGACAGCAGGTTCCCGAACCTGTGACCTCCGGGTTGATCGGGACTGGGCTGGTTTCGCTCTTCCTGCTCGGGCGCCGGGCCCGGAAGGCGTAGACACAACCTATTTTCGAAGGTTCCAACCGGGGTTGCGCGAGCAACCCCGGTTTGTTATTATCGGACTTACCACTTTGGGAGGCTGAGAGGGGTCTTGTCCCTATCCGGCCGTTTGGACCAATCACACTATGAGCCGCAAATCAGGCAAGAAGTATTCTGCCGCCGCCCAGCAAGTCGAAGCCAGGCCCTACACCGTCGAAGAGGCTGTTCCGCTCGTCAAGAAAGTCAAGTTCGCCAAGTTTGACGAGACCGTTGAGCTGCACCTTCGGCTCGGCGTCGATGGCAAGCACGCCGATCAGATGGTCCGCGGGACCATCGTTCTTCCCAACGGGCTCGGAAAATCGAAAAGAGTGCTGGTGATCGCCTCAGGAGATAAGCAGCGCGAGGCGACCGAGGCCGGGGCCGATTTCGTAGGCGGCGACGATATGGTCAACAAGATCCAGAGCGAGAACTGGACCGACTTCGACGCCGTGATCGCCACGCCCGACATGATGCGCGGCGTCGGTCGTCTGGGAAAGGTGCTCGGCCCGCGCGGGCTGATGCCGAATCCAAAGACCGGCACCGTCACCAACGACATCGCCCAGGCGGTGAAGGAAGTCAAAGCCGGCAAGGTGGAATTCCGGCTCGACAAGACCAACTGCATCCATTGCCCGGTGGGAAAAATCAGTTTTGAATCGAACGCGCTGGTAGAGAACGCCAACACGCTGCTTCAGGCGGTGGTCAAGGCCAAGCCGGCAGCGGCCAAGGGCAAGTACGTCAAGAGTGCGACGATCTGCTCCACCATGGGGCCAGGCGTTCACCTGGACGTGACGCCCTACAATTTGAAGGCGGTATAGCTCCAATGAAAAAGAAACCGGAAAAGCAGAAAGACATGGAAGCGTTGCGGGCTGAGCTCGAAAAGGCTCAGAACGTCTTCCTCACCGGATATGAGAAGCTGACCGTCCAGCAGGATTTCGAGCTGCGAAAGACCATCCGGGGCGCTGGCGCCAATTACAAGGTCATCAAGAACAACATCGCCTCGAAAGCGGCCGAGGGCACCAAATCCGCCGATCTGCTGAAGGAGCTGAAGGGCATGTGCTCGATCGCCTACACTTCGGGCGATCCTGTAGCCCTGGCGAAGGCGTTGACGGTCTATGCCAAGGCGAATCCGAGTTTCACGTTCCGGGCCGGGATGGTCGAGGGACGTGTGGTGGACGTCACCGGGATTACCGCCCTGGCGACGTTGCCTTCCAAGGAAGAGATTTTCGCGAAGTTGCTGTACCTGATCAATGCGCCGGCGCAGCGGCTGGTGACGGCGATGAACGGAGTCGGCCGGAACCTGGCCGTGGTAGTGGATCAAGGCGTCAAGGAAAACAAATTTTCCGCCTAAGGCGGTTGAAGGAACGAAGGAACAACAATGGCTGACATCAATGCGATTGCGGAACAGATTCAGGGGCTGACGCTGCTGGAAGCATCCCAGCTCGTTAAAATGCTCGAGGAAAAGCTGGGCGTATCGGCCGCAGCGGCTGCCGTGGCGGTGGCTCCGGCTGGCGGCGGCGCGGCTGCGGCTGCGGCTCCAGCCGAGGAAAAGACCGAGTTCACTGTGGTCCTGACCGCCGCAGGCGCCAATAAGATCAACGTTATCAAGGCCGTCCGAGAAGTCACCAGCCTGGGCCTCAAAGAAGCCAAGGACCTGGTGGATGGCGCGCCCAAGACCATCAAAGAGGGCGTGAACAAGGAAGAAGCGGAAGCCATCAAGAAAAAGTTCACTGACGCAGGCGCAACCGTAGAAGTGAAGTAAGTAGGGCAGGCGATCTTGTTCGCCTGTCAGGTTGCCCAGGCGAGCAGGACTGTTGACTGGCCGCGAGGCCGCCTGTGGTAACGTCGGCAGCGCCGTTTGACGAGTGGTACGGCGTTTGCTACGATGAAGACAACCGGAAAGAGCGCCCGGACCTGGTCACAGTGAATTTGGCATCCCGCGATCTGCTCGGCAGTTCGTCCGAACTACCGCTAGGCTTTGCCCTGCGCATATTTCGTCAGCCCGAGGTGTGTCCGCACCATCGGGCTTTTTCGTTTTGACCGGCGGGCCTGAGCTCCGACCGGTGCCGCTCTTGAATAGAGGACTTTAGCATGCTTACCCCGCAAAATGGCGCTACTCGCGAGCGAGTCGATTTTTCGAAGATCAAGACCACCATCCCCATTCCGAACCTGATCGAGGTTCAGAAGAAATCCTACGAGCGCTTCCTCCAGATGGAACTTCTGCCGAGCGAGCGCGACGACACCGGGCTGGAGAGCGTTTTCAAAAGCGTTTTCCCGATCTCGGACTTCCGAGGCCTGAGCCAGTTGGAGTTTGTCGATTACGCCATCGGCAACTGGGAGTGCAAGTGCGGGAACCTCAAGGGGCTTCACCACCTGCGGTCGACTTGCCGCAATCCGGCGTGCGGGGCGACCATCCAGACCGATCCGTTCCATGCCGGCGACGTGCTTTGCCACCGCTGCGGCACGTTTAACAAGAACATCGTTACATTCTGCAATCGCTGCGGCGATCCGGTCGGACTCCAGCTCAAGTACGACGTGACCGAGTGCGAGGAGCGCGGCATGACCTATGCTGCTCCGCTCAAGGTCACCATCCGCCTGACTGTGTTCGACAAGGATCCCGAGACCGGGAACAAGACCATCCGGGATATCAAAGAGCAGGAAGTGTTCTTCGGCGAAATCCCGCTGATGACCGACAACGGCACGTTCATCATCAACGGCACTGAGCGCGTGATCGTATCCCAGTTGCACCGCTCGCCCGGCGTGTTCTTCGAACGCCAGCCGGCCCAGGGCTATTTCCTCGGCAAGATCATTCCGTATCGCGGGAGCTGGGTCGAGTTCGAGTACGACAACAAGAATCTGCTGTACGTGCGTATCGACCGTAAGCGAAAGTTCTACGGGACGGTATTTCTGCGGGCCCTGGGTCTCAAGACCGACGCGGACATCCTGCGCGCATTCTACAGGTGCAGCGAAGTGGTGATCAGCGGCAAGAAACTGCAGTGGAAGGTGACCGAGGCGCTCATCGGGCACAAATTGTCGCACGCTATCGCCAAGGGCGGGGAAACCATCGCCACCCAGGGCCGCAAGATCACTTCCAGCGTCTTCAAGGAAATCCAGAAGGCCAAGATCGAGCAGGTGGAAGCCGCCCCGAACGACCTGGAAGGCGCCTATGTTGCCGCCGACGTGATCGACATGGAGACCGGCGAAGTTCTGATCGAAGCCAACCACGAGATCACGCCGACCATCATCGGCAAGCTGATGGAAGCCAAGATCACGAGCTTCGAAATCTTCTTCCCTGAGCTGGATGACGTCGGCAACGTGATCTCCATGACGCTTAAGAAGGACGGCGTCAAGCAGCAAAATGACGCGCTGCTCGAGATCTACCGCAAGCTTCGCCCGGGCGATCCGCCGACGGTGGACACCGCGACCCAATTATTCCAGGGCATGTTCTTCGACGCCCGCAAATACGATTTTTCGCGCGTTGGGCGCATGAAGTTCAACATCAAGCTGCATGACCGGGCCGACGCCACGCCGCTCGACAAGCGCACGCTGGATCATCGCGACTTTATCGACACTATCCAGTACCTTCTGAAGCTGCGCAAAGGCATCGGATCGGTGGACGATATCGACCATCTGGGCAACCGCCGCGTCCGCGCCGTAGGCGAGTTACTCGAAAACCAGTTCCGCATCGGACTGGTTCGCATGGAACGCGCCATCAAGGAAAAGATGAGCGTGTACCAGGAAATGTCGACGGCCATGCCGCACGACCTGGTGAACGCCAAGCCGGTCATGGCGGCGATCCGAGAGTTCTTCGGCTCCTCGCAGCTTTCGCAGTTCATGGACCAGACCAATCCCCTGTCGGAGATCACGCATAAGCGGCGTCTCTCGGCTCTTGGACCAGGCGGCTTGTCGCGGGAACGCGCCGGATTCGAAGTCCGCGACGTCCATCCGACACATTACGGCCGTATCTGCCCGATTGAAACGCCGGAAGGTCCGAACATCGGATTGATCAGCTCGCTTTCCTGCTTTGCGCGGATCAACGATTACGGGTTCATCGAAAGCCCCTATCGCCGGGTGAAGGATGGCGTGGTCGTCGACGAAGTCCGGGTGCTGAATCCGGGTGAAACGGACTTAAAGGTCGGCCAGATTCTGCTGCGCAACGAAATCGACAAGGTCAACAAAGGCGGCAAGAAGCAGCCGGTGGAGTTCGAGGCGCATTGCGACTACCTATCGGCCTGGGAAGAAGACAAGTACATCATCGCGCAGGCCAACGTCGGCCTTGACGAAAAAGGCAAGATCACGGCCGAGCTGGTAAACGCCCGCCAGGCCGGGAACTTCGTTCTGAAGCACGTGGGCGAAATCGAGTACATGGACGTCAGTCCGAAGCAGCTCGTTTCGGTGGCAGCCAGCCTGATTCCGTTCCTCGAAAACGACGACGCAAACCGCGCGCTGATGGGGTCGAACATGCAGCGCCAGGCGGTCCCGCTGCTGCGGGCCGAGGCTCCGTACGTCGGGACCGGCATGGAGCACGTGACGGCGCGCGATTCCGGAGCCGTGGTTCTGTGTAAACGCGCCGGCGTCGTGGATTCCGTAGACAGCGAGCGCATTATCGTGCGCGTGGAAGGCAACACCCAGGAAGGGCAGCTTTCGCGCGAGGTGGGCGCCGACATTTATCAGCTCACCAAATTCAAGCGCTCCAACCAGAACACCTGCATCAACCAGAAGCCGATCGTCCATCAGGGCCAAAAGGTTCGAAAGGGCGAAGTCCTGGCCGACGGACCCTGCACCGAGAGCGGCGAACTGGCGCTGGGCCGGAACGTCCTGGTCGCGTTCATGCCGTGGCGCGGCTACAACTTCGAAGACGCCATCGTGGTGTCCGAGAAGCTGGTAAAGGACGATTACTACACTTCCATCCACATCGAGGAGTTCGAAGTGGATGCTCGCGACACCAAACTGGGCCCCGAGGAAATCACGCGCGATATTCCCAACATCGCGGAAGGCTTTCTGACCAACCTGGATGAGAGTGGAATCATCCGGATTGGAGCCACGGTGAAGCCGGGCGACATCCTGGTGGGAAAGGTCACGCCCAAGGGCGAAACCCAGCTCACTCCGGAAGAGAAGCTGCTCCGCGCGATCTTCGGTGAAAAAGCCGGGGACGTGAAGGATGCTTCGCTCTACTGCCCGCCCGGTATCGAAGGAACGGTTGTCGATTGCAAGGTGTTCTCGCGCAAAGGCGCGGAGCTCGACGAGCGGTCCAAGCTGATTCTGGAGGGATCGGAAGAGCGGATGCGCCGCAATCTCGAAGACGAGAAGCGCATTCTGAACGACGAGCGCGCCAAGCGTCTCGCGGCTCTGCTGGAAGGCAAGGAACTGCTGGCGGACCTGCACGACGAAAAAACCAACAAGAAGCTGCTCGCCAAGGGAACGGACATGAGCCGCGACCTGATCGAAAAACTGCGGGCGCGCGACCTGAAGCGCATGAAGCTGAAGGACAAGGATCCTCGCATCAACGAGCAGATCGATGAAATCGAGGAGATGACTTCGCGGCAGATCTCGGTGCTCGAAAAAATCACCGAAGAACGCGTCGCCAAGCTCAAGAAGGGCGACGAGCTGCCGCCGGGCGTCATCAAGCAGGTGAAAGTCTACATCGCGATGAAGCGCAAGCTGTCGGTCGGCGACAAGATGGCCGGCCGCCACGGCAACAAGGGCGTCATCGCGCGCATCGTACCCGAAGAGGATATGCCGTATCTGCCGGATGGAACGCCGGTGGAGATCGTGCTCAATCCTCTCGGCGTTCCGAGCCGTATGAACGTCGGCCAGATCCTGGAGACGCACCTGGGCTGGGCGGCGCAGGCTTTGGGTGTCCGCTTCGCGACGCCGGTGTTCGACGGCGCGACCGAGAAGGACATCAAGTCCCAACTCAAGGCCGCGAATCTGCCGAGCTCCGGCAAGATCCAGCTTCACGACGGATTGAGCGGCGCGCCGTTCGAGCAGCCGGTCACCGTGGGCTACATCTACATGCTGAAGCTGTCGCACCTGGTGGACGACAAGATTCACGCTCGCTCCATCGGGCCGTACTCGCTCATCACCCAGCAGCCGCTGGGAGGGAAAGCGCAGTTCGGCGGACAGCGCTTCGGAGAAATGGAAGTGTGGGCGCTCGAAGCCTATGGCGCGGCTTACGTTCTCCAGGAACTGCTCACGGCCAAGTCGGACGATGTCTATGGCCGCGCCAAGATTTACGAAGCAATCGTCAAGGGCGAGGCTGCCGCCGAGCCCGGTGTGCCGGAAAGCTTCAACGTCCTGATTCGCGAGCTGCAATCGCTGTGTCTGGACGTGGAACTGATGAAGAAGCCGCGCGAGGGCATGGAAACCGCTCTCGCAGCGGATTAATAGGCGCGAATGAACGCGAGTGAACGGAAATAGGAGATTGTAATGTACCGATCATCCCCTTACGATCGTGCTAATTTGATTGCCGACTTCGATTCGATTCGCATTTCGCTGGCCTCGCCGGAAAAGATCCGGAGCTGGTCCCACGGCGAAGTCACCAAGCCTGAAACCATTAACTACCGGACGTTCAAACCGGAGCGCGACGGATTGTTCTGCGCGCGCATCTTTGGTCCGATCGCGGACTGGGAGTGTTTGTGCGGCAAGTACAAACGCATGAAGCACCGCGGAGTGATCTGCGACAAGTGCGGCGTGGAAGTAACGCTATCACGCGTGCGGCGCGAACGGCTGGGACATATCGAACTCGCCAGCCCCTGCTCGCATGTCTGGTTCTTTAAGGGACTGCCCTCGCGCATCGGCTACCTGCTGGATATTACTCTGCGCGAACTGGAACGCGTCCTGTACTTCGAAGCGTTTGTTGTCGTGGATCCGGGCGAGGTCGCCGATCTCAAGAGAGGCGAAGTCATCACCGATGAGCGCAAGCGCGCGCTCGACCAGGAGTATCCCGGCAAGTTCGTCGCCATGATGGGCGCCGAGGGAATCAAGGAACTGCTCAAGAAAGTGGATGTCGACGCTCTCAGCGAAGAGATCCGGCGCAAAATGCAGACCGAGGCGTCGCAGCAGAAGAAACTGAAGTTCGCCAAGCGCCTGCGCGTGGTCGAGAGCTTCCGCAAATCCGGTAACAAGCCGGAGTGGATGATCCTGGATGTGCTGCCTGTGATTCCGCCTGAGCTGCGCCCCCTGGTGCCGCTGGACGGCGGCCGCTTCGCCACCTCCGATCTGAACGATCTGTACCGCCGCGTGATCAACCGTAACAACCGGTTGAAGAAGCTGATCGAGCTGCATGCTCCCGACGTGATCGTGCGCAACGAGAAGCGCATGCTCCAGGAAGCCGTGGATGCGCTGTTCGACAACGGCCGGCGCGGCCGCGTGCTGCGCGGCGCCAACAATCGTCCGCTGAAGTCTCTATCCGATACGCTCAAGGGCAAGCAGGGGCGTTTCCGCCAGAACCTGCTCGGCAAGCGCGTGGACTATTCGGGCCGTTCGGTGATCGTGGTCGGTCCCGAGCTGAAGCTGAACCAGTGCGGTCTTCCGAAGAAAATGGCGCTGGAGTTGTTCAAGCCGTTCATCTACCATCGCCTCGAGCAGCGCGGCCATTGCACCACCATCAAACAGGCCAAGGAACTGGTCGAACAGCAGGATCCGGTGGTGTGGGACATCCTCGAAGAAGTTATCAAGGATCATCCGATTCTCCTGAATCGCGCTCCTACGCTGCACCGCCTGGGGATTCAGGCGTTCGAGCCCGTGCTGGTGGAAGGCAAGGCCATCAAGATCCACCCGCTGGTTTGCACCGCGTTCAACGCCGATTTCGACGGCGATCAGATGGCGGTCCACATTCCGCTGTCTCCGGAAGCGCAGATCGAAGCGTCCACGCTGATGCTGTCGGCCAACAACATTCTTTCGCCCGCTCATGGATCTCCGATCGCTGTGCCGACGCAGGATATGGTGCTCGGTCTGTACTACTTGACCAAGGCGCGCCCCGGTTCGAAAGGCGAAGGCCGCACATTTGCATCGACCGATGACGTCCTGATCGCGCTCGAGATGGGCGAAGTCGAGACGCTGACGCCCATCAAGCTGCGCTACACCGGCAAGGTGATCGACCTGGTGAAGGCGTTCGACAACCAGAACCTGATTCACACCGAGCCGATCGAGTTCAGCAAGCAGTACATGGATACGACCGTCGGCCGCGTGATCCTGAACGACGTGCTGCCCGACGACATGCCGTTCATCAACGGGTTGCTCAAGAAAAAGGGCCTCACCCAGATGGTGCAGTATTGCTATCTGAAGTTCGGGCTGGGGATCACCGTGACGATGCTCGACAAGGTGAAGGCGCTCGGCTTCCTGTACGCCACCCGCGCCGGAATCTCCATCGGCATCGACGACATGATCGTTCCCGGCGAAAAGGCCGGCCTGGTCAACAAGGCGCAGAAGGCCGTGATCGAAGTGCAGGAGCAGTATCAGGAAGGCTCCATCACGCGCGGCGAACAGTACAACAAAGTGATCGAAATCTGGTCCAAGGTCACCGAACGCGTTTCGGAAGAAATGTTCAAGACCATGGAAGAGGACGACCGGACCGGCCGCTATCTCAATCCGATTTACATCATGGCCGACTCCGGCGCGCGCGGATCGAAACAGCAGATCCGCCAGCTCTCCGGAATGCGCGGCCTGATGGCGCGGCCGTCGGGAGAAATCATCGAAACGCCCATCACCGCGAATTTCCGCGAAGGTCTGAACGTGCTGGAATACTTCATCTCCACGCACGGCGCGCGCAAGGGATTGGCGGATACGGCGTTGAAGACCGCCGATTCCGGCTACCTCACACGCCGTCTATGCGACGTGGCGCAGGACGTCATCGTCACGGAGATGGACTGCGGGACCACGGACGGAATCTACGTGGAACCCATCGTGGAATCGGGCGAAATCATCGAGCCTCTGCGCGACCGCATCGTCGGCCGCGTAGCTCTCGAAGATCAGCTCGACTATGAAGGCAACGTGATCGTCAAGGTGAACAACGAGATCACCGAGGACCTGGCCAATCAGATCCAGGCAGCCGGTATCGAACGGGTGAAGATCCGTTCGGTGCTGACCTGCGAATCCAAGCGCGGTGTTTGCCAGCTCTGCTACGGACGCAACCTGGCCACCGGACGGTTGGTCGAGCGCGGCGAAGCGGTGGGTATTATCTCCGCTCAATCGATCGGCGAACCTGGCACGCAGCTCACGATGCGCACGTTCCATATCGGCGGCGCGGCCACCGGATCGGCGGAGCAGTCCAAGCAGGATGCGAAGTCGGACGGCTTCGTGAAGTTCCACAACATTCAGACGGTCAAGAACGCCAAGGGCGAATTGATCGCCATGAACCGCAACGGCATCATCGCGATCCTGGACGAAAAGGGCCGCGAAAAAGAACGCTACCAGGTAGTCTACGGCGCAAAGGTTCTGTTCGCGGACGGCGCCAAGGTCAAGACCAACAACGTTCTGCTCGAATGGGATCCCTACACGTTCTCGATTCTGACGGAAGTCAGCGGGACGGTGCACTTCAAGGATCTGGTGGACGGCATCACCATGACCGAGCAGGTGGACGAAATCACCGGCCGCTCGCAGTGGGTGGTGACCGACTCTCCGGACGAGAAGCGCATTCCCGCGGTGGTCGTGCGGCCCACGGGCGGAACCAAGCACGAAGAGAAGCGCTACCTGATGCCAATGCACGCCCACTTGACCGTGGCCGACGGCGATGAAGTCCATGCCGGCGACGTGCTGGCCAAGATCCCGCGCGCCACCACCAAGACCAAGGACATCACGGGCGGTCTGCCGCGCGTGGTGGAGCTGTTCGAGGCCCGCAAGCCGCGCGAAACCGCGGTGATTACGGAAATCGACGGCGTGGTGAAATACGGCGAAATTTCGAAAGGCACCCGCAAGATCAATATCATCGGCGACGATGGCGAGCAGAAGGAATACGCCATCCCGCGCGGCGTGCACATCAACGTGCAGGAAGGCGAGCGCGTCCGCCACGGCGATCCGCTCATGGACGGGCCTCGTAATCCGCACGACATCATGGCCGTGCTCGGCGAAAAAGAACTGCAGAAGTACCTGGTGAACGAAATCCAGGAGGTCTACCGTTTGCAGGGCGTCAACATCAACGACAAGCACCTGGAAGTGATCGCGCGCCAGATGATGCGCTGGGTGAAGGTCGAGGACATCGGCGATACGGAATTCCTTCCCGAGGAAGTGGTGGATAAGTTCAAGTTCCGGGAGGAGAATTCGCGAGTCGTGGAAGCCGGCGGCAAGCCTGCAACCGGCAAGACCGTGCTGTTGGGAATTACCAAGGCGTCGCTCTCCACCGATTCGTTCATCTCCGCGGCGAGTTTCCAGGAGACCACGCGCGTGCTGACCGAAGCCGCCATCAATGGCAAGGTCGATCATCTGCGGGGCCTCAAGGAAAACGTGATCATGGGGCGTTTGATTCCCGCCGGTACCGGGATGGAGTACTACCGGACGGTCAAGATCGCCGGCGAAGGCGTCGAAGAGGAGCTGGCTGCCGAACAGGAAGCCGCGGCCCTGGATGCGATCCCGGGATACGACGAAGAGACTCGCGCACTTTACGCGGGTGGGTTGTCCGAGACGGAAACGCCGCCGGCGGAAGATACGCTGGCTGAGTAGCGGCCCGCCGCAAACGGCGGCATCTTACTCGTATCGCAAGGTATTCATAGGATCGCGTCGCCCGGAGCGCGGGCGCAAGGCTGGCTGACAGAGCCAAGTGACACAATGGTCTAGCCTCACACGGGCTTCGTGTTACACTGAGTTCGTGTTGAAGAACGTCACAATTACGCTCGAAGAAGAAGCCCTCCGCTGGGCTCGCCACCAGGCGGCGGAGCAGGGGACTTCAGTCTCGAAGCTAGTGGGCCACATGCTGGAGCGCGAAATGCGCCAGACCGATGCCTACTTGCAGGCGTACGAGCGCTGGAAGAAACTGAAGCCCATTCCTGGGCTAGACGCATCCAAGCGGCTGACTCGCGAAGAGGTTCATGATCGATCGCGTTTTCGTTGATACCAATGTGCTGCTGTACAGGTTCAGCGAAGCGACGCCAGAGAAGCGGCGTGCGGCCGAACTCTGGTTCGACGCATTGTGGGAAGGCGATGCTGGAGCCTTAAGTTGGCAGGTAATCTTCGAATTCTACGCCCATGCCACACGGAAGGCGGCCGCAGGAACACAGCTCGCACGGGAGGCTGTGAACGAGTTGACGCAGTGGAATCCTGTCGTTCCCAACTCTTCGCTGGTTCAGCGAGCGTGGCACTGGTGCGACGCCGCTCAAATTAATTTCTGGGACGCTCTCATCGTAGCCGCGGCGGAGCAGTCCGGCTGTCGGTATCTTCTGAGCGAAGACTTTCAGGCCGGACAGCGGTTCGGAGCCGTTACAATCGTGAATCCGTTCGAGCACCCGCCATCCGCGTTCCCAAGTCTCACGCCGCGGTGAACAGGCACTGCTGCTCGGCGTACTGCGGCCCGAAGTGCTCCAGCTCGACCGGATAGCGTCTGCGGAGCTCTTTCGGCGCGCCCCCGCGCACGCCGCGCACCAGCGCGCGCGTTTGCAGTGCGTTCACGAAGCTTTTGCCGGCCGCATCGTTGTTGAACACCACGAAAGTCCGGTCCGCGAAGCGGTTGGTGGTTTCGATCCGCTGCATCCATTCAGCCAGTTCGGCTTCCGAGTACAGGTAGTCATGCTGCTGCTTTCGCACCGCCTCCCGGTCAAACGCGCCCAGCGAGTTTTGCGGATTGCGGCCGTGAAGCCGGACATATCCGACATCGGAAGTCAGCATGGCCGTGGGCGGCATGGCCCGCGTGTACTGCGGCTGGTCGATGTTGCAGAATCCCACCCGGTAGTCAAGGAAGGTGCCGATGGCCTCCTCCGCCATCCAGCTACTGTGCCGCATCTCGGCGACCAGCGGGAACTCGTGGAAGGCCCTGCGAAGCTCGATGAAGAACTCCCGGTTCTCTGCCGTGAACCGGAAGGACCAAGGGAATTGCATCAGCAGGGCGCCGAGTTTCCGGGCGCGTAAGAGCGGCCACATTCCTTCCTTGAACAGCTTGATCGCCGCCGGATCCAGGACGCGCTTGTGGGTGAAATCCTGATGGAGCTTGGCTGTGAAGGTGAATTCCGGATACGCCTCAACCTTCCTTATCCATAACTTGACAACCTCTGGCTTAAGTGCATGATAGAAGGAGCTGTTAATCTCTACGCAGTCGAGCTGCTTCGCGATCAGCTCAAGCGGATGAAATCCGGGAGCATGGGCCTTTGGATAAACCAGGCCGTTCCAATGCGGGTACGACCAGCCTGCGGTTCCGACGCGGATGGAAAGGGACATGACAGCCTCTCGTATTCGTCTTATATTCGCCTAAGCTGATTTTAGCGAACAAAAGGCAAATATGTCAAGGGACTATTGAACGGTCGTCTGCCAGTCCTGGGTCCAGATCCCCGACGCCCCGCTCCGTGATGGGTGGTGCTTCCGGGAGCGCTTTTGCTGATACATCAGCCGGTCCGCCTCGGCCAGGAGGCGCTCTGCATCGCTCCCGTCACTTGGGAAGTGCGCCACGCCGATGCTCGCCGAAAGAGGCTTGTCGAAATGCTGGATTCCGATCCCGGAGACCACGTGCCGGAATTCCTCGACGCGCTGCTCGGCGTCTGCCGGCCGCAGTCCCGAGATCAGTACCACGAACTCGTCGCCGCCCATGCGAGCCACGTAGTCATACTCGCGGCAGTTCGCCTTGAGTCCGGTGGCAACCTCACGCAAAAGACGGTTGCCCTCCAGATGGCCGTAGCGATCGTTGATTGATTTCAAGTCATCCAGGTCCAGCACCACCACCGTCAGCGGCTGGTTGTTGCGGCGTGCGCGAGAGAGCTCGGCGTCGAGTTGCAGAAACAGCGAGCGGGCGTTGGGCAGAGAAGTCAGATAATCCGTGGTCGCGGACGATTCCGCCTGCTGGAACTTCAGGGCGTTCTCGATCGACATCCCGATTTTGGGGTTGATGGCCATCAGAATCCGCAGGTGATCCTTGGTGAACGCGTCACGCTCCATGTGATACAGCGTCAAGACGCCCAGCGTCCCGGCAGCCGATTCGAGCGGTACTGCGACAGCCGATTGAAGCGGCGAGGTCCGGCTGCGATCGTTGAGGTGCGATGGTTCGACGGATGGGTTCCCATTTACGATCGGCTTGCCGTTCTCAGCCACCCAGCCCGACAGACCTTGGCCCATGGGAATGCGAAGCGACGAAAACAGGCGATAGTCTTCGCCGTTGACGTATTTCGGAATCAATTCCTCGCCTTCCGTCAGCCAGACAGCCATGGAATGGTGCGGAATGATTCGGCGCAGGCGCACGTCGAGAACCGAAAGTGTCTCATCCAAGCTGAGCGAGTTGCCCAAGTCCTGCGAGATTTCGAAGAGAGCCTGCACTTCCTGGCGGGCCGCCGCGATCAGATTCAGGAAATCCACGCTTGGTTCGTTCGGCGCGGCGGCGGGTGATCCGTTGGAAGCTTCGAAGCCTGCTGCCGGCGCCAGGCCGCGTTCGATCTTCACGTCCTTGGAAAGGGTCGCCGGCTTGGGCGCGATACCTTGAGCCTTCTTCTCCCATTCCACATATCCCTTTGCCAGCGCTTCCACTACGCGAGGATCGAAAGCTTTTCCGGATTCCGACCGTACCACTTTCATCGCTTGATCCAGAGGCAGGGCTCGCCGGTACTGGCGGTCGGACGCGAGCGCGTCGAGACAATCCACGGCGGAGAGAATCCGAGCGCCGATCGGAATTGTCTCACCTTTGAGGCCGCTGGGATAACCCGAGCCGTCCCACTTCTCGTGATGGGCCCGCACGATCGGAGCCACGGGATACGGGAAACGCACTCGCTCCAGAATCTCCGCGCCCACTACGGGATGGATTTTCATCTTCTCGAACTCTTCCGGTGTCAGGCGGCCGGGTTTCGAAATGATGTGCTCCGGCACGGCCAGTTTTCCGATATCGTGCAAAAGCGCCGCAGCCTGAAGAGCCTCCTGCTCCTCCGGCGTCAGTTCGAGCGCTTTGGCCAATTCGCTGGCATAGACCTGCACGCGCTGAAGATGATCGTGGGTGGTGTGATCTTTTGCTTCAATCGCCAGCGCCAGAGCCTCGATGGTTCGCAAATGCAGCGACGCCACTTCTTCCGCGTGCCGTTTTTCCGCCTCCAGCCGGTTCAGGTAGAGGCGGTACGAGCGATAGATGAGATAAACGACCGGTCCTGTGAGCAAAACGGTTTGCCATCCCACGTAATGCGCAACGCTGCTGACCGCCCGCGCGACCGCAGCTCCGGCCAGATAAAAGGGCAGGGACCAGAAGGAGGTCGAAAGCCAGACTCCGGCGAACGGAGCTCCTTCGTTCATCGCTGTCCAGGCTGCCAGCGGAGCGGTGTTGATCAGAAACAGCGCCAGCGTGGCTGCGCCGATTTGAATCGATGGATCGACTGCCGACGAAAATAAGCCGGACTCAAACCAGCCCGAGTGATAGACGCGTTCCGCAGTGGCGGATCCCAGTATCATCAGCGCGATTTGGAGAAGAGCCTCCGTTATTCGAGGTTTCTGGGACCGGTTCCAGTAGCACTGGACCAGTCCTGTGGCCCCGGCCAGCGCGATCGTTTCCGGCGCGGTGAGCTCCACCAGGCTGAGCAGCACAAAAAAGTAGGACAGCGGAACAGGCGTACTGGCTCCCGGTATACGGACGCGGGCTCCAGCCGAGAACAGGGCGACTGAGAAGAAAGCGCCGAACTTGATCAGGTCGGGGGAACTCCACGCAAGCGCGGTTTGCGCCATCACTCCGGCCCCTAACACAACGGCGAGGCTGAGTAAGATCCAGGCTGGCGGCGTGAGACCGCTAGAGCCGGCGCCGCCGGAGGACTCCTGTTCGGTTTCCACAAACACGTCTGGCACGATCTGTTTTGACTGCAACATTGCATCCAGGCCAGGAGCGCCCCATGTTCTCCGCAAGATGCGCCGCCGATTGCGCGGATCCGGCGACAGAATGGCACTTGGCTGCCCATAGTTTTGCGACAAAGTGGCGCAGGCTACGGGGATCAATTCTCAGGGACGATAAGGTGTTCCCCGGAGGGCCAACAGCCCCATCGTTCGGCAAGATGGATTTAAGTCATGGCCGAAGCAACTCAAGCTCCCACACACGTCTTTCTCGGAATGACGGCGATCATCGCCAGCGAACCGATGCAGCGGTTGATGGAACTGGTCCAGCGCGTGGCCCGATCCAGCGCCACCACTCTGATCACCGGCGAAAGCGGGGTGGGGAAAGAACTGGTTGCCCGCGCGGTGCACTACCATTCCGGACGGGCCAACAAGCCGTGGGTGGATTTCAACTGCGCGGCCCTGCCGGAACAACTCCTGGAAAGCGAGCTGTTCGGCCATGAGCGCGGCGCCTTCAGCGGCGCGGATAACAGCAAGCCTGGGCTGTTCGAGCTGGCTCACCAGGGAACAATTTTTTTGGACGAAGTCGGGGAGCTTGACGCGCGCCTCCAGGTGAAACTACTGCGCGTGCTCGACGGGGCGCCCTACTATCGGCTGGGCGGCGTCAAGAAAGTTTCGGTGGATGTGCGCGTCGTCGCCGCCACGAACCGGGACCTGGAGCGGGCTGTGGCCCAGGGGCGCTTTCGCAGCGATCTGTTCCACCGCCTGAGCCAGTTCACGCTGCACGTGCCTCCGCTGCGCGCCCGCCGGGCCGATATCGAGCCCCTCGCACGCTTTTTCCTGGCGGAGCATTTTCCGGAGCTGGAACTGGACAGCTCGGGCGTGGCTGCGCTCCACGGCTATCCCTGGCCGGGAAATATTCGCGAGCTGCGGAATGCGGTGATCCAGGCCGGAGTCATGAGTCAGGACGGGCGCGTCACCGCGCGGGATTTCCGGCTCAGACCGACGCTGGCTCCGGTGCCTGAGATGAGCGCTTACGAGGATAGTTCCGAACAGACCGAGGAGTCCGGCAGTCTCGAAGTGATGGAGCGCCGCATGATCGAAGAGGCGCTTGCCGCAACCGGCGGCCATCAGCAGAAGGCGGCCGCGCGCCTGGGAATCTCGCGGCGCACTCTGAGCCGTAAGCTCAAGCTCTACGAATCAGGCCCGCAGCGAGTCGCGCTATGATCCACGTCGCCGTGCACGAGAAGCGCCGCGAAACCCGGTACCCAGCCGAGGGGCCCGTGCGCGTGCGCTTCGCCGATCCGCAGCCGGCCGAGATCGAGGGCCAGCTTATGGACGTAAGCCCGAGCGGGTTCCGCATGTCTCATGGGAATCAGTCGCTCCAGGCCGGCCAGATGGTCGAGTTCGCGCATCCGCACGCGATGGGCGAGGCGCGGGTCATGTGGAATCGGATTCTCGACCAGCGCGTGGAGACGGGGTTCCTGATCGTGGTATCGAAGTAACAATTCGCGGGCTTGTCAACGCTTGCGATCGAATCTGGCCTCGTCCCCGAGTGCACCGGTCCTGGTGAAGCTCTTCACGGCGCCTCCCGCATCCAGGGAGAACTCGAGTTCCGCCCACCGCGAGTCGAACCTGGTCTCCGATTTCGGGAACAGAGGCATGTCAAACAGATAGAGCCGATCATCCACCAAACTAATTACGGCCGATCCATATGTGCCTACGTACTTTGCAAGTGTCGCTGCGCTCAGTTTCACTCCGTCACTCAACGTTCCGGTGATGTGAGCCCTGTCCCGCTCGTTTTCATTGCAGATAGATTCTTGCATCTCCTCATCCGCCACGTAGGTACCCGGCAACGAGATGCTCAGGGGCCGAACGAGCGTCTCGGGATCGTCAAACGTGATCTGAAATTGCATGTGCCCGAAATCGATGCGCCGGAACCGCTCAGTGACGCGCAGGCTCTCCGAGCGGGGGTGACCTATCCGGTCCAACCACCCCACGTCATTGAACCCGACGGTTTCAATCACCAGAGTTTCTCCCTCCCAGTGGCCGACGGAATATCCTCTCCACGTGGGGTTGGGATTCTTCGGCAGTTCACGGCCATCTAGGAAAATTTGGCGATAGCCCTCCCCGTTATAGAGGAGAGTCACCATCGTGGGTGACTGCATGATCCGAAATGGATTTACAAAAATGTCCCCAGGGCCCAAGGGGAGGCACCGCATAGAGGGCCCATCAAGATCGTACTCGGTGGCGCGCTTGCGGAACAGTGCCGCAGCCGCGGGTTTGAAGATGATCTGGTCCTTGATGTCATGTATGAGGTCGAATCCATAAGAGGGGTCGGCCAGCCGCCACAGTCCGGACAGATCTGGTTTGCCGTCGCGCGTTGGCGGCGCAGGAGCGGTCAGATTCGGTTTGCCGTCGGGCGTGCGGGGGATTCCAGGCGTGCGCGCGTTGAGCCACTGAGCATAGACGGAAAGGGGCAGCAGCCATAAGCCCGCCGCTACCAGAACCGCCTGCATACGTGTCCTCCTATGACCGTGCAGTGTTCATATTACTCTACAGCGGAGTTAAAACGGCTTGTGAACACACCGCTCCTGATCTCGTATCCAGAGTAAAGGGTGCCTGTAAGGTGGGCCAAAGTAAAGCCTCCCAAGAGCCCGTTCCAGTGATATCATCGGGGAGCCGGGAGTGTACTTTGCGGGCTTGCGTGAAATAGTATAATCTCAATAGGGAATTAGGGTATGGCTACAGCCGACGTGTTAACGCAACAGCAACTCCTTGAACAGGAATACGATAGCACCGTTCGCGCGGACATCGAACTGTTCCGGTCCCAGGCGCAGGATTTCCTGGCGGGAAAATTGACAGCCGACGAATTCCGGGCCTATCGACTGCGCCGTGGCATCTACGGCCAGCGCCAGGAAGGCGTACAGATGGTCCGCACCAAGATTCCCGGGGGACTCCTGACGTCGGCCCAAATGCGCCAGCTTGCGCTGGTCGCGGATCGCTGTGCGGGCAACAAGGGCCACCTCACCACGCGACAGAACATGCAGTTCCACTTCGTGCCTCTGCCGCAGGTCGCGGATGCCTTGCACCTGCTGGCCGATGTCCGCCTGACCACGCGCGAAGCCTGCTATAACACGGTCCGCAACGTGACCGCCTGCCCTCTTTCGGGAATCCACGCCGAGGAGCCTTTCGATGTGCAGCCCTACGCCCGGCGGCTGGCGTTAGCGTTCCTTCATAGAGAGCTGACGGACAGTCTTCCGCGGAAATTTAAGGTAGCGTTTTCCGGGTGTCCCGAAGATTGCATGGCAACCGCGATCAACGACGTCGGCTTGCGGGCGATGATTCGCGATGGCGTCAAAGGGTTCCGGATGACGGTGGCGGGCGGACTTGGCCCGCTGCCCACCGAGGCCAAGGTCCTGCACGAATTCATTCCAGCGGAGGACGTGGTCCGCCGCGTGGAAGCGGTCATCCGCGTGTTTAACGTGCACGGGAATCGCAAGGACAAGAACAAGGCCCGGTTGAAATTCGTGCTCCGGGGGCGCGGATTCGAGTGGCTTCGGGATTCGATTGAAGAGCAGTACCAGGAAATCCTGGCCGGCGGGGGCATTCCCATGCCCCAAGCCGTGCCGGAGAATTTCGGTGGTTTTCAATCAGCTCCGCCGCCTCCCGGAACCGGCGAAATGCTGCCGATGTTCGACGCCTCGCCTGCATTCAACGCGTGGCGCGAAACCAACGTGCGGCCGCAGAAGCAATCCGGATACGCGATCGTGACGGTCATGACTCCCCAGGGCAACTTGACCAGCGAGCAAATGCGCGGCTTGGCTGACCTTGCGGATCGCGCAGCCGACGGCGCGCTGCGTGTCACCATGGCGCAGAATCTCGTGCTGGCGTACGTCCCCATGGGGGCGCTGCAGCGCGTGTACGGAGCGCTCACACGCCTTGGGCTGAACAGGGATCGCGCGGATGAAATCAGCGACGTGGTGACGTGCCCGGGCGCGTATAGCTGCAACCTGGCGCTGACCAAATCGATGGGCTTGGGAGACGCGCTGGCTTCCACGGTAGCCAAGTACGACGATCCGGCCATTCGCGATTTGAAAATCCGCATCAGCGGATGTCCGAATTCCTGTGGCCAGCACTGGATCGGCGACGTGGGATTTTACGGCAATTCCCGTAAAATCGACGGGAAAGAAGTTCCGTACTATCTCATGCTGCTGGGCGGCAGCCAGCACGAATTCGGATTGGCGATACAGAGCCTGCCGGCAAGGCTCGCGCCGGTGGCGGTGGAACGAGTGCTGGATCACTTCCGCGCGAACCATCAGGAAGGCGAGTCCTTCCGGGCTTACGTCTTGCGCCACAAAGTCGCGTTCTTCAAGGAGCTCACCGCGGACTTAGTGAAGCCCTCGGAATTGGCTCCGGAGATGTATCGCGACTGGGGCGACGACATGGATTTCTCGCTGAAACTCGGCCGCGGCGAGTGCGCGGCATAGTTTCCTAGCGAGCGGGCGCAGTGTCCGGATCAAGAGCGGCCGCAAGACACGGAAACTCGCCAGTTTCTGGCCCATGCGGCCTAGCAGGAATTCTGGGCGCTCGACAATCTGCTTCCCGCGCTGAAATCCACGCGGTAGAAAGGATGAGCCGGTCAGGAACCGGATTGAGAACCCGGCCCGTGCTGTTCTTCCATAATCGCTTCCAACTCCGCGATTACTTAAGAGCCGCCACCAAGCGACCGATATTATTTGGGGACCGGCGGTAGACGATATCGAGATCCAACGTCAACCGGGCGGATCCGTGGGCGGTTGCCGCCGCACCCCCTACAACAATGAATTCGACTTGCCCCTGGATCAGGGCGGTCAAGAGGCCGCGGAAGTCCGTCACGCTGGATTGCGCGCTTGGCGGCTGGCGCGGCGCAACTCTTCGGCAAACCTTTGCAGTTCCATCAGTCGCTCGAACCGCTCCGTAACGGTTTTCTTGGGATTCTCGCGGATCAGCGTGCGATCGATATCGCGCTTGTACGCTTCAATAACTGGGTCTTTGGGGAAGCGCTCCACAACTCAATCATTAACAAAAAGTCCCGGAGTATTGAGCTCCGGGACTTGAAAGTGTGCCTAGCTGCGCTTCGAACTGCGCGCGCTCTGCGTGCGCGCCGGCTCGACGCTGGCGCCCTGAGCGAACGTCAGTGCCGGAATTGTGACGGAAGTATCCACTAATCTGGCCATATCCTGGACCGGCAGCCCTTCGGCTTCGCGGGCGAAGCGCAGGCACTTGTTCTCGTCGTCGAAATCCACGCGGATCCAGTCCCCGCCGCGTACCTGGTCGGTCGCGATCAGGTTGGACATGGGCTGGACGAGCAGCCGCTCAATGGCCCGCTTGAGGTGGCGAGCGCCGTATTTCATGTCGGTACCCTCTTGAAGAAGGTAATCCTTACTGGGGTCCGACAACGTGAACACGAACGCCCGGTCGCTCGGCGAATTGAAGATGCGCTGCTGAACCAGGTTCAGTTCGATTTCGAGGATCCGCTTCAACTGTTCGGTGCCGAGCGGCTGGAACGTCACAATTTTGTCGAGGCGGTTCATGAACTCCGGGGTAAACTTGCGCCGGGCAGCTTCCACGCCGCTGCGGGCCAGTTTTCCGGTCATTTTCTCGTCCACGACGCCCGTAAGCGTCTTTTCGCGCACCTCGCCGACGTTGAATCCCAGGCGAGGGCTCATGATGGCGCTCATCTCCGATGCCCCTAAGTTGCTGGTCATGAAGATCATAGCCCTGGAGAAATCGACCTTGCGGTTATCGCCCAGAGTCAGTGTAGCCTTGTCCAGAATCCCCAGCAGCAGGTTCCAGAGCGCGTCTGAAGCTTTCTCAATCTCGTCAAATAAGACGAAACTGAGTTTGACGTTCTCGGTGTGATGCTGGTTGAGCACCTCCTGCGAAAGCAGGGGATGGGTTTCCCGGTGCCCCAGGTATCCCGGCGGCGAGCCGATCAGCTTGGCAATTTCGTGGCTGTGCTGAAACTCCGCGCAGTCGATTTTGATAACCGCGCGCGGGTTTTTCAGCAGCACCTCTGCCGTGGCCTCCACGATGCGGGTTTTCCCCGAACCAGTCGGACCCAGGAAAAGGAAGTTCCCAATGGGCCGTCCGGGAGGATTCATCCCCGTCAGGTTCATCTGATAGATGTTAACGATCTGCTGAATGGCCTCGTCCTGCCCGACGATCATTCGACGGAGTCCGCTCTCCAGTTGCGTCGCGTCTCTTCCGGTCTTTCCGGGATCCAACGGTATGTTAAGCCGTACCATTTTCTCCACCGCCTTTCGTCTGGGAGGAGCTGCCTGCCTTAGCTCCCCCCTCCACAAACTCTCAGGCAACCCAAGTGCCATTTCTATAGATGCTCCTCGTACCGTTCGGATTCTCCGCTATTTCCTTGGTCTTGCCGGCCGAACTTCCACCCGGCTCACTAACGTCCGTTCAGGCAACTGAAGGAGCATACGTACTATTTCTGCAACGTCCTCGGGCCAGATCTTCCAATCTGCACCACTTGCCGGCTGTCCACCGAATTCCGTGGCGACGCTTCCCGGGAGGATGGTGCTGACTCTCACGTTTTCACTCCTAACGTCTTGCATCATTGCGTCCGTAAAGCCCACCAATCCAAATTTCGAAGCGTTGTAAGCGGCCCCTCCCGCGAAAGCATTCGTTCCAGCCAGGCTACTTATATTGACGATGTAGCCTCCATCCTCAGTTCCAAACCTGAACAAAGATTCACGACTGCAATAGAACGCCCCGTACAAATTCGTCTCGATCGTCCGCTCCCATTCTTCGAGCGACAAATGCCGAACGTGGCGGAAAACTCCGATGCCAGCGTTGTTGACCAGTACGTCCAGCCCGCCAAACTCCCGGTCCACGAACTCGAACAACTCGCGTACCTGGTCATGGTCTCTAACATCGGCAGCTTTACCCTTGACTTTACCGGCAGTTTCTTGAGCCAGCTCGGCGACGGCGCGATCCACTGTTTCCTGCCTCTGACCACATATCGCAACCGCCGCTCTTTCTGTTAACAACATCTTTGCGATGGCTCTTCCTATTCCGCGTGTTCCGCCCGTAACCAGGCAAATCATCTCGCTGAGTGGTTTCATGGATTCCAGCTTAGTTCTGTCTGAGGGGACACTGGAGGGCGGTGGGGACCGGATGCCCTCACTTGAGGGTGCTATTCGTGCCGCAGAGCGGTCATGGGCTCGACTTGCATTGCGCGGCGCGCCGGAAGATAACACGCCAGCAGCGCGATCGCGATCAAACAGGACGCCGCGGCCAGGAGAATCGCCGGATCGGCGAAAGAAATCGAGAACAAAAAGCGCACCAGGATCTTCGCCACGGCTGCCGCCCCGGCGAGGCCCGCCGCCACGCCGGCTACGACCATCGATACCCCTTGGCGAATCACCAGGGCCAATACCGCTCGTGGCGTGGCGCCCAGGGCCATTCGGATTCCGATCTCGCGCCTTCTTTGCGCAGCGCTGTAGGACATCACTCCATAGACACCGACCGCTGCCAGCAGGACGCCGAGAAGGCCCATGGAGGCGGCCTGTATCGCGCCGACCCTCAAAATGAAAAATCCCTGCGCGCCTTCGACAGCGGATTTCATGGTCGAGAGACTCACGGGCATCGCCGGATCGAGTGTGTGGACTTCCTGCTCCACGCGGCCGTAAAGCCTTTCCGGATCGACCAGGGTGCGAAGATGCAGCACACGCATGGATGAAAACACCTGTGTAGAGGGAACGTAGAAATAAGGCAGCGACCCTTCGACCACGAACAAGTACTTGGCGTCGTGCGCCACGCCGACGACCTCCATCGGCGGCGCGTCTGCCGAGCCCATTCTGAAGCGTTTCCCGATCGGATCCTGATTTGGCCAATAGCGCTTGACCATAGCTTGATTCACCACGGCGACCAGGCGCGTTGTCTCCGTATCGCTGTCCTGAAAGGCGCGCCCACGCACGATCGGTATGCGCATCGTTCCAAAATACGAGCTATCGACAGTGTTGTATCCCACCATTGGAGGCTGTTCACTCGGGTCGGTGGAGCGGCCCTCAATGTAAACTGCGTCGCCCGCGCCGATGAGCCCGAGCGGAGCGCTATAGGCCAGCCCGGCGGATTGGACCTCGGGCCAGGTTTTCACACGGCGCTCGAGCTCGCGATAGAAATCCGTGGTGCGCTGCCGGTCATAGCCGGCCCATTGTGGATTGATGCGCGCATTCAACACGTGATCCGGGAGGTAGCCGAGATCAAGGCTTTGCGCGCTCTGGAGACTGCGGACGAACAACCCGGCGGCGACCAGCAGAACCAGCGAGCCCGCGACCTGGCCCGCCACCAGCAAACCACGGACACGTTGACGCTGTGGTCCACTGGAATTGGTCCGGCTGCCTTCATGCAGCGCCGAGCCCGGTTCCGCGCGGGACGCGCGGAGGGCCGGCCAGATCCCGATGAGGCCGCCCGATGCGAGCGCGGCAATCAGGGCATAAGTGAAGACAGGCCAATCGAAGCTCGTATCGAAATGCACCGGAAGGTCCGCCACCATTTTGGGAATTGTTCTCGCGAACGCCTGGCTGGCCCATTCGCCCGCGTAGAATCCCGCTACCGCTCCGAGCAGAGCCAACAGCACGCTCTCTGTCAGCATTTGCCGGATCAGCCGGCCGCGGCCCGATCCCAGCGCGGCTCGGATCGCCATTTCGCGTTCGCGCACAGTAGCTCGAACCAAAAGCAGGTTGGCGATATTCATACAGGCGACCGCAAGAACCAGCGCGGCCAGGAAAAGCAATGAGAACCGGATGAACGGAAACATCTCCATGGCGGGGCGCAAAGGGATCGGCCGTCCTAGAGGTTCCGGAACAACACGCGCGCCGGTGCCTTTGTCGGTTTCTGGATATTCTTTTTCCAGGCGTCGCGTGAGCAGGTTCATTTCGGTCTGCGCCGCAGCCACCGTGACCTGTGGCTTTAGACGGGCGAGTACGGTCAGGGGCCGCTCCGTGCGGCTGGTGAAGACCGGGAACCGTTCCGGGTTCTCATCCGGAATCAAGGCTCGCAGCGGAAGGAATCCCTCCATGTCGAGGCCTTCATAGACCCCGTGGAAGCCTTTCGCGGCCACACCGATCACGGTCGCGGCCCGGCCATCCACGCGCACTTGTTGGCCGACGATCGTGGGATCGCCGCCAAAGCGGCGCTGCCAGAAAGAGTATCCGAGCACGGCCAGCATGGGCGCGTGTTCGCTTTCGCCCTCGCCAGGTTCCAGGAGGCGTCCGGCGGCGGGTGCAACGCCCAAAGCCGAGAAGTAATTTCCAGTGATGGCGCTGTAGGTGAACTGGGTGGTCTTTCCTCCGGCCATCAGACCCCCGATCCGTGGCGAATAGGCAAAAATGTCGCTGAACGAGTGCGACTGATGCCGGAAATCTTCCAGCGCGGGATAGGAAAAACGGAAACGCAACCCGGTGTCGTCGCCTTTGGTGTCGGCGGCGATTACGACCAGTTGCGCGGGCGCTCGCACGGGCAGTGGTCTAAGCAGGCCGTTGAGCATGCTGAAAATGCCGGTATTCGCGCCGATCCCAAGCGCCAGGGTGATCAGCAGCACCAGCGTGACGCCCGGCTCGCGGCGGTACTGTCGAACTGCGTAGCGAAGATCGCCGGCCAGGTCGCGCAGCAAGCCTGTCATGGAAACAGTATAGGCCGCATCTGGCTGGAATCATTCCGGATCATCCCCCGTCGTAGAATCGTAAGTGAAGGAAAAGCATGGAATCTAGCGTCTTCTGGCTGCGCGTGGCGGCGTGTCTGTACGCTGTGGGGCTGCTTCACGCGATCCTAGTGCTGGTCCGGCACGGCCAGAGCGTGTTTCCGCTTGCCAAAGCGACCTTCCGGATCGCCGTGGTCCTTCACGGGGTCGCGATCTTCGAAAGGCTGATGTTTGCGCACGGGTCCGGTGCGAGTTACCAGACACTGAGTATCTGCGCGTTTCTGATCGCCGTCGTTTTCCTGACGGTGGAGTGGAGATACCGGTTCACCGGCCTGTCCGTTGTTTTGTTTCCGCTGGTTTTCATCATGACATTGGTTCCGGCCATGGAACGCGCGCCAGGACCGGGGCCGAACGAACCGATGGGCCAGGCCTGGCTCGGTGTCCACATCATTCTGGTGCTCGCCGGGTATGCGGCTTTATCGTTGACTGCAGTCGCAGCAGGCGCCTACCTGGTCCAGGAACGCCGCCTCAAAACCAAACAGGCCAGCTCGCTGCTGGAAAAACTGCCGCCGCTGGCAACCATCGATAACCTGATCGGGAAGTCCTTGGGGTGGGGCTTTGCCCTTCTGACGCTCGGACTGGTGTTCGGGATCATGTGGGCCGTGATTTATTCACCGGGGACGAGCTGGATCGGCGATGCGCGCATCACCATCTCCCTGCTCACCTGGGCGCTGCTGCTGGTCACGATGTTCCTGCGAACTTCCGTTGGCTGGCGCGGGCGCAAGGCGGCGGTCATGGCGCTGGCCGTGCTTGGGTGTTCGGCGCTGACCTGGGCGGCGCACGCCGGATTGAGGAACACGCTCTTCCCATGAAGCTGCTGCTCACCGGCCTGAACCATCGCACAGCGCCCGTCGAAGTGCGCGAACGGCTGGCGTTCGAGGACGGCACGCTGCCCCAGGCTTTGGACGACCTGAAGCGGCGTCCGGGGCTGATCGAGGGCGTGATCCTTTCCACCTGCAATCGCGTGGAAGTCGCCGTGACCGCCGACGAGGAAGCGAACGCCGAAGAAGCCGTGGACGGATTCCTGGCGGATTCGCGCCATGTGGAGCGTTCCTGGGTGAAGCCTTATCTGTACCGCTTCAACGGGCCGGATGCGATCCGGCACCTGTTCCGCGTGGCATCGAGTCTCGATTCGATGGTGGTCGGCGAGCCGCAGATTCTCGGGCAGATGAAGTCGGCCTACGCGCTGGCGAAGGAGCATGGCACAGTCGGCGGTTTCCTCGGCCAGGTGATGGACCGGGCGTTCAACGTCGCCAAGCGCGTGCGCTCGGAAACCGAGATCGGGGAAAGCGCAGTTTCGGTCAGCTATGCCGCAGTCGAGTTGGCCCGCGAGATTTTCGGGGCGCTAGGGGGCAAGAAAGTGCTGGTGATCGGCGCCGGCAAGATGGCCGAGAGCGCCGCCCGGCATCTGCGCCGCGCGGGTGTCTCCGAGATCCTGGTCACGAATCGCACGCGCGAGCGTGCCGACGCGATGGCCGAAGAGTGCGGCGGCCGCGTGCTCGATTACGCCTATTTCGAGGACGCGGTTCCGGAGGTCGATATCGTTCTGGCTTCGAGCGGAGCGCCACATTTCATCCTGACGCGGGACCAAATGCGATCGGCCATGAGCAAGCGCCGCAACCGACCCATGTTTCTGATCGATATCGCGGTGCCGCGCAACATCGATCCTGCGGTGAACGAGCTCGATAGCGTGTTCCTGTACGACATCGACGATCTCGGGAAAGTGGTGGACGACAACCTGAAGGGCCGGATCGAGACGGCCAAGGAAGCCGAAGAGATCGTGCGCGAGGAAGTGGAGCGGATGGTGGTCCGCTTAAAAACGCGCGGCATGAGCCCGGCGATCGTGAGCGTGCAGGAGGAACTGGAATCCTGGCGCAAAGGCGAGATCGAGCGGTGGCGTCCGAAGCTGGGCGCGCTCACGCGGCAGCAGGAAGACGCCATTCAGGCGATGATGCGAGGGTATATGAATAAGGTCGCCCACAGGATTATCTCCGAGCTGAAGCGCCGCACGGGGGACGAGTGATCGTTATCGGGTCCCGCGGGTCGAAGCTGGCCCTGTGGCAGGCGCAGCACATCTCTGAGGCTCTGCGGTCTCTGGGCGAAGAAACCCGCATCGAGATCATCAAGACCAGCGGTGACAAACTTCAGGATGTTCCTCTGGCGCAGGTGGGCGGCAAGGGTCTCTTTACCAAGGAAATCGACGAGGCGCTGCTCAATCGCTCGATTGATCTGGCAGTTCACAGCATGAAGGATGTTCCGACGGAGCTGCCGGCCGGACTGGTGATCGCAGCCATCCCGGAACGCGAAGAGCCGCGGGACGCCCTGATCGGCTGCACGCTCGCGGAGCTGCGCGATGGGTCGCGCGTCGGGACCAGCTCGCTGCGCCGGTCGTCGCAGTTGCGGGCGTTCAATCCGCAGTTCTCGATCGAAATGCTGCGCGGGAATGTGGACACGCGCCTGCGCAAGCTCGACGAGGGTCAATATGACGCGATTGTCCTCGCCGCGGCCGGACTGCGGCGTCTGGGCTGGCAGGACCGGATTCGCGAACTGATTCCAGTGGAAGCGATGTGCCCGGCCGTCGGTCAGGGCGCGCTGGCGATCGAAACGCGCGACGACGATGGCGTGGCGCGCGGGCTGGCTGGCAAACTGGATCATTTCGAGACGCGCGCTGCGGTAACTGCCGAGCGCGCCATGCTGGCTGTTCTCGGCGGCGGATGCCAGGTTCCGATCGGCGCGTATGCGTTTCTCGAAAAGGGCGTGATTCAAATGCGGGCGATCGTGGCGTCGCCCGACGGCTCGCGTGTGGTGCGTGCCGAGCTTTCCGGCGTGGATCCGTCCAGAGCCGGCGCCTCGCTGGGCCGCAAGCTGTTGGAGCAGGGCGCGGACGAGATTTTACGCGCGATCGCATGAAGGTCTATCTTGTGGGAGCGGGGCCCGGCGATCCCGGACTCATTACCGTAAAGGGAAAAACAATCCTGGAACGCGCCAACGCGGTGCTCTACGACAACCTGGCAAATGAGCGCCTGCTGGAGCACGCGCCCGCGCATGCCGAAAAGATCTACGTCGGGAAGAAACGCGCGCAGCACGAGATGTCGCAGGAAGAGATTTCGGCGCTGATGATCGATCGCGCGCGCCGCGGCTGGACGGTGGTCCGCCTGAAGGGCGGCGATCCGTTCATCTTCGGCCGGGGCGGGGAAGAGATGGAGGCTTTGGCGGCTGCCGGGATTCCGTTCGAGATCGTGCCGGGCGTGACGACTCCGCTCGGCGTGGCGGCATACACGGGCGTGCCGCTGACGCACCGCGAACACACCTCGGCTGTGACATTCGTTACGGGGCACAACGTCGCCGCGATCGATTGGGGGAAGATCGGTTCGGCTGAAACGGTTGTCCTGTTCATGGGGCTGGTGAATTTCGCCGCGATCGCGCGGGAAATGATCGCGCGGGGGCGATCGCCAGAAACGCCCGCAATGGCCGTCCGCTGGGCCACGCGGCCGGATCAGGAGACGCTGGTCGGAACTCTGGAAACTCTCCCCGGCAAGATCGAGGGTGCCCGTTTGAGGCCGCCTGCAACGATTGTGATCGGCGAAGTCGTCGCGCTGCGGGAAAAATTCAACTGGTTCGAGCGGCTGCCGCTCTTCGGTCGACGGATTGTGGTGACGCGCGACTGGCGCCAGGCGGCCGAGCTGGCCGAGCCGCTGGAAGAACTCGGTGCCGAGGTGCTGCTGCTGCCGGTAATCGAGATTCAGCCGCCGGCCGATCCCGGTCCGCTGGAGCGCGCCATCGCTTGTCTCGATAGCTACGATTGGCTGATCTTCACGAGCGTCAACGGCGTGCGGAGTTTCGTCGAGCGGCTCAAAGACATTCGTTCGCTGCGGGCCAAGGTGTGCGCGATCGGCCCGGCGACTCGGGACGCGGTCGAAGCGCTTCACATCAAAGTGGACCGGATGCCGAAGGAGTACGTCTCCGAGAGCCTTCTGGAAGCGCTCGTGGGCGACGATCTGGCGGGCAAGCGCGTGCTGCTGCCGCGTGCGGCTATTGCCCGGGACCTGGTGCCGGTGGAGCTTGCGAAGCGCGGCGCGAAAGTCGACGTGGTCGAGGCGTATCGAACGGTGATTCCGGCCGACGCGGCGTCCCGCGCCCGAGAGGTTCTGGCTCGGAAGCCGCATTGGATCACATTCACGAGTTCCTCGACCGTGAAGAATTTTGTTTCCATCGCGGGGCGCGACGCGTTGGCTGGAGTGAAGATCGCCTCCATTGGCCCGATCACTTCGGCCACGGCGGGGGAGTACGGGCTGATCGTGGATGTCGAAGCCGATCCGCACACGGTATCACGACTTGTTACTGGAATTCGGGGCGCCGACGCTATGACGACTACCTCTTCCCGTAAGCAGCCATGAGCTCAGCGATACGTTCAGGCAGTAAAAGCATTCGGAGCAACGTGTCCACCTCCGAAAAGTTCGTATTCTGCTTTAAACCTACTGCCGTGATTGGCAGTCCTAACCCTGCGGAGCGGAGTCCCGCCAATGTCGGGTGTATGGTACCGCATGCGGTACCATAGGACAAGTGGGGAATGCAGCTAAGATCCTGGCGGGAATGCGCAGCATCCTCGTGATTGGGGCGAGGATCTGAAAACCGTGGCCCGGAAATATGGAATCGATTATCGCCAGCATGGCACGAGCCATGTCACTTTTAGCGATCCCGGCAGTTCCTGGTGGTGGTGCCCGCCGGGCGGCCGATTAAGCCTCCCTATATTCGGCAGTTTCTGGCGCTGATCGATACCCTGAAGGTGGAGTCATGAAGAAACAAAGCTTCGATCTGGATGCTTATCCGTATTCGATTCGTCTTCTGACCGAAGAGGAAGGCGGCGGATACCTCATTGAGTACCCTGACATCCCTGGCTGCATGTCCGACGGTGAAACGCCGGCGGAAGCGATTCGCAACGGACAAGACGCCTTGAAGTCCGCTCTGCGCACACTTCGCGAATTCGGCGATCCAGTCCCAAAGCCCGGATCTTTTTCGGCCTCCAGCGGACAATGGCGGCAGCGCGTCCCGAAGAGTCTACACGCACGGCTGGTGGCTCGCGCGGCGCGTGAAGGCGTGAGCCTCAACACGTTGGTCACTGCGCTGCTCGCCGAGGGGCTCGCAGGCCGGGTGCGCACCAGGTAAGCGACGTTAGTTCGCCACGCGCCAGGGCGAGAATTCTTTCCAGCTTTTCAGCGCGTTCGTCGCCCAAGCCGCATCTTTGTCGGTATGGCAGGAGTTGCAGGAGTTAGGCATCTTGAGGCCGTCCGCTTCAGCCGGAACGATGAACTTGAACGTGTGGCTGCGGACGTTGGTGGTGGTGAATTCCTGCTCGATCTTGGGCATGTGGCAATTCACGCACTCGCTACCGGTGGATCCGGCGGCGTGATGAGTATGCTGCTCGATGGTCGCCGTGTGCGGGCCGTTGGGAGAGTTCGGCCCATGGCATTGCAGGCAGAGCACGTTGGCGGGCTTGATCAGGTCGGCGTTGTTGGCGGTGCCGTGCACGTCATGACAGGTAAAACATGTGATGCCGCGCGTGTACATCACGCTCTGAACGAAATCGTTGCCCTGCATGCGATTTTTGTGCGCAGTGCCGTCCGGAAAATGAGTGAAGCTGGTCTCTCCCGGCTTGTGATCTTCGAGCTTCCAGAAGTCGCTTAGGTTCTTGGTCACGTCGAAACCGACCGGCCAGTCGTAGTATTTGCCTTGAATCGGATTCGACAGGGGCTGGCCCTGGGAATGGCACTGAATGCAGACGTCGACCCCGCGGAGGCCGAGGCGGGCGGGATTGACGATATTCGCGCGCGAAGGCCGCCGGACGTGCTCGCCTCCGGGACCATGGCATTTTTCGCAGCCGACATTCCATTCCGTGACGGTTTTGGTCTGGATGTTGTAGTTGACCGAGTGGCAACCGTCGCATAGCGGGCCGGTGGGGCGCTGCATGTTATCGGCTGGATAGTGAGCCGCCCACCAGTCGGTTCCGTTCGCGACCAGATAGCGGCTCCAGCGTTGGTTGGCGACGTCCCACTGGCCGGGAAGCGGGAAGTAATCGTCGCCGACCTTGGTGAAATAGCGCTGCTTCCATTTGCTGCCGTAGACGAGCGCGATCGCGTCCTTGGTGAATGTAAGATTCGGATCGGACTTGCTGAAGTCGGGGATGATGGCGTCCGGGTGAACTTTTGGATCGCGCACAACATTGGCCATGCGCGTTTTGCTCCAGCGATCGTAAATGCCGGGATGGCAGGTCCGGCAAGCGGCGGATCCGACGTATGGTGCAGTTTGGGCGGAGAGCGCTGTTGCGAACGCTGCCGCGAAAAACAGGCGCAGAATCATCTATCTCCTCACTGGGGCGGCGGCGCGCTTATTGCGCTGCGACGCCAGGACGGCGGACACCACCTTGCCGTCCGCAAGGTTGACGATCAGCTCGTCCTTGTTCGACGTCGCATACCAGAATGTGTCGACCATCTTGGATTGGCGGAACTGCGAGGTGCGCGTGGCAGGCTCTCCGAAGCGGTTCAGAAGCTCATCGCGAGTCATGCCGACCTTGATGTCGGCAGGATCCACCGGTTTGCTCGGGACCGAGACCGCCTTGGCTTCGCTGGGAGCCGTGACCACTGTCGTAGTCGAGGTAACGGTGTTTCCAGAGTTGCTTGTTCCGCCGGGTTTCGAAGCCTGGTTGAGAATGTTTCCCAGGGCTCCGAAGACACCACCGACCGACTGGCCGGCGCCTTTCGCTCCGGCCGCGGCCCCCGTTGCGGCGCCCGCGCCGACTGCATTTTCCACAGCCGCTTGCCCCCATGTAAAGGCGGCACAAGATACTCCAAGCAGGAGAAACCGGCGATACTTCATGGGAAGATTCCTCGTTCGGATTTTAGCACCTCAGGAGGCCAGTCACCCTACTGTGCGGACGGGATGTGACGGCCGGTCTTGGGTATACAACCGGGAACTCCGTAACGCACGCGCGGCCATGGCAGGAATGAAGCATGAAGAAATACGTGCGAGCGGTACTCGACGATCTGAAGCTGACGAGCCGCAGGAAAGAGAATCCTGTTGTGCCGCAGGATCTGGAGAACCAGATCTTGGCGAAGAATCCGAAGCAAAAAGTCCGGCAGCTTGATTATCAGGCTCAACAAGACGAGGAGCGGGAGACGCTTCCTTGAGGAATTAACTCGGTTTCAGAACCGTAAGTTGATCCTTCCACTGCGAGCGGACCGCGATAAACTCCGGATGCTCGAGTCCCAGTTCGCTGGCAATCTGGCGGATCTCGTTGTCTTCGGCGGTCGAGATGCCGCCTTCGGCCGCGGCGACGGCGAAGAGGCAATCGAGTAAAGCGAGCTTCTCGTCGCGAGTGGCGATGCGGCTGAATTCGCGCGTCACCAGGAAATTTTCAGTCCCGCCGAAGAGCTGGGTGCGGGTCTTCGCCGTCTGCACGACGACCAAGGCTTGTTCCTCGGGAAGTCCGCTACGCTCCATGATGATCCGCTCCATGGCGCGGGTTTCCTCCGGGCTGATCTTGAGATCGGCATTCGCCACCCGGCTCAGAATGTATCCGAAAGCGGCGATAAACCGGGCGCGGGCGGGATCGAGATGGTCCAATGCCTCAACCACTTTACGCACGGCTTCGGTCTCTCCCGTGGGAGCGTGAGTGTCCGGAAGACCGAGAAAGCTGCGGATGGACACTACTCGATGACGCCCATTTGCCGTAGCAATGCGATGTGTTTGGACGGATTGTCTTCGTCAAACTGAGTCGGCAAAATCACCGCGGTCTGGCGGCCGCGTTCGATGAGCGCGGCGTAGGGCGGATTATCGAACTTGAACACCTCCCGAAGTTTCGCGGAATCGGTCGAAGTCTTGAAATTCAGGCCGTTATCGTGAAGGTAGCTTGCGGCGAACTGCGGCACTCGCGTGGGGATGCCGACCAGGGTGATATCGCTGCGGAATTTAAGCGGCCCCATGCTCTTGCCGACCGCATTGCACGTCCCGCACTCCGGATCGTAGAAAAACAGGAATACGCGCCCCTGCTGGAGCGACATGGGCTGGCCGTCGACCATGATGGAATCCGGAGCCTTCAGCCCGGTGAGTTTGCTGTAAGCCGAGCCGAAGCTCACTCCCGTAAATACCGCTACTGCGCCCAGGATCACCACGGCGGTACGCAGACCCTCAGAGCGCCGCGCCCAGATTCCGGCGACCGCCGTCGCCGCTAGAAACCCCAGGTCGCCATAGAAGAACCCTGGACCTACCGAGCGCCGCATATCGATGGTGATTCCGAGCGGAAGCCGGAGCTCAGGGAAACAACTGCAATCCCGCCCGATGAGCGCTTTGTAGTTCCACCCCACATAGGCCATGAACACGAGGAGTAAAGCCCCGGCCAGCAAAGCTCCCCAGCGGCGGAACCGCGGCACCAGGATCAATACTCCGGCGGTGGTCTCGGCCAGGGCAAGGAGCAGGGCTAGAGGAAGGGTCAGATCGTAGGGCACCAGCAGATTTTTGGCGAGGTTCGCGAACTTATACGGATCAACAGCTTTGTAGACACCCGTGGTGACAAACACAATCCCGATGAACAGGGCCGCCACGTGACTCGCAATGACTTTCCATCCGGGAATCTCGACCGAGCCCGCTAAGGGGCTCACCGTAGTGCTGGCTTCCATATACGCTATTTTAGCCGGAAGCATGCCAGAATAGGGGGATTCATGCCCCCGGCGAGGAAAACCGTTCGTGTACCTGCGTCTAGCGCGAACCTAGGACCTGGTTTCGATGCACTTGGCTTGGCCCTGGACCTTTATCTCCGGTGCCGCTTCCGTCCCGCGGATTCCTTGAAAATTTGCCCTTCCGGGCGGGACTCCCACCTGATCTCGGCGGGCGAAGATAACCTGATTTGGCAGACCGCGCTCCGGGTGGCTGCCGATACTTCGGCCGCGATGCCTCCGATTGAGCTGGAGATCGCCAACGATATCCCGATCGGCAAGGGATTAGGGTCGAGCGCGGCGGCTCTGACGGCCGGAGTGGTCATCGCAAACGAGATCTTGCACTTGGGTTGGGATCCGCATCGGGTTCTGGATGAGGCTGCGCAGATCGAAGGGCATCCGGATAATGTAGCGGCCTGTGTGCTCGGGTCGATTGTCGCCAGCGCGATCGATTCCGACGGGGTGGCGCGGGCAGTGCGGCTGGAACTGGACCGGCACTATAACGTCGCGGTGGTGGTTCCGGACTTCGTGCTGCCGACCTCGGAAGCCCGGCGCGTGCTGCCGCAAACATATTCGCGCGCGGACACCGTGTTTAATGTGCAGCGCAGCGCGCTGTTAATCGCGGCACTGGCGACCGGAGCGCGGGACGTGTTCCCCACTGCGCTCGAAGACCGGCTGCACCAGCCTTATCGCTACGATCTGGTTCCGGGATTGAAGGAGATCACGCAGCTTCGGGCGCCGGGGCTGCTGGGCTGCGCGTTAAGCGGCGCAGGGCCTTCGATCCTGGTGTTCTATGAACGCGGACACGAAAGCGTTTGTGAGCTGGTTCGCGATGTTTTCGCGTCGCGCGGGCACAAATCCGAGATTGTGTGCTCGGCGGTGTCGGCCCGAGGGTATACCTTGGAATAGTGCCCGCCAACCGGCTGATCCACGAAAAGAGTCCGTACCTGCAGCAGCACGCCCACAATCCCGTGGATTGGTATCCGTGGGGCGAGGAAGCGCTGGAAAAAGCTCGTCGCGAAGACAAGCCGATATTCCTTTCCATCGGCTATTCCACGTGCCACTGGTGTCATGTGATGGAGCACGAGTCTTTCGAAAACGAAGACGTCGCGCGCCTACTGAATGAGCACTTCGTTCCGGTGAAAGTGGACCGCGAAGAGCGCCCCGATCTGGATCGCGTGTACATGCTGTTCGTACAGGCGACCACGGGGAGCGGCGGCTGGCCGATGTCAGTCTGGCTGACCCCACAGGCCAAGCCGTTTTTCGGGGGAACTTATTTCCCGCCCGACACGCGGTACGGCCGGCCCGGGTTCCGCATGATTCTGGAAAGCCTCGCGCGTGCATGGCGCGATGACCGGCGCCGGATCGAGGAGTCGGGCGCGCAAGTTATCGAACAGCTCCGGCAGTACAGCGAATCAGGCGGCCCCGCGGCTGCCGTCGGGCAGCATACGCTGGATGCGGCGTTTTATTCGTTCCGGCGGTCTTTCGACGCCCGCCTGGGTGGATTCGGGCCGGCGCCGAAATTTCCGCGACCCAGCGTGCTGAACTTCCTGCTGCGCTACAGCGCGCTCACGGACAATGAAGAAGCGCGCGACATGGCGCTGGTCACTCTGCGGGAGATGGCCAAGGGCGGCATGCACGATCAGCTCAGCGGCGGGTTCCATCGCTACTCAGTGGATGAACGCTGGTTCGTGCCGCACTTCGAAAAGATGCTGTACGACCAGGCGCAACTGGCGATCTCGTACCTGGAGGCGTACCAGATCACACGCGACCCGCAATACGCGGATGTTGCTCGCGACATTTTCTCCTACGTTCTGCGGGATCTCCGACACCCTGACGGCGCGTTCTACTCAGCCGAGGACGCCGACAGCGCCGCCGATCCCGCGCACCCCGAAGACAAACACGAAGGCGCGTTCTACATCTGGAGCTATCAGGAAATCGTGGACGCCCTCGGGCCCGAGGATGCCGCACTCTTCTGCCGGCGTTTCGGCGCGATGGAACGGGGCAACGTGGACGAGGATCCGCACGGCGAGTTCACGGGCCGCAACATCCTCTACCGGGCGCAGGATGTTCCTGGATCCGAAGAGACGATCCGGCGTGCCTCGGAGAAGCTGCTCGAAATTCGGTCACGGCGTCCGCGTCCGCATTTGGATGACAAGGTCCTCACAAGCTGGAACGCCTTGATGATTTCGGCGCTCGCCAAGGGCGCGCAGGTTCTGGGCGATTCACGCTGCGGCGAAGCGGCGCGTGCCGCCCGCAGCTTCCTGCACCGGCGTCTCTGGCGCGAAGGGAATGCAACACTCCTTCGCCGTTATCGCGAGGGCGAGGCCGCAATCGAAGCTTTTTTGGACGATTACGCATTTCTCATGAATGCGCTGGTCGATCTTTACGAGACGCAGTTCGACCCGGCGGATCTGGCCTGGGCTGTCAGGCTTGCCGATCGCGCAATTGAGATATTTCAAGACACAGAGAACGGCGGACTCTTCAGCTCCCGGGCGGATCAGAGCGATCTTGTGCTTCGCCTCAAGGACGATTACGATGGCGCGGAGCCTTCCGGAAATTCGGTGATGGCTCTGGCGCTGCTGCGTCTGTCGCGGATCTCCGGACGCGAAAACTTCCGCCAGGCGGCTGAGCGTGCCTTGGAAGCTTTCTCCGGAAAGATGCTTTCGGCCGGAGCCGGACTGCCGCAGATGCTGGTGGCGCAGATGTTCGCGATGAGCAAGCCGAGGGAGATTGTTCTCGCGGGGCCGATGGAACGTATCGCGGATATGCTGCGCGAGGTCCACAGGCGGTTCCTGCCGGAAGCGGTCGTGATGCGGGCATCCGAAGCTCCGCAGTCCATGCCCGCGGTGAACGGCCTTCCCACCGCATACGTTTGCGAAAACTATGCGTGCCAGTTGCCCGTCACCGAACCTTCAGAGCTGGCGAAGTTATTACAATGAAGGTCTATGGAAAGACCAGGAGCAACAACACTCAGAGGAAACCCCATGACGGTGCTTGGTCCGGCCTTGAAGCCGGGCGACAAGGCGCCGGATTTTAGGGCTGTGGATGACTCGCTCAAACCGCTCGATTTGGCTGGGACAGGGAACGGCGTGCGGATTTTCAGCGTGGTCCCGTCTTTGGACACGCCGGTTTGCGACGCGCAGACCAAGCGCTTCAACGAGGAAGCCGGCAAGCTTCCCGATGTGAAGATTTACACCTTCAGCATGGATCTGCCTTTCGCTCAAAAGCGCTGGTGCGGAGCATTCGGAGTCGATCACGTAAAGATGGTCTCCGACCACCGCGACGGATCTTTCGGTCAGGCCTACGGCACGTTGATCAAAGATCTGCGCATCATGAGCCGCGCGATCTTCGTGGTCGATAAGAACAACGTGATTCGCTACGTCGAGTACGTCAAGGAAGTAGGCGACCACCCCAATTACGAAGCCGCGCTTTCTGCCGCCCGGGCAGCCGGAGGCGGAGCCGCGTCCGCCTAACCCGGAATACACGGCGCTTAACGGCGGGCTCGCCGGCGCAGCAACCCGAGACCGGCCAGGCCGACTCCAAGGATCGAGAAAGTCGCCGGCTCGGGGACGGCGCTGGTTTCGGTGAACGTAGTGGTTGTCGTGTGGATGCGGAAGATCGCATCGTTGAAGTCGCCGTATCCTTCTGTCGGATTCATGCCGCGGCTGTCCTCGAATCCCACAAAGAAGGTTTGGGGGTCCAGCGAGCTCTGAAAAAGGGCGAAATGCTGGTGCGCGAACTCGTCATTCGGATCGAGGGCCGTGTTGGAGTAGAACGTGTCGCAGTAGATGCTGCCGTTCGGATTGTATCCGCACGTGGTGGCGTAAAGGCCGTAGTTGGCGAACGTGTTGACCGAAAAGGTCGGCAGCGGCGTCACGTTATTGTTGTAGACGCCGCCGGCGGAGGAATTGTAGAGCGATCCATGATCGAAAAGGATCGTCTTCTGCGACGGGTTTGCCAGGTTGTAGAATCCGATCTGTGTCCCGTAGGTGGTGGTCATGTTCGCGCCCGCGTTGGAGTAGAGCAGGGTAATATCCACGGAAGTCGCGCTCTGCAGGAAACTGAAATTCATCGAGGCATCCGGATTCGCGCCACCCGTAGATAGGTAGCTTCCGAAGTTAGCGCCGGTGCCCAGGTAATTCGTAAGCCCCATAGCCGGATTGCTGCCTGTCAGGAAGTCTCCGGCATTCATGTTTAGACCGTCGGACGAGTAGTTGTTCCAGAAGGGCGTTCCACCCGATCCCGTGGTTGAAGTGAATGTCAACGGGACACTCACGAAGGCCGCATCCGGCGAAGTGATGGTGTCAGCCCAAGCTGCGGCTGATAAAAACAAGGCGACTGCAAATATTCCAAGCGTCTTCATCTTTCCCCCGACTGGCTCGTGTGTTCCCGCAGCATTTGGCAACGACCGCTGGCTTCTTCGAGCTCAACTAATGGATAACACCTAGAAACTCACGTAGCGCCCCTCAAAAGTACTAGAGAGTACCGGGAAGGTCCCCAGTGGAGATGCGCGCTTTTCTGAGGATTGCGCCGAATCGGCGGGCTCAAGCGAGCCGTAAAACCATTGAGGCGTGGGATGATACCTCGGTGGCGAAGAGGTTTGCGGACCCACCTGACGTACTTGCCCCTTGGGTTTCCGTACAATAGTACAAACCAGATCACAAGAGAGTAGGTTTGCTGCCTTGAACATGAGCGAGGTCAAGTTCGGAACCTGGAGTGGCGCGTTCACGCCGCTCACCATTGAATACTCTCTGGTGGTGATCGAAGAGATCCGGCACGAGGTGGCCGAAGGCTTTCAGAAGCTGTCCCGCGGCGGAATCGAGGTTGGGGGATTGCTCTATGGAGTGCGCGACGGCCAAACGATTCGCATTCTGGCGATCCGGCCTTCGGCTTGCGAGCACGCGAATGGACCAGCCTTCCGTCTTTCCGAGCGCGACCGGGCCGCGCTGCTCGAGCAGATGCGTCATGACCAGCAGGATGCCCGGCTCGAGGGACTGATATGCCTGGGCTGGTACGTTTCGCACACGCGCACGGAAATCAACCTGAGCGATTCGGACCGCGAAATTTTCTCGACGTATTTCAAGCAGCCCTGGCAAGTGACACTTGTGATCCGGCCGGTGCGCGGCGGAAACATGCGCGCTGGATTCTTCATCTGGGAACCCGACGGATCCGTCAACGGCAGCCAGAGCTATCTGGAGTTCAGTTTCCCGGACCGGATCGCGGCGTTCGACAGCCGAGCGGAACACCGGGGATCTTTTGCCGAGCGGAAGGCCGTGGAACGCCGCCCCGAAATACGTCTCGAACAACGTCCGGACCCGCGCCCCGTCGCGCGTCCCGCGGAATCCGCGGCGCCGCCGCCTGCTCCCGAACCCGCGGCGTATTCGGCGATCTCGTCGCCGGCTTCGTCGCCGGTCTCATCCACGATCACGACCCTGTTCGGAGATTCCGCGCCCGCGTCGGAGCCGCGTGCTCAGGAAAGCGCATTCGATCCTGCCGCCTCGAAGAAGGCGGGTGCCGCCAAAAAATGGTTCGCAGCGGTGGCGGTGCTGATCGTTGTCGTCGCGCTGGCGCTCGGCGGGGCGCGCTATTTTTCTGTTGCTCCGGCCAACGAGACGATCGGGCTGAGCGTTCTGGAGAGGGAAGGGCAGCTCGATATCGCATGGAACCGCGCGGCAACGCCGGTGGCGAAGGCCATCCGCGGAAATCTGGAGATCACCGACGGTTCCCAGACGCGAACGATCCCCTTGACGCCGGCCGATCTGGCGCTCGGCAAATTCTCGTACAAGCGTGAGACGGGCGACATTCAAGTGAGGATGAACGTCGAGCAACCCGACGGCACGAAGGTGCCGGAAGCGTCGCGGTTTCTCGGGCCGCCGCCTTCCAAGGCCAACGCGGACGAACTGAAAACTCTGGAGCGGCGGCGCGATGAGCTGGAAGCGGAGATTGCGCGGCTGAAGCAGGCCAACGATCAACAATCCCAACGGATCCAGCAACTCGAACGCACTCTGAAAATCCTCCAGACGCGGCCGGGTGTGAACTAGGCCCGTGCAGATTCCGATTTATCAGGTGGACGCGTTTGCTGGCGCGCCTTTCCGCGGCAATCCTGCGGCGGTGTGTCCATTGGGAACGTGGCTCGACGATAGACTACTTCAGGCGATTGCGGCGGAAGACAATCTTCCCGAGACGGCCTTTTATGTCCGTGAGGACGGCCGCTATCGTCTCCGCTGGTTCACACCCACGGTGGAAGTTGAGCTGTGCGGGCACGCCACCTTGGCGGCTGCGCACGTGATCCTGGAACTCCGGCACGAAGTCGCCTCCCCCGGGATAACCTTCGACTCTCTCAGCGGTCCTCTGACGGTCGCCCGGGACGGGGATCTGTACGTTCTGGATTTTCCTTCGCGGCCCCCTGCGCCATGCCCGGACCAGGCTCTGGGGGAGGCGTTGACAAGCGCTTTGGGAGCGCGTCCGTTCAGTGTCTTGCGCGCCGCGGACTGCCTGTGCGTATTCGATCGCGAGGACGATGTTCGCAGGCTGGCTCCGGATATGAGCAAACTGGCCGCTTTGGATTGCTTCGCGGTAATCGTGACGGCCCCCGGCAGCGACTGCGATTTCGTCTCGCGATTTTTTGCTCCCAAGGCCGGAATTCCCGAGGATCCGGTGACCGGACGCGCGCACACGACCTTGATTCCGTACTGGTCTCAGAGAACCGGTAGAAAGAAGCTGTTTGCGCGTCAGATCTCCGCGCGCGGAGGCGAACTGTGGTGCGAAGACCGCGGCGGCCGGGTGGGAATCGGGGGCCGGGCAGTACAATACCTGGAGGGACGCATCACGGTTCCAAAAGAGTTGTAACTACTTCTAGATCAGAGGCATCTGTGAGATATGAAAAATCTTCCTGTGGTGCTGTTGCTGTTATGTGCCGCGTCCGCGTGGGGACAATCGTTTGAAGCCTGGTTTAATGGCGGCCAATCCATTATTTCCAATAGGGGTCTGGGGAGTACTGATCCAAATGGCTCGAAGGACGATTTCCAACTGGAGGACGGATTCCGCTTCAGTTTTCGAGTGGCTCTAAATAACGACAGCCATTTCGGCCACGAAGTGCAGTATGCCTATAGCCGGACGAAACTTCGTGCATCTCCTTTTGTCTCGGGCACGGGTGAAGCCACCGAACAGGGCATGGCGATCCATCAAGGCGGCTACAACTTTTTGCTGTACGCGACGCGCGAAGGAACGCGAATCCGGCCGTTTGCCACGGGCGGCGTCATGTTCGCCAACTACGTTCCGCCGGGGTCTTCCGCCGCATACGGCGGAGGCGACAACAAGTTCGGATTCAACTATGGCGGCGGCGTAAAAGTCCGTGTGACCTCGCTGTTTGGAGTGCGTTTGGATATCCGCCAGTACACGACTCCTAAGCCGTTCAGTCTGCCGTTTCTCCGCGAAGGCTGGCTGCGTCAAACGGAGATATCCGGCGGTTTCGGAGTTATGTTCTAAGCCCATCGCTTTTGAGTACACCGGGCGGGCGCTAGAATAAAGGCAAATGTGTCGAACTGTGTCGCGCGGAGCCGGACCGGCGGCGCTGCTGTTATTGGTGACGTTGACCCTGCCCCCGGCAGCCTTCGGGCTCGATCCGAACCGCGCGCTGACCCAGTATGTCCACCGGATTTGGCAGACCCAGCAGGGCCTGCCTCAGGGCGGCATCCTCCAGATTTTTCAAACCCGGCAGGGCTATCTGTGGCTGGCAACGCAGACCGGAC
>JBAIXM010000081.1:0-1545 GCA_037916615.1 Bryobacterales bacterium
CCGGTCCGTCCGAATGAAAATATCCATACACCTGAGGGACGCTCGGCAGCAGCTCCACCGCCGTCGAATCGATCCCCCAGCTCAGCAGCGAGCGATGCGTCGTGCCCATGCCGAAACAGATCACCAGCGCCTTCTTCGCCGGATGATCGAGGTAGGCGAGCGGCAGGTGCGCCATGTACTTGGTGATAGGCGTGAGCACGGTGATGTCCACGCCGTTGACCACCAGGCGCCGGTTCATTCCCGTGCCGGTCGCGACCACGGTCGCCGTGTAATCCCGGCGCACCAGCCCATCCTTATAGATGGTGACAAAATCGCGCGTAAAGACCAGCAGCGCTAGCGCCGCCACAGCAAGCTCCGCATACAAGCGGAGGGTGTGCCGCATTCCATCCGCGGGCTGCACGAGGAACATCAACGCGAGTAACGGGCACGCCAGCACAACCACCGACCAATGCTCGCCCAGGACGGGCAGCAGCACGAAGCCCGACAGCAGCGGCCCCGCGATGCATCCCACGATGTTCACCGCGTACGCCTTGCCGGCCAGGTCGGGATCTCCGCGCGAGTAGCGGTCCACCAGCTGCGGCGTCACGAATCCCAGCAGGCCGGTGAGCGGCATGATCCCCAGCGCGACCCGCAGCCACCCCACCATCGGCACCCGGGGATCGCTCATCAGCAGGGGCAGCAGCGACGCCACCCCCAGCAGCGCCCATGCGAGGGTCTGCACCGATGGATCGTGCTGCCGCACCCAGAGCCGGTAGCTCCGCGAACCGATCCACGTCCCGATCAGGTAGCAGCCCAGGATCCACGCAAACGTGTAAACCTCGGTCCCCATATACGGCGTGAACTGGCGGATCCAGACGATCTCCATCGCCAGGCTGGCCAAGCCGGTGAGGAACAGCAACCCAAGGTCCGCTCCTGAGGAGCCCGCCGGCTTTGGCGCCGTCGCAAACGTGTGGTCTTGAGAGCGCGCCGCTTCGCTGCGCAGGCTCAGCGCAAGCGCGGTCGCGCACACCAGCAGGTTCGCCGCCGCTCCGACTTTCAGCGTATTTCGGAATCCGAAGAGCTCGATGAGAACGTAGGCCGGCAAGAGCGCGCCGACGACCGCGCCCAGCACGTTCGCCAGGTACAACCGGCTGAAGGACGCCTCCTCTTCCGGGACCCGCCGGCGGATCGCCGCCATCGCCAGCGGAAAGGTCGCGCCCATGCAGAGGCACCACGGCAACAGGATCGCCACGATCCACAGCGCCGCTATTCCGAAGTATTGCGACGAAGCGAATGCCCAATCCGTGCGGGAATTCGCGAGGAAGCCGCGCGCCCATCCCAGCTCTACCGGCACCGTGATCGCGGAGACACCAATAAGCCCCTCGGTCATGGCGTACAACCGCAGCGGGTCGGCGCCCCGGGTCCGCTCCGTTCTCCGCATCCATGCGCCCGCGGCCCAACTGCCCAGTCCGAGTCCGCCCATGAACACCGAAACAAACAGCGAAACCACCGGCGTGGTCACGCCGAATGTGGCCATCCCCAGCCGCAGCCAGATCACTTCGTACA
>JBAIXM010000082.1:0-2364 GCA_037916615.1 Bryobacterales bacterium
CGTTCTTCGCGCGAATTGATTACGAGCCTCATGGGTCCTCCTCGCTGGCTGTCGCCATCTTAGGTATTTGTGCGCCGCAAGTCAACGCACAGTATCCCGCCATCACGTCAGGCCAACGCATTGGTCGGAATCCTTCTGGGTCGGGACCCGAATCGGTGTCGCTATCGGTATCGGTATTCGAAATAATGACCAGCGAAGAACCCCCGGACTGAGACCCGCGTTCAATCGATCCGCGACCGGACTCGATTGCGATCCCGATGCCGATACCGACGAGCCCGTGTGCGCCCTTACCTCCATACCCCAACGGGTGAACCGGCGAACACGAGGTACACCCGTTTCCTGAAGATTTTGAGCGAAGTACCGCATAGAATATAGGCGGAATAGCTAAGTCCAACTCTTCTCGCGAGCGGGGAAGTCATGAAGATACTCGTGACCGGCTCATCAGGATTCATCGGATCGGCGTTGCTCCCCTTCCTTACGTCAAAGGGCCACGATGTTCGGGGCATGGTGCGGTCTTCGGCGACACCGGGAAGCGACGACATCGAATGGGACCCTATCAGGCGGTCGATCAACTCGAAAGCGCTGGAGGGCTTCGCGATTGCGATCCATCTGGCCGGCGAAAGCATCGCCGGGGCTCGATGGACAGCCGCCAAGAAGCGTCGCATAAGGGAAAGCCGTACTATCGGCACCAGGTTCCTCGTTGACACACTGACAGGCCTGTCGAAGCCTCCGAGAGTGCTGATCTGCGCTTCGGCGATCGGCTACTACGGCAACAGGGGCGCAAAGCTCCTGCGGGAAGAGAGTCCGCCGGGACACGGGTTCTTGCCGGATGTGTGTCAGGCATGGGAAGCGGCGGCAAACGCTGCGGCGTCGCGGGGCATCCGTGTAGTAAACCTCCGCATCGGCATTGTCCTTAGCGCTGCGGGTGGAGCAATGGCGAAAATGCTGCCGCTGTTCAAGGCGGGCCTTGGGGGAACAATCGGTGACGGAGGCCAGTTCTGGAGCTGGATCGCGCTGGATGACCTTCTGGCTGTGGTTCTTCACGCCATCGAGAAGGAAGTCTTAGCCGGCCCGCTCAACGTTGTTTCACCGAACCCGGTGACCAACCGCGATTTTACCCGGACGCTGGCGCGCGTGCTGTCTCGTCCAGCGATCGTCGGGCTGCCGGCCTTCGCAGCCCGCCTGATGCTGGGCGAGATGGTTGATGAGCTACTCCTGGCCAGCGCGCGCATCGAGCCGGCCAGGCTGACGGACTCAGGGTTCAAATTCCAGTTCCCTGAACTGGAGCCGGCGCTCCGCCATATGGTCGCACCATCGGCCCATTCGAAAGGACACGGATAGCGTCTTCCTGCTGGCCGTTTACTTCCTGGCGGCAACTCTCGCCCGCTCTACCCTTCTCCACTGGCCGTTCTTTACAGTCATGAGGACAGGCCTGGCAGTACTGCCGCGAAGGGAGTCGAACTCTATTCTTCCTGTGACCCCGTCAAAAGTTGTTCCGGCAAGCGCATCACGGATGCGTGCACGATTCAGCCCCGCAGAGTCGATGGCCGCGATCACGAGCCGCGTGGTGTCGTAGGCATAGCAGGCCAGTGGTGACGGGTCTGATCCGGACTCTTGTCTGAAGCGCGCGGCAAATCCGGTCATTGCCGGGCTCTTTTCACTCAGGTCGAAGGGTGCGGTCACAACAACTTCGCCGATGGAGGCGCCCCTCGAAGCGAGTTCCGGCCTCGCCAGAGCAGAGGAACCCAGCACCGGCGCCGTGATTCCGGCAGAGCGTAACGCCTCGATCAGAGAAATCGCCGTGCGCGCTGATCCCCAGACCAGGATCGCATCAGGGGCAAACTCTCCAACTCTGGGCACGATCTGTATCGGATCGGTGGACAGGTACTCCAGGTGAGCAGCGAGAGAGAGTTTCTCTCTTTCCAGGCGCTCGCTCAACCGGTTGTAGCCGGCGTGAGCTTCGCGTTCGATTTCGGTGAGTGCAACGAGGCGCCTGAAACCACTTGCCCTTGCATACGATACCAGTGCGTCGACCTGGCTGATGTCTGCGGGCGCGCAGCGGAAGACCCAGGGAACGTTCGCATAGTCGACCGAGGAATCCGAAGCCCATGGACTGACGACCGGGATCCAGGCCTTGGCGGCGACGAGTTCCGCTACGTGCGTGCGCTGCCCGTCTAGTCCGCCTATGATCGTCCAAACCTTGTCGTCGTAAGCAAGGTCGACCACCCGGCTTGCGGCCACGCCCCATGGGCCGTCGTCGGGACGGAAGGCCATCTCATACGGGATACGCCCGTGATATCCGCCCCGGCGGTTGGCCTCTTCGAGGGCAAGCTGAACGCCGGCCCGCAACTCAGTCCCCTCCGG
>JBAIXM010000083.1:0-1601 GCA_037916615.1 Bryobacterales bacterium
CAGACATCGGCAGCACGCTCGATAAGGGCCTCTCCGACGCCGTTCGCGATTTTGCCCAGGGTGCCCATCGAGCAGGGAATCACGATCATCGCGTCGCTCGGATACGAGCCGCTGGCGACATTGGCGCCAATATCGGTATTGTTCTGCTGGACGATCTTGGATGACTTTTTGCCGATGAGCTGTTCCACCAGGTTTACCCGTCCCGCGATATGCAACTCTTCCGCCAAGACCCGCAGTCCGCCGTCGGAAGTGATGAAGTTTGTGTGACTTACGCGAGGATCGGCCTCCAGAACCCGGAGCATCTGCTGGAGAAACACCGACCCGCTGGCACCGGTGGTCGCCACCGTCAAATTCAATGTTGCTCCTTGCGAGCCGGTTGGCATCTAATCTCCTAAAGGCCTTCCTTAATACTCGGAAGGGTGAGGATAGGGACAGCGGTTTAGCCAAGTCAAGCTTAGCGTGCTCTGGCGCGCTTGCGGCTTTGCCGCTGGCGAATACATGTCGAGCAATCCGCTACTGCGGTTCCGGCGCAGCGCTGCGCAGCTACACGCGCTCGCCGAGGTAGAGCGCACCATTCGCGCCACCGACACCAAGTGCCGGCGCAAGTACCTGCGCGATTTCAGCGAAGCATTCCAGACCTACCGCCGCGTGCTTCCGTATCCCGAACTTCAAGGCAAACTGCATAGGGCGGATACCGTTCTTGTCGGCGATTACCATGCTCTGCCGGCATCGCAGCGCTTTACCGCCGACTTGATCCGGCGCTTGGCGGCTGCGGGAAAGACGGTTGTCCTCGGCGTCGAGGCGATTGTTGCCCGCGACCAGCACATCCTCGACGAATGGCAGCGAGGCGAAATTGACGCTCAGGAACTGTGCAGCCGCATCCGCTTCGTAACCGACTGGGGCTACGACTGGCAGCCTTTTCGTGAGTTGCTGGAAACGGCAAGAAGCCTGGGTGTACCCATCTTCGGGCTGGATTGTACGCCCCGCGAGGACATGCGCAGCATTCGCGCCCGCGATCAGCACGCGGCCGCCAAAATTGCTGAATTGCGGAAGGCGTATCCGGAGGCGCAGCTAGTAGTGCTCTTCGGCGAGTCGCACCTGGCACCCACGCACTTGCCCATGCTGGTCCGAGACGCGAGGCCAGACGATGAAATCCTGACCGTACTGCAGAACATCGATTCGCTCTACTGGCTTTCGGCTGGAGAACCCGAAGATCTGGTGGAAGCCGTCGAAGTCCGTGATGATGTCGTGTGCGTTTTTTCCGCCACACCACTGGAAAAATACGAGCACTATCGCCTTTGCATAGAACGCTGGAAGCAGACACGGGCGGGTACTCTCGACCTTGCTCCCAGTTTCTACAACTTGATCGGCAGCCTGTTCCGCTTTCTCAATGTAAACCCCTACGACACACGGGGCCGCTGCCTTGTCGACGAGTTGCCGGAAGTCTGGTCGGTCACCAGCGAAGAGCAGCTCGAACGACTGCTGGCACGTCGAATGAGCACCCGCGTTTCCCAGGTCAGGCACATGGTGGACCAGCAGGGCAGTTGGTATGTGAACGAGCGCAACGTGATCGTCGCGCGCGAGTTCCGGATGCCCTGGGC
>JBAIXM010000084.1:0-40958 GCA_037916615.1 Bryobacterales bacterium
AATCATCACAAGGTGAGCTCCGCTGAACCCCACGTATTCGGCCAACGCTCTGGCCGCCATCCTGGCTTCCACGATGTCTGCATCGGCCAGGATGGGGATGATCCGGTGCCCGTGACTCATGTCACTGCGCTTCATTTTTCAGCAACGTGAGGGCTTCTTCCAAATCCAGCGCGGTGGCGACGCCTCCCAGTTCGAGCCCGAGTTGCACCATGGCGAACGCGACCTCCGGCTGAATCCCCACGATCACAGTCCGCGCGCCGCGAAGCCTTACCATATGCGCAAGATCGCGGACGGTTCTCGATGCGAAAGAGTCGATCACATCGAGCACGGTCACATCGACGATGACCCCCTTCGACCTGTATTTGCCCACGTGCGCAGCCAAATCGTCCCGCAACTGAAGCAGATCATCATCCGTCAGCGCAGACTGAATGGACGCGATTACGAAATCGCCCTGTTTGAGGATGGGAACTCTCACGATCGACTTGGCTTAATCCGCTGGACCGAGTGAAAACTGAAGGGGCCCGTAGCACGCCTGGGTCCACTTCGGTTTCCATACTGGAGACGGAATTGCACTACGCGCGCGGCGACATGGATTCGACAACGCTTCCGCAACGGCCCCAACCGGATGCTTCTGTAAGGGCTCTCCAGCGGATGCGGGAACGCTGGCTCTCGCATATCCGTCACGACTTCTCCAATCCGCTTTTTGCGGCGCGCGGGTACGTCCGGCTTGCCCTGGAAAACCAGGATTCCGCTCCGCCGGACTCGCAAGCACGGTACCTCGCCGCGGCTCTCGAAAATCTCAATAAACTCGTTTCGCTCACCGAGGAACTCGGAACCTTTCGGGAGATAGATGAACTAGCATGCGAGAGCGTTAACGTCGATGAGCTGATTCTGCGGACGATTTCGGAATTGAGCGCACGACTGAGCTCCAGGCAGGCAACGCTGGTTGAGGAAATACGAGGCGCGCCGCTTCCCACGTTCGGCGACCGGCGGAAACTGTCGGAGGCGGTACGAGAATTGCTTGGCGTGGCTGTCGAATTTACCGAACCGGGTGGACGTCTTCTCATTCGAGCGAGCGAAGATAACGGGAAAATTGTGCTGGAAGCAGAGGCAACGGCTGCTCGCGGCGGGGCTATGAACGATGCGGTGGGGCGCCTCTCAAACGTTTGTAGGATTTGGCGCTTGCACGCCGGCATGTGCAGCTTCGAACCGGACGCGAACGGTATTTACCGGATTCTCTGCGAGTTGCCCATAGTTCGGCCCCAGGAATGCTAAAAACCGCGCGTGTCGGCAGACCGCAGAACAGTCTGGGTCGTAGATGACGACCCCAGCACGCGCTCTTATCTCTCTGACTTCCTGGTTTCGCGCGGGTATGAAACCGTTTGCTTCGACTCGGGCGAACAAGTTGTGCGCCGCTTGGCTGAGTCCGAACCGCCTTCGCTCCTGCTGCTGGACATCCGCATGCGCCGCGTGGGCGGCCTCGAAGTCCTCACGGAAATGGAAAAACAGTGCCGCCGCGTTCCCGCCCTGGTTCTGTCCGGCGACGACCAGATTCCGACCGTGGTGAAAGCGATGCGCCTGGGAGCTTACGACTACCTGGTCAAGCCGCTGGACGAAAAAGAGCTCGAGATGGCGATCGGCCGGGGAATCCAGCAGTATGCCGAATCCGGCGCCCCGGGATGTGTGGCGGACCTGGCCTTTCAGAGCCGCAACAAGCGGATGTTGCAGATCCAGGCGGTCTGCGATCAAGTCGCGCAGACGGATGTGCCCGTCCTGATCCTGGGCGAATCGGGTGTCGGCAAGGAGGTGGTGGCCCGATACATCCACGCGCGGTCCGGACGGCGGGATCCCTTCGTCAAGGTGAATTGCGCCGCCCTGCCCACAGACCTGCTTGAATCCGAGCTGTTCGGCCACGAACGCGGAGCGTTTACGGGCGCTCAGCGCGAGAAACCGGGGAAATTCGAACTCGCCGGCCGCGGAAGCATCATGCTGGACGAGGTCGCCGAAATGAGCCCGCTGTTGCAGGCCAAGCTTCTGCATGTTCTGCAAGACGGCGAGTACTCGCGGCTGGGCGGGACACGGCCGCTGTGGTCGGAGGCCCGTATTATCGCGGCGACCAACAAACGGCTGCACACGCTGGTGGCGAATTCGGAGTTCCGCGAAGACTTGTATTTCCGCCTTAACGTCATCACGGTTGAAATTCCGCCTTTGCGGGAACGGGCGGAGGACATCGCCGGCCTGTGCGAATACTTCGTAAACAAGTACCGGGCCAAGTACAACAGCCGCGTCAAGGCGCTTCCGTCCGAGCTCCTTTCGGCTTTCGAACGCTACCGGTGGCCGGGCAACGTCCGGCAACTGGAGAACGCGGTCAAGCGGTTTCTGATCCTTCCGGACCTCCCGCAAGCCCTTGCCGGGCTGCAGGACATCAGTTCGACCACGGAACCGCGGACGGCCAGCGAGATCGTGCGTCCCGCGGGGATTTCCTTGAAGAAGCTTTCTGCCAGCGCGGCGGAGCGCGCCGAAAGAGAATTGATCTTTCGCACACTCAACGAGGTGAACTGGAATCGCAAGCAGGCGGCGCAGCGGCTAAATATCTGCTACAAGTCCCTGCTCAACAAGCTTCACCGGTGGCGCTTGCAGGAGCAGCCAGAAGTCGCAAGGCGCAAGGAAACCGCCGACGACCTGTGCTCGACCGCCACGATAAGTGGAAACTGATTTACACTTTTCGTTCTTCCGATTCCTTTCCACGCCAGATCCCAAACTTCCGGAAAAGCCCTCCGCCCAAAACAGAGCCTGGATACCGTGAGCGCGCCCGGAGAGCGACCCTGAGTATCGCGATTCCACTTCTTGCGTATCGGATTACTCTTTCCGCGATGCAGGAAGTCCACCGGCGAACGTTGCGTTTTTCCAAACCGCTGTCAACGCGCGGTTTCCCGCCAGACGCCGCCCAAGGTCCCGCTTGGAATGTCCCGTGCTAACAACCCCTTCGCAAGAGCAGAGTACGTCTGCACTTGGCATAGCGGTAGCTGTACCTAAATCAGGAGGATGACTTGCAACAACTGAATGGAGTTGTCAGAAATCTGACATTTGCAGCGATTTTGATTGCAGCACCGTGTTTCGCCGCGGCAATCGGCACTCCGGATACGAACTGCAATCCGGCCACAGACCCGCCCTCCAGCGGGAACTGCACCTGGTACAACTTCTACGCCTTGACGGATGGAAGCATTACGCCAGGATCGTCGTTCACTAACTACTACGTCGCCTCCCCGGCGACGCCGTGGACCATCACCAGCACGTCGTCCCTGATCTTCCGAGTCCTCGACGGCGGGCATCAAGGCGATACTTTCGATGTATTCGACAATGGAGCGCTTCTCGGCACGACCTCTGCGACCGCGATTAACGCAAACCACTCCTGCGCCAACGATCCTACCGGCGCAGGAACCGATCCAGCCGCGTGCTGGAATGATTCTCTGATGAGCCGGGGCACGTTCACGCTAGCTCCCGGAAGCCATTCGCTGACGGTCACATGGGATCAGAAAGTGCCGGGCGGCCCTTCGAGCCTCCAATGGTTCGAGGTGAACCTGGGGGCCGCTTCTAATCCTCCTACAGGCGGGCCTTCGGCCGCGGTTCCCGAACCAGGAAGCATGTTTTTGATGGGAGCGGGCTTGATCGGCTTTGGGCTGATTCGCCGAAGCGTGCGTAAATCGAACCGAGCGGAACGCTTGAGCTAAAGGAGTCTTGAAGCAAAGAAGTATGAAAAGCTTCGCAGTCATCCTGCTCGCTACAAGTTTTCTGGCGTCCGGCCAAGCGGTCCGGGCGCCAGAAACTGCGCAATCACAGCCCCCCCCGAACTATGTGCTCGGGCCCGAAGATCAACTGAAGATTTGGGCCTTCGGCATGGATGAAATCTCGGACAAACCGGTCCCGATAGATCCTAACGGATACATCGATCTGCCGGTCATCGGAAAGGTCCACGCCAGCGGACTGACCGTGGAACAACTGAGAACGGAACTGGTCCAGCGTTTTTCAAAAGAGATCTTGAAGCCTCAGGTCTCCATTGAAATCGCTGAATTCGGGAGCCAGCCGGTGTCGGTCGTCGGAGCGGTGAATCATCCCGGTGTGCGTCAGATTCAGGGCCGGAAGACGCTCCTGGAGGTAATTTCGATGTCGGAAGGCCTGCGGCAGGACGCCGGGCCTCGCATTCACATCAGCCGGCAGATCGTCAACGGCCCGATTCCTCTGCCCGGCGCCAAGGCGGATGCCACGGGAAATTTCAGCGTGGCGGAAGTCTCCGTAAAGGATCTCATGGCCGGGAAGAATCCGGCGGAAAATGTTCTGATCCTGCCTCACGACGTCGTGACTGTTCCCACGGCCGAGGCGGTCTTTGTCATGGGAGCGGTGCACAAGCCTGGCGAAGTACCGCTTAAGGACAACGCGAGCATTTCGGTTTTGCAAGCCTTGGCGAGCGCGGAAGGCTTGGGGCCCACGCCGGCTCCGCAGAACGCGACCATCGTTCGCTTCATCGACGGCACCTCAGAACGAAAAGAGATTCCCGTGGATCTGAAGAAAATTCAGGAAGGGAAGGCCGAAGACATTGCGATGCGTCCCAAGGACATCCTGTATGTCCCGCAAAGCGGCCCCAAGAAAGCAGGGGCTCGCGCACTGGAAGCAGCGATTCAGACGGCTACTGGAATCGCCATCTGGGGTCGGTACTGAGTTCAGGGCTTCGCGGTTGAAATCCGCTGGGTGGACGCAGCTTCGCCGGATCGGAACGGAACCTTCCTTTGGAGGAATATTCGCGACATGGCATATGACCGCATAGGCAAGAGCGTGGAATTGGAGCGCGTCAGCGGTAAGGCGCCTCAGGTTCCCGCTGTAATCACGACCTACTCGGCTCCGCCGCAGCCCAGTGACGACGCAGTGGGATTGAATCAGGTTCTGGTGCCTCTCTGGCGGGGCAAATGGAAGATCGCAGCACTCGCGATCGCGGGAATCCTGATCGGGGCTGCCGTGAGTGCGGTAATGACGCCGACCTACCGGGCTCATGCGTCGCTGCAACTGGAAGGGTACAACAACGATCAGTTCCTGCGGGAAATTACTCCGATTTCAGCCTTGCCAAATTCCACACCTGACAATTACCTTCAGAATCAGGTCAAGCTCCTGGAAAGCGAGAGCCTTGCCAAGCGAGTCGCTGACGCATTAGGCGAACCGTCAACGAAAAAAACGGAGGTGGAGAGCGGAGGTCTGCTGGCCAGCCTACAGAGCCGGTTGGCCGCCTGGCGACCGTCGTTGACGCCGGAGCAGCGGCGGATCCGCGATGTCCAGAAGGCCCTTACCGTCCGAACATCGCTACAGTCCCAAGTGATCGATTTGTTTTACGAAGATCCGGATCCAGTTCGGGCCGCGAAGGGCGCCAACGTCGTCACCACGGAATTCATCGACTTGAATCGAGAAGCCCGGTGGCAGATGGCTCAGGACACGACGGAATGGCTCAATAAGCAAGCCGCCGAGCTCAAGGCCACATTGGAGAATTCCAATCGCCAACTGGAGGATTTCGCGCGTTCGGCTGGCCTTGTTTTTGCCGGAAAGCAGGACACTCTGGCTGAAGACCGAATGAAACAGGTGCAGGACGCGCTCACCAAAGCTCAGGCCGATCGAGCCGCAAAACAGGCGCGGTATGAGGCGGCTGTGGCTAATTCCGGAAGCGTCATGTCGGACGCTCTTGCAACCGGGCCGATGCGCCAGTATGAGGATGATCTGCAAAAGCTTCGCCGGGATCTGGCGCAACTGGAAACCACTTACACGCCGACCAACTATCGGATTCAGCGGGTGAAGGCACAGATTGCGGAAACCGAGAAGTCTATCGAAGACGAGCGCAAGAAGATCGTCGAACGGCTGAAGACGGAGTATGCCGCTGCCTCCGGCCTCGAGCGCTTGCTGGCCGAGGATCATGGCCGTCAGTTGAAGACCGTCGAGCAGCAGATGGATCTGGAACGGCGGTACGACGTCAAGAAGAGCGAAGTGGAGGCGACCCAGCGGCTGTATGAATCCATGCTCCAGAGAGTGAAAGAGGCCGGCGCGGCCGCCGCGATGCGGGCCACGAACATCCGGACCATCGATGCCGCCAGTGTGCCTTCGGTTCCCTACAGCCCCAATTCCGCTCTCAACATGGCGGTCGGATTTGCCATCGGAACCCTGGGCGGAGCTGTCCTGGTGCTATTGCGCGCAGGCTCGGACAAGGTGCAAAAGCCCGGAGAATCGATATTCCCAGAAGTCCCCGAATTGGGCGTGATCCCTTCCGCGGGCGCTGCTCAGTCGCTGCATCCGGCCAACCCGCTGCTTGGATTCCGGCGCGGGCGAACCGAACTTGGGATCGCCACCCGGCACCGCAACGCTCCCTTGCTGAACGAGTCGTTTCGGGCCGCGCTTACATCCATCCTTTATGGCGCAGGCAGCAGGAAGCTGAAGAACGCGGGCGGCCGCATCCTGGTGGTCACCAGCATGGAGGCCATGGAGGGAAAGACCACGGTTCTCACCAATCTCGGGATGGCGGCTGCCGAGAGAAGGCAGCGCGTACTGCTCATCGACGGCGATCTTCGAAGGCCTAGAGTTCACAAGCTGGTAAATCTCACGAATGCCTCGGGACTCGCCGATCTGCTGAAACGCGACGACCTGGCGAGTTTCGCGGCAAGCGCTCCCCTGGACAGCCTGGCTCAGCCCACGCGCCTTTCGAATCTCTGGGCCTTACCCAGTGGAGAAGTAAACGACAACTCGCACGGGCTGCTGTATTCGTCGGATATGGCGACGCTGTTGCGGCGCTTCCGAAAAGAGTTCGATCTGATTTTGATCGATACTCCGCCGATGATGCTCTACGCCGACGGACGAGTGTTAGGCCAAATGTCGGACGGAGTGGTTATGGTGGTCCGCGCCAATACCCGCAGCCGGGAAGAGCTCCAAGCTGCCTACCAGCAACTGATGCAGGATCAGATCCCGCTGCTCGGGACGATTCTCAACGACTGGAAAATGGATTCGAATTTGGCGCGCACGTACGGACGCTACTACCGGCGATACGGACAGCACTCCGCCTGAAGTTCTCCGAAGTTCCCGCAGCCCCCTCGTGAAAATAGTCCTCATTGCGCGTCAACTTGTGAGAACGCGGCTCAAGACGGATTTCCTGTGGATGCTCTCCGGAAACATATTGTATGCGGCATGCCAATGGGGGATCATCGTCGCGCTGGCCAAACTTGGAACCACGGAGCAGGTTGGCGAGTATGCGCTCGGCATGGCCGTATCGGCGCCGATTGTGCTGTTTGCGAATTTTCAGCTTCGGGCGCTGCTGGCTTCCGACATCCGTGACCAGTTCACGCTTGGCCAGTATCTGAGCTTCCGGTTCGTTTCCCTGTTCGCCGCGATCGTTCTGGTGGCAGGCGTGGCGATTTTTAGCGAATCGGCCAACGCCCGCGCGGGAATCATCGTGTTGGTCGGACTGGCGCAGGCGCTGGAGTTCGTCAGCGATACGTATTACGGCTACATGCAAAGACGCGACCGGCTGGACCGCCTCTCGCGCTCGCTGATGATGAAAGGCCCGCTTTCGCTCGCCCTGTTGTGCGCGGCGATGTACCTCACACACAGCGTGTTTTGGGCGGTGATGGGGCTGATCCTGGGCCGGTGCCTGATTCTGTTGCTGTGGGACTCGCGTCTCGATTTTGCGAGACCGGAGATCGGCCGGACCGTGCGGCTGGAATGGAACAGCGCGGTGATGCTGCGGCTGTTGAGAACGGCAGCTCCGCTCGGAATCATCTCCATGCTGGTTTCATTGAATGCGAGCGTCCCCCGATACTTCGTCGAAGGGCATCTCGGCAGCGCGGAACTCGGGATTTTTTCGGCCATCATGTCCCTGCTTACTACGGGCAGCCTGGTCGTATCGGCGTTCGGCCAGTCCATTTTTCTGCCCGTGGCGCAAGCGTGTGCGGCGCTCGATCGGTGGCGGTTCCGAAGCTATGTCGGGTGCGCGATGGGAATCGGCGCAGCGCTGGGAGGCGCCGCGATGCTCGGAGCCCTCTTGTTCGGCAAGAGCGTCCTGACGCACGTGTTTCGGCCGGAGTATGGGGAACACGCAAGCGTTCTGATTCCTCTGACCATCGCCGGCACCATGAATTTCATCGGATCGGGACTCGGCTTTGTGGTTACGGCTGCTCGAAGTCTGCGTCCGCAGATTCCCGTCTTGGCGGCCGCGGCGTGCGCGTCGGCAGTGACTTCCGCTCTCGCGATCCCCCGGCACGGGTTGTTTGGGGCCGCGGATGGAACCTTGGCCGCCGCGCTTGTTCAGTTAGCCGGCATGGGAGTGATTCTCTTCCGAGTGGACCGCCAGCTCCGGAGCAGTCCAGATGGAGGAGGCGAAAAGAATCGCGTTCTTGCGCCGCTTCATACTGCCAAAGCGGAAACCACATAGCAGGAACGCATCGAGCTGACGCTGAGGATCGTAAAACATGCGCATTGGATTTGGCTTGGCCCTTCTGGCCGGACTGTTCGCAAGCTTCGCTTCCGCCGCGACCTACTATGTTTCCGTAAGCGGCGACGATGCAAATCCCGGAACACAGGATGCTCCTTTCCGCCGTGTTTCGAGGGGTGCGGCCGCGGCTACGCAACCGGGCGACACCGTGGTGGTGATGGATGGAGTCTACGACAACGAAGGCGTCGTCGCTCCCCACTACGTGGTCAACCTCTCATACTCGGGCGCGCCCGGAGCGCCCATTACGTTCATGGCGCAAAATCGCGGCCAGGCAATCCTCGATTCGAACGCCAAATCGAGGTCTCTGTTTTGCGATGGAGCCTCGGCTTACTTCAATTTAAAAGACGTTTCCTATGTCGTCATTCAGGGCTTTGTCATCCAGGGCGCATGCGACGAAGGGATTCATAGCAACGGCAATGCTCACGATATCGTCATTCGCTGGAACGAAATTCGAAACATCGGCAACCATACCGCTGTCGACACGTTCGGCCGCGATGGAATTTTCATGAATGCGAGCCAGTACAATTTCACGTTTGACGGAAACAATTTTCACGACATCGGGCGCACCGACGGTGTTCCGCTTCTGCACTTCGACCACGCCATCTACAGTCACGCCCGAAACGTCATGATCGTCAACAATCTGTTCTACAACATGAATCGAGGCTGGTCCGTTCAACTTGCCGAGGGAGCCAGCAACTGGCTGATCGCGAACAACACGTTCGTTTTTCCAAACGCCAACGGAGAGCCGGGCCAGATTATGTTCTGGGGGACCAACTCCGGCATTACGATCCAGAACAATATTTTTTATCAGGCGGCTCGTTTTGCAATCAATCAATACGGCGCGACGATTTCGGCCAGCCTCTTCGATCACAACCTGATCTTCGGCTCGGATGCGATGATGCCCCCGAATCTTTTCGGAATCGCAACGGGCGCAAATCAATTCGGCGCAGACCCTCTGTTTGTGAATGCCGCAACGCCGCCCTACGATTTTCGTCCTCAGTGGAATTCTCCTGCTGCCGGAACAGGCATTACCATCTTGAGTCCCTCTGCCGATCTGAACGGAACCATTCGAGCTGTCGGCGTTCCGACCGACATTGGAGCCTTCATTCCCGCTTCTGCTCCGGATACAGCTCGCGCGCCATCGCCGGCTCTCCGTGCCGAAAAAACTGCATCCCGCGCGAAACGTCCGTCTCCTGGTCTTGCTCCGTAGGTCCCAGCTCCGTTAGAAATCCCGTAACTCTCTTTGCAATGTCTCCTACCGAAAAGCTTCGAGTCTTACACCTCACTCCCTCCTTTGGCGTCGGCGGAGCGGAGCAAATGGCGGGTCACCTGATGGTCGGTTTGTCCCGCTGGCACGACGTCATCGGAGCAGGACTGTATCCTGCGATGAACAGCAGTATCGAAGCCCGACTGGCGGAGGCGAGCATCCCGCTCTGGCATTTGGGCAAACGGCCCGGATTCGATCCGAGCCTGTTTTCGGCGCTCGACCAATTATTCAAAAAAGTGCGTCCGCACGTGGTTCACACGCATCTCTCAGTTCTGCGCTACGCGCTGCCAGGACTGATCCGGCGCCGTGTTCCCGTGGTCGTGCATACGCTACACAATCTGGCGCAGCACGAAACCGATACGTTCGGACGCCTGTTGCAGTGGTTCGCTTTCCGCCGCGCCGTGCTTCCCGTTGCGATTTCGCGGGAGGTGGCCGCCAGCATCGAACGCGTGTACGGCATCCGGTGCAAAGCGCTGGTGCCCAACTGCGTTCCGGTGGCTCACTACTCGCGTAGCGAATCTGACCGGACGCGCTGGCGCGCCAAGGAAGGTTTCAGCCCAGACGCGATCTTATTCACGAGCGTGGCCCGGCTGGATCCTCAGAAGAACCCGCTTCTGATGGTGAAAGCTTTCGCTGCGTTGAACGACCCGCGCAGCCATCTGTTGATGATCGGAGACGGCAGCCTCCGGGCAAACGTTCTGGAGGCCATCCGCGGGTGTGATCTGGAAAATCGCATCCACCTGCTTGGGAAGCGCAGTGATATTCCCGAGTGCCTGGCGGCATCGGATGTGTTCGTTCTGTCGTCCGACTGGGAAGGGAATCCGCTGGCTGTGATGGAGGCAATGGCAGCCAGACTTCCGGTGATCGCCACTGCCGTGGGAGGCGTTCCGGAACTGGTTGAGTCCGGGTCCCAGGGGATTCTGGTGGCTCCCAGGGACGGTGCAGCGCTGACGGAGGCGATGCGAACGCTGCTCCACAATGCGGAGCGGCGCAAGGCGATGGCCCGCGCCGCGCGAGCCAGGGCGATTTCTAGCTTCAACGTCGATCGCATGGCGCAAGGCTACGCCCAGGTGTATCAGGACGCAATCAAGGGATCCGTGCGCTCAACGGTCGAATGGACCGACCTGGGTTGGATGAGAACCAGCGACAGCATCAGGCGAAATAAGTGAAGATCATTTGCGTCACAGCGTATCTCCCTCACGGAACCGATGAGGCTTTCGTGATCCCCGAGATCAAACAATTAATCCGCTCCGGCCATCAGGTGCTAGTAGTGCCCCGATCGCGGAAGGGCCGGATCATTCATGCTCATGAGCTCAAGCGCCATTCCTGCCTCGAGCCTCTCTATTCGCCCGCGACCCTCAAAGCCGTGGCAAAGGCTGTATGGGCCGGTCCCGGCAAAATCTGCAGCGCGGCAGCGCCTTTGCTGAAAACGCGCTCGCTGAAGCTGACGCTCAAGAACCTGGCGATCGTCCCCAAGGCGCTGTGGCTGGCAGAGGTGGCGAGGAAGTGGGGCGCGGACCACATCCACTGCCATTGGGCAGGAACCACGGCCAGTATGGCGATGCTCGCCAGTAGACTGTCCGGAATTCCGTGGAGCTTCACCGCGCATCGCTGGGACATCGTCGAAAATAACCTGCTCGCGGAAAAGGTGCAGAGCGCCACGTTCGCGCGCTTTATTTCCGAAAGCGGCCTGCGAATGGCCAGGGAGCGAGGGATCGGAGCGGTCGAAAATGCCCGCGTTCTTCCCATGGGAGTCTCCGTTCCATCCCAGGTTCAGCGTTGGTACGCGCCGCGTCCGCTGGTGGTCTGTCCCGCCCGCCTGGTTGCCGTAAAGGGCCATCGGTACCTTTTGGAGGCCTGGCGGATTTTGCGCTCGCGCGGTCTCGATCCGGAGTTGTGGCTGGCCGGCGGCGGGGAACTGAGAGCCCGGCTGGAAGCGTTGAGCGAATCCTTCGGTCTGACCGGCGCGGTCAGATTTCTTGGAGCCGTTCCCCACCGCGAGCTTTTGAAAATTTACGAACAGCTTCCGGTTTCCGCCGTAGTGTTGCCCAGTGTCGATCTGGGTGGCGGCGAGCACGAAGGCATCCCGGTCGCGCTGATCGAGGCCATGAGCTATGGAATCCCGGTGATCGCCACCGATACCGGAGGTACGGCGGAACTGATTACGCCGGGGTCGGGTCTGCTGATCCCGCCCGCCGATGCAGGCACGCTCGCCGATGCTGTCGAACGGGTGATCCTGGACAGTACGCTGCGGATGCAACTCGGAGACGCAGGACGCCGCCGCGCCCTGGAGGCGCACGATATCGTGCGCGTCGTAGAGAACTTAGTCGCGGCCTTCACGCCTACGCTGAGGCTCGGGGAAAGGCCCGCCGAAGCTGTAGCGCAAAACGTTTGAGACTTCGCCGCGAGTTCAATCCTGAAGGAGAGTTTCAAGATGTCCACCGTTCAACGAAGGTACTGGCCGATGCTTCCGCTGATGGCAGCGGCAGCTCTTTCCTATACCTTCGCGTTCCTGCTGAGGTTTGAGTTCACGATTCCTCCGTCTGTGAAAGAACCGTTCCAAGCCGGACTGCTCATCTTCGTGTCCTTGAAGGCCATCGTGTTCGGAATGTACCGGCTTCATGCGAGCCGATGGCGCATGGTCGGATTGTTCGATCTGTATCGCACGGCTCTTGCCAACCTGACTGCGTCCGCTGGGACGTGTATCGTCACCAGATTTATCGTCGGGCCTTCGTTTCCGATTTCTATCTATATCCTGGACGCCGCGTTGTGCTTTTTAGCGACGGCCCTCATGCAGGTCAGCGTGCGCGCTTACAGGGAATTGCTTCTGCCCAGCGCAGCGGAAAACGACGGTCGCAAGAATGTGCTGATTTACGGCGCCGGCGCTGCCGGATTGATGCTGAGCAGGGAAGTCCGCTCGAATCTGAGCCTCAGAACCAGGATCGCGGGCTTTCTGGATGACGACGCATGCAAACTCGGAAGTTTCCTGGGCGGAATCCCGGTTCTGGGAACCGGAGCGGACGCCGCGAGCCTGGTTGCGCGATTGTCCGCGGAAGGGAAACCAGTTTCGGAAATCATCATCGCGATGCCATCCGCGACGGCGCGCCAGATGCGCACCGCGATATCGTGCTGCCGCGCGTCGGGAATCCCCTTTAAGACGCTGCCCAGCCTTTCCGAGCTGTTGAGTGGAAACATTACGCCTCAGATCCGCGAGGTTTCGCCCAATGACCTTCTGGGACGCGAGCCGGTGCGGATCGACGAAAGCAGGATCGGCGCGACCATTTCGGGAGAAGCGGTTCTGATCACTGGAGGCTGCGGATCCATTGGCTCGGAATTGTCCCGGCAAGTAGCCCGGTTTGGTCCTCGCAAGCTGGTGATTTTCGATCAGGCCGAGAGCGAGATGTTCATGCTGGCGATGGATCTGCGCAAACGGTACCCCGACCTCGACCTGGTTACCGAGATCGGCGACATCGTCCGCCCGGGCCGTGTGCGAGACGTCATGATGCGCCACGGGATCAGCGTGGTCTTTCACGCAGCAGCTTACAAGCACGTGCCTTTGATGGAAGAGAACATCACGGAAGCGATCGAGAATAACGTGATCGGAACGTACAATGTGGCTCGTGCCGCGCATTGGAACAAGGCGAAGAAGTTCGTTCTGATTTCCTCCGACAAGGCCGTGAATCCCACCAGCATCATGGGCGTGACGAAGCGGATTGCGGAGCTGGTGACTTCCTCCATTCCCCTGGATGGAGGCCCCAAGACAGGAGCTTTCGTCTCGGTACGATTTGGCAATGTGCTGGGCAGCGCCGGAAGCGTCATCCCCATTTTCCAGCGGCAGATCGCGGCTGGCGGTCCGGTAACCGTGACTCACCCGGATATGCGCCGCTATTTCATGAGCATCTCGGAAGCGGTCCAGTTGGTGCTGCAAGCGTCCGCGATGGGAGAGGAGTCGGAAGTATTCGTTTTGGATATGGGCGAGCCAGTGAGAATCGTGGAGCTGGCGCGCAACATGATCCGGCTGGCCGGCCTGGAACCTTATGAGGACATCGATATCGAGATTACGGGCCTGCGCCCGGGCGAAAAACTGTTTGAGGAAATTCAATTAGACGGCGAGAACATACTCTCCACGCCTCACGAAAAAATCTGCAGGCTGCGCTCCGATGCCCCCAATCCGCGCTACGTCGCGCGCTGGCTGGAGCGGCTCCGCATGCTCTTGCTCGAGGCGAATCAGGAAGCGCTCAAGGCCCATCTTCTGCAGTTGGTTCCCGAGTACCAAGGCTCCCCGGAAACCGCTCCGGAGGAACCTGCCCATCGGCTGGTTGCCGCGCGAGCATCTTAAGGCTTTGCGTCTTCGGAGGAGCGCATTCCATGTTCCTACACTCACTGACTGCTGGACTTTCCCGCGGGTTCGTGCTGGCCTTTCACGTGATTGAACCCGCTCGGCTGGAAGAATTGGTCGACTCTCTCGATCCGGTCCAGCCGATCCCGCTGTCCGATCTGGTGCAACGGAGCAAGAGGGGCAAGGCGACTTCAGGACTATGCGCGATCACTGTCGATGACGGCGTCGGAGCCAATGTCAGGGCGCTGGCCCGCCTATTCTGTGCCCGAGGCTGGCCTGCCACCTTTTACTTGCCGACCCAGTATCTGGATTCCGGCGAAGGGATGCCGTTCCAATGGTGGCAGCAGATCAGGCCGCTGTTGCCTCGGAAGCGAATCGAACTGAGATCGCGCGCAATCGACCTCTCGGCGCCCCAAGCCGTCGAAGCCCTATTCCACGATCTGGAGCGCCGCTGGCATACCCAGAGAATGGAATCGTATCTTCCGGAGATGATGGAGCTCGTGGATTTTGTGGCCCGGGATACGGGCGTCCCCAGAGAGGCGATCCAGCCTGCCGCTCCGATTTCGTGGAGCGAGGTGGGGAAGCTTAGCAAGAACGATCTGATTCGTTTCGAAAGCCATGGAATCACGCACGCTGCCATGTCCAGCCTGACGGAGGATGAATTGGCGTTCGAGTTGAAGCACAGCCGGGATGTCGTAACCGAGCACACGGGCCGCGCTTGCCGGCATCTCGCCTATCCCTTTGGAAGCCAGCCGAGCATCGGCGGCTCCGCAGTCCGGATGGCGCAACAATTTTACGATTCTGCGACGACCATGAGCCCGGGCCACGTGGATTCGGCAAACCCCTGGCTGCTGCCGAGAATTCCGCTATACCCCGAGAATTCCCGGCGGATGGCGCGCCTCAAAGTGTTCCTCAAGTGCAACGCGCTCATCCGCCAGAAATCGGCCGCCTAATGGTTCAGCGGCAGCGTTTTTTCGTGGAGCAGGTCCCTCCTGTGCTCGTCGTTGACGACGACGCGGAGGGTGTATTGGCGTATAGGGCGGCCACGTCCGCATCGCTCAATGCGCGGTTATAGACGCGAACGTCGTTGAGGCTGCCGATATAGGAGTTGGTTTGACTGGAATCCGTGGCGAGATACAGGCCGTAAGCCCATTGGGCCAGGGTCTCGGTCCCGGTAAACGTGTTTTCAAGCAGCGATACGGGTGTCCCGTCGACATAACCTTTGACAACGCCGGTAGAGAACGTGAAGACCACGTGATGCCACGTAATCAGCGGAAGCGAGTAATTGAGAATCGCGTACTGACCGGCTGCGGCCGTGAACTGCGGATACCGGTTCGACCCGTTCAGTTTTACATCCCAGTCGTACAGCTTGGCGATCACGCGCGGATCCAAATTGGAGTTGGCGCTGGGGCGCAGCCAGAACGAGACCGTCAACTGGTTGGTCTGCTCCAGGCTCGCGGCTTCGCTCACGGAAGCAAAACTCCCGCTGCCGCTGAACCAGACGGTGGGGCCGTAGTCGCTGGTCCACCAGGTCGGATTGTACAGGGTCGCCGTATTCACGTTTCCGGATGAATCGTAGGCATAGTTGCCGCCGTTTTCATTGAGTTTCCAGTCAGCGACCATACCCGTTGTGATATCCGCGGTCTGAGTGCTCATGGCAGTGATGTTGAGCGCGATCGTGGTTGATGCCGAGGCGCCGGATCCGGCGGCGGAGACGAGGATATTGTAGGTGCCCACCGGCGCAGAACTCGAGGCGGAGAGGGTCAGGCTGGTGCTGCACGTGGCAGTACAACTAGAGCTTGAGAAGGAAGCCGAGACACCTGCGGGAACCGAGGATGCGGAATACGATACGCCCACAGCGCCGCCTGAAACCAGAGTGGCAGTCACGTTGTCGGCCACGGCATGGCCTTGCGCCGCGGATATGGAGGAAGAAGCGGCAGAAAGCGAGATCGTGGATGCGCTGACGGGCGCCGATGCAGTCGTGAACGTGGAGTCCGGAGAGAGCGTCAATTGGCCCAAGGAGTCGCGCGAGCCGACCTGGAAGTGATAAAGCGTGGACGCTGAAAGACCCGAGACAGCAACCGAATGGATGGTCGTCAACATCGTGCTCTCCGCTGTCGTGTTGGTGTAGCTGGAAACGCCGTACTGCACGTAAGAAGTGGCCGGAGTGCTTGTCGACCAATTGATGATCGCGGAATTAGAGGAAATTCCGGAAGCGAAAACACCGGAGATCACCGGTGGCGCGACAGTTGGTCCCGTGACTGCTGCAGCGAGCTCGTATGCGCCGTTGTCGGTGCTCGATCCTTGGGGACGCGAGGTTCCCGCCAGGTCAACCTGCACGCTTGAGAGATTCACTCCTGCGTCTACTCCGACGCTGCCCGTTTGCATATGGAAATCGTAACCGCCGGCATTCACAAAGTTCGGATTTGCGCTCGATCCAGTCAGGTTCGAAGTGACGGCGAATCCAGTGGCATCAGAAATTACTCCCGTGCCAGGATAAACCTGATTGTGATCGAACACGCCGCCTGTCGTGGTCGCTTGATACCTGGTCATGGCGTAGTTGTTCGGATAGTAGAAGATGTTGTTTTGCAGACTAATGTTGGGATTGTTGCCCCAAAACATGATCTGCCCGTCTTCTCCATTCGCGTTTCCGAACGCGAACGTGTTGTTGGCCACCACCCAGTTGCTGGCTCCATCCGCGAGTTGAATCGACCAGCCCCGGTTCATGTTGTAAAAAATGTTGTTGACGATGGTCAGGTTTTGACCGTGTGAATAGATTCCATGGTCAAAATGGAGGGGCGTAATCCCGTCCGTTCGGCCGATGTCGTGCCACACGTTGCCGTCGAACGTGAAGTTGTACTGCGTACTGTTCATGAAGATGCCGTCGCGGCCGATCTGGTCCGTGGCCGTATGATTTGCAATATTTCTGATTTCGTTGTGCCGGATAACGACATCGTGGGCGCTATCGTTGCTGTGAATGCCTTCGTTGCAGCCCCGCTGGATCACAAATCCGTCGATCACGATGTAGGAAGCGTTGTACAGGTTGAAATACGAATAAGCGCCGTTGCAGCTCGTATCGGTGGTCGTGTTCATCGCGTCGAGAATGGCCTGGCCCCGATTCTGAGCTTTGAAAGTGATGGGATTGCCGGGAGTGCCGGAATAGTACAAGGTCACGACATAATTCGGCGAGACTTGGCCCTCATTGTCATAGGTGCCGTCCAGCACCATCACCGTGTCGCCGGCGCGGGCGACCGCCGCGCCTTTGGAAAGATGACGAAACGGGGCCGATTGGGTGCCCGGGTTGGAATCGCTGCCATTGGTTCCGACGTAGTACGTCGCCGCACTCGCGCACGGAATCAGCAACATCAATGCGCTTGTCAAAGATGCAAGTGTTCGATTCCTCTGGCGGCCCGGCGGATGGATCAATCTCAGGTTCACGCTCATTCACCTCAACTGTTGAAATCAGCCCTTGATCCCGATTGGACCTACCGCTCGCGTCACGTACCGCTCGCGCCCATGCGGGCAAGGATCTGGCGACTTAGAAACTTACGGCGGAGGTTCCCGACAACACGTCGCACCGGCTAGCCCGGAAAATGCGACACCGGCGGAATTGTGGACGCGGTTGGGAAAGTCACTTCAGAACAGCTTCGGCAGGACGCACCACGACAACAAGACCTACGGAGGAATACCATGAAAAACTCTAAATCGTTAGTCCATCCTAGACGGGGTGCTGGGACTTTCCTATTCGGAACGGACCCTAGGGTAAAGCGCGATTCACCTTACGAGTCAAACACCTCAATCGAAACGAATTAAACAAGACCAACAAGCCGCAAAATCCATCTCTGAACACGTTATGACCTCGTCTCGGCCCGCACCAGTCCGGCTTAAACGAATGCCAGCGTCCGCTGCCGGGCTTCGCACGACGCTCGACAGACTCTCTTACGTCGCTCTCTGTCTGTTCGTTTTCGTGATTCCGTGGGGCGAAAACCGAGAGATGCCCGGGGGGATTCCGCTGGGCAGCCTGGCAGGATTAGCAGCCTTCGCAGTGGCCGCGCTCAGAACCGGCGTTGCGAGAAAAGTCCGTAAACTTTCCCCCTTGCACTACTTGATGTTGGCCGTCGCCGCGTGGTCCGCCCTCAGCATCTTCTGGACGGTGGATTGGAATGCCACGGTGACTCGAGCGGGCACCTACGCTCAGTTGCTGGTGGCCATCTGGATGATCTGGGAACTGGTGGTCGTCGAGACTCGTGTTCTTGGATTTCTTCAAGCTTACGTACTGGGCGCACTGGTTGCGTCCGTCGATACGATCTACAACTACATGCAAGGGCACTCCGCGGCGCAACTTGCGGCTGTGGAGGGCGAGGTGTCGTGGGAAACGTACCGCTACTCCATTGCTGGGGTCAACGAGAACGATCTCGGCTTAATGCTGGCGCTAAGCGTGCCGATGATTTTTTATCTGCTCGTCTCGCGTAGGAATCCGTTCGTCAAGTTGATCGCCTGGATTCAGCTAGTGGCCGGAGTAACGGCGATTCTGTTAACGGCGTCGCGCGGTTCGCTGCTTGCAGTGATCGTCGGCGCGACGATGTTCCCGCTCGTTCTGTTCCGGCTGCCGCGATATCAGCGGTTATTTTCGGCAGCGGCATTCGCCGGTTTGCTGGCCTGCGGGGCCTATTTTGTCCCTCAATCTTCGTGGAGCAGGATTCTCGAATTGGGTTCCGAGTTTTCCGAAGGGACCTTGACGCATCGAACGCAAATCTGGGCCGCCGGCCTGGAAGGATTTCGCGAGCGTCCGTTCCTCGGCACCGGGTCTGGCGCATACGCGGCAACGGTGGTTAAGGCCATCGACCGGCCGCTTGTGGCGCATAATACTTTTCTTTCCACACTCGTGGAACTAGGCGTTGTCGGCGCCTTGTTGCTGCTCGCGCTCCTGGTGAGCATGCTTTATTGCGCGCTTCGCCTGAAGTACCTGGAGCGATGTCTGTGGATCACGCTGCTCCTGACTTGGGCGGTTGGCGCTTCCGGCCTCACCTGGGAATACCGCAAGCCCACATGGATTTTATTTGGCTTGGCCGCAGCGCACGTTTACTTGCGCCGAAAAGGCGAGTGGCGTCCGCTTCACGTTCAGCCTAACAACCAACAGATCTTGCGAATCGGCGTGCTCAACGATGAACTATCCAGATGCTGACCTAGCGCGAATCACAACGGAGTACCAGCGCCGCGACTGCGAGATTCCGCTCGACTTCTACTCCTGGGCCAAACCAGCGAATCTGCTGATGCACCAGCAGACTTTGCGAAGCTGCATCGGCATGCTTCGCCGCGCTTCGCTGTTCCCGTTGGACGGACTCCGAGTCGCCGATATTGGTTGCGGCGCCGGAACGTGGCTGCTCGAATTCGTCCAGTGGGGGGCGGACCCGAACATGCTCGCGGGTATCGATCTGATGCCCGGCCGTTTGGATCGCGCGCGGCAAAGGATCCCTCAGTCGGATCTCCGCGTGGGGAGCGCTTCCGAACTCCCCTGGCCGGATGAACACTTCGACCTTGTGAGCCAGTTCCTGGTGTTCACAAGCATTCTGGATCAATCTCGACGGCAAGCCGTAGCAAACGAGATGGTGAGAGTTCTCAAATCAGGAGGAAGCATTCTGTGGTTTGACTTCCGCGTTGACAATCCGAACAACCCTGAAGTCAAGGCGCTGCGCAGGAAAGAAATAAAAGCTTTGTTTCCCGGGTGCTCCGTGGAACTCGCACCGGCGCTCCTCGCGCCTCCTCTGAGCCGGCTCCTTGCGGCACGCTCGTGGGCCCTGGCCGAAGCGCTGCATGTCTTGCCTTTTCTGCGTACTCACTACGTTGGCTTGATTCGCAAGCATTGAATAGCATCTTGCCGGGACAAAACCAGATGAAGATATCGATTATCATCCCTTGCCGTAACGAAAAATCGCACATTTGCAAATTCCTGGATTCGCTACTCGCGCAGGACCTCGATCCCCACTGGGAGCTGGAGATTCTGGTTGCCGATGGATTGAGCGACGACGGCACGCGGGACCTGCTCCGCCAATACAGCAGAAGAATGCCCGCCGTCCGGCTCATCGACAACCCAGGCCGGATCGTGTCCACGGGCCTCAATGCGGCCATCGACGCAGCCTCGGGAGAAATCGTCATCCGCATGGATGCGCACACAATCTATGCGAGAGACTACATCCGCCAGTGCGTGGAGGTGCTGCGCGCATCCGGCGCCGATAACGTAGGCGGGCCATGGGTAGCGGAGGGCCACGGCATCGTGGGTCAGGCGATTGCCGCGGCGTTTCGATCTCCGTTTTGCACCGGTGGAGGAAAAGCGCACGATCCGAGCTACGAAGGAGAAGTGGATACGGTCTATCTCGGCTGCTGGCGGCGCTCGGTATTCGACCGGATCGGCATGTTCGATCCGGACCTGGTCCGCAATCAGGACGACGAGTTGAATTTTCGCTTGCGCCGGCTGGGAGGACGGATCTGGCAATCGCCTCGGATCAAGTCATCCTACGCTCCGCGCAGTTCGCTGGCCGCGCTATTCCGGCAGTATCTGCAATATGGGTTCTGGAAAGTAGCGGTAATCCGGAAGCACCGCGCCTTGGCTTCCTGGAGGCACGCCGGGCCGGCCTTGTTCGTCGCCTCGATTCTCACGGGCCTGGCGCTGGCCGCTCTCACAGAACTGTTGCGAATGCCGGCGCTCGCGTGGATGGCCGCGGCGGCTGTCGGGGCCGCGCTGGCGATTTATGCACTTGCCTGCTGTGTGGCGGCAACGACGTTTGCCCGCCGTTTGAATATCAGGTCGCTCCTGCTGTTGCCGTTGGTCATCGGCATCTATCATGTCGCCTACGGGCTCGGCTTTCTCGCCGCAATTTGCAACCTGCGCCGGCGTCCTGCGGACAGCGCTCCGGCGCCGGGTTATTTCACGGCCTTGACGCGATGAGGCTCTTCCGGAAATCGAAATGTCTGAACTGATCCTTGAGGCTCCGCCCGCGGGCCCCCAAAAGAAACACCCGGTCCTGCGGGACGCGTGTTTCGACGATTACGACCAGATCGCGGCGGTGCAAAGGGCAAACCAGTTGACGGCGAAACCGCGGAAAGAGTGGCTGCACCTCTGGCAGAACAACCCTGCCTATCATGTGTTGCCGGGCTGGCCGATTGGGTGGGTGCTCGAAGGCCAGGACGGGCGTGTTGTGGGTTCGCTCGAAAACGTTCCGTGCCTTTACAGGCTTAACGGGCGGACGATCGTGGGCGCCTTTGGGCGAGGATGGGCCGTGGATCCTCAGTACCGGGCCTACTCGCTTCTTCTGCTGCTCCGGCAACTTCAGCAGCCGGGCGTCGATTTGCGTCTGACGAATACCGCCAGCCCCCGGACGTCCGCGGTGCTAATCCAGCAGGGATGGCGTCGGGTTCCGGCCGGTAAATGGGATCGATCGGCTCTGTGGGTGGCGAGCTATACTCAGATCCTTCAGGATTATTTCGCGCCCAAAGCGCGCTCCGTCATTTTCGATAGGCTCAGTGGCCTCTGGCCGGCGTTCTTCTCAAACGATCCGTTTTCCGGGCGGGTTTTCACGCTGAAAAACGGCCTGGAGCTCCGGTGGTGCACAAAATTCGACGAACGATTCGATCGGTTTTGGGGCGAATTGGAAGAGCGCGGCCCCGACGTTCTGCTCCTGGATCGCAGCCGGCAAACGCTCGATTGGCACTACAAGTACGCTCTCACCGAAGGTCGGATCTGGATTCTGACGGTGAGCGACGGTCCCCGTTTGGTTGCCTATGCTGTTTTTGAGCGGAAGGAAGGCCAGCGTGTGGACTTCCCCAAGCTGGTGCTGGTCGATTATCAATCGCTCGTGGATGACGAGGAACTCTGTACCGTGGTGATCTCCTGTGCGCTGAAGCGTTCCCGCAAGGCCTGTGTTCCGGTGCTGGAAAACATGGGGTGCTGGTTGGAAGCGCTCCATCCATCGTCGAAACGCGCCCGGCTCAACCGGACGTTCGGAGGCTGGAGTTATCTGTACCAGGCTTCGAATCCGGAGCTCGCCGCCGTTTTACGAGCTCCGGAAACGTGGTACCCCACGCAATACGACGCTGATGCCAGCTTGTAAGTGACTAGCCCGCCTTCACGGTCAGGAGGTTCCTGACCCTCTTCACGCCGTCAGTTTCCTTCGCAATCCGCCCGGCCTCGTCTTTGGCTGCTACCGTATCGACGTTCCCCCGGAGCGTCACCACGCCGTCGATGACATCCACGGTGATCTTACGCGCCGGCGTGTCTTTATCGGTGACCAGCTTCGAAGAGATCTTGCTGTGAATCCAGGCGTCGTCGAGCGACGAGCCGATCTTCTCTCCGCTGGCTTTCGCCCGATCCCGCGTGTCCCGAGCCATCTCTTCGGTGTACTCGCTGCGAGAAACCTCGCGCGGTTTTACGTCGATCTTATCGGTGACTTCCAGGCCCGGCCGCGCGGCTTTCGCCATCTCTACGGCGCGATTGCGCATCTCCTCGGTTGGGACCGTACCCGAAAGCGTTATCTTGTTGTCTTTCGCGTGGGCGTCGACGTCGAGCTTCGCAACTTTCAGGTCGGCATCCGCATCCAGGCGCGCCCGGATGTCCTGCTCCAATTGCGAGTCAGTCGACACATTTGCGGAAGTTGTGCTGCCCTGCTGCGAGCACCCTCCAAGGAACAGAAGTCCGGCCGCTGTCAGGAAAAGTACAGTTCGCATAGCACCTCCTGCCCCGGAGATCCTGCTTCCAAGCCTCGCGTTACCCCCAGTGTGCTGGAAGCAGGTGCGAAAGTTTTTCAGCGCCCGGCCGCTTGTTCCACGCGCTCGCACTTCTGACTCAGATCCCGCTGGAAAACCGAGTACTCGCGCCCTTGCCAGAGCACGCGAGCCATGCCCAAAAGGGCTCCATTCCGGCCGGACACGGCGGTCAGGATCGATCCAGCGGGGAACAGCACGCTGGAGGATTCCGTCTCAAACGTAGACAGGAAGCCGGTCATAGGCAGATTTACGCGATAGGTTACTCGAGACATGGGATGTGCGGCCGAAAAGCGGCAGATGCATCCCCGGTCTATTTCGTTTCACAGCAGGGCGAAACGCAAGTCAAGTGCCAAACCGTCGCGATTGTCAGCGCAGTGGCACGATTCTCACACGCCATATCGAAACCTGAGTTGCTCAGCCGAGATCATACAGGTGTGGGAGGAGACCTTGATGAAAAATTCCTTGCTAGTTTTCGGCCTCGGACTTCTTGTGGCCGCGACCATGAGTGCCCAAGAAACGCCTAAGTTCGCGTTTAACCTTGGAGCTGGTTTTAACACACCTGTGGGAAGCACTGGCAGGCAGCTCGACACGGGCTGGACCTTTGAAGCAGGCGCCGGATATAACTTTCATAAGTACGTCGGCGCGTTGATCCAGTTCAACGACAGTCAGTTCGATATCAACGGCACGACGCTCTCGAATTTGGGCTTTCCCGGAGGGGACGTCAATCTCTGGTCCTTGACGCTGGATCCGATCATCCACACGAATCCCAAGGGCCCAGTGGATCTGTACTTCATCGGCGGTGGTGGATTGTATCACTGGCGCCAGGAGTTTACACAGCCCACGGTGGCCGTCTTTACCGGGTTCAATCCGTTCTTCGGGTTTTACAACGCGGCCGTCCCGGCCCAGCAGGTCCTCACTTCCTACAGCGTCAACAAGCCGGGAGTGAATGGCGGCATGGGTCTGTCTTTCGGCACTCGATGGAACGTCAAAGTCTATGCGGAGGCACGTTACCACCGCGTGATTTTCGGTAACTTCCACGCCGACATGGTTCCCGTCACGTTCGGGATTCGCTGGTAAACCAAAAACAAGAGACGCGCTAGGCACTGGGAAAATCGGGGCGGCAGGAGGCGATCGAGCCTGTGCCGCCCCTTTTATTTAGCGGAGGCAGGCAACTGGCGGTCCAGCACAGGCGAGATCGCGAGGCCTGTCGCGATCACGACGGCGCATCCCACGACGTTGTACCAGAGGAAGGAAATCCTGGTGAAGAAAAATGCGGCGAAGATCGCGGCTTCACCGGCGACGACGCCCAAGAATGCTCCCCGGGGGCCCACGTTTTTGAAGAAGAAGGCCAAAACGAAAACTCCCAGCAACCCCCCGTAGAACAACGATCCGATGATATTCACGGCTTCGATCAGCGCTCCGAAATTGCTTCCATACTGGGCGAACACCACCGCGTAGACGCCCCAAAAAATCGTCGCCACGCGCGAAGCGTTCAGGTAATGATGATCGGGGGCGTGCCGCCGCACATGCCGCCGGTACAGATCGATTACGGTAACCGCGGCCAGTGAATTGATTTCGCCCGAAGTTGAGGACATCGCTGCGGTGAAGATCACGGCGATGATCAAGCCGACCACGCCGGCGGGCAGATAGCCGGTTACGAATGACAGAAAGATGTAATTGGTGTCGTGAAAGTCCGGCCCGGCCAGGCGCTCGCCCGCGGCATGCGCCTCGGACAGCTCGCGTTGCGCACTCTGATAGCGAGCCTGGTTGTCCCGCCGCTCTTCCGGATTGCGCGCCTGAAGAAAATCCTCGGCAGCCTGTTTCCGCTGCGCAAAGGCGCGATCGTAGCGCTGCTGCACGGCAGGGAACCGGGGATCTTTCTCGATGCGAGCCAGCTCCACAGGCTGAAACAGAACCGGCGGCTTTTCGAACGTAAAAAACACAAACACCATGGCCCCGATGAACAGGATGAAGAACTGCATCGGGATCTTCGCCAAGGCGTTGAAGAGAAGGCCCAGGCGGCTTTGCGCGATCGATTTTCCGGTCAGGTAGCGCTGGACCTGCGACTGGTCGCATCCGAAATAGGCGAGCGCCAGAAACATCCCGCCAATTAAGCCGCTCCAGAGGTTATAGCGATCGTCCCAGTCGAAGTGGGTCGTCACCGCGTTCAGCCGGCCCGCGGCGCCTGCCAGCGAAACGGCCTTAATCCAGGTGATGTTTCCCGGCAACAAATGGATCGCCATGAAAAGCGCCAGGACCAGCGCGCATGTGATCAACATCATCTGCTGCACATCTGCCCAGATGACCGCCTTGTTTCCGCCGAGCGAAGTGTAGATCACGACCAGAACGCCCATGAGAATGGTGGTCCACCGGTCGGGCCAACCCAGGATGACCGAGAGAACCACCGAGGGCGCGTAGAGCGAAAGGCCCGCGGCCAGGCCTCGCTGAATCAGGAAAATCGCACTCACCAGATCGCGCGTCTTCACGTCGAAGCGCTTTTCCAGATATTCGTACGCGGTGTAGACCTTGGCGCGGTGAAAAATCGGAACGGCCGTGGCCGAAAGAATCACCATGGCCAGGGGCAGGCCGAAATAGAACTGCACAAATCGCATGCCGTCGGTATAACTCTGGCCGGTTGTGGAGATGAATGTGACGGCACTCGCCTGTGTGGCCATGATCGACAGGCCCATGGCATACCAGGGCATCGACTTTCCGGCCAGCAGGTAGCGATTAACGGTATTGCTGCCGCGCCCGCGGTACAGGCCATAGCTGACGATGAACGCCAGCCACACGAACATGACGAACCAGTCCAGCGGCTTCACGGCAGACAGGTCATCCGGTAGGTGAAAGCCATCACGGCAACTCTCTTCGCAGCAAACCTAAAGAGTAGCGCGGCGACCGCTATCATGGGACATCCCACTATGAGCTTCGCGACCCATTTGGAATGCAGCCTCTGCTCGAAAAGTTTCCCGGCGGGAAACGTCTACAATCTGTGCGATTGCGGCGGACCGCTGCTCGTGCGGTATGACATCCGCCAGGCTCGCACGGCGTGGAGCCGGGATGACGTGGCTCGCGGACCGCATAGCATGTGGCGATACGGATCCATGCTGCCGGCCGAGCCGAACTGTGTGGTCTCGTTGGGCGAAGGCATGACGCCGCTGCTCCGGACGGCGCGCCTGGGGCGCAGGTTTGGCGCGGACGATCTGTGGCTCAAGGACGAGGGACTCAATCCTACGGGATCCTTCAAAGCCCGGGGTCTGTCCTGCGCCGTGTCGATGGCGGTCCAACTTGGGATCAGGAAGCTTGCGATTCCCTCAGCGGGAAACGCCGCGAGCGCGATGGCGGCATACGCCGCCGCGGCCGGTATCGAGGCGCACATCTTCATGCCGCGCGACGTTCCCCAGGCCAATTACGTCGAATGCCGGGCCTTTGGAGCGAACGTGACGCTCGTCGACGGGCTGATCAGCGATTGCGCCAAAATCGTCAACGCCGGCTGCCAAACCGAGGGATGGTTCGATGTGACGACTTTGAAAGAGCCCTATCGGATCGAAGGCAAGAAAACCATGGGATACGAACTGGCCGAGCAGATGGGCTGGACCCTTCCCGGCGCGATCTTCTATCCGACCGGCGGCGGCGTCGGCATTATCGGAATGTGGAAGGCGTTCGACGAAATGGAGGCCTTGGGCTGGATCGGCCCAAAGCGCCCCAAGATGATTGCCGTGCAAGTGGAAGGCTGCCAGCCGGTGGTCCGCGCGTTTGAAAAAGGAGAAGCCCGAAGCCAGTTCTGGGAAAACGCACAGACGGTTGCGAGCGGGCTTCGCGTTCCGAAGCCGCTCGGCGATTTTCTGATCCTGGAAGCGGTCCGCAAGAGCGGCGGGACCTCCATCGCTGTCAGTGACCCGGAGTTGATTGACGCCGGATTACAGCTTGCCGCCGCTGAGGGCGTATTTATCGCTCCGGAAGGCGCGGCCTGCGTGGCTGCGCTGGAGAAACTCCTGGCCAGCGGGTTCTTGACAAGAGACGAGCGGATCGTGATTTACAATACCGGCTCGGGTCTCAAGTACCTGGAAGCGTACTCGGCGCGTTTCCGCCGGTAAACCCGCCGGCCCCAATTCGGCGGAGAATCGTTGCATGATAGGGGCAGATGGACGACGCCCTTTCCATCCATCGCCTGCACTTCGCGTTCACCGTAACGTTTCATTACATCTTTCCCCAGCTCACCATGGGGCTGGCGCTGCTGCTCGTCATTTTGAAGACCATGGCGCTGCGAAGCGGAAATGAGCACTATAACGAAGCTGCGCGGTTCTGGACGAGAATCTTCGCCATCAATTTTGCGATCGGCGTTGTCACCGGAGTCCCGATGGAATTTCAGTTTGGGACCAACTGGGCGCGATTCTCGAAAATCGCAGGCGGCGTGATCGGGCAGACGCTCGCCATGGAAGGAATGTTCTCGTTTTTTCTGGAGTCGTCCTTTCTGGGTCTTTTCGTGTTCGGAGAGAAACGTCTGGGTCCGCGGCTCCATTGGTTCGCCGGAGTGCTCGTTTTCCTGGGCTCGTGGCTGAGCGGTTTTTTTATCATCGCAACCAACGCCTGGATGCAGTATCCGGTCGGCTACAGAATCGAGCCGGATGGATCCATCGCGTTGTCGAGCCTCTACGAGCTTCTGACCAATCCGTGGCTGCTGTGGCAGTACCTGCACAATATGTTTGCCGCGGTGGTGACCGGAAGCTTCGTCATGTGCGCGCTCGGCGCCTTCTACATCCTGACGCGAAGGAGCGCCGCTTTCGGCGAGACTTTCGTCAGGATCGGCGTCATCAGCGGAACCGTTGCAACCCTCCTGATGCTTTTCCCTACGGGAGACCGTCAGGGGAAAATGATCGCGCTGAACCAGCCAGTGACGCTGGCCGCCATGGAAGGATTATTTACCGCTGAAGAAGGTGCGCCCTTGGTGCTGATCGGACAGCCCGATACCGACCGGCAGCGGATGGACAACGCGATTGTCATTCCGAAAATGCTGAGCTTCCTGACCTACCGGCGCTGGGAGGCGGAAATCAAAGGGCTGAACGATTTTCCTATGGACCAGTGGCCCGACAACATTCCCCTGCTTTACTTCAGCTACCACATCATGGTCGGGCTGGGCACCCTCCTGATCGCGGTCATGATCCTCAGCGCGGTTCTGCTGAAGTTTGCGAGGTTGCATAACAACCGCGCCATGCTCTGGATTTTGATGCTGGCGTTTCCATTTCCTTACATCGCAACCACGGCCGGGTGGATGACTGCGGAACTCGGACGCCAACCCTGGCTGATCTATGGCCTGCTACGGACTTCGCAAGGCAGTTCGACGCGAGTGGTTGCCGGGAACGGGATGTTTACGCTGCTCGGGTTCATGGGCCTCTATACGCTGTTAGGGATGCTCTTTTTGTTCCTGATCTGGCGGGAAGTGGAGCGCGGTCCGCAGGCGACTGTTTCGCGATAAAACCATGCCGACGCTGTGGTTCTGCCTTGTGGCCGTGATGCTCGCCGGATACGTCCTCCTGGACGGCTTCGATATTGGCGCGGGAATCATTCATCTGTTTGTCGCGAAGAACGATGCGGAGCGGCGCGCCGTGCTGGGCTCGATCGGCCCCGTCTGGGATGGAAACGAAGTTTGGCTGCTCGCGGCCGGAGGCACTCTTTATTTCGCCTTTCCGGGCTTGTACGCTTCCAGCTTCAGCGGATTTTATTTGGCTCTCATGATCGTGCTGTGGCTGCTGATCCTGCGCGGAATTTCCGTCGAATTCCGAAATCACGTCCGCAATGACATGTGGAATGCGTTCTGGGACGTGGTGTTCGCTGCTGCCAGCACGCTGCTGGCGCTGTTCTACGGAACGGCGCTTGGCAATGTGGTGCGCGGCGTTCCCCTCGACTCCGACGGCACCTTCTTTGTGGCCCTCTGGACCAATCTCCAGCCGGGACCTGATCCGGGCATAATCGACTGGTACACGGTGCTGATCGGCCTGGCCGCCGTCGCTGCGCTCACTGTGCACGGAGCGTTATGGGTGGCCCTGAAAACCACCGGGGAATTACAGGAGCGTTGCTGGACGGTGGCCCGGCGGCTTTGGTTCGTCCTGCCGCCGCTGGTCCTGGTGATCAGCGTGCTCAGCTTCCGCATCCAGCCGGCGCTGCTGCGAAGTTTCGCGGAGCGGTCCTGGGGGATGGTATTTCCGGTTCTTGCCGCTGCCGGGATGGCTGGGATCATCGTTTTTCTCAAGAAGCGTGCCGAAACAGCGGTGTTTTTGTCGAGCTGTGTTTTCATCCTCGGCCTGCTCTGTTCGGCCGCGATGGGCCTCTATCCGAACGTGTTGCCCGCCACGGGAGACGTCGAACGCAGTCTCACAGTGACGAACGTCTCGGCCGCTCCTTACGGCCTGCGCATCGGATTGTTTTGGTTTGTGCCGGCCTTCATTCTCGCGATCGCCTACTCGGCTTTCGTTTACCGGCGCTTCAGCGGGAAAATCCAGGCTCAGCCGGACCACTGATCCGTTTCCGGTCGGACCTACTTGATGTGAAGCAGGTCCTTGTTGTTCTCCATGCAGGAGTACTCCATCAACTCCCCCGGATTCAGGCGGAAGGTGCGCTTATTGGTGAAGGGCTTCTCGTACATTTTCGGATCGTCGACCGTAATCTCGAACGCAATCGTCTTTGGATCGGTCCGGGTGAAACGCTGGATCACGTGGAGTTGGTCGCTGTGTCCGTGTCCGATCGTGTCCAGGCGCGTCTTGGTGTTGAACCCGATGCTATCCACTACCAGAGTGTCGCCTTCATACCATCCGATCGATTCGCCATACCAGGTCGGTTCCGGATCCTTGGTGTGCTTGCGCCCGTCAGTGGGCACGACGATATAGCTGCTGAAGCCCTCAAAAAGAAACACCGTCCGTTTCGGGGTCTGCACGATCTCCATCGGCATGGGAGTGTTTACCAGGCGCGTCAATCCCGCCGGCAGGCAATGGCCGGTGTAGTCGAAATTTGTCGGATCGTAGTTCTTGAAATCGGCCGCGCCGGCCGGGGTGAACGGGAGACCGCCCGGAACGCCCCTGCTCATGTCTGCTGTGTAGGGAATGTCCCAAACTCCATTCAGGTCGGGCTTCCCGTCATAAAGCCGCGGGATCTCTGGCTTCGGACTCTGGGCCGAGGTCACAGCCGCGCTCAGGATCAATCCGAACAAAAACCTTCTTATCGGCATAGCTCTGCCCCCCTCGTGTTCTAATATCAACTTACACCAAGTGGCAGCAAGCGGCCGAATCTGCGGGTAAGATGTATAGGAGAGTTGTAGAACCACGCTCGAACGGCTCTCTTCTAAAAGCGGTGATCCCAAATTCACTCAGGACCTTGACAGCGTTTTGCCGTCATCTGTCCGGGTGGGTCGGCCTGGCTGGCTAAGGAGTTTTGTGAATCGAGACAAACTGTTCAGAACCGCCGAGCGGATCGTGGTGCTCGCCGCGGACCATCGGTATTTCGGAGTTGTGGCCGGACTGGAAAAGCCGGGCGAAGTACTAAGGCCACTTCTGGATTACGTGGACGTTCTGATGACGGACCCGTTCATCGTCCGGAACACATTTCAGGGGCAAGTCGGCAAGCCGGTTCTGATGCGGGCTTCGGGCTGCACGTCCACGATGGATGTAACGGTTCCCGGATATTTACAGGAACCCGCCAAGGCGGCCTATCAGGCGAGGACTGGGCGCGACTTTGACAAAGCGTATCGCGAATATGCGGCCAAAGTGGATTCCGGCAAGGCTTCGCCCGAGGACTTCGAGCAGTTCCGTTACCTGGACAGCTTTCTGCACGAGCCCGACACCATCGCCAATGAGCGGCTGATCCTGACCGCGGAAGGAGTTCGCGAGAGCGGGGGGGATGCCGCTGCCGTTTCCGTGTACCTGCGGACGCACTACCAGTCGTCCACGCTCGATAACCTCGCGACGATGTCCCGCCAGGCGCGCAAATTGGACATGCCCGTGCTGGGAGTGGTCGCAGTAGGCGACGCTCTGGGTTACCTCGAAAAAGACGCGGATTTTCTCACCCGCGCCAGCGCCATTATGGTTGCTCACGGCGCCGACATGATCAAAACTTACAACTGCGGAGCGGGCTTCGAGCGGGTGGTCGAGGCCAGCGGAGTTCCGGTAATCGTGGCCGGCGGAAAAGCGCCGAAGGGCGTGGACGAAACTGCCGACAGTCTGTGCCTGGCGTACGATTCCATCCAGAAAGGCGCGAAAGGGATCGATTTCGGTCGTCGCATTTGGCGGCATAAGCACCCGGTTGCGATGATTCGCGCCTTGCGCGCCATCGTTCACGAGGGAGCTACGCCGGAACAGGCTCACGAGATTTTCAAGGAGGTTCGGGAAAACCAGGGATGACGAACATCCCCTCCACCATGCAGGCTGGACTGTACTTCGGCGACCGCGACGTGCGCGTCGTCGAAGTCCCCGTCCCGCGGATCGGGCCGAAGGAAGTGCTCGCCTCGGTGATGGCCTGCGGCATCTGCGGCAGCGACACGATGCATTGGTATCGCCAGCCACAGGCGCAGCAGCGTGGAGGGATTAACACAGGCCACGAAATCGCGGGACAAATTATCCAGGTCGGAGAAGGCGTTCAGGAATATCGGGCCGGCCAGCGTGTAGTGATCACCCACCACTTCCCCTGTCTGAAGTGCGCGGCCTGCCGGGACGGCAACGAAACCGCATGCCAGGCCATGCACAAGAAACACATCGAACCGGGCGGATTCTCGGAGTTCGTCCGCGTCTGTGAGTCAGGGATTCCGCTGGGACTCTATCCGATGCCGGATTCCGTCGGCTATGAGCAGGGTTCTTTTGTCGAGCCGCTGGGATGCGTGGTGCGCAGCCTGCGGAAAATGGCTCCCATCCAAGGCCATTCGATCCTGGTTATCGGCAGCGGGTTGGCCGGATTGCTGCACATCCGTCTGGCCCGCGCGCTGGGTGCCGGCCGAATCTGCGCCGTGGATATGAACGAGAAGCGGTTGGAAATCGCATCGCGTTGCGGCGCGGACGAGGTCAGAATCGCCGCGGACCGGCTTCCGCCCGCCGATCGGGTGATTGTATGTACAGGATCGGCTGTCGCTGCGGCGGCGGCGCTCGACTGCGTGCTTCCGGGCGGGCAAGTGATGTTTTTTGCGGCCAGCGGTCCGGATCAGAAGCTCGCGATTCCACTCACCCGCTTCTGGACCTCGCAGCCATCGATTCTTTTTAGCTACGGGGCAGCGCCGCGGGATCTTTCTGAAGCGCTCGACCTGATTGCTTCCGGCAGAGTTCCGGTGGAGGATCTGATCACGCACCGTTTTCCCTTGAACCGGATCGGCGAGGCGTTCAATCTTTTTGAAAACCCTCGGGATATGTCGCTGAAGATCATCATCGAGCCGCACACACACGCCTAGACGCAGTTTGCATGCATTGTAGGCCATCCGGCCCAAGTTAAACTGGGGATCTGTTACGTGGGGGGCTTTCTTTTCGTCTCAACAGGACGGTTGCAACAAGTACGTGGAACAGAACTATTTGAACAACGACTCTTCACAAGGGCCGACCAGACGGCGTTTCTTTGTCGGCGCGATCTACGGGCTGACAGCATTGATCGGCTCAGTTTTGGGCGGACACGCTTTACTGTACCTGCTGATCCCGGCCCGAATGCGCGGCGATCAGGAATGGGTTGAGGTCGGCGATATCAGCAAACTCGCTCCCGGTGTGCCGGAGGAAATGACGTTTCGCCGTAACCGGGTCGATGGCTGGAAAGTCATCAGCGAGAAAACCACTGTCTGGGTAACGCGGTCGCAGAACAACCAGGTCACGGCGTTCGCGCCGCAATGCACCCATTTGGGCTGCGCCTATCATTGGGAAGACAACAAGAACGAGTTCGTCTGCCCCTGCCACAATTCCATTTTTTCGATCGATGGAAGCGTGGTAGACGGGCCGGCGACGCGCTCGCTGGATCGATATGATACGAAGCTGCAAGGCGACAAACTCCTGGTGGGCCGTTTGCGGCAAACTTCGGCGGGCCGCGTATGAAGCGGTACTGGGACAAACTGAACGAGTGGCTGGACCACCGCACCGGCGTTCGCACGCTGGTCCAGAAGTTCTTGTATGAAGACATTCCGGCTTCCAGTGGCTGGCACCAGGTCTTCGGCAGCGTGGCGCTGTTCCTGTTCCTGATACAGGCGTTCACCGGAGCCATGCTGGCGTTCAACTACGCGCCGACTCCCGGCGATGCCTACAACAGCCTCCGCTACATCCTGGTCGAAGTGACCGGCGGCCGGCTGATGCGCGGCCTGCATCACTGGGGCGCGAGCATCATGATCGTCGTGGTGGTGCTGCACATGGTCCAGGTGTTCCTGTACGGCGCCTACAAAAAACCCCGGGAAGCGACCTGGGCTGTCGGCGTCGTGTTGCTGCTGCTGACTCTGGCCTACGGACTCACTGGATATCTGCTCCCTTGGGATAACCGCGCCTACTGGGGCACGGTGGTCGCCACCAATATCGCGGCGCAAGCGCCGCTGCTGGGACCGTACCTGTCCCGGATCCTCGGGGGCCAGGGATCGGTGGGCGTGGTCACCTTCGCGCGATTCTTCAGCCTTCACGTGCTGCTGCTGCCGCCGGCCACGGCCTTGCTGATCGGCATTCATGTTTACCTTGTCCGGCGGCATGGTGTGGCGCCCGCTCCAGGCGATGAACTCGTTCCGAAGAAGAAGTTCTATCCCGAGCAGGTTTTTAAGGACACCGTCGCGATCTTCGTCACGTTCATGATCCTGTTTGTCATGGCCGTGGCTGTCCGGGTTCCTCTCGAGCAACTCGCCGACCCGACCGACATTTCCTACATTCCCCGGCCCGAGTGGTATTTTCTGTTCCTGTTCCAGATGCTGAAGCTGTTCACCGGTCCCCTGGAGGTGATCGGCAGCGTGGTGTTGCCGGGGCTGGCCGTGCTTGCGTTGATCCTGATCCCGTTTATCGATCGCGGCCGGATCGTTCGCGTCCGGCAGCGATTGCTGGCCTTCGGAGTCGTGATTCTCGCGTTGCTCGGCTGGAGCGGCCTGACGGCGGCGGCCATCCTGACGACTCCCAAGGAAGCCGGCCAAATCGCGATCGATTACTCCGCGCCTACCGACTGGCTGCATTTGACTCCGGAGGAAATGGCGGGTGTTGCCTATTTTCGCGAAGAGAACTGCACCAGCTGCCATTCCATCAACAATCCGAAATCGGCGATCGGGCCCGATCTGACGCTCACATCGACGCATCGGGATGCGGCCTGGATGATCCAGCATTTCAAAAGTCCGGAGCGCGTGGTTCCGGGGAGCCCCATGCCGCCGATTCAGCTCAGCGACTCCCAGTTGAATTCGCTCGCGTCTTTCCTGCTCAAGCTGAATCCGGACAACGCAACCGCCCTCGACAACGCCCCGGATTACGCGGTGCAGGGCGCGCTGGTCTACCAGCGGAACGGCTGCTCCGGCTGCCACCAGGTGAACGGCGTCGGCGCTCAGGTAGGTCCTCCACTGAATGGCGTCGGGAAACGCCACACGCGGGCTTGGATCGAAGAGCACTTCGCGAACCCGCAGAAGTTTTCCCCGGATAGCGAAATGCCGGCCTACAAGCTCTCGCCGGCGGATCTGGACCACCTGACTTCGTATCTGCTGGTTCTTCCCGAGTAAAACCCGCCAGGTTCAGCCGCGGGCGTGAACCCGTGGGCTCTTGCGAGTTTGCGGTACCGGTGCGATGAACCCCTCGCGCATCATCATCTGAAGGGTATCCTGGGCGTCCACGATTTTGCGCGTGGCTTTCTCGATGTATTCTTCCTTCGACTTGCCCGCCTGGGACACGCCCGTTTCTTGAGCCTTCATGGCCGTCGCAGCCGCGATACGCGGAACGACGCGCCAGTCGGTCATGGGCGGCAGGATCGATTCCTCCGATAATCCCTGTTCTTCGGCGGAGCGGGCCAGCTCGAGCGCGGCAGCCAGCGCCATCTCATCACTGATGGTCCGCGCCCGGGAGTCCAGGGTTCCGCGAAAGATCCCGGGGAATACCAGGCAATTATTCAACTGGTTGGGGAAGTCGCTCCGCCCCGTCGCAACGATCCGCGCGCCGGCTCCCTTGGCCTCCCAGGGCCAGATCTCCGGATTCGGATTGGCGCAGGCGAAGACAATCGCGTTCCGGGCCATGGATCGAACCGCGCCGGATTCAATTACTCCCGGACCGGACGAGCTGAACGCGATACACACGTCGGCGCCACGTAGAGTTTCTGCGACGCCGCCGGCCACGCCCTCCGGGTTAGTTTCCTGGCATACGGTCCATTTCTCAAGGAATTCCTTCTGCTGGCCTTCGATATCGCTTCGCTTGCGATGCAACGTGCCCTGCGTATCGCACGCAACAATCTGCGCCGGGTCCACGCCGCTGGCCTTCAGCAGGCGATAGCTTGCAACGTTTGCCGCGCCCATTCCGACCATCCCGATTCGCACGGAGCGAATATCTTTCCCGACGACGTTGAGCGCGCCAAGAAGTCCGGCGAGCAAGGCGGTTGCGGTCCCCTGCTGATCGTCATGCCAGACCGGGATCGGCATGCTTTGCCGCAAATCCTCAAGGACGCGGAAACAACGTGGCTGCGCGATGTCCTCCAGATTGATTCCGCCGAAGGAGGGCTCCAGAAGCTGGACCGTTCGGACGAATTCCCGGTGATCCTGCGTCGCTAAGCAAATCGGAACAGCGTCCACGCCGCCGAGATACTTGAACAGCAGCGCCTTGCCTTCCATTACCGGCAGGCCCGCGTGAGGTCCGATATTTCCCAGCCCTAAGACGCGCGAGCCGTCCGACACGATCGCGATCATGTTGGATTTGTTCGTGAGCTCGTGGATTTTCCCAGGATCGGCTTTGATGGCTCTGCAGGAAGAAGCCACTCCCGGCGTGTACCAGTGCGCAAAATCGCCCAAGTCGCGGATCGGGCACTTCAGTGCGATTTGAATCTTTCCTTTATAGAAAGCGTGCAGCCTGAGCGACTCCTCCGCGGGCTGGCCCGCTCTGGCTTCGAGTTCGTGGGTTGCGGAATCTGCGGGCATGATTCAGGCCACTACCTTGTGAGGAATCTGCGCCGATTCGACGCGGGCGATGGAAAGCGCGGTTTGAATGGCAGTGTCGGGATTCAGCGAGATGGAGTCAATGCCGAGTCCCACCAGCCACTCGGCGAACTCGGGGAAATCAGAGGGCGCCTGTCCGCAAATTCCGATCGGCTTCCCGGCGCGCTGCGCCGCCCGGATCGCCTGCTCAATCAGGCCTTTCACAGCCGGATTGTTCTCGTCGAACAAAGGAGCGACGGTCGCCGAATCGCGGTCCAGGCCGAGCGTGAGCTGGGTCAGGTCATTCGAGCCGATCGAGTATCCGTCGAAAACCTTGAGAAATTCGCTCGCCAGCACCACGTTGGAAGGGATCTCGCACATCGCGTAGACTTCCAGGCCGTCCTGTCCCTGCGCCAGCCCGTGGGCGCGCATCGTCGCGATCACCTTTTTCCCTTCCTCCACGGTGCGGCAGAACGGGATCATCACCTTGACGTTCCTCAGGCCCATTTCCTTCCGCACACGGGCCAGCGCGGCACACTCCAGCGCGAAACCGTCCGCGTATCCGGGATGGTAATAGCGCGAAGCGCCCCGGAACCCGATCATCGGATTCTCCTCTTCGGGCTCGAACTCGTCGCCGCCCAGAAGGCGCGCATATTCGTTTGTCTTGAAATCGCTGGTGCGTACGATGACCTGGTTGGGATAAAACGCCGCCGCAATCCTGGCCACTCCTTCGCTCAAACGCGCGATGAAGTACTCGCGCGGATCTTCGTCCCCGATCTTTTCCTGGATCTGCCGGACCGCGGCGGCATCCTTCAATTGCGGAAACCGCGCCAGCGCCATGGGATGAACGCCGATGTGATTGGTCACGATGAATTCCGTGCGCGCGAGCCCGACGCCCGAATTCGGAATGAAAGAAAAGCGGAACGCCTGGCCGGGATCGCCGACCGTAAGCAAGACTTGTGTCCGCGTCCTGGGCACCGCCGCCGCGTCGATCTTCTCGATTCCGAAAGGCAAGCGGCCTTCGTACACGCGGCCCTCGGATCCTTCCGCGCAGCAGACGGTGACTTCCTGGCCTGTTGCGAGCCGCGCCGTCGCGTTGCCCGCGCCGACGATGCAGGGAATCCCGAACTCTCTGGAGACGATCGCCGCGTGGGCGGTGCGGCCGCCCTGGTCCGTTACGATCGCCGAAACCCGGCGCATCACCGGCTCCCAGTCAGGATCCGTGTTTTGCGCCACCAGCACTTCCCCGTCCTGCACTGATCCCAGTTGCCCGATCTCGTGAACCACGCGCGCGGCTCCCGCGCCGATCCGTTCGCCCACGGCTTGCCCCGATACAAGAATGGGGCCGGGCTTGTCTCTTAACCGGTAGACGGAGGCGGTCGCGGCCTGCGCTTTCGCGGAATGGACGGTTTCCGGACGCGCCTGCAGAATGTACAGTTCGCCGGCGAGCCCGTCTTTGGCCCATTCGATGTCCATGGGCATGTCGCGGCCCGCGATCTTCGAGTAGTGCTTTTCGATCAGGCAGGACCAGCGCGCCAGTGTCAACACGTCTTGGTCTGAAATGCAGAACCGCTTGCGATCCGGCTCGGGTGTCGCTTCGCTACGAGTCGTGCGCGTGCCCTGGCCGTAAACCAGGCGCACTTCCTTGCTGCCCAGTCGCCGCCCGATGATCGCGCGGTTACCGGCGGCGAGCGTCGGCTTGAAAACCGTCCACTCGTCCGGCGTCACGACGCCCTGCACGATGAATTCGCCCAGACCGTAGGATCCGGTGACGGTGACCGCGTTGCGGAAACCGGATTCCGTGTCAAGCGTGAAGATGACGCCTGAACTCGCTCGATCGGAACGGACCATGGGCATCACACCGACAGAAAGGGCCACTTTCAACTGCGCGTATCCCAGGCGCGCGCGATAGCTGATCGCGCGATCCGTAAACAAGGACGCGAAGCACTGGTGAACTGCCCGCAACAGTCCTTCCGGTCCGCGGACGTTCAGGAACGTTTCCGCGGCGCCCGCGAAAGAGGCTTCCGGTAGGTCTTCGGCGGTGGCCGAGGAGCGAACCGCTAATTCCGGCTCGCGCCCCAGGCGCTGGATCAAACGCCGGTAGGCATCCAGGGTCGATTCCCGCAGCTCGGAAGGCAGCGGCGTCTCCAGCACTGCGGCTCGCGCGGCGTGACCACGCTCGGCCAGTTGCTCCAGATTCTCCGGGTCATATCCAGTGAGGATTTCCCCAAGACGCCTTCGCAGATCCTGTTCGTCAAGCAGCCGCCAGTACGCGTCCGCCGTGGTGGCGAATCCATCCAGCACTCCGACGCCCTGCGGCTTGAGTTCCCGAAAGAGCTGGCCCAGCGACGCGTTCTTCCCTCCGACCCGCGGAACATCCTGCATCCCAATTTGGCCGAAATCGAGCGTATAGAAGGGTGCCATGCTCCTAGACATGCATCCCGGAGACCAAAACGGAGTGATTCGTTTGCCGGTGGCATCGGCTGATGTTGCGCGTGGGAGCGCAGTACCGAACCTGCCTGTGCGCACAATGCCGCAGCGGCGGAGGCCTTAAACCCGCGCCGGAGACGCGAGCTCTCGAACCGATTCGGTCAAATAATCGAGCGCAGCCGTGAGGCCGCCCTTCCGATGCGGGATTCCGGCGACATCCAGACCCATTTCAACGCCAGCCAGCGTTCCCGCCAGCATCAGGTCGCTGAAATCGCCCAGATGGCCGATGCGGAAAACCTTGTTCGCCAGCTTTCCGAGACCTGTGCCGAGCGGCATGTTGAAGTGCTCGAGGATGACCCGCCGGAGTTCATCCGCGGAATGTCCTGAGGGAGTGTACACGGCAGTAACCGAGTTGCTGTATTCCTTGGGGTTCACCGCGACATTCTCCAGGCCCCAGGCGCGAACCGCCCGGCGCGTCGCTTCGCCGTGGCGCTCATGCCGCTTAAATACATTCGGAAGACCCTCCTCGCGCAGCATGCTCAGCGATTCGCGAAGGCCGTAGAACAGGTTCGTCGCGGGAGTGTAGGGGAAAAATCCGTGCTTATTCTGCGTGAGCATCGGCTCCCAGTCCCAGTAGGACCGGGGGAGCCGCGCTAATTTGGAAGCCGCCAGTGCCTTGTCGCTGATCGCGTTGAACCCGAGTCCCGGCGGCAGCATCAAGCCCTTCTGCGAGCCGCCGATCGAAACATCGACGCCCCACGCATCGTGCCGGTAGTCGATCGAACCGAGCGAAGAGATCACGTCCACCAGCAGCAGCGCCGGGTGCTGCGCACGGTCCATCGCGGCGCGAACCGGAGCGATCTGGCTGGTCACTCCCGAGGAAGTCTCGTTGTGAACCACGCCCACAGCCTTGATCTTTTGCTCGCGGTCCTCGCGGAGCTTCGATTCGACTACTCCCGGATCCACTCCATGGCGCCAATCCGTAGGAACCACATCGACTTCCAGCCCCAGTTTCTTCGCAACCTGAATCCACAACGCTGCGAACTGGCCGACTTCGAACATCAAAATCTTGTCGCCGGGCGACAGCGTGTTCGTTAAAGCGCCTTCCCAGGCCCCGGATCCTGAAGACGGAAAGATCACCACTTTTCCCGAGGTCTGGAAAACTTCTTTCATCCCTTCCAGAACTTCGAGTCCCAGCAGCCCGAATTCCGGGCCGCGATGATCGATGGTGGGACGCGACATAGCGCGCAGCACGCGCTCGGGAACGTTGGTGGGACCTGGTAATTGGAGAAATTGACGGCCGCTCAGATAAGGCATGGGGTAAATGCCTATTGTATCTACTTTCGCCGGAAGACCGACTCGTCTTGAAGCAGCTTGTCGTAGCGCTGCAGGTCCGTATTGTTCTCCACGCATTCGTATTCCCGAAGGCGCGTGCCGGGCCGGAGCATGATGGTGCTGCGCTGTACCCAGGGCTTGGTGAGCACCACGGGATCCTCCATGGTGACTTCGTAGGCGATCGTGTTCTCATCCATGCGCGTGAATTTCTCGATCACGTGCAGCTTGTCGCTATGGAATGTTCCGGTGCCCGCCAGCCAGGTCTTGTCGTTGAAGCCGACAACGTCCACCACCAGCGTGTCGCCTTCCCAATGACCGACCGAATCGCCCATGAACGAAGGCTCCAGATCGTCGGGATGCCGGGCGCCGATTGGAATCACGCGGAACACGTGGAACACCTCGAACAGCATCACGATGGTCTGCGGCGTCTGGACGATTTGCATCGGAAACAGCCCCATGGTCGTGGTGCGGGGTACGCCCGGGGCGTAACAGCGCGCCATCGGATCGTCGATTCCGCGGCGGTTAAACGATTCCAGGACTTTCTCGGCGGCCCACGGCTGGTACGGCGCCTTTTCCTGAGGCCCGCGAACCGCAAACGGAGTGGTCTTACCGGTGGTCGAGTTCGTGCCGCCGCCGCCGTTGGCTTCCTCCCAGGTCCCGATCCGGTTACTTCCGCCCTGCCAGACCCCGTTCAGATCCGGTTTGCCGTCGGGCATGCGTGGAATTTTGGCGGAAGACTGATTTTGCCCTGCGGCAACGAACGGCAGGGCGGCGAATGCAGCTACAGCGGAAATATTCAGAAGGAATTGAGGTAAGCGCATGGAGATCTCCGCTATTTTGAAGGCGCCGCAACGGCCGGAGCATTTCCGCCATCGCCTGTGCCTGCTGGAGGCCCGAAGAACAGCTTCTTGCCGTCCTTGAACGTCACTTCGCGGGAATGCCCCCAGTCTCCGCCGTCACGCGCTTGCCATCCGGTCACGGTGATCTCATCGCCTTTTTTGAGCGTCACGTCTCGCTTCCATCCGGTGCGGTATAGCACGTTCGGAGGGAAACCTTCCATCTTCCAATTGGTGACCTTCCCATTGGCGCCCTTCACGTCCAGATAGAAGAAGCTGTGCGGATTGGTCCATTCGACATTCGTCACGGTTCCAGTCAGCGTGATCGGCTTGTTTGCGTCGTATTCGGCGCCGAAGGAATGGTGCGCGCGTAAGGATCCGGAGGATGCAGCCAGCAGTAC
>JBAIXM010000085.1:0-1643 GCA_037916615.1 Bryobacterales bacterium
CTCTCCATTCTGAGCCGGCCGCAGCTCTGCCGGACCGCTGGTGGATCACGCGAGCGACATACTCGGCATCCCTTCCGATCCCGATCAGGCTGGCCGAACTCACCGCCCGCAGAAAATGCAGCCCGACGAAATACATCCCCGGCACACGTTCAGCCACGCCGAGCTCGTGCATGGGACGGCCGTCTGCGCCGAAGACCGGCAAATCGATCCAGGAAAACCCGGGCTCGTATCCAGTGCACCAGACCACGTTCTTCACATCGAGCGTGCGATCGTCAGCCAGCAGCGGCTGGCCGTTGCGCACTCCCACGACTCGGGCCACGCGCTCCACACCGGCATCGATGAGATCCTGCGGTTTTACGCGAACCAGCGGCGCCGCTTTGGAGAGAAGCTTCGGACGGGCTTTCCGGCCGATGGGATTGTTCACGTTCAGGACCTGATGGCCGATGAATTTCACGATCCGCACCAGGAAATACCGCGCCAGCGCGCTTTCGATCCGAACCGGAATAAAGCCGGATTCTTTGCCCGACATCCAAATCTTCTGGCGAGTGGCGCGCGCGAGTTCGAGCGCGATATCCGCCGCAGAGTTCCCTGCGCCCACGACCAGCACGGGACCGTCCAGGAGCTGCGAGGGATTGGAATAGTAGTGCGAGTGAATTTGTAGAATGCCTGGATCGAGATCCGCGGCGAAGGAGGGCGTGCGAGGCTTTTGATAATCCGCCATCGCGACCACGACGTTCTGCGATTCGAACCGGAGATCGCCGGCCTCTGCGAAGAATCGGCCGTTCTCTTTTGTGAGCCGCTTCACTCGGACTCCGGGCCGCACCGGCAACTGAAAACGCCGCGCGTAGGATTCCAGATAATCGGCCATCTGGTTCTTGGTGGGGAACGAATCGCCGCGGGCGGGGAAGCGGAAGCCGGGCAGGCCGGTGTAGCGGGCCGGAGTAAACAGGCGAAGCGAATCCCAGCGCTCGCGCCAGGAATCGCCGGTGCGCTCATGAGCATCGACGATCAGGAACGGCAGACCGCGTTTGGCCAGGTAGTATCCAACGGCCAGCCCCGCCTGTCCGCCCCCGATGATCAGCGTATGAGTGCGTGTTACAGGTTGCTGCGTCTTCATCGATCACAGAATAAAGCGATCCGCCAGTGCCTCGCATCGGATGAAATGTGCATGTCCGCGCGGCGCGCGATATGGGTAATTCTATGTAGAGCCGCTCAGAGGATGCGTTGGCGATAGGCGTAGGCGGTGGCCGCGGCCCTTGAGGACAAATCCAGCTTATTGAAGATGTTGCTGACGTGGCGCGCCACGGTCTTCTCGCTGATGCGGAGTTCGCCCGCGATCCCACGGTTGGTTTTGCCCGAGGCCACCAATTTCAGCACTTCGATTTCGCGCGGGCTCAGGGAAGTTACGCTGCTGCCCCGCGCGGGTTTGCGCTTGAGTTCGAGGACGCGATGCGCGCTCGGGGCGGCTCCGATTTTTTCGAACTCTTCGCGCGCAGCCTCCAGCTCCTGGCCGGCGGCTTCGTGATCCTCCAAAGCCCGGGATGCGAGGCCGACCAGGACGCGGGTGCGCGCGGCTTCGTAGGGCGCCTCGAGATCCAGCCAGGCAATGAGCGATTTCCGGAGAGCGGCGAGAGCTGCGCGGG
>JBAIXM010000086.1:0-25702 GCA_037916615.1 Bryobacterales bacterium
ACCTCCAAATAACTGCGCGGCGACCTGAAGACTTCCTATATCAGCAGCCGCCGCACGCCGAACCCCAAACGCAGCGTGAAATTTTTGGGAGCCCAGGCGCACAATCTGAAGGGCATCGACGTTTCCATTCCCCTGAACATGATGGTCGCGATCACCGGCGTTTCCGGCTCGGGACAATCGACGCTGGTGCATGACGTGATCTACCAGACGCTTCAAAAGCGCCTGGATCACGGCGAAGCTGAAGGCAAGCTGCCGCCACCCCTGGGCAGTTCGCCGGAGGAATGGGGCATTCCGCCCGAAAAACTTACCTGCCGTAAGGTCGAGCGAGCCGAGCTGTTGAAGGAAGTTGTGCTCGTCGATCAATCTCCAATCGGCCGGACGCCGCGCTCGAATCCGGTGACCTACATCAAAGCTTTCGACATCATCCGCGAGTTGTTCGCCTCCACGGCCGAAGCCGACCGGCGCGGCTACACGTCCGGACACTTTTCCTTCAACATCCCTGGGGGGCGCTGCGAAACCTGCCAGGGCGACGGCACCGTTACAGTGGAAATGCAGTTCCTGGCTGACGTGGAGCTGGTCTGCGACGATTGCAAGGGCACCCGCTTCAAACCGGGCGTTCTGGAAGTCCTCTATCACGGGCTAAATATTCATGAGGTGCTCCAGCTAACTGTGAAGGAAGCGATTTCATTCTTCTCGGGCACGCCTCGCCTAGCACAAAGGCTCGAAGTCCTGGCCGACGTCGGATTGGGCTACCTGCGCCTGGGTCAATCGGCGACAACTCTTTCGGGCGGCGAGGCGCAGCGCGTGAAGCTCGCGGCTCACCTGGCGCAGGCGACCAGCCAGGGCACGCTGTACATCTTCGACGAACCGACCACCGGCCTGCATTTCGACGATATCGCCAAACTTCTCGATGCGTTCGAGCGGCTGCTCCGGTCCGGCGCCAGCATCCTGATCATCGAGCACAATCTCGAAGTGATCCGCCGGGCCGACTGGGTGATCGACCTGGGCCCTGAAGGCGGCGACGCGGGCGGGCGGATTGTGGCCGAGGGAACTCCCGAACAGATCGCGCAAGTTCAGGAATCTTATACTGGCAGATATCTTGCTGACCAAGAATAATGCCGCAAACTCCTCACGTTGAAAAACATTTTCAGTCGTCGCTGGTGGTGCGCGACGTCGTGATCGGAATGGCGGACGGGCTGACCGTTCCGTTCGCCCTCGCTGCCGGCCTTACAGGAGCGATCGTTGCCTCGCGCCTGATCGTGGTCGCCGGACTGGCGGAAATCGCCGCGGGCTCGATCGCCATGGGACTCGGCGGGTACCTCGCCGCCAAGAGCGACGCCGAACATTATGCCAGCGAGCGGCACCGCGAGGAGCGGGAGATCATCGAACGGACGGACGACGAGCGCCGCGAGGTGACCGAGATCCTGGAATCCTACGGCGTCGCTCACGAGCAGACCAAACCGATTCTGGCTGCTTTCGAGGCTCGACCGAAGGTGTGGGTGGATTGGATGATGCGGTTCGAACTCGGGCTCGAGGAGCCCGATCCCAAGCGCGCCGTCACCAGCGCAGCCACCATTGCGGGGTCCTATATCGCCGGCGGGCTAATTCCGCTGGCTCCTTACATGATCACCCCGGAGGCCCATACCGCCCTGCTTTACTCGGTGGGCGCCACGATCCTTGCGCTTGCCATTTTTGGGTATGTAAAGGGACATTTTACCGGCGCTCCCAAGCTGCGCAGTTCCCTCCGGACCGCGGCGATCGGGGGCTTGGCAGCGGCAGCAGCATACGTTATCGCTCGCCTCATCAGCTAAAACGTATTGGCAAGCCACTTGCACATTCCGCTGCATGAAGCTCTCGCTACTGCTGTGCTCGCTTACAATTGCAGCCGCCGCGCAGCCGGTCTCGATCGGGGTTAAGGCCGGCGTTCCCATCACAGACGCACTCGACGCCGCGCGCGGCAACCAGGCAGCCTACGTCAGCCACACGCACCGTTACCTGATCGGTCCCACCGTTCAACTCAATCTGCCGTTCCGGTTTTCGATCGAAGTGGACGCGATCTATAAGCGCCTGGGTTTCGACTACGACCAGTTCGCCGGACCGGGGAGTCCCACGGTAACGCGAACCACCGCGAACTCCTGGGAGTTCCCGGTACTCGGCAAGTACGCGATCTTCGGCGGACCGATCCGGCCATTCATCGATGCCGGCGCGAACTTCCGCCATATCTCCGGAGTGGACCAGGTCCGAAGCACGCTATCGTCCGCAAACATCAGTGTCAGCGCGCCCGAATTCAACAAAGACACCGACGTCGGATTCGCTTTCGGCGGCGGCATTGAGTTGAAGCTCGGCGTCATACGGGTGACGCCGGAACTCCGTTATACGCGCTGGGGTTCGGAAAATTTCCGGGACCCCGTGGCCGCGCTGCTTCGGACCAACAAGAACCAGGGCGATTTCATTTTAGGTCTGACGTTCTAGAACGGACTCGCGTTCATTTGCGTTCATTCGCGGCCGGTGGCTCTTCGGTCGTTTCCACCAGCCGTTCCACGGCGATGCGGCAAATCGCCGGCTTGCCGTGCTGATCGCTTGTGAAAAACACATTCTGGCTGTTGGGCGAAAAGACCGGCGACACGCGCGCCGGATCGCTCGCGCGGTGCTCGCATAAGGTGAATTCGCGCTGCACGGCGCGCACCAGCAGCAGCACGTGAGGCGACGCTTTGCTGGCGCTCGCTCCCACGAACACGCTGGCGTCCGCGTTGCGCTCGAAGCAGGCATATTGGGTCGTCTGCGAGACGGCCTTGTCCTCGTTCGTATCCGGCGTAAATTCGCGGATGTTGCGCAGTCTGTGAGGGTCTGCCGGGACGTTCAGGTACAACACCGTCCGCCCGTCCGGGCTCCAGGCCGCGGAGATCGCCTGGCCGTCAGCCAGCTTCAGGCGATAGTTCTGCTTGCCGTCCAAATTCGCCAGCCAAACGCCGCCCGCGCGCCGGTATAGCACCGATGCGCGGCGCGGGCGCGGAGAGGGATCGACGATCTCATCGCCATCGATTTCCACAAGGGTCATCGCCGTGCCGTCCGCCATGCGGATCAGTTGAAGGCGGCAGCGCGAGCCGTTCTTCTCCACCAGCAGCGCCGCGAGCCCGTCCTCCGTAAGGCTGAGCCCAGTCGACTGGAAGCCCTCCGCGGGCTGGTATAGCAGACGCGAACGCAACGAGCTTAGACTGCTCGAGAATAAGCCGCCGCCATCCACGTACAGGACGCTACGCTCGTCCGGCGCCAGCGTAAAACAAGAAGGTTCGAAACTGTCGGCCTCGGTGAGAAGGCGAGACTGGCCGCTTTTCAGATCCATGCGGTATGCCTGCATAGTTCCGGATGCATCCGACGCGTAGATCAGGAAGTTGTTCTTGCGGGAAATCGCCCGCGCATAGTGCGGCGGCAGAACGCTGGTGTGTCGGGGATCGGTGAGCCGGAAAACCGGGAACTCCGTGGTGGGATCGGCGTAGCGGAAAACAGCGGATGGAAAAACGGCGCCTTTCCCCGAAGTGGCTGCGGTGCAGAGGCTCGGAACGGCTGCCAGGAATACGCGGCGCGAACACCTGATGTTCGCGAGGTTCATGGTTGTTAGCCGCTAGAACGGCAGATCCGGAGGTGCGGGCTCGACCAGCGTGGACTTGGCGAGATACGGATACGGGTTCACCGGATTCCCCTGCCGCCGAACCTCGAAGTGCAGATGGGGAGAAGTGACGCGGCCGCTCGCGCCCGAGTAACCCAGGATCTCGCCGCGACGGATTTCCTGGCCGGGGATCACCTCGAATCCTGAGAGGTGTGCGTACCAGGTCTGGGTGCCGTTGCCGTGGTCGATAACCACCAGGCGTCCGTAGCCTCCCGAGCTCCACTCGGCGTGCTCTACGATGCCGTCGGCAGCGGCCCTTACAGGCGTCCGCATGCTGGCTGAGATGTCCACACCGGTATGGAAGGCGCCCTCGCCCGAGAATGGGTCCTGCCGGTCGCCAAAGTGGCTCAGAAGGCGTCCGTTGACGGGCCAGATGGCCGGGATGGTGTTCTTCTGCCAAGCCCGCGGATAGGTCCGCTGAAGACGGGAAAAACTTGCGCTTTTGAGGAAATTGTACTGGTCGATCGACTCGCTGAACGTCGGCAGCAGGGGGGCTTCGTCCAGGAGGTCGCTGGAACTGTCGACGGTCCGCTTGAGCCCCAGCGCGAGCGTGACTTCGCTGGCCAGAAGCTGCAGTTCGGCAAGCTGTGCGTCTTTATGGTCGTTCTCGAGCTGGAGAGCGTGGTACTGATTTCGAAGCGTATCCACCTCGCTCCGCAGGGTATTGTAATTGGCCACCTTCCAGGTCATCCGGAGGTAGCTGGAAACCATGCCGAAAAGCGAGAATGAGCCGATAATCGCAAGCCCCAGAAGAACATACAAGGCCTGGTGCGGGATGTGAATACGGCGCAGCCGGCCGTGCAACGAGTGGGCCAGGACGACTACGAAATAGTGCTGCTTCATCACTCTCCTACTATGAATCGGCGCGGCCGGCCGTTTTCCCTTGGACCAGGGTCCCTGCCGCGAAGCCCTACTGCAGGCGGATTACCAGAAGATGAACAAATGGTAAGCGTATCCCAACTGGCCTACGCCGGTCAACTGGCCTAATGGCCAGAAAGCCCCACCACTTTTGGGAGTGGCGGGGCTCAATCTGGAACAGTTCAGGTTAGAATTGCAGCCGTCCGACCAGCAATCCGGACCGTTCGCCGATGACCGCGTTGGGTCCGAGGGTCTGGATCACGCCGAATCCGGAATTGTTGACCTTCAGCCCACCGGCGACCCCGTTGACAATTCCGTTGGTGGTCGCTACAGCCGATGTGTAATTCCCCTGTGCCAAGCCAGTTCCGTTGAACGGATTGGGTACTTGGGCACGGTTGAACGGATTGGTGAACTCGGCGCGGGCAGAAAACGTGACACGCTCTTTGATCCGGAAGATGCGCCCGAAGCTGAAACTCTCGCGCGGGATGCGCCGGTAACGGTAATCGTCGTAATACGCGGCTGACGGGCTGAAAGTGCCGGGCGTCGGGTCCTTCCACGCTGCCGGGTTCAGCACCTGGGTCTGGGCCGGATCGAAGCAGTGGCAATTGATGTCCTGAAGGAACAGAGGCACGCCAGGAATGCGCTCGGCGCGGGTTCCACGCAGGAAGGACGTAGCAAGGTTGCTGGTGGCCACTGCCGTGGTCGGCACTTGAATTGGAAGACCGCTTGCGTACTGTAACGAGCTTGCAAGATTCCAGTCGGCGACCGCGTATTGAATCCACTTGTTCGGTCCCCACTTGGGTAGAGTGTAGTTGACCGCCAGGATACTTACCAGTGGCCGCGAGAAACTGGAGAGCTGCTTGTTGGTGTCACGGTTCAGGATGTCGTTGATCTGCCCGCCGCCACCGTCGTTATCGGCGCCGAGTTGAAGCTCCTTGGACCAGGTGAGCGTATAGCTGGCGTCGAGGCCATGCGAGAAGCGCTTGGTGACCTTGGTCTGAAGCGAGTCGTACCAGGTTTTTCCCAAGGGCCCAGCTCCCTGGAGGTTTCCAAACTGCGGGAAGGGCCGCAGCGACTGAGCAACGCTGTTCGCAAGCGAGAAGCCTGCGTAAGGTATTTTCCCCTGGAACTGCTTCGCCGCCGCCTGACCGACTTGGGCCGAAAGGATGGCCCGATCGGCGGCGTTGGTGATATCCAGGCCGTAGTGCGATTTCAGGAAATCCTGTGAGTAGATGTTCAGATTCGTAAGCGTGTTGGTGCGCCACCAGACGCCCCGGTTTGCCACGTACGAGACATCGATAGCCAGATCGCGGAAAATTTCACGCTGCACGCCGACGCTCCACTGCAATTGGCGAGCAGGACGTCCGCCGTTCTGATCGAATACCAAGGGAGCGCCGGAAATGGTTCCAGGCGCCGGGAACAGACCCGGACGGACATCGGGCCAAGTCGGACGGAAGGGGACGGCTACGCCATTTACGTAATTGGTAAAGCCGCCGCTCAGGATCATGGCGGGATCGCTAACGCCAGGAGCGTTGATAGTCTGATTCGCGCCTGGAGCTCCGGCGATTCTTCCGCCGGTGTACGGCGCGTAGGTCACGCCAACACCACCTCGGAACACGGTCTTCGGATTGATCTGATACGCGACGCCGAGCCGCGGGCCGAGAGCAAGTCCATAGTTATTGGATAGATCGCAGCCGCAATGGCCTACCCCATCGCCTTCAAAAATCGAGGCGCCCGGATGTCCGCCCGCTGTTGGATTCGGCGTGGTGGCCGAGAATCCCGGGGCCCGTCCGTATTGCTCCTTCGCGTAAGTGGAGAAATCGTAGCGCAGGCCGTAATCCAGGGTCAGCCTGCGTGTGATCTTCCAGGTGTCCTGGGCGAAGAAGCTGAGATACATGCGTCCGCCGCGAAACGCGGAAAACGGTGAGAGCTGATAGCTGGTGACTCGGCCAAGCATCAGGCTGGCGAACGGGAATCCGAGAGAACCGCCGGACAAGGCCGTGCCGTTGTCGGAGAACCAAGGGTTCGCGGTCTGGTCGGCGCCGATCGTAAAATTCCCGGTAGTGTTGGAATACGTGTAATCAATAAAACCCTCTTCGCGGTTCTCAGCGCCGAATTTGTAGGTGTGGTTTCCTTTGACCCAGGAAACGCTCGCGTTGAAGGTGGGCTTGATTTCGACGGCGCGAACTTGACCTGCGCCGGGCCCGAGCGTATTCAGACCGCCCGAACTGTTCTGCCCCAGCATGGCTTGAAACACCGGGAAACGCCCGCCGTTGTCCGGGCCAAGCTGCGCGCCTGCGATGCCCAGCACGCCTTGCAAGTCGAAGTTCGTGGTGGGAGCCCTGTCCTTGAAATCATTGTGGGCGTAGCCCGCACCTAAATGCGCAAGAACCGTGGGCGCCAAAGTGTAATCGAAGTTGACACGCTGCGTGTGCGACTCAATAAACGTGCCGCGGGTCGCGGTGATCGGATCGGGCAAACCGTCCGACCCGCACAGCGGCGTGCAATACTGCACCGCGGTGGAAGTCGTCGACCAATAATAGGACACCTTCATCTTCGAACTCAGGGAATGATCGAGCTTCAAGGCTGGAATGGGAGTTCGCCGGTCGGTTCCGTACGGCCGGTTGAAATTATTCACCAGGGCTGCGGATGTGGCTTGGGGAACCAGCGCCAACACCTTCTTCGCCGAGGGATCGAATGACGCCGGCGAAATGGCGTTATTTACAAAGGGAAGACGGACGCGGCGTCCGTCCGAGGCGATGAACTGGGATGCCGGGTCAAAGATCTGCCCATCGTAGGCGACCTGGCCGGTTACGTCTTTCGCGCCGCCATTCAGCGGCCTCAGAGTCCCGCCCGGCCCTGTCAACATTGCTTTCGAGAAATCGCCGGCGCGATAGGCGTCCGTCGGTACTGTGGGGAACTGGTTCGAGATCGTGCCGACTTCGCGGAACATTTCGTAGCTGAAGAAGAAGAACGTCCGGTCGCGGCCGTTGTAGACCTTCGGGATCCAGATGGGGCCGCCCAGGGTCCCGCCCATGTCGTCGCGGCGCGTCTTCGGCTTATTGTGCGTATACGACTGCGATGAATTGTACGCTTCGTTGGAGTTGTAATCGAACAGTGAGCCGTGGAAATTGTTCGTTCCGGATTTCACCGTGTAGTTAAACACTCCCGAGCCGGCCTGGCCGAATTCCGCGGCATAGTTGCTGGATTGAACCGCCAGCTCCTGGAGAGCTTCGACGCTCGGCTGCATCTGCGCTTGGGAAAACGTGACAACGCCGTTGGTCACATCCTGACCTTCCACACGCACTGCTTCGGTATTGCTGGGGGCTCCATTGACGCGGATATTCAGATTCGGATCGAAGTACGTTCCGGGAGCGAGGCTGGAGACCGCCATGGGGTTCCGCACACCATGCGAGCTGGAAAATCCGTTGCCGATCGGCAGCAGCCCGAGATTCACCAGCCGGTCACCGGAAACGTTCACGCTGACGTCGCTGCTTTCGGTTTTCAGAAGCGACGTTTCCGCGCTTACCGTGACCGATTCCGTCGCCGCGCCCACTTCCAGGGTTGCGTCGATTCGAGTCGTCTGGGTCGCCTGCACGGTGATGTTCTGACGCACGAATTTCTTGAATCCCGCGACGGAAATCGTGAGCTCATAGGTGCCGATCGGCATCTGTGCCAGTGTGTAGTTGCCAGTGTCGCTGGTCGCAACCTGGTAGACTGCGCCCGTCTCGGTGTTTTTCACCTCCATCGGAGCATTCGGAACCACGGCTCCTCCTGGATCCGATACCGTGCCGGTGATCGTGCCGCGGTCGGTCTGCGCAAACGCAGCCAGCGCGCACAAAGATAGAAGCAATAAAATACGGATCGAACGCATACCCCCCCTTACGTTGCCTTGAAATGTAATTTAGAAATCCCTGCCGAGCTTAATCGAGCGTACTTGGCTGATCTTACGTTGGTTCATTAACGAATGTCAAGAACAAAACCGTCCCGGATCAGCCTATGGTTTCTGGAAGTTAGCGGCGGGAAATATATCGTTTGGTGGATTACGGACCACCCATGGAACGTTGGATTTATGCTGGGTGCCCTGAATTTTCTACAAGGATCAGAATGGACGGGGCAAGCAGGGCCTTGCTTTCCTCGACCAGATCAATTAAAGAGTAGAGTCGGTCGGAAAGGTCTAGTGCGGGGAGGTTCTATGTTTAACATTCTCACTCTGTCGTGGGCATCCGTAACAGTGGTACTTGTGGGGCTCCTGATCTACCGGGCGTTGATCGGAATGCGCGAGGAGGACCAGTTATTTCTGGCCTCCGGCGAGGAGCACATTGCTCGCGAGCAACAGGTCTTGCAAGGGCGCATCGCGAGCATCAATAAATTCGCGGTGTGGCTGGGAGTTCTTTCCGGAGCGCTCCTGATCGCCGTCGCCGCCATGTGGGTCTACGCGAATATTAACCAGCAATAGAGCCGCTGGTGCCCATCGGCTTAGTAAAATGAGGTGGCTTGAAGCCGCTCCTCATTTACGACGGCCGGTGCGGTTTCTGCCGCATCTGGATCGACTATTGGAAGCGGCTCACGGGCGATCGCGTCGACTATGCTCCCTCGCAGGAGGTTGGAAGCCAGTTTCCTCAGATACCGTCAGGAGCATTCGCGGAGTCCGTTCAGCTTGTCAGGCCCGATGGATCCGTAGTAGGGGGCGCCCGCGCCGTCTTTGAAACGCTGGGGCGCCAAGGGGTTTACGAAGCTTCTCCTTGGATCGCGAGCGCTTCGGAAGCCGCCTATCGTTTCATCGCGCATCGCCGAAACCTGTTTTACTGGGTCACGCGGCTCACCTTCGGCAAGAGCATCGAGCCTGCGCGATTCGCCGTCACACAATGGCTGTTCCTGCGTTTGCTCGCCGCGATCTACCTGGTGGCGTTTGCTTCGCTCGCAGCACAGGCAACTGGCCTGCTGGGAGAACATGGCATTTCGCCGGTACGCGAATTTTTCGGCCGGTTAGGGAGCGATCTGGGCTGGATGCGGTACTGGGCGGTGCCGAGCCTGTTCTGGTGGAACTCGAGCGATGCGGTACTCTCGGGCGCTGCATGGCTGGGAGTCGCGCTTTCGGTGCTCCTATTTGCGGGCTACCTGGAACGGCTGATGCTGATCCTGCTCTACGCACTGTATCTGTCGTTCAGCCTCGCCGGACAGGAATTTCTGTCGTTTCAGTGGGACGCCCTGCTGCTCGAGGCCGGCTTTCTTGCCATTTTCTTCGGAAACACAAATCTGACCCGGAAGACCGTGGCCTGGCTGTACCGCTGGCTGGCGTTTCGCCTGTATTTCTTATCGGGATTCGTCAAGCTGGCAAGCCACGATCCAACTTGGCGCGGCCTGACCGCGCTCGATTACCACTACTGGACGCAGCCCCTGCCCACCATCTTTGCCTGGTACGCCGACAAGCTGCCTCACTGGTTTCAGCAGACGTCTACGTTTCTGGTCCTCGCGATGGAACTGGGAGTGCCGTTTTTCATCTTCATGCCGCGGCGCATAAGGATGTTCGGCGCGGGCGTGCTGCTCTCGCTGGAAGGGCTGATATTCCTCACGGGGAATTACACCTTCTTCAACCTGCTGGCAGCGGCCATCACAATTTTTCTGTTCGACGATCAGGCGCTTCGCGGCATCGTGTGGATTCCGAGGCCAATCAAGGAGCAGCTTCTGTCCGAACCTGCTCCGGCAGGACGCCTCGCCCGGCTAGGCGCAGCCATGTTGACGCTTGCGATCCTGGGACTCGGGCTGATGCGAATTTTCGATAACATTGCGCCCGCTGTGTCCGCGCCGCTCGAAGGTTTGGCTCGCTACGCCTCGCCCTTTCAGGTGGTTAACGCATACGGATTATTCGCAGTCATGACCACCGAAAGGCTGGAAATCGTTGTCGAAGGATCCGATGACGGCGAGCAGTGGCGCGCCTACGAATTCCCCTACAAGCCAGGCGATGTAAATCGCGCACCGCGCTGGGCGGCTCCCTACCAGCCGCGCCTGGACTGGCAGATGTGGTTCGCCGCGCTGGGCGACTATCGTTCGAACCCGTGGTTCGTCACGTTCCTCGAGCGGCTGCTCGAAGGCTCCCCGCAAGTGACGCGTCTGCTCGCGACCAACCCGTTTCCCGATCATGCGCCGCGCTACGTGCGCGCCATAACCTACGATTACCGGTTCACCACGTGGGCCGCGCATCGCGCGACAGGAGCCTGGTGGCATGGCGAACCACGCGGCCAGTATCTTCCTCCTGTCAGTCTGCGCGCCACGGCTGCGCGCTAGACAGTGCCCGTTCAACTACTACCGAGCGCTTTGTGCCATAGTATTTCACGATAGGATGAACATCTATGTCACTCGCGAGAGGTGACAAGCTCGGACCCTACGAAATCATCGAGATCATCGGTAAAGGCGGCATGGGCGAGGTGTATCGCGCCCACGACCCGCGCGTCGGCCGTGAAGTCGCCATCAAAGTGTCGGCCGAGCGGTTCAGCGAGCGCTTCGCGCGCGAAGCCCGTGCCATCGCGGCGCTGAATCACCCGCATATCTGCACGTTGTACGACGTCGGCCCCAACTACCTCGTGATGGAGCTCGTCGAGGGGGTCACGCTCGCTGAGCAGATCAAAGATGGTCCGATCCCGCTCGAAGAGTCGCTCAAGATCGCGCGCCAGATCGCGGATGCGCTGGAAGCCGCCCATGAGAGGGACGTCACGCATCGGGACCTAAAGCCCGCCAATGTGAAGATTAAGCCCGACGGGATCGTGAAAGTGCTGGACTTCGGACTGGCGAAGATCGGCCCCCGGACGGGCTCGGGCGGTGAGCGCACCCCGGAAGAATCTCCGACGCTTTCGATGGCCGCGACCCAGGCCGGCGTGATCCTCGGCACGGCGGCCTACATGGCGCCCGAGCAGGCGCGCGGCAAGGAGGTCGACAGGCGCGCCGACATCTGGGCTTTCGGCGTGGTGCTGTACGAGATGGTCACCGGCAAGCGTCTGTTCCAGGGCGAGGACTTGACCGACACGCTTGCTTCGGTGGTGAAGACTGATCCGGACCTCAACGCTGCTCCGCAGAAGGTGCGCCGATTGCTGACGCGCTGTCTGGAGAAAGACCCCAAGAAACGTCTGCGCGACATCAGCGTCGCCTGGGAGCTTCTGGATGACGGTCCCTCCGCTGCCCCTGCCGCGGCGCGAGCGCCGGCCCGGCTGCTGCCTTGGATTGCCGCCGCGGTGTTTGCGATTGCGGCCGTTGTAGTGCTTGTTCTGTGGGCCCCGTGGCGCGCCACGCCCAGCCAACCACTCCGGCGGCTGGAAGTTGACTTGGGAGCCGGGCTGGCCCTGGCGCCTGTAGGCGACAGCGTCGTAATCTCGCCCGATGGAACGCGCCTGGCGTACGTGGCGAGCGCCGGGGGCGGTCCCAGCCGCTTGTATATCCGGCGGCTGGATGAAGCCAAAGCGACCGAACTGGCGGGCACCGCAGGAGCGCAGGGAGTTTTCTTCTCGCCTGACAGTCAATGGATTGGATTCGGCGTGGGCTCGAAGCTCAACAAGATTTCAGTGGAAGGCGGCGCCGTGGTTCCTCTAGGCGATATCGGCGTGAGCGCGGGCGCGAGTTGGGCTGCCGACAGCATCGTCGTCGGTGGAGCGCTCAACCGGGGACTGCAGCGCTTTCCTCTGGCGGGCGGCCAGCCAGCCAAGCTGACCGACCTGGCTGCCGGACAAATCGCGCACGCGTTTCCTCAGATCCTGCCCGACGGCAAGTCCGTCATGTTTACCTTATACGCGGCAGGCGTCACGGCACAGAGCATAGACGTCGTTCCGCTGGCTGGCGGGGCTCGCAAGACGGTGGCACGCGGCGGAACCGCGCTCGCGTACGTGCCTACGGGGCATCTGCTGTATATCAACAAGAGCACGCTGTTCGCGGTCCCCTTTGATCTGAAGCGGCTGGAAAGTCGGGGCACGGGCGTGCCGATTCTCGATGATGTCCGATACGCCCCAAACACTAACGCGACCGACTTGTCTTTGAGCCACAACGGCACCTTGGTATACCGGGCAGGCGCATCGGGCGCCGGGGCCACGAGCACTCTGGAATGGATCGATGCGTCTGGCAAGCGATCGCCTCTCCTGTCCAAGGCGGGCATTTACTCTATGCCAAGAATTTCCCCTGATGGAAGGAAGGTCGCGCTTCTAGTAAATGAAGGAGGCGGGCAGGATGTTCAGGTGTACGATGCGCAGCGGGATAGCTTTAACAAGCTGACGTTCAACGGGGCGACTGTCGCACCAGTGTGGAGTTCGGACGGGCGCTTTATGTTTTTTGGGAACCTTGTCGTGAAATGGACGCGATCGGACGGAGCCGGGCAGCCGGCGGCTTTGCTGGACTCGAAGAATCTTCAGTCTCCGTGGTCGTTCACGACCGATGGCAAGTGGCTTGCGTATTTGGAACTCGGAAGTGGCGCTACTCAGATCTTTACAGTCCCGCTGGAAGAGGAAAATGGCCAGCTAAAGGCGGGGACGCCGGAGCCGTACCTCAAATCCACATATAACGAGACTTTCCCTCAGTTTTCACCGGACGGGCACTGGATGGCCTACGTCTCGGACGAGTCCGGCCAGCAGGAGGTGAACGTGCGGCCGTTCCCCGCGGGCCAAGGAGGCAGGTGGAAGATTTCCACGAACGGCGGAACCGCCCCGCATTGGTCGCGAGCCTCGCGCGAGATCCTATATCAGGCCGGCAATCAGATCATGGCTGTGCCGTACACGGTGGCCGGAGATTCGTTCGTAGCCGAGAAACCGAAGGTCCGGGTGGAGAGCCTGGGCGGCACGGATTGGGACTTGGCCCCGGACGGCCGCATCCTGGTTGTGAAACCCGCGACCGGAGCGAACCAGCCCGCGTCCGCGGCGGACCACACCGTGGTGTTCCTGGATAACTTCTTCGATGAGTTGAAACGGCGTGTGCCGGTGAACTGATTCGCGTTCGCAACATTGCCCTTGACACGGGGGAACCCAAGTCCGATGCTGTAGCGAAGGAGTTGCCTTGAAACATAGAATCCTGGCAATTGGGATCGTGCTTGCCGCTTCGCTCTGGGCGCATCATTCCACCACGGCCGTCTTCGATCTGGGCAAGAAAGTCCAGGTGACCGGCACACTCAATCGCGTGGAGTGGATCAACCCGCATATTTCGCTTTACATCGATGCGAAAGGTGAGCATGGCGTCGATGCGTGGCATTTCGAGGGAAGCCCTCCGGCGTGGTTCCGCCGCGTCGGCGTGAACAAGAATGACATCGCCAAGTATCAGGGCCAGACGATTACTGCGGAGGGCTCGCGGGCCAAGGACGGCAGCCTGTACGCCTATCTCCAGAAGATTACCTTCGCCGACGGAAGCTCGCTTGAAACGGTTCCGGCCGGGCAGATTCCCGAGCGCTAACAGGAGGACGATGCATGAAGCGACGTTTTTTGTGCGGAATCGGTGCAGCAGTTCTGCTGGTCGCGCCCGCGGCGGCCGACAAAATCAAGCGCACCGCGGACGGGCATCCTGATCTGAGCGGCCTTTGGGCGTACGCCGTCGATCTGCCTTCGGGCGGGATCAAGCGGCAGGTCAATGGCAGCGTGACTTTCAAGCAGGCGGATTTGACCAACCGGCGCGCGCCCAAGGGAGAAGTGAAAGGCGCGCTCCCGTCCACGACTGCGCCAGTCTACAAGCCCGAGCTCCAGGCCAAGGTAAAAGATCTGTTCGATCATGAGAGCCGCACGGATCCAGTGTTTTACTGCGGCAGGCCAGGTGTGCCGCGCATCGGGCCTCCGCGCAAGATCGTCCAGCTTCCCAAGGAGATTATCTTCTTCTACGAAGACATGTCGGGCGATACCTATCGCGTGATCCCCACAGACGGCCGCACGCACCGGGCGGACGCCAATCCAAGCGCATATGGCGACTCAGTCGCACACTGGGACGGCGACGTCCTGGTGGTCGATGTTACGAACTTCGACGACTACACCTGGTTCGGCGAAGGCGGCTATTTCCACACCGACGCGATGCGCGTCACCGAGCGGCTGTGGCTGGATGAGGGCGGCAATCTGGTCTGGCAGGCCACGGTGGAAGATCCAAAAGTGCTGGCCCAACCCTGGACCATGACGCCGCGCGTCGTGAAACCGACGGATGAGCCGCTGGAGGAATCGGCGCGCTGCATGGAAGACGACGGACATCGTCTTCTGAACGACGATCATCACGGGCAACGGTAATGCCAGCAATCAGATTTTACGCCGCGATTTCCGCTCTGGGCGCGCTCGGAGTCTTACTATTCGCTCAGGAACCGGCCGGCGATGCGGCTCGCGGAAAAGCGATCTACGAAGGTAAGGGAAACTGCCAGAGCTGCCACAGGATCAACGGAGCCGGTGGCCGGCTGGGTCCGGATCTGAGCGACATCGGCGTGCCTCGCGGCGGGCGCGGCGGCGGCGGAGGCAAGCAGACGACCGCGCCGACGCTGAACCTGGACGCTCTCAGCACTTCGATCATCGACCCGGACGCCGAAGTCGCTCTTGGGAACCGCCTGGTGCGAGTCGCCACGAAGGACGGCAAGACCGTAACCGGCCGCCTGCTCAATCACGACAATTTCACCGTGCAACTGATCGATCCGGACGGCAAGCTGCGTTCGTACCAGAAGTCGGATCTCAAGGAGTCGACGGTTTTGACCAAGGGGCTGATGCCGTCTTATAAGGACCGGTTGACTTCGCAGGAAGTGGCGGATGTCGTGGCGTACCTCAGCACTCTGAAGGGTCCGGGGAAATAGCGGTTTACTCTCTCGGGCCGTAATGCGGAACCGGACGCCCGACCTCCAGCGCCCCCAGATCCGGCGCGCGGCCGGTGAAGTCGTCATTCACGCCGGTCAGGCGAACGCCCGCGTCCACCGGCGCCGATCCCGGACGAAGCTGGAAGTCGAAATCGGCCGGTTTGTACAGCGTCCGCGGATCGGGTCCCGGCGGCGAGACTTTCTGGAAGACGTTGTAATCCAGCATCACGCTGTGCCGGTCCTGGCCCGTGGCCTCACTGTATTCCTTAAGCGTCTTGAAGCGCCGCTGCTCCCGTGACTTCGCTTCAAGCTGCGCCTGCTGCTGCGTCGAGAGCTTGCCCATTTCGCCCGGAAACACCGAGCGCGCCGATAACGGCGGCGTGCTCCATTCAAACGAGAACTCGGCGCCGTCATTGGCGCGGAATCCGTTGTAATCGGAATCGGAGTAGTTCGTGTTCGACTCTACCGCAAACGTCTCCAGCGTTTCGCTCTTGCCGAGAACCAGATTGTTGCGGAAATGAACGTTCGAGACCGCGAGCAGCATCGGCTTCACGGGCGCCAAAAACGTGTTGTGATAAATCACGATGCCCGAAGACGACGCGGTCAGCTTCAGCGCTCCGCCCTCAGGCGCGTGATACACGATATTGCGGATGAAGTACACAGGGCCTCCGAACATCGGCTGCACGCTCAGCGCGCGATGCCCCTGATTGAAGCAGCGGTTCCGCAGAATGCGGATGTTGTGCGCGCCGCCGTCGGATTCGATGCAGTTGTCCTCGACATTTGAGACATCGTTGTTGTAGAAATCGATCGACACCGGCAGGCGATCCTGAATTGCATTTGGCGACCCGTCCGGGTTCCCGTAGGTCGCCACATCGATCCCGTCGTGAAAGCGTTCCACGTGGTTGTAGGCGACCACGTGGCCCTGCCCGTAGATCTTGACGGCGTATTCGGAAACCAGCTTCGGCGCGAATTCCGGCAGGTTCTGCCAGGTGCGGCCGGTGAAGCCCATCAGGATATCAGCGCGGAATTTGCCGATGAATGTGTTGTCAGCGATGTAGAAATCCTTGGATCCGGACCAGTCCGAATAGAATCCGCGGCCGACGTCCTCGAATTTGCATTTCTTGACGGCGATGCCGCTCGCGCCGGCGATGTTCTTGTATCCCGCCCAGAACGCCAGTTCCGTATTGCGGATGGTGAGCCCCTCGAAATAGTTGTAATTCGCGGCCATCACGTTGAACAGGTTGTAAGCGCCGTCGCCGTCGAAGATCGGCTCGCCGTCGCCCGCCGCCTTGATCACGATCGGCTTCTCAGCCGTGCCGCTCTGGGTCAGGAAATAGGTTCCGCTCGAAATCCCTCCGAGTGGCGCGCCGTAGCGGTAGCGATCGTCCTTGTACAATCCGCCGTGAACCAGGATGACGTCCCCGGGCTGCACACGCGGAGGATAGCTGTTGAAGTAGTCGGCTCCGTTGCCGCCGGTGTAATAGGCGGCTTGCAATCCGGTGAACGCCGGCTGCTGCTTCGAGCCGTTGTAGCCGGGCGGATACACGTGATAAACGCGCCCTCCTTCGGCCGGCTTGGGTTCCGGCCTAGTGTGGACGGTCACGATGTTTTCGGCCTTTCCATCCACGCCGTCGGGATCGGCTAGCACCAGCCTGCATTCGTAATCGGTTCCCGGCTCCAGATCAAAAATGCTGCCGGCGAACATGTTCGGCACGATGTACTGGAACGCATTTTCGTTGATGCGCTCGTGATCCAAGCGCAGCATCGGGAGCCCTTCCTTCCACGCCTGCTCGCCCTTTTTGCGATAGAACACCGAGACTGCGGCGTTATGGTTGTCGTCGCCGTCGATGTGCCACTCGAAGCCGAGCGAAATCAGCGTGGGGCGCTCGACGATGAATGGCCCACTGGTCGTCCGGTCGGCGGCCTGGAGCGAAACCGCGAGCAGAAACGGAAGCAGGCGAGCGATTGTGCGCATGAAGGGCTCCTCGGTTGGATCGATTTTATCAGTACCATAAGGCATGCGTTTCGTGACGGCTTGCTTGTGCTCGGCCGCTCTTGCCGCGAGCGCCCTGGCCCAATCGGGCTCGATTACCGGGGCCGTCGTGGACCCGGATGGAGCCGGCGTTTCACCCGCTCGGGTGGAAGCGAAGAATTCCGCCACCGGCAAGGTCTATGCGGCAACCACTGCGGCCAAGGGAGTGTTTTCCATCGGACGCCTGCCGGCCGGCACTTACGACGTCACCGTTCCGCCGATCGGATTCACGTTCAACAAATACCAGCAGAAGGGCATTGCGGTGCAGGCGGGTCAGCTAACGCGACTCGATATTCACCTGCCCTGGGGCGGGAATCTCGGCACGCCGGGCGACGACATTTCGCTGCTGGCGCCAACTAAGGGCACTGCCAGAGGACCCGCACCGCGCGCCCGCGATGGCAAGCCTGATTTATCCGGAGTCTGGATCGGCAATGCGCCCGACGTCGACACTCCCGAACTGCTGCCGTGGGCAGAAGCAGTTACTAAGCAGCGGCGCGCCAAGGGTACTGGCAATCCGGGCGAGTCTTGTCTTCCGGGCGACGTGTTCTTGATTTCTCCATTCATCTACCGGATCATTCAGACTCCCTCGGTTCTTGCGATTCTCTGGGAAGGCAACGTGCCCGGCTTCACGCAGGTGTTTCTCGACGGGCGCGCGCATCCGCGCGATCCGTTCCCGAGCTGGATGGGAGACTCGATCGGCCGCTGGGAGCGCGACACGCTGGTGGTGGATACGGTCGGTTTCAACACCCAGAGCTGGATCCGCGTGTATCCGCACACGGAAAAACTGCACGTGATCCAGCGCTATGCACGCCCGAGTCTCGGCCGTCTCGAAAAGGAGATCACGATCGATGATCCCGAAACATTCGCGAAACCTTGGAAGATGCGCGACGCCTGGGACCTCGCTCCGGGCGAAGAGGTCCACGAGTACATCTGCAATGAGAACGAAAAAGACGTTCCGCACATGAAGTGATAGTCCCGCCTTGACTCCGAAAGTCTTGTGCAGTAATATCTTAGCCGTGCCGCGGCACGCTCACGGGAGGCGGGTTTTCATGCGGAATTGGATTGCTGCGGCGACGGCTGCTGCGGCCTTCATGGCGCTGGCGATCATTCCGGCGCCGACCCGGGCGCAAGCGCCCTATAAAGCGCCGAAGGCCTTCGACGGGCATCCCGATCTGAGCGGGATCTGGGAATACATGGGCACGGCCAATTGGGATTTGCAGGATCATCCCGCGGAGCCTGGCACCATGTGGCAAACCGGAGCGATCGGGGCTGTGCCCGCCGGTCAAAGCGTGGTCGAAGGCGGCGAGATTCCTTACCTGCCCGCCGCGCTCGCCAAAAAGAAGCAGAACTTCGAGAACCGCCGCACGCTCGATCCCGAAGCCAAGTGCTACCTGCCTGGAATCCCGCGAGCGAACTACATGCCGTATCCGTTCCAGATCGTGCAATCGCCGCGCGGGATCCTGTTCGTTTACGAATACGCCACAGCCAATCGCATGGTCAACATGGGCAAACCCATCGAAGCCGGATCGGACACCTGGATGGGGACCAACAACGGCCGCTGGGAAGGCGACACGCTCGTAATTGACGTTACCGGCCTGAACGGCCTCGCCTGGTTCGACCGCGCGGGCGATTTCGCCAGCAGCAAGCTGCACGTGGTGGAACGCTTCACACGCGCGAGTCCGTATCACCTCAATTACGAGGCTACGATCGAGGATCCTTCCGTCTTCTCCAGGCCGTGGAAGATCAGCCTGCCGCTCTACAAGCGGATGGAGAAGAACGCCCAAATTCTGGAATTCAAGTGCGTGGAGTTCGCCGAAGAGCTGCTCTACGGACAATTCAAAAAGACACCTGCCAAGTAGGAGGCAACGCATGCGGAACAAATTGTGGATGGCGATGGGACTTACGAGCCTGCTGCTCGCGTCGGCCCCAGCCTGGGCGCATCATGCATTCCAGGCGGAGTTCGATCAGCGCAAGCCGATCAAGCTGGAAGGCAAGGTCACCGACATGGAGTGGATCAATCCGCACGCCTGGATCCACATCGACGTGAAGAATCCGGACGGGACCGTGACCAACTGGATGGTGGAGTGCGGCAGCCCGAACATCATGCTGCGGCGCGGATTCACCAAACGGTCGCTCGAAGTGGGAACGGATATCGTGGTGCAGGGTTACCAGGCGAAGAACGGTTCGCTGCGCGCCAATGGCAGTAGCGTGACGTTTGCCGACGGCAAGAAGCTGTTCGTCGGCGGATCGAATCCGGATTTGCCGGAGAACCAGAAGCAATAGGAGGTCCTCATGAGACTGGCACTGACAGCGATCCTCGTAGCTGCCGTTCCGCTGGCCGCACAAACCGCTAAGCCGGCAGCAAAGGCCGGAAAATCCTACACGGCTCCGAAGACGCCGTGGGGCGATCCGGATTTGCAAGGCCAGTGGCCGGCTACGGCAAACATTCCCATGCAGAGGCCCGCCAACCTCGGCGATCGCGCGACGCTTACTCCCGAGGAGTTGAAGCAGCGGGAGGCGCAGGCCGCACGACAGGCCGAGGGCGACAGTGAAGAATTCGTGTCGTCGAGCGACTCCGTGACGATCAACCCTCCCGGTTATTGGGTCGAGCGCGGCAAGCCGCACCCGCAAGCCTCGCTGGTGGTGGATCCGCCCAACGGCAGAATTCCTCCGATGACTCCGGCCGGCCAGGCGTTCGCGAAAAACCTGCGCGGCGGGCTCGGACCCGGCAGCCATTTTCCTGAGAAGGTCGACACCTGGGAAGACTTCGATTTCTACAGCCGCTGCATCACGCGCGGGCTGGTGAGCAGCATGCTGCCGACGCTCTACAACTTCGGAAATGAGATCGTGCAGGCGCCGGGGTATGTCGTGATCCGTAACGAGATGATTCACGAGACCCGCGTGATTCCGCTGGATGGGCGTCCGCACGTCGGCAAGGCGCTTCAGACCTATATGGGCGATTCGCGCGGCCACTGGGTCGGCGACACGCTGGTGGTGGAAACCACCAATCTGAACAACAAAACCGGCACGGGCGGCGGATTCTTCAGCGATGCGGCCCGGATCACCGAGCGCTTCCGGCGCATCGCCAAGGACGAACTCAGCTACGATCTCACCGTGGATGATCCCAAGACGTGGACCGCGCCGTTCACCATCCACATGCCCTACAAGGAAGACCCGAGCTACACGATCTACGAGTACGCCTGCCACGAAGGCAACTACATGATGATCGACGCTCTCACGGGCGCGCGGGAACTCGAAAAAGAAGGCGCCGCCACCAAGGTGGATAACAACAACTTCATTCGAAAAGTCGAGAAGTAGGCCAATGCGGAAAATCTACGCTATCGCGCTGCTGGCGCTGTGGGCGGTGTCTGTGCCTGCTCGCGCGCAGGAGAATTCCGAAAAAGCTTACAGCGCGATCCGCGGCAACAACCTGCGCGGCTTAAAAGCGCTGCTTGATCACGGCATCAGCCCGAACACGCCCGACGATCGCCAGATCACGCCGCTGATGTACGCGGCCGGTATGGGCTCGATCGAGGCCATGCAGATGCTGCTCGACCGCGGGGCGGACGTGAACGCCCAGAACGCTTTTGGCCAGACGGCGCTGATGTGGTGCGCTACCGACGCTCGCAAAGTGAAGCTGCTGCTCGATCGCGGCGCCGACGTGAATAAGACCGCCCGCAGCGGCCGGACGGCGCTGATGCTGGCGGCGTTCGCGAACCCGAGCGCGGATATCGTCCGCATGCTGCTGGCCAAGGGAGCGTCGGCCAATATTCGGGACCAGCGCGGCTGGACGCCTCTGAACGCTGCCGCGTTCGGCAATGACACCGCGACCATCCGCATGCTGGTGGATGCCGGCGGCGATATCAATACTCCGGACACCTTCATCGGTTGGACGCCGTTGATGAACGCGGCCGGAAACGGCAATCTGGAAGCGGTGAAACTGCTGCTCGCCAAGGGCGCGCAGGTAAACGCCGAATCCAAGCGCCAGAATCTTCCTAAAATCCAGACCGGCACGGTGCAGTTCGGCGGTTGGACCGCGCTGGCCACGGCGTCGGCTTTCGGACCGCCCGAGGTGGTCAGGACGCTGCTGGATGCCGGCGCGGAGGTCAATGTTGCCGATGTCCGCGGGCTGACTCCGCTGATGCTGGCGGTTTCAACCGACCGGGCGCATCCGGAAATCGAAAAGATGCTGCTGGAGCATCGGGCCGACACCAAGTTCAAGAGTCCCGAGGGAGAGACCGCGCTCGATTGGGCGCGGAAAATCGGGGTCCGCGAAACCATCGAGCCGCTCGGAGGCTCGCCGCTGCCGGCAGTTCACCAGACGCGGCCGCCCGAAACGACGCTGGACATGCGAACCGCGGTCGAGCGCAGCGTGAATCTTCTGGAGAAAACCAACGCGCAGTTCTTCGGCAAAAGCGGATGCTTCGCCTGCCACGAGCAACCTCCCTCCGAATCCGCCGTTTTCGCGGCCCGCGCCAAGGGAATTGCCGTAGACGAAAAAGCCGCGGGCGAACGAACGCAGCAACTGATGTCGCAGTTCAACTCGCCGGCGGCGACCATAGAAGGCGCGGCGGCGCTGGGCGGCGCGGATAACAATCTGTACGTTTCCGAAGCACTGGTGCGCGGCGGGCACGCCCCCAATCGCAACACCGATTATCTGGCTGCGAATCTCGCCGCCTATCAGCAGGCCGATGGGAGCTGGCATTTGGGCGGATACTCTCGGACGCCGCTCCAGGACAGCAATTTCTCGCGTACGGCCATGGGAATTCGGGCGCTCAAGACCTACGGAACGCCCGGCCGCTCGGCCGAGATGAAGGAACGCATCGAGCGCGCCAAACAGTGGCTGCTGCATGCCGCTCCAGTGATCCTGGAAGACTACGACATGCGGCTGATCGGCGTCGCGGCGGCCGGAGCGAGTCCGGCGGAACTCAAGAAACTGGCGGAGCCAGTCCTTTCGCGCCAGCGGGCCGACGGAGGCTGGGCGCAGCGCGACAATTTTTCGAGCGACGCATACGCGACCGGGATGACGCTATACGCGCTATCGGAAGCCGGGGTGATCACCACCGCGAGCGACGTCTACAGGAAGGGCGTCCGGTATCTGCGGAACACGCAGGCAGCGGACGGATCGTGGCACGTGATCACTCGCGCCACGCGCTTCCAGGAATATTTCCAAAGCGGCTTCCCCTACGAGCACGATCAGTGGATCTCGACCATGGGAACCGGCTGGGCGGCAACCGCTCTGGCGCGAGCGTTAGACGATCCGCGCCCGCAGTTGGCCCGAAGCACCGCTCCCTAGCTGTTGCGGCTCCGTAACGTCGCATTCCGCCAGAAGCGTCGAGCGGTCAGAACTGGAAGTACACGAATGGCACCGCCTTTTCCGTCACGCCGATCAGTTCCACGGAAAGCAGCAGCGTGACCACTGCGGCGACGTAAGCCCAGGCGGGTCCACGAGCCAGGCGCTCGATCCATTCAAACTGTTCTTCGATCACCGCGATCAGCAGAGAAATCGCCAGCAAGACTCCAAGCCAGGCGGGAATCAGAATTCCCTTCCCGTGCCAGGAAAACATCTGCCGGATCACGTACACGCTGTCGTGAAGCGTGGCGGCCCGGAAAAACACCCATCCGACGCACACAAGGACGAAGGTGATCGCGGCGCGGAACGGATACAACAGCCAATGCGGAGGCTCCTGGAAGTGCTTGCGCCCGAAAACGCGCTCCAGGCCCAGGAGAGCTCCGTGGTAGCCGCCCCAGATCACAAAATTCCAGCTCGCTCCGTGCCACAAACCGCCCAGCAGCATCGTGAGCATCAGGTTACGGTAGGTCATCAGCGGCCCGCGGCGATTTCCACCGAGCGGAATGTAGAGGTAGTCGCGCAGCCAGCGTGAGAGCGCAATATGCCAGCGGTGCCAGAAGTCGGTGATGCTGAGGGCTAGGTACGGACGCCGGAAATTCGCCGGGAAGTGAAAGCCGAGCAGCAGCGCCATGCCGATGGCCATGTCCGTGTAGCCGGAAAAATCGAAAAATATCTGCATGGCGAACGCGCCGACGCCGCTCCAGGCCGCGGGTGCTCCGGGGTGCGCCGCCAGGTTTTGGAAATAGGAGTCGGCGATCTGCGCAAACTGGTCGGCCAGGGCCATCTTCTTCGCCAGGCCTAACAGAATCCACAGGACGCCGCGCAGCGTTTCCTCACTCACCGGCGGAATCCATTCGTAATAGTTCTCGAAAAACTCGCGCGCGCGGACGATCGGCCCGGCCACGAGCTGCGGGAAAAACGCAATGAACAGCGCGTAATCCACCGGACGGCGGATCGCTTTTTGCTCGCGGCGGTAAACGTCCACCAGGTACGACATGCTCTGGAAGGTATGGAAGCTGATACCCAGCGGCAGAATGATCGCGAGCGCGAACGCGTGCGCATCCTTGCCCAGCGACTGGGCCAGCATTCCCGCCAGGAAGTTATAGTACTTGAAGAACCCCAGGAATCCGAGATTGGCCGCCAGTCCGGTCACCAGAAACAACTTTCGCCGGGCGGGCGAGTCCACGCGCTCCATCCAGATCGCGGCGGCATAATCGATCGCGGTGAGCGAAAGCAGCAGCGGCGCGAACCGCCAGTTCCAGCTCATGTAAAAGAAATAACTGGCAGCGAGCAAAATCCACGCGCGCGCCCGCTTGGGCGACGCGTAGAACAGCGCCAGCGTCACCAGCAGGAACAGAAAGAACTGGGGCGTGTTGAACAGCATTCAGCGTTTACCGCGGAGGCCCGAGGATCCGGCCGACTTCCTCGGCTATCATGGCCGAAAAGCGATCCATGCCGGGGCCGTTGAGGTGAAGATCATCCTGGAACAGCTCCGGTTTCTCGAGCGAGTCGAAGAAGTGCTCCTCCATGAGCGTGACGTTCGAATGCCCCGCGAGTTCGCGAACCGAGCTGTGCGGATTGTAGGGTGGCTGATCCGGCCGGACGAATCCTCCTCGCGGCAGCCGCAGGAAAATCAGCCGCGTGGGGGAACTGCGGTAATGATCGTAGATTTTGCCGAGCCAGTATTTCATGTACCGGCTCTGTGCTCCCGTGGGCGGCGACAAGGGCGAGAACAGGTGATCTTTTAAGGCGTCCACGAGCGCGGGTTTTGCGCCGGGTGGCGCGATCAGGGTTTTATTGCGGAAGTCGACTTGGAAGCCGCTGAGGTCTTCAGCCGGGCCGCGATAGCCATACTGCCATCCGAAAGAACTCCGGCGGGACAGCCGGACGTAACGGAGGCGGCCGATGGGATCGCGCAGGAGATCCTCGAAATCCCGCTTATAGACCAGGCCCTTGAAGAGAATCCCGCGTGCGGCCTTCCATCTCTCCAAAGGATCGTCAAACGACAGGCTGTACTCCCGCAAATCGCCCAGCCGCAGATCGGGGATCACGTAGCTGAGGTCCGCATCGTTATCGGCCTCATCGCCCCATTTGTCCGCATCATCGTAGCTTTCGACAGCCATCAAGATCGCACGATAGAGCTGCGCATTCGGATCCGTGGCGCGGAGCATGTAGTACCAGGAGCGCGGCGATGCTCCCGGGGAGGCGATGCTGCCAAACGTATACTCCGTCTCCGCAGTGCGCTCATTGGCGACCCGCGGCAGCAGCAGCATGCGCGAATCCCCGATCCCCAGAACCTGCGGGCCGGCTTTTCGGCGCTCCCGTTCGTTGCGCAGCCTGGTGTCAACGTATCCCGTGGACGCGTCCGGATTCAGAATCCAGGGATAAATTCCGGTATGAAAGATCGCCCCTTCGATGACGGCGAATACGGCGACACTCGCGAGCAATACGGGCGCGGGTCGCATCCGAATCCCTCAATCGATGATGCGGCCGTCGCGCATGGTCACGATCCGGTCGGCAAATGCCGCCGCTTCCGGATTGTGGGTGATCATCAGAATCGTCTGCCCCAGCCGCTCGTTCAAGCCTTTGAGCACGGCGAGAACGGCGTTGGAGTTTTCGGTATCCAGATTTCCCGTGGGCTCGTCCGCCAACAAGAGCGCCGGATGATTCACCAGAGCGCGCGCGATCGCGACGCGCTGCTGCTCCCCCCCGGAAAGCGCGCGGGGCTTGTGCTTGAGCCGGCCGGCGATGCCCAGGAGTTTCAAGAGCTCCTCGAATTGCGGATCGCGCTCGGGGCCGTTCTTGCCGGCGATGTGGCGCGCGATTTCGATGTTGTCGGCGCCCGTCAGGGTCGGCAGCAGATTGTATTTCTGGAAAACGAAACCCACCGTGGTCTTGCGAAGTTTGGTCCGGTCCGTTTCGCTCATTTGGACCAGATCGCGCCCGTCAATCAGAACCGTGCCGGACGTGGGCGGCGTCAGGCCGCCCAGAATGTGAAACAAGGTGGACTTC
>JBAIXM010000087.1:0-19646 GCA_037916615.1 Bryobacterales bacterium
CCTTCGTCATACCGCGTGAACAACGCCGTCAGGGCCGCATCCGCCTCGTTCAGCATTCCCTGAAACCGCTGCTCGGCTTCCACAAGCTGCGGCCGCGCCGACTCGTCCCCGCCGCGTAATTCCTCCAGCGCCATGTTCAGCTCAAACACCTCCTCCAGCAGCTCCGGGGGCGCTTCTTTCGACAACTCCATTCCGCTCTCGCGCAGAAAATATTCCGCGCGGCTCACCGGATCGCGCAGCGTCCGAAATGCGTCATTGAGCGTTGCGGTCATATCCAGAGCCTTTTGCAATTGATCCGCGCCGGCGCGGCTGAACTTATCTGGATGCCATTGCCGGCTGCGCTCGTAGAAACGATTCTTGAGGTCTTCCGGATCGAGCGCCAGCTTCGGCTCGAGGCCGAGAGCTTCGTAATACCGCATCAGGCCGTGAACGACGTGCCGCAGCCGCAGCTCTTCTTCGCGTTCGGATTCTCGAACACGAATCCGGATTGCATCAGCGAATCGTGCCAGTCGAGCGTCATGCCGTCCAGGTAAACCATGCTCTTCGGATCGATGTAGACGCTGACATCGTCGAATTGCAGAACACTGTCGGTCGGCCGAGGCTTGGGATCGAACTTGAACAGGTAACTGAGCCCGGAGCAGCCGCCCCCACGCACGCCCAGGCGCAGTCCGCCCGCCGTGACGCCTTCACGCTGGAAGGCTTCGCGGATCTTTTCCACCGCTTTGGGAGTGACCGTGACCATCGCAACCAATCAGGCGTGCGCCTGCGACTCGATTTTCTCCGCCTTCTTCTTGTAGTCGTCGATAGCGGCCTTGATCGCGTCTTCGGCCAGCACCGAGCAGTGAATCTTCACCGGCGGCAAGCTCAGTTCATTGACGATATCGGTGTTCTTGATCGCCAGGGCTTCGTCCACGGTTTTCCCGCGCAGCCACTCGGTCGCAAGCGAAGAGCTAGCGATGGCGCTGCCGCAGCCGAACGTCTTGAACTTGGCATCCTCGATGACGCCCGTCGCCGGGTTCACCTTCACCTGGAGCTTCATCACGTCGCCGCACTCCGGCGCGCCCACCATGCCGGTCCCGACGTTTGGATCGTTTTTATCCAGCGATCCAACATTCCGCGGATTATTGTAATGGTCGATTACTTTGTCTGAGTACATAGATCGTTTCCTTTATTTGGTCAGTGCGCGGTCCACTGCACTTTCGTTAGATCGATACCTTCCTTGTGCATTTCATACAGCGGCGAAAGCTCACGCAGCTTCTTCACCACGTCGATCACTTTCGCGGCCACGTAATCCACTTCTTCTTCCGTGTTGAACCGGCCCAAACCGAACCGGATGGAGGAATGCGCCAGATCGTCGCCTGCGCCCAGCGCTTTAAGCACGTAACTCGGCTCGAGCGTCGCCGAAGTGCACGCCGAGCCGCTCGAAACCGCGATATCGTTAATCCCCATCAGCAGCGATTCGCCTTCGACGAACGCGAAGCTGATGTTCAGGTTGTTCGGCAGGCGATGCTCCATCGTTCCGTTGATGTAAACCTCGTCGAGGTTCGCCAGCAGCCGGTCTTTCAGTTTGTCCCGCAGGTACGCCATACGCTTGGATTCCTCGGGCATTTCGGCTTTGGCGATGGCACAGGCTTCGCCGAGTCCGACGATTCCGGGAACGTTCAGCGTGCCCGAGCGCATGCCGCGCTCATGCCCCCCGCCATCCATCTGCGCCGTAAGCTGCACACGCGGATTCCGCCGGCGAACATACAGCGCGCCGACGCCCTTCGGTCCGTACATCTTGTGCGCGCTGATCGAAGCCAGATCGATCGCGTCCGTAATCACATTCACCGGCACCTTTCCCACCGCCTGCGTCGCGTCGGTGTGGAAAAGGATTCCGCGTTCCTTAGCGATCTTGCCGATCTCAGCGACCGGCTGCAGCACGCCGATTTCGTTGTTGGCGTACATGATGCTGATCAGGATCGTCTTGTCCGTAATCGCCGCCCGCAGCTTGTCCAGGTCCACCAGACCGTTCGTTTCCACGGCAAGATAAGTGACCTTGCACCCTTCTTTTTCGAGGCGCTTGCAGGTGTCGAGGATCGCTTTGTGTTCGGTCGCAGCGGTGATGATGTGGTTGCCCTTTTCGGCGTACATCTCGGCCACACCCTTGAGCGCCAGGTTGTTGGATTCCGTCGCACCCGACGTGAATACGATTTCTTTCGCGGTCGCCCCAATGAGGTCGGCCACTTGCTTGCGCGCCTTCTCCACGGCGTCTTCCGCCACCCATCCGAAACTGTGGTTCCGGCTGGCGGCGTTGCCGAACGTGTCGGTGAAATACGGCGTCATCGCCTGGAACACGCGCGGATCCACCGGCGTGGTGGCGTGGTTGTCCATGTAAATCGGTAGCTTCATCTTGTTGACCCTGTTCTGGTCGAAACACTTGACGTAGGTTGGATGCTGGAAACCATCCCGGGGATGGCGGGGATCGGCATATCGTCCGACGTCAGATCCGAAATCGTGATTCCCGAGAGCAGCCGCAAAATTCCTTCGTGCACCTTCCGCAGCGGCTCGCGCACCGGACACGACTGGCTCTGGTCGCACTCGATCGGTTCCTCATGCTCGGTGAAGCACTGCGTCAGGATGATCGGGCCGTCGATGCTGCGGATCACCTCCAGCGCGCTGATCTCGTGCGGATCGCGCGCCAGCTTGTATCCGCCGCTGGCGCCCTGCTCCGATACCAGCAGTCCGGTTCGCACCAGCGTCTGTAGTACCTTGGAAAGCAGCGGAAGCGGGATTCGATACCGTTCGGCGATCTCCTTGGCCGATCCGGTTTTGGACTGGCACGCCAGATGACGCAACGCGATCAACCCGTAGTCGGCCTTCTTGGTAAGCTTCAGCATGTAAGACTGATTCAGTCCAATATTAGAGTACCAGCCCGGCGCAAAGGCTGTCAAGGAATCCTAAGTTATTGCGCTACTATGGATTAGGTTTCATGAAGCAGGGTCCCAAACCGGTCCGCATCCCGGACATCCTCGAAAAGAAGCAGCGCGGTGAAAAAATCGCGATCCTCACCGCCTACGATGCCACGATGGCCCGCCTGTTGGACTGCGCCGGGGTGGACGCCATCCTGGTGGGCGATTCGCTGGGCATGGTCATCATGGGCCACGACACCACGCTCGAAGTCACGCTGGAGATGATGGTCCACCACACGCGCGCCGTGCGCAACGGAACGCAGCGCGCCCTGGTGATCGCCGACATGCCGTTCATGACCTACCAGACCGGACTGACCGAGGCGGTTCGCAACGCCGGCCGGCTGATCCAGGAAGGCGGCGCGGCGGCGGTGAAGGTCGAAGGCGGCAAACCGTCGGCCGAAGTGATCGCGCGACTGGTCGAGATCGGGATTCCGGTGATGGGGCACATCGGGCTTACGCCACAGTCGGTGCATCAACTGGGAGGGTTCAAGCGGGTCACGGGCGCCGCCGCCAAGAAACTGCTGGACGAAGCGCGCATCGTGCAGGAGGCGGGCGCGTTCTCCATCGTGCTCGAGTCGATTCCTTCCGAAATTGCGCGCGATATCAGCCAAGCCTTGACGATTCCAACCATCGGAATCGGCGCCGGCCCCCACTGCGATGGCCAGGTGCTGGTCAGCTATGACGCGCTCGGGCTGTACGAATTCACGCCGCCTTTCGTCAAACGCTACGCCGAGATGGGAAAAGAAATGACCCGCGCGGCGCGCGAGTACATCGACGAAGTGCGCAGCGGGCGCTTTCCTGAAGAAAAGTGAGCGTCCTCCTCCAGCGGACTATTCCGGAAATCCGCCGGAGTGTGACGGCGGCCCGCGCCCGCGGGATGTCGATCGGTCTGGTACCGACCATGGGGGCGCTCCACGATGGGCATGGCGCGCTGATGCGCCGGGCCCGCGAAGAGAACGGATATGTGGTGGCCACGATTTTCGTCAACCCCACGCAGTTCAACCGCCCTGACGATTTCGAAAAGTATCCGCGCGATCTGGAAGCCGATCTCGGTTTTTGCGAACGCTTCGGCGTGGATGCGGTGTTCGCACCCGATGCAGCGGAAATGTATCCCGGGACGCCGCTCGCGTCCGTTGAGGTCTCGGATATTTCCTCGCGCCTGGAAGGAGAGTTTCGCCCTGGCCACTTCCGCGGCGTGGCCACCGTAGTCGCGAAGCTGTTCCATATCATTCCGGCCGATCGGGCTTATTTCGGCGAGAAGGACGCGCAGCAGCTCGCGATCATCCGGAAGATGGTCGCCGATCTGAATTTTCCTGTGACCGTCGTGCCCGTTGCGACCGTTCGCGAGCCCGACGGCCTGGCGATGAGTTCCCGCAACCAGCGGCTGACGCGGGAGCAGCGTGCCATCGCGCCGGTCCTTTACCGCGCCCTGTGCGAGGTCGCGGAGCGAGTGCGATCCGGCTGCCGGGACGCGGCGGCCGTAACCGCCGCCGGGCGGAACATCCTTTCCGGCGCGCCGGAGATCCGCGTCGAATATCTGGAAATTGTCGATCCCGCGACGTTTCATCCGGTGAACGTCGTCAACCATTCGGCGCGGATCGTCGCGGCTGCCTGGCTGGGCGACGTGCGGCTGATCGACAATCTCTTTGTCCGGGTAGACTAGGCTGAGGGGAACCCGTGAATGTCTCGAACTCTCACTCTCGCTCTGTCTGTAACTTGCTTCGCTCTTGCCAGCCACGCTCGGGCGGATCAGATCACGCTCACCAACGGCGACCGCGTGACGGGAACCATTCTTCGCGGCGATACGAAAACCCTGATCCTGAAAACGGACACGGCCGGAGATCTCACCTTCAAGTGGGACTCCATCGCCGGAATCTCCGCTGCGGGGCCGCTCTATGTCGGCCTGAGCGATAACCAGACAGTTGTCGGCGCGGTCGAAACTGTGAATGGAAGATTCAACGTCGCCACGCGCGCGGCCGGAATCGTCACCGTACCAAAAGACGCCATCCAGTTCATCCGCAATAACGACGAACAGGCCAAGGTTCAAGCCGAAATCGATCACCTTCGCAACCCGCGCCTGATCGATCTCTGGACCGGTTTTGTCGATCTGGGGTTTGCCGCGAACCGGGGCAACGCCAACACGGAGACGCTGACTCTCTCCTCCAATGCCGCGCGCACCACCACGCGCGACAAAATCGCCGTCTACTACACTTCTATTTTTTCCTCCAGCGACTTTTCGGGGACCACCCGAACGACAGCGAACTCCAAGCGCGGCGGAATCGGTTACAGCCTCAACGTCGATTCGAAAGCCTTCGTCTTCGGCTCGGTCGATCTGGAATCCGACGAGTTTCAGAGCCTGGATCTCCGCTTCGCCCCCGCGGGCGGCGCCGGCTATCACGCGATCGCCACCATGCCCACGCAGCTCGATCTGCGGCTCGGCGTAGCGGCCAACCGCGAATTCTTTTCCACCGGCCTCAACCGGACCTCGGCCGAAATGCTGCTCGGCGAGGATTTCGCCCACAAGTTCACCGGCACGACGTCCGTCGAGGAGAAGTTTGCGTATTTTTCCAATCTCTCCGACACCGGCGCGTACCGCCTGAATTTCGATACGTCGGCCGTAACCGTACTCAAGAAATGGTTTTCCTGGCAGGTGACCATCAGCGACCGCTTTCTGAGCAATCCGGTGCCGGGGAGGAAGAAGAACGACATCCTCTTTAGCACCGGCGTGCGCGTGTCGTTCGCGAAATGATCCCGTGATTCAACGGATCCTGTTGCCGGCGCTGCTGGTGTTGTGTCTGGCGCGGCTATGGATCGCGCCGCTCACGTCCAGCTTCTGGGTGGATGAAGCTGAGACGGCCTTCGTCGCGCACTACGGCTATCAGCATCCTTCGCTGGCCGCCGTGCCGCAAATTACTGCATCGGTGTACTACTGGCTTCCGAGCGCCGCCGAGCGGGCATTTGGATTCTCCGAAGCCGTCGAGCGAATGCCTTCACTCCTCGCGATGGCTCTGGCGCTGTTCTTCATCGGCCGTCTGGCTGCGCGGGTGATTCATCCGCAAGCGGCCTGGTTCGCCGTGTTCGCCTGCCTCTCGCTGCGGGCCTTCAACTACGAAGCCGCGAATGCGCGACCCTACGCGCTGGGCATCTGCGTAGGAGCGGCGAGCCTGTGGCTTCTGGTTCGCTGGCTGGATTCAGGCCAATGGACCGATGGCCTGATGTTTCTCGCCGCAGCCGCGCTGCTCTGGCGCGTGCAACTGATCTACTGGCCGATCTACCTGCTCTACGCGATCTACTTTGTCGCGCGCAGCGACCGGCTAGCCTCCTGGATGCAGGCGAGTGTCATCGCCGCGGGGCTGTTCCTGGCGCTGCTTCCGGTCATTCCGGTGGCGCTCTCCGTGAACCGCGAGGCCGCCTTGCACGCCTTCGCACCGCAGCCCTCGCTGCTCGATTTAGGCGGCGCGTTCAAGTTTCGCCTCGTTTTAGGACTCGCGATCAGCGCCTGGATCCTCGCCCGCTGGAGGCGTTGGGCCCGCCCGGACTCGATCCCCGGCGCGTCGGCCGTTGTATTGATCGCCGGATGGTGGGCGATCCAGCCCATCGCGTTATTCCTGTATTCGCACGTCACGGGAATCAGCGTGTTTTCGACACGCTATCTTTCGATCGCGCTGCCGGGCACGGGGTTGGCTGCAACGGCAGCCGCTGCGTCCTTCACACCGAAAACGCATTGGCGCAGATTCGCGGTCGCGATGGGAGTCATCGCGCTGCTGGTCGCCGGGCAATGGGAACAGCTCTGGCCCCCGCATCATAACTCCGACTGGCGCGCGGCATCACGGGCGATCAACGCGCTGGGGCTTGGTCCGGAGACGCCGGTATTGGTCGTGAGTCCGTTCATCGAAGGCAAGCCGCCCATCTGGCGGCCGGATTACCCGCTGCCAGGGTTCCTATATTGTCACCTGGATGTGTACCCGGTAGCCGGCAAGCCGTACCTGCTGCCCTACGATGCATCGGCCGCCGCACAGTCTTACGCCGACACGCTCGCGCGAGGCGCGCTGCCGTCGGCGCGAAAGTTCTTCATCTACGCAGGTGGCAGCGATGTCCGTCAATGGCGCGAATGGTTCGCGGCAAGGCCCGAGTTCGCGGGCTGGCGTTCGCGCCTGCTCGGCCCGTTTCGCGACGTGGATGTCGCCTTATTTGAGGCGCCGTGAAGATGTGGGGCTGTCGAGCGGCCGGTAGTTCACGCCCTGCCGCTTGAGCCATGCGAGCTGAACCGGAACCCGGCTGAGAAAATCGCGGTAATTGCGAGCTGCCTGCGGCGACCACGCCACCTCCGCGAGCGCGAATAGCCTCGGGAACAGCATGTACTCGACCTGACGGGGGTCCGCCAGGTACTCGGTCCAAACATTCGCCTGCGGCCCCAGGATATGCTTCTTCTCGTCTTCACTCAGCGCCGCGGGAACCGGGTTGTAGCCGTAAACCTTGTCCAGCGGGAGATTACCGCCAATAGCGAGAGGCTCCTTGCTGCGATCGCCCTGGTAATGATCGAAGTAGAGATACGAATCCGGCGTCATGATCACGTCATGACCCAGTCGCGCGGCGGCCAGACCGCCCTGCTCCCCGCGCCAGCTCATCACGGTCGCGTCCGGAGCCAAGCCGCCTTCCAGGATTTCATCCCAGCCGATCATCCGGCGTCCTTTGGAATTAAGGAAGCTTTCGATGCGCCGAATGAAGTAGCTCTGCAACTCGGCTTCGTTCTTCAAGCTTTCCCGTTGCATCACGGCCTGGGCGTCGGCGCTCTCCTTCCAGCGATCCTTCTGCACTTCATCGCCGCCGATATGGATGAACTGCGACGGAAACAGGTCCATCGTCTCGCTCAGCACATTTTCCAGAAACAGGAACGTGATCTCCTTCGGACAGAAGATATCCTTGAAGGCGCCCCAGGTAGTGGCGACTTCGAACGGCCCGGGCGTGCAAGCCATTTCCGGATACCCAGCCAGGGCGGCCAGCGAATGGCCCGGCATCTCGATTTCGGGAATCACCGTGATGAAACGCTCACGCGCGTATTGGACTACCTCGCGGATCTGCTCCTGCGTGTAGAAGCCGCCGTAGGGCGTGCTGTCGTACTTAGTGGACTGCGGCGCGTGGCCCACCAGCGTTTCTTTCCGCATCGAGCCGATTTCCGTCAGCCGGGGATACTGCTTGATCTCGATGCGCCAGCCCTGATCGTCGGTGAGGTGCCAGTGGAATCGATTCAGCTTGTAGCGCGCCATCACGTCCAGATAACGTTTAAGGAACTGTACCGGGAACATGTGGCGCACAGTGTCCAGATGCAAGCCGCGATAGGCGAACCTTGGCTGATCCTGAATCTCGAGCGCGGGAAGTGTAAACGTCGATGCGCCGCGCGCGGCTGCGATCTGAAGCAGCGTCTGCGCGCCATAGAAGAGTCCGGCGGACCGGCCCCGGATGACGACGCCGCGCGGATCGATCCGGAGCCGGTAGCCGTCTTCGGGCGCGCTATTGTCGATCAGAAAGCGGAATCCGCGGCTCGGAGGCGGTTCGCTGGTGAGCTTTGCGGCGAATCCAAACTCGGACTGAAGCTGCGCGATGAACCGCTCTGCCACGGGCCGCGCGTCCGGATCCGCATAGATCGGAACCGGCCGCGGCGCGAGAAATGTCCCGTTGAGATGCCGGACGAGGGCGGGACGCGGGATGATGGACTGCGCCAGCGCCTGTGCCGCAAGCAGGCATAGCAGGAGCAGGATCCGGCGCGTCACGCCTCTCAGTCTAACGTGTCGCTAGAAAGGCTTCGTCAGCCACGGATTCGCAACTACGTTCGCGCCCTGCACGAGCGCACAGCCGTTTGCTCCCGGCCCGCCCGAGCATTTCCACCAGTTCATGGTGGCGTTGATCGAGGCCGTTCCGCCAATGTTGTCGATCCCGGCGTATCCGGTAAGCGAGTTCAGGTGAACCGCGATCGTGCTCCCCGCAACGGCGTTGACGCCGATGTCGATGCCCTCGCTTTGGAAGTTGTTCTGCGATATCTCGATTCCCGTGATCGGAACCACCGGCGTGAAGATCGAAATGCCGGTAGGAAGGGTCGTACCGGGATCGCCATCGGGGCCGTTACCGGAGATCGTATTCCCAACGATCAGGTGACCGTTCAGACTCTGGAAGGGGCCGTGCATATGCATCGCAACACCTGGCAGGGCGTTGTTCTTCAGAATATTGTTCGCGATGACGTTGGAGTTGTTCTGGGCTCCCGGAGGTCCGGCGAACAGACCGACGCCTGCGCCCTCTCCCGTGCTCAAACCATTCCGCTGCGAAGTGTTGCCCACCACGGTGATGTGATAAATGCCGAGCGAGGGGTCCGTCGGCCCGAAGTTGAAGTGATGGGAAGCGATCGTAATGCCGCAGTCGAAGGGATTATCCTGCACCGTGTTTCCGGAAATCAGATTGTCGTGATTGGAGCCGGTGTCATCGCTGATCAGGATACCGCCCGCATTGTGCTCGACCAGATTGTTCGCCACGGTTGAGTGATGCACGCCGCTGAGATGGATGCCTTCGCCGCAGTCGAATCCCTCGCCGGCCTGGAACCAGGGCGGAAGCGGAGGACACATCAGCGCGCTTACATCCAGGCTCTGATCGTTGCCGGTCACGTGGTTGTCCGAAATTGTCACATCGAAAGAGTTGGTGACGAGGATGCCCTGCGCATTGGCGTTTCGGACCGAAAAGCCGCTGATAACGACGTGTGCCAGCGTAACGACGGCCGCGTTGTGGCCGCCATCAACGTTGATACCGTTCAAGAGCCCGTGGGCGTCGATGATGGTGTTCTCGGAACTCTCGCCCAGCAGCGAAAGCGGCTTATTGATGACGACGTCTTCGTGATAGGTGCCCTTGCTGACCCGGATCACGTCGCCAGCGGAAGCCGCAGTGACCGCGCCGTTGATGGTTACGAAACATCCGCCCTTGCCGGACGGGTCAACGCACCGGTCCGTGGCGAAGGCGCTCGGCAGCAGGATCGCTGCAAAAAGTAGCGCAGCTATGGATAAATTTAGTGTTTTCAAGACAAGCCTCTCGGGGAGGCCAGTATACACCCGATGTGTCGAGAATACGCGTATCTTTAGATACGCGTTGTTACTGAACGAGATAGCTCGTCCGTCTTAGCAGAATCCCTAGTAGCTCAGCGCGCAGTATCCGCCGCTGGCATTGACCCAGTTGCGCTGGATGAGGTATTGGCTACCTCCAAGCGTCATGTTGTAGAGGGAGCCGTTGGGGGCGGTATTCGTTGTCCCGAATGTCCACGCGCACTTGTCGGCATTCTCCTGGCCGCGCGTATCGTACCATGCGTTCAGGTTCGGATCTGTCGCCATTTCCTCTAGCTCATGAGCGATCACGCTCGCCATTGCATCGGCCCCGGTGTTTCCATTAGGGCTGCTTGCAGTCTGGGCTTCGCATGCGGTGGGACAACGGTCTGCGTTGCCCACAAAAGCGTACTTGATGTTCCACCCGGCGAGCGTTCCGTACGTGTGCCATCCGCAATACTTTGTGCAAAACCCGCTGGACTCGGCCACGTCCTGAGAGGTTAGAACAAAATAGGCACCGTTGGGATCATAGGGTAAGCTACCACTAGAAAGAGCCCCCGAAACAATCGCCTGAATGTCTGCATCCGAGAGCGTGCTGCCCCGAGAGTAATTGTCAGTTGTCTCAGTCACGAAGAACACCGAGTTACTGATATGCCGGTTCGATCCATCGTAGTAAGTAGTGTTGATATTGAAGTAAGATGAGCCATTGATGTTGCTCGCGAAATTGGTCAGGATGTTGGTCGCGCTGTTGTTGCTCCAGTTCCCGTACCAGATGTAATAGACGTTCACGGTCCCTAACATCACCGGCCCGCCGTGATAATTGATGCCGTTGCTCGTTCCACCGCTACCCGGGCGCGCGCTCTTGGATTCCCCGATATTCCCCTGGCCCGGATTCAGCAGCGTCCCCGCTCGTCGGCCGTTCGGTCTGGTGTCATCATCCCCGTCTGCTGGCGCGAGCATCGGTAGACTCACGACGCAAATTCCCGTTGCCACGATCAGCCCAAGTGCCTTCCATCCGCTTTTCATAGATATCCCCTCCAACGCAAATTTTTGGGCAAACTTCAAGCATCCTAACACGTTTTCCGCGCTGCATCACTAACCGCTTCACTAGTACTGCGCGCAAACGGAGATGGAATCGGCTCAGTACGCGCAGGAGCGTGGAAGGGTGATACACTGAACAGCCGTACGGCCGGGCCTTAGAGAAAAGAAAGGCGGGCGCTTGTTTGGGTGAAAAGGGGTTAAAGCGCCCGCTGTCGTAACGGGGATTTAAGTTATCTGTAAAAACGCTTGCGGCCCCCCCGTGGTTACTCGCGGCTAAAAATATTTTCCATGTAGACTGGGATGTGCCCAGGCCGAGGCCCGTCCGACCCCAAACAACCCATAGCCTCCGATCCCATAACATCCAATCCTGGTCCAACGGGGCATTACTCCAGGCAGTTGAGGCTTTTGCCGCCCGTTTTCATGAAATTCTTGTCATCGGACCCCGCCATTTGGCAGGCGAGGGGCTCGCGCCAGGGGCGGCGGGCTCCTTGGGCGTCCGCCACGTTACGCTGCTTCAGGCCGCCGCAGAACTAGCGAGGCCCGCAATGGCCGGCCGGGGACTTGCCCCGCTGAGTTCGCTCGGCCGCGAAGCGATTTCAGCCCGCATCGCTCAAAAAGCCTTGAGCGAGGCGAAGCTAAGGTATTTCCATCCTGTGGCTGCGCTGCCCGGATTCGCGAGAGCGCTGGCCCGAACCATCCTCGATCTTCGATTGGCCAGGGTCGCGGCGAGTCAGCTCCTCTCTACGGGCTCGCTTGCTGCCGCGGATCTGGCATACCTCCTGGAGCACTATGAAGCGGAATTAAAGGACAGAGCCGCGGCAGACATCGCCGGGATCCTGGAACTGGCCACAGAGGCGGCCAGGAGAAAAGAACACTCCTGGGTCGGTCTCCCCCTGGCTCGACTGGACGCCGAACTGGAATCGGCCGCCCATCGGGAGTTTTTTGCCAGCCTGGCCGCCCAATCCCCGGAAGTTCTGGACGCCGAACTCGGAGAGCCGTCCAAAGCTTCGCCCGAGCCCTCGTCCCGCACGCTGGAACACCTCCGGCGCTTTCTGTTCGCTGCAGCGCCATCGCGTATCTCAAAAACGGACACAGGATTCGAATTCTTTTCGGCTCCCGGAGAGGGCCTGGAAGCGTTGGAAATCGCCCGCCGGATCTTGCGCATGGCGCGGGAGGGCCTCCGGATCGATCAGACCGCCGTTCTGCTCCGAAATCCTGAACGCTACCAGCCCATGATCGAAGACGCCTTCGGACGCGCCGGGATTCCCGGGTGGTTCAGCCGCGGCACAGCCCGCCCGCATGCCGCCGGGCGGGCCTTTCTCGCTTTGCTTCAGTGCAAGGCCGAAAGGCTCTCGGCTTCGCGCTTCGCGGAATACCTGTCGCTCGGTCAGATTCCGGAAAGGCCACAAGCAAGCCGTTGGGTCGCCCCCGAAGACGAGTTGCTCGGATCTCATCCGAATGATGAAAGTCAAGCGGCGGCGGAAAACGACCGTCCGGCGCCCCGCCGCTGGGAACGGCTGTTGGTGGATGCAGCGGTGATCGGAGGCAAAGACCGGTGGGAGCGGCGACTGAGCGGCCTCGAAGCCGAGTTCGCTTTGCAGGAGAAACCCCTGGATGAAATCCGTAATTTGAAGGACTTCGCTCTGCCTCTGATCGGCATCCTGGACGCGCTGCCGGCCAACGATCTGTGGAGCGTGTGGCTGGAACGGCTCGCCGAGCTGGCCCGCGCAGCACTGCGGGATCCCGATCCCGTCCTGGCGATTCTCGCCGAGCTGGCTCCGATGGGCGACGTGGGACCGGTCGGGCTGGATGAAGTCGCCGAAGTCCTGAGCGAGCGGTTACGATTTCTGCGGCGCGATCCGCCTGCCCAGAGGTGGGGCCGCGTCTTCGTCGGATCCATCGAAGAAGCCCGAGGGCGGGAATTCCGCGTTGTGTTCCTGCCGGGTCTTGCCGAAGGACTGTTTCCGCAAAAGACGCTGGAAGATCCGTTGCTGCTCGACGAGTTGCGCGAAGCCGTCTCCGAATTTCTCCCGCAGCGCAGCGATCGTGTCGCGGAGGAGCGCTTGCGGCTGCGCATCGCGGTAGCGGCGGCACGCGAGCGGCTGATCGTTTCTTATCCGCGTATGGAAGTCGCCGAGGCGCGCCCGCGCGTGCCAAGCTTCTATGCGCTGGAATTGCCGCGGGCGATCGAAGGCTCGCTTCCGGAACTGAAGACGTTCGAAAATCGAGCCCGCGATGCCGCGCCCGCGCGTTTGAACTGGCCCGCTCCGAAGCATGCGGCGGATGCGATCGACGACGCCGAGTACGACCTAGTGGCGATCGCCCAGGGACGAAGGGAACCAGGCTCGCTCCACTATCTGGTGGAGGTGAACTCGCACCTGGTTCGGTCCCTTCGGGCGCGAGGGCGGCGATGGCGCTCGAAATGGAGAGCGGAAGACGGGCTCATCACTTCGGAAGCGGCCACGCTGGAGGCTCTCGGAACACAACGGCTGACCGCGCGCCCGTGGTCGCCCTCCGCCCTTGAGCAGTTCGCCATGTGCCCGTACAAATTCGCGTTGCATGGAATTTACCGGCTGCGCCCGCGCGAGGAATCGGCGCCGCTGGAGCAACTGGATCCGCGCACGCGCGGGGCTCTGTTTCACGAGATTCAATATGAGCTGTTTCACGAGTTGCAGCGCGGCGCGCTCCTTCCGGTTAAGGAAGATCGCTTGCCGGAGGCCATGCGGCTGGCCGACGCAGCCCTCGATCGTGTCGCCGAAAAATATGGGGAGAAGCTCGCTCCGGCGATTCCGCGCGTGTGGCATTCCGAAATCGAAGACCTGAGGACAGACTTGCGAGGATGGCTCCAGCACGTCGCGCGCGATGACGACGAATGGCGGCCGGTGGAATTCGAAATGGAGTTCGGAGACGAGCGCCCGATTGAACTCGAACAGGGCGTGCATCTCAAAGGCCGCATTGACCTGGTCGAAAAGAATGTAGCGCGGGAAGCGTTCCGGGTAACCGATCACAAGACCGGCAAGCGTCCGGACACGATTCCTCGCTGGGTGGGCGGCGGGCGCAGCTTACAACCCCTGCTGTACGGCTTGGCTGCCGAGAAGTTGCTGGAATCGCCAGTGGAATCCGGCCGGCTTCTGTACGCCACGCAGAAGGGCGGATACACACCCATCGAGATCAAGTTGGACGAACGCGCGCGCTTGTTTCTACAAAAGCTGCTCTCCGATATTGACGCATCGATCGCCAACGGCTTCCTTCCGCCGGTTCCCGCAAAAGACGCGTGCGAGTTTTGCGATTACCGGATCGTTTGCGGGCCGTATGAGGAACGGCGGCTAAACAAGAAGGACCGCCGCGAGGAACGCCTGGAGCCGCTGACCGAGATCCGGGGGATGGCATGAGCGCGACCGCGCGCGCGGTATCCGATGCCGAAGCCCGGCGCAGAATCCGCAAGTCGCTCGATGAAAGCCTGATCGTCGAGGCTTCGGCAGGAACAGGCAAAACCACGGAGCTGGTACAAAGGATCGTCGCGGTGCTCGCCTCGGGGCGGACGACCATCGACCGCATCGCCGCGGTTACGTTTACCCACAAGGCCGCGGGCGAGCTGAAACTGCGGCTTCGAGAGGAACTGGATCGCCAGCGGCAAGCAGCGGCTGGAAGCCGCGCATTAGAAGACGCGCTCGAGCGGCTGGAGGAAGCCTCCATCGGCACGATCCATTCCTTCTGCGCTCAACTTTTGCGCGAGAGACCGGTGGAAGCCTGCGTCGATCCCGCCTTCGAGGAATTGAGCGAGCAGGAGAGCTCGCGGCTCTACCAGCGTTCTTTTCGCGCCTGGCTGGAGCGCCGCCTCGATGAGCCGTCGCCCGGATTGAGGCGGGCGTTTGCGCGGCTCGCCTGGCGGGATTCCTGGGACGATTCTCCCCCCCTCGAACAGCTTCAATACGCCGGCAGGAAGCTAGTGGAGTGGCGCGATTATCCGGCCAAATGGGAGCGCCGGCCGTTCGCGCGCGAGGAAGAGATCCGCACGCTGCTGACGCAGGCCCGCGAGCTGGCTGAATTGAGCTCGCGGCCCCGGCGGGTGACCGACAACTTGTACGTCGGCCTCCAGCCGGTGCGGCTCTTCGTGCAGGGAGTAGAACGGTCAGCCGTCGCCGGCGCGCCTCAGGACTACGACACGCTCGAAAGCCTGCTGCTGAAGCTCGGCCGCGATCTGCGCCGCGAAACGCGCAAAGGCTCGGGCGAATACGGCGGTGGAGTCGCTCGCGAAGAGCTGATCCGGCGCCGCAACGAACTCTTCCAATGGATTGAAGAATTCCGACGGCGGGCCGATGCCGACCTCGCTGCCGAGCTTCAGGAAGAGATGTCCGGGTTGGTGGGCGAGTATGACCAGCGGAAGCGGCGTCAGGGCAAGCTCGACTTCGTAGACCTGCTGGTGTGCGCTCGCGATCTGGTTAAGAATCAGCAGCCTGTCCGGGAATACTTACAGCGCCGCTTCAGCCACTTGTTTATCGACGAATTCCAGGATACCGACCCGCTTCAGGCCGAAATCCTGCTGCTGCTCGCAGCGGACGATCCAGCCGAATCGGACTGGCTGAAGGTCCGCCCCCTGCCGGGCAAGCTGTTCGTCGTGGGGGATCCCAAACAATCGATTTACAAGTTCCGCCGGGCCGACATCCAGCTTTATCGCCAGGTGCGCGACGCGATGGTCGAACGCGGCTGCGGGCTCGTCGCCTTACGCAAGAGTTTTCGATCCGTCCCCAATCTGCAACAGTTCGTGAACACCGCGTTTGAAACAGAAATGGACGGCGATGGCCATGCCGAATGGATCCCGCTGGAGAAGCACCGGGACGAAATCACCGGACGGCCAAGCCTGATCGCCCTGCCGGTGCCGAAGCCCTACAAGAATCGCCTGTCGAAGGAGGCGGTCAATCGTTCCCTGCCCGACGCGGTCGCCGCGTTTGTCGCGTGGCTCGTCCAGGAAAGCGGATGGGGGTATCAGGCTCGGGATATCGCCATCCTCTTCCGCAGGCGCACGCAAGGCGGCGAGGATCTCACGCGCGAGTATGCGCGCGCCCTGGAGGCCCGCAACGTCGATCATTTGCTGGCCGGTTCGAAATCATTCCACCATCGCGAGGAAGTGGAGACACTGCGTGCCGCACTGACGGCGATCGAGTGGCCCGACGACGAGCTCAGCGTTTTCGCGACTCTAAAGGGCTCGCTGTTCGCGATTCCTGACGAGATGCTGCTGGTCCACAAGCAGAAGTTCGGACGCCTGCATCCGTATCATCGCGATGGCGCCGCGCCGCCCATCGCGGATGCGCTGGCGGTCCTGGCGGAATTGCACCGCGCTCGCAATTATCAGCCGTTCGCCGTGACCATCCATGCCCTGCTGAAATCCACACGCGCCCACGCGGCGTTCCTGCTGCGACCGGGCGGCAATCAGATTCTGGCGAACGTGGCGCGCGTCGCCGATCTTGCTCGCACGTACGAGATGACTGGAGGCGTGTCTTTCCGGGGATTCGTCGACGAGCTCACGGCGCAAGCGGAAAAAGAAGAAGCCTCCGAGGCGCCCGTGCTGGAAGAGGACTCTGATGGCGTTCGCCTGATGACCGTGCACGGCGCGAAAGGTTTGGAGTTTCCGGTAGTGATCCTGGCAGATCTGACCGCCAACCTCTGCGCGCGCGAGCCCGATCAGCACGTGGACGGCAACAAGCGATTGTGCGCGACCCGCCTGTTGCGGTGCGCTCCCTGGGAACTGCTCGACCACGAAGCCGATGAAGCCGGGCACGAGCGCGCCGAGGGCGTGCGGGTGGCTTACGTCGCGGCGACCCGGGCTCGGGATCTGCTGGTGGTCCCGGCGTGCGGCGATGAGCCGTTTCCGCAGGGCAACTGGCTCAGTCCGCTGGAAAAGGCGCTGTATCCTTCGCGCGAGAACTGGCGCAAAGCGCGTCCGGCGGCAGGATGTCCGGAATTCGGCGCGGCCAGCATTGTCGAACGCCCTATGGAATACGATCGCGAAGCGGAGTTTTCCGTGCGGCCGGGATTGATTACGCCTCAGCTTGGCTCGCATGAAGCCGTGTGGTGGGATCCGTCGAAGCTCGACCTGGGCGTCGAGGGCGACCACGGCCTGCGGCAGGAGGATCTGCTCACGCCCGACGACGGAGGCAGTCTGGCTTCGTACCAGGCGTGGCGGGATCAACGGGCGAAGGCGATCGACGCATCCGCACAGCCGGAGTTCACCGTATTTCTCGCGAGTCAGGCGCCTGACCCGCCGGAGCACGCCGTCGAAGTCACGTCCATTCCCGCCAGCCGCGCCGGCGCTCCTTCGGGACGGCGCTTCGGCACTCTGGTGCACACGGTTCTGCGCGATGTGCCTCTGGATGCCGATCCGGCCACAGTTCGCAAGTGGACCGAGATGAACGCGCGCGTACTGGGAGCACCGAGGGAAGAGATCGAGGCGGCCAGCGAGCGCGTCACCGCCGCCTTGCAGCACCCTCTGCTGGACCGCGCGCGCGCCGCAACGCGGAAGCATCGGGAATATCCCGTAATGCTGCGTGCTGGCGAAGGGCGGCTGATGGAGGGCGTGATCGACCTGGCGTTCATCGAAAACGACGCCTGGGTGGTGGTCGATTTCAAGACGGACGCGAATGTGTCGGGACGCGCCGGCCAGTATCGCCGTCAGCTTCAGTGGTACGCGAGCGCGCTCAGTCGCCTGACTGATTTACCAGCACGGGCGTATCTGCTTGAGGTGTAGATCGGCGTTCGACAAGCGTGTAGAGCGCCGGAAGCACAAGGAGCGTGAGCGCCGTCGCGGACACAAGGCCCCCGATGATCACCACCGCCAGCGGCTTTTGCACTTCCGAGCCGATGCCCTTCGAAAGCGCCATCGGCAACAGGCCGAGCATTGCCAGCAGGGCGGTCATCAGCACGGTGCGGAAGCGTACCAGCGAGCCTTCGATCGCGGCCTGGCGCGCGTCGAGCCCCTCGGCCCGAAGCGCGTTGAAGTAGCTCACGATCACGACGCCATTGAGCACCGCCTGGCCGAACAGAGCGATGAATCCGATCGCGGCGGAGACGCTGAGCGGAATGTGCGTTACCAGCAACGCGAGAATGCCGCCTACCAGCGCGAACGGGATATTCGACAGAATCAGCAGCGCGCTCTTCACCGATCCGAAGGCGTTGAACAGCAAGAGGAATATCAGAAAGATGCTGATCGGCACGATGATGCGCAGACGATTCATCGCGCGCTGCTGGTTTTCAAATTCCCCGCCCCACTGCAGGTAGTATCCGGGCGGAAGAGAGACGTTTTGTTTCACGCGCTGCTGCATCTCTTCGACTGCGCTGCCCATGTCGCGGCCCCGCAGAAACACGCCGATCGCGTTCAGACGCTTACCGGACTCATGCGCGATGTTCATGCTTCCGGAGCCGATGGTCAGCGTCGCCACATCCTCCAGAGGAATCCGCAACCCGCGCGGCGTCTCGACCAGGATCTTGCCGATGGTGGAAACATCGCGCCGCTGGTTTTCTTCGAGGCGGACCACAACCGGATACTTGCGCTCGCCTTCCCAGATTTGCGTGGCTTCCTTGCCGCCGAGAGCCGTTTCGATCACGTTCTGCACGTCCACCACGTTCAGCCCGTAGCGCGCAGCGCGGGCGCGGTCGATCTCAATCTGCAACTGCGGCACGCTGCCGGCCCGATCGATGAACGCGCGCGCCACTCCGCGCACCGAGGACACCTGATCGAGAACCTGCTGCGACGTTTTCTTGATCGTGTCCAGATCGTCGCCAAAAACCTTAATGACCACCTGGCCGTCAATCTGCGAGATACTCTCCAGGATATTGTCGCGGATCGGCTGCGAGAAACTCGGCTGGAAGCCCGGGACCTTCGACAGCGCGTCATCGAAGCGCTTGAGCAGCTCTTCCTTGCTGATCTTGCTCTTCCATTCTTCCTGCGGATACGTGTCCACCAGGAATTCGGCCATGTTGATCTGCTTCGGATCGGTTCCGTCCTCGGGACGGCCCGCTTTGGAAATCACCGACCGCACTTCCGAAAACTGCCGCAGGATTGACCGCACACGGGCACACTCGCGCACCGCTTCGCTGACCGAAATGCCCGGCGGGAGTGTCAGATTCACCCACACCGAGCCTTCATTGAGCTCCGGAAGAAATTCGCTGCCGAGCTCCGTAGCCAATACCAGGCTCCCCGCCAGCGCCGCGACCGCCGCGACCAAAACGATCACCGGCCATCGCACCGCCTGAACCAGCAGAGGGCGATAGAGCTTCTTGCACATCCGCACCAGGCGGTTTTCGCCATGCGGCACGCCGCGCCGCAGCAGAAAATACGCCAGCACGGGAACCAGGGTCAGGGAAAACAGAAGCGATCCGAGCAGCGCCGAAACGATGGTGTACGCCATGGGCGCGAAGATGCGGCCTTCCTGGCGCTGCAGGGTGAAAATCGGGATGTGCGCGATGATGATGATCAGCATCGAGAACATCGTGGGACGACCGACGTGCGCCGCGGCCTCGATGATCACGTCCTTCACATTTCCCCGCATCCGGCCCAATGCCGAAGGCGCATGCTGGT
>JBAIXM010000088.1:0-67435 GCA_037916615.1 Bryobacterales bacterium
CATTCCAGATGGCGAGCCAGAATCGAAACGCCGACGGCGATGAGGATCCCGGGCCAAAGGTATTGCCAGATATTGCCGTAGATGTACCCGAGATTGCGCAGAAGAAAGATCGTCCCGATCCCGCCGACGATCAGGCCCGAGGTGACACTGGAAGCGCTGTGCGTGTTGCTGATCTTCGAAATCCCGATCACGATGAGGATCACCGGCCAGTACTGCCAGATGTCATCGAAATACAGAATCCCGGCATTGCGCAGCAGAAACAGGACGCCGGCCGCGATCACGCACAGGCCGATGACCAGCCCGCTGGCTGGATTCGGACTGCCGCACGCCCGGCGTCGGTCCCAGCGCTCCTGGCGGCGCTGCATGCGCTCGCGATTCCGTTGTTCCCAGCGTTCTGCATCCATCCGGACAATTCTTCCCGTAACCGATGCTAGCAGGGCGCAGAGCTGTTTTCGCCTTTGATTCGGCCAGTGGCGGCTGGAAACCGGTGAATGCCGGAATCGAAAAGGATAAGGCGGAGGGATAACCCCTCCGCCCGGTTTCAAACCCGTCCGAAGCGTTTACTGTGTCTGGCCGTCGTGCTTCTGGTTGTAGATTTCCTTGCTGAGCCGGTTCTGCTGGCGGTTCACCTGGGCTTTTTCCTTATTGGTGAGGTTCCCGCCGTTCTCTTTCCGGTCATGGCGGACTTCCTTGTTCAGCCTCGATTCCTGATGCTCAATGTGGGCCGTCTCGTGCGGCGTTAGCGAGCCGCTCTTGACACCCTGCGCGATGCGCTTCTGCTGATTCTCCTTGCGCTGCTGGATCCGGCCTTCTTTTTCATCGGCCGCAAACGCCATAGTTGCCGTGCCGGCCACAAGGGCGCCCGCCAGAATGCTGCTGATGATGCTCCGATTCATTTCCTTCAAGCCTCCTAGGTTCCTTTCGAATTCCTGCTGCCTTCTGATTGTTCAACCACGCTCTGAATCGGGAGTTTCGGCCGTAAACGTTAAAAACGGATCACGAAAAACCCTTAGAACGACGGTACTGCCGATACAATAAAACGATGTCTCACAAAGTGACTCTGATCCCCGGCGATGGAATCGGCCCGGAGGTTTCGGCGGCTGCGCGCCGCGCCGTGGATGCCACCGGCGTTCGCATCGATTGGGACTTGGCGGAATTGAACGCCGACATTATTGTGAAAACCGGCCAGTCGCTGCCGCCGCACGTGATCGAGAGTCTGGAGCGGACTCACATCGGTCTCAAGGGCCCCGTCACAACGCCGGTCGGCGGAGGCTACACCAGTGTGAATGTCGCGCTGCGCAAGCGGCTGGACTTGTTTGCGAACGTCCGGCCGGTGCGCTCCATGCCCGGCGTCGTCACTCGTTTTCAGGACGTGAAGATCGACATGGTGATTTTTCGTGAGAACACGGAAGATCTGTACTCGGGCCTGGAGCACGAAGTGATCACGGACGTAGTTACCAGTTTGAAGGTGATCACGCGAACCGCATCGGTCCGGATCGCCGAATATGCTTTCGACTATGCCGAGAAAATGGGCCGCAGGAAAGTGGCCGCAATTCACAAGGCGAACATCATGAAGCTCGCCGACGGATTGTTTCTGCGCTGCTGCCGGGAAGTGGCGGGCCGCCATTCGCATATCGAATACAAAGAGCTGATCGTCGATAATGCCGCCATGCAACTGGTAGTCCGGCCGGAACAGTTCGATGTTCTGCTGCTGCCCAATCTTTATGGCGACATCGTTTCAGATCTGGCCGCCGGCCTGGTGGGCGGGCTCGGCATGGTTCCGGGGGCAAACATGGGCGAGAGAGACGCCGTGTTCGAGGCGGTCCACGGCTCGGCTCCGGATATCGCGGGGAAAGGAATCGCCAATCCGACCGCGATGATGCTCTCCTCCGTGCTCATGCTGCATCATCTCCAGGAGCCTCAGGCCGCCGCGCGCCTCCAGTCAGCCATCGAGAAAGTTTACGCCGGGGGCAAACACACCACGCCCGATGTCGGAGGAAAAGCCGGAACGGCCGAGTTCACGGACGCAGTGATCGACGCGATGCAGTGAATTAGCGTCCGGCGTGCAGGATCAGCTCGATGAACCCCGTCCTTCCCGGTTGCTGCATGGCGTCGACGCGAGGATCGAGCGCAACCGGATCGGCGTAATTTCTGTTGAACGCGTTTCGCGCGCCTGCGCGGAAATCCAAATTCGGCAGTAGCTGTTTCGTGCTGAACGTAAAATCTGCAAGAAACGCCGGGCGCAACGAAGCTCCAGAAAGCGTGTCCCGCGAGCTGAAGTACTGCATGCCGCTGCTCAGGTCCAGCTTGCGGCCCAGCGGAACAGCGAAATGCAGCTTCGCGAGATGATGGGGAGAGTTCGGCAGAACGGCATGAGAATCGGCGTACTCGGTGAGTTGAATCGAATAACTGGCGCTGGCGTCCAGCCACGGCGCGGGATGCATCTGCATCTCAAGCTCAAGACCAGCGGCCCGAATTGTTCCCGCGTTTTGCGTCTGGGCCAGTCCGGTGGGCGTGTACACGCTCACCAGAAAATCGTCCAGCCGGTATCCATACGCGGCGGCCGTTAGATTCGTGCGCTTTCCTATCCGGCGCTCTCCGTCGATTTCAAGTGTGTCCACTTTTTCAGGCCGAGCGTTCGGGTTGGCCAAACCGGACAGATTGTCCTCAAAGAAAAGGTCGAACAGTGTGGGATTCCGGAAAGCGCGTCCATATAGGAATTTGTACGTCCAATTGCTCGACGGCTGGTAGATCAATGCCGCGCGCGGCGAAACGAAGCTGCGCCGGCTCACCGAGCCGTCGAAGCGCACCCCGAGATCCAGCTTCCAGTTCTTCGAAAGGGCGCGCTCGTCCTGGAGAAACAGACCATAAGTCTTGTCGCCGCGATCGATGTGCACGAATTCGATTGGCGCCGGTGAAACATCCCCGGAGCTCTGCAAGGGCCGCAGGTCGAACTCGGCTTCCACTCCCGCCGTAAGCGTCCCGAAACGAGCCGCATCGAACCGGTAAGTCGCCTGCGTCCCGATCCAATCGCTGTCGGTCGCCGATCGGTTGTCTTCCACCAGCAGACCGGAGCCGCTTGCGTCTCCCAGTGGAAAGTGGAAGAGGCCGTGGAGCCGGTCCTGGTTGAAATACGAGCGCCATTGCAATGTGCCCCGGCCTAACTCGCGCGAATACGCAGCCTCTACGAAGTTCGCGGTTTCGTCCACCCTGGTCCCGCGATCGTTAAAAACCGTCGCCCCCCAGGAAACCGGCTGGATCTTGTTACGGTTCGAGAACACCGCCGTAATGTTCCAGTTGCGCCACGTGAGATTAGAGAAGAAGTGATACCCCTTCTCACCGTCCATGCGGACGGCTTGTCCGTAATTCGCGTCCGGAGCGTCGAAACCGGGGAAGTACAAGGGGCTCTCGCCGCGATTGTTGAAGATCGTCCCCGACAGCAGCATTTTCGTCCCGGGCGCGACCGGCACGGCTCCCATCATCTGCGCCTTCTTCTCGCCGAAAGTGCCGTACTGCGCTGTGAAGCTGGCGGGGTCCGCTTCGTTCGGAGACATAGTGACAACGTTGATGGTGGCGAATTCTCCGTTGCTTCCGTAGAGGGCCGAGGAAGGGCCGCGGATAATCTCGATCTGCTTCACCAGATGCATATCGATCGGAAAATCGTCACCGAACCACAGCATGGAATCGAAGATGTGGTCGGCGAGATTGTGGCCGTTCACCATCACCAGAATGCGGCTGCCGTAATCCCAGGGCAGGTTGAATCCGCGGACGCCTGCGGAGCGGTACGTGCGGTTGTAGCTCGTGGTGAACCCGCGGGCCGATTCGAGGGCTTCCCCTAGCGTGCGATAGCCATACTTGTAGATCTCCTCAGCCGTGATCACTGTCACGCTGGCCGGAGCATCGCGGAGGCTCTGGGGGTGCAGCGCGGCAGCCACGACGCGCACTTTGACCAGTTCTTCCGGGCTGAGTGAAGTCAGATCCTGCGGACCAGAGTTGGGTGTATCGGCTCGCGCAGGCAGAAGCAGAAGCATAAGGCCGAACCAGAGAAATCTCCCCATGCCCCACCATCGGCGAAACCATCGTCCGCCGCAGTGAGGATAGCTCCTACCACCTCATTGCGTGGGTTAAAGGCCTTTTTTCGCCAGGTAAACCGCCAGATCGATGCACCGCAGCGAATAACCCCACTCGTTGTCGTACCACGAGACGACCTTCACCAGGTTCCCGTCGAGCACCTTGGTCATCTGCGAATCGACGATCGAGCTGTTGGGGTTGTGCATCATGTCGGTCGACACCACGGGATCTTCGGTATACGCCAGAATCCCTTTGAGGGGGCCATTTGCGGCGGTTTTCAACGCGCCGTTGACCTCTTCCGTGCTGGTGGGTTTCTTGGTGACTGCCACCAAATCGACCACGCTGACGTTCGGGGTCGGAACGCGCATCGCGTAGCCGTCGAGCTTCCCTTTGAGCTCCGACATCACCAGCCCGATCGCTTTGGCCGCGCCCGTGGTCGTCGGGATCATGTTGATCGCCGCCGCGCGCGCGCGGCGCAGATCCTTGTGCGGGAAATCCAGCACGTTCTGGTCGTTGGTGTAGCTGTGAATCGTGGTCATCGAGCCCTTCTCGATGCCGAAGCTTTCGTGGAGCACTTTCACCACCGGCGCGAGGCAATTGGTGGTGCAGGATGCGTTCGAAACGATATTATGCTTTTTCGGATCGTAGGCCGATTCGTTGACGCCCAGCACGATCGTAATATCTTCATTCTTGGCGGGCGCCGAGATAATGACCTTCTTGACGGTGCCTCGAATGTGCTTGCAGGCGTCCTTGGCGTCGGTGAATTTTCCGGTCGATTCGATGACGATCTGCACGCCCAGGCTGGACCAGTCGATCTCCGCCGGATCCTTGATCGCGAAAACCCGGACGCGTTTGCCGTTCACCAGAATCGCGTCCGCCTCGGCCTTCACATCTGCGTGCAAAGGACCCAGAGTCGAGTCGTATTTCAGCAGGTGCGCAAGAGTCTTCGTATCCGTCAGATCGTTCGTCGCAACGATCTCTACTTCAGGGCGGTCGAGCGACGCCCGAAGGATGTTCCGGCCAATGCGGCCGAATCCATTGATTCCGATTTTCGTGGCCATTTAACGACCAGTGTATCGCGGGAACACTCTATCTTCTATCATCAAGGGATGGTTCTTTCCGACGTCGATATCCAGCGCTACCTGGAATCCGGCAAAATCAAGATCGCCCCGGCGCTTCCGTCCGAGCAATTTGGAAGCTGCTCGGTCGATTTCCGGCTGGGGCAGGAGTTCAGCGTCTTCGAGCACAGCCGCCATGCGCTGATCGATCTGCGCGAGCGCACGGCCATCCAGGACCTGATGCGCACGATCACGGTCCCGGACGGCGAGCCTTTTATTCTTCAGCCCGGCGAGTTCGCGCTGGCGATCACACAGGAAAGTCTCGAACTGGATGACGATGTCCTGGGCCGTCTGGAGGGGCGCTCGAGTCTCGGCCGCATCGGAATCATCGTGCATGGGACAGCTGGACTGTTCGATCCGGGCTGGCGCGGCCGCGCGACTCTCGAGCTCAGCAACCTGGGCGTGATGCCGGTGGCGCTCTACCCCGGCATGCGGATCTGCTCGTTTACCTTCGAGCAGCTTTCCTCGCGCGTGGCCGTTCCCTATCACAAAAAATCCAGCAACAAGTACGCGGGACAGGACCGTCCAGTGGCGAGCCGGCTGGCGAGCGAAACAGCCGCTAAGTAGAAGCGCAGAGGGTTCCGTGATACGATAGCCGCCATGCGCTGGCTACTCTTACCCGTCTCCTTCCTGTCTGCTGCTGTCGCGTTCTTCGCCCAGACCGCTCCGCCGAACCCGGCCGGGATTTCCGCGGGACACATTCACATCGTGACGCAGGATCCAGCCGCGTACCAGAAGACCATCATCAGCGTCCTGGGAGGCACCCCGGTGAATGCCGGGCCGCTCACCATGGTGAAACTGCCGGGAATCTTCTTCATCATGACCCAGGCCAAGGGAAACGGCCCGAGCGGCGGATCCAAAGGTTCGGTGGCCGATCACATGGGATTTTCGGTGAAGAGCTTCGCCGCGCTGAAAGCCAAAGCCGAAGCGGCTGGACTGCATGTGCAGGAGTTGACGCCGAATGTCCAGGCCTTCGTGACGTTTCCGAACGATGTGATCATCGAGGTTCAGGAAGACACCGCGATTCCTACCGAAACAGCCTTCAGCCATTTCCACTTGATGGCGCCCGACCAGAACGCCACCCGCGAATGGTACATGAAGACGTTCGGCGGCGTCGAGGCCCAGCGGCGTCCCGGATTGAAAGGCGTTGGTATCCCACCGGGTACGATCGATTTTCTCGGCGTGGGCGGCCGCGGCGGAAAGAACAAGGATGGCTCCGCGCCTCCTCCCCCGGCGCCGAGCGCAGGACGTTTTCTCGATCACATCGGATTCGAGGTCAAGGATCTGGATGCGTTCGCCAAAAAGCTGCAATCGGACGGGGTGAAGCTGGACTCCGGGCCGACCGACATGACCAAGCAGTTCGGCCTGAAGATTGCGTTCCTCACCGATCCGAACGGCACGCGCATCGAGCTGACCGAGGGGCTGAACAAACAGTAGCCCCGGTTGCTTACGCGCGCGGCTCAAGAGTAACAGGCTTGATCCGGCCCGCGCGATCGAGGTACAGCCGCTGTCCGCGCCACAGCACTGTTCGTCCGAACAATCCTGCCAGCCAGGCCGCGGCCGTGAACAGGTCGCGTACTGGAATCAGGATCCACATGCGAAGCACGTCAGGGCTGCGCAACACGATCCAGCCGCCGGCTGTGGCCATCGCCATTCGCATTGCCAGAAGCGCGCCCGCCCAGACCCACTCGCCCATCGCCGCGAGTGCGATCGCCCAAACAGTAGTGAACGCCAGCGGCATTCCAACATAGCCCCAGAACTTCGAGACGCGAACCGTCCGCGCCCAGCGCACCTGGTGACGCCAGACATCGATCCACCCTCCACCCAAATGCGTGGCAACGATCGTGTCGCTCAGGACGCACTTCAGTCCGAGCGCGTGAATCCGGTGGCCGAGCTGATAGTCGTCCGCGAGATATTCCGAAATCGCCTCGAACCCCCCGATTCGCTCCAGGTCAGCGCGGCGGAACGCCATGGTGGCCCCCGAGGCGAAATCGCTCACGCCCATGGCGCGCGCCACGATCATCGAAGGCACCAGATCCGTGGCCACGCCGAGCGCTTCGAAACGCGACGCGGGCGTATCGCCTTCCGGCCGGAACATGCACGTGACCAGGCCGACGCGCGGATCGGCCAGGGGCGCGGTCACGCGAGCCAGGTAATCCGGCTCGACGCGAATATCGGCGTCATTCACCACCAGCACCGGATAGCGGACCGCGCGCGCCAGATCGATCAGCGTTCCCACTTTGCGGTTGGGAGTAACGCGAGTGCATTCGATGCGGCGCGCTCGCGAAAATTCGGCGATCACCGCGGCAGCCGGATCGCCTTCGCGAACTCCGCACAGCAGTTCGTACTCGCCCTCGAGCACCGTGTGCGAACGGATCGCTTCGCGCAGCGCTGAATCCGCCCCATGCACTGGCTTCAGCACGCTGACTCCTCGTGCCTGGCCCCTGGCCCCTGGCGTCTGGCGTCTGAATCCCAAACACGCCACGATCCCGAACAACTGATACACCCCGGAGATCGCGCCGAGAATTTCCAGGATCACAGCGCCAGCAGCCACACGCCCCAGGCGACCAGCGCCGCGCCGATCCAGCGCCGCGCATCCACGCGCTCTTTGAGAACCAGCCGGGCGAGGATCGTCTCGATGACCACGGTTGCGGCCGAAGCCGGTACGGCGAAGCTCAAGTCCGCGATTTGCACCAGAGCCATGAAAGCGAAAAAGGAAACCGCCATGCAAATCACGGCCAAAATCAGGAATTTCTTGCGCGCCATCGCCGTCAGCACGCGCCGCAAACCGCTCGGCCGGAAATCGTCGATTTCGCCGTGCGTTTTCATCTCGTGACTCTGCAGCAGGTCGGCGGTGACGGTCGCGGCGACAATCACCGCCAACAGAAGCCAGGCTTTCACGAGCTGCCTCCGTCGTCCTTCTGCTTGTGGCTGGGATTTCCGGCCCCTACCAGCACCGTACCCGCCACGATCAGCAGAGTCCCTCCCCAGCGCGCCGGCGTGATCTGCTCATCCAGAACCAGCCGCCCTAAAGCGGCGTTCAGCACATAACCGAACGCCGTGACCGGCAGGACGTAGCTCAGGTCGGCCCAGCTCAGCAGAAACATTTTGCTGAGCAGCCAGGTGATCAGCAGGCAAATCCCGAGAGTGACCCAGGGATTGAAGATGGCTCTGATGAAGGAAAGAGGCGAGGCGCTCAGTGCGCCCGCGCCATGGCGCAACCCCCAGGTCAGAAACAAATTTCCGAACGCATTGCTCAAGATCACGATGCCAACGAAAGCTCGTGTCTTCCAGCGCAGGCGGGAATCCATCCGGTGCAGGTCCGCCGAGCCTATGCCCGCTCGTCGGCCTGGCTTAAAACAGCGGCTTTTTCGTCGGCGACGAATTTCTTGCGTTTGGCGCGGAGGCTCAGATAGTCCTTGGCTTCCTTGTAGATCCGCTTTCGCTCGTGCGAATCGAACAGGCCCTTACGCACGATGCGCCATGCGGCCTTGGGCCGGAAATAATATTCGCCGTAGAAGCGCTCCACCCAATCCACCAACTCGCCTTTTTCCAAAATTCCGGGATAAATCACGTTCGGAAGCTGGTGGCCTTCGTCATCGGACATCTTAAGCTGCACCAGGTTATTTTGTTTGGCGTATTCGTAGAACTCTGTGCCCGGGTAGGCGTGCCCCAGCGAGACCTGAATCGTTTCGACGTCCAACTGCTTGGCGAAATCGATGGTGTTGCGCAGCGTTTCGCGGGTTTCTCCCGGCAGACCGACAATGAAGTCTCCGTGAATCACCAGCCCGAGGCTGTGGGCGTCTTTCGTGAACTGGCGGGCACGCTGGATGGTGGCGCCTTTCTTGATTTTCTTCAGGATCTGCTCGTCACCGGACTCGTAGCCGACGATCAACAAGCGGCAGCCGGCGTCTTTCATCGCCTTGAGCGTTTCGTAGTCGGTGGTGACGCGCGAAGTGCAGCTCCATGTGAAGTTCAGCTTCTTCAGTTCGGCGCAGAGTTCGAGCGTGCGCTGTTTTTTGTAATTGAATGTGTCGTCGTCGAAGAAAATTTCCTTCAGGCCGGGGAAATTTTCGAGCACAAAGCGGCACTCGCTGGCGACATCCTGAGCCGAACGCAAACGCCACCGGTGTCCGGAATGCGTCTGCGGCCACAGGCAGAACGTGCACATCGCCGGGCAGCCCCGCGTGGTGTAGAACGAGATGTAAGGATTCAGCAGGAAGGGAACGTTGTAGCGCCGGAAATCCAGGTCGCGCTTGTAGACCTTGCTGACCCACGGCAGCTCGTCGAGATTCTCGATGTAGCCGCCTTCGGGATTGTGAACGTTGGTTCCATTCTTGCGGTAGCTGACGCCCGGAAGCTCCGAAAGAGGGGTGCCTTTGGCGTAGCCGGCGATCTGGTGATCGAATTCCCGCCGCACAACGAAGTCGATGGCCTTGGTCGCGTTCAGAGCGCGATCCGGCTCAATCGTCACCGGCGGCCCGACGAAAGCGACCTGGAGCTTCGAATTCGCGTCCTTCATCATCTCGGCGATCCGGACGTCCACATGAAAGCCCGGCGACGAGGTGTACAGCACCAGGAGCTCGAAATCCTTGGCCATGGCGACGGTCTGCTCGATGGTCACGCCGTGAGGCGGCGCGTCCACCACCTTGCTGTCCTCGAGCATCCCGGCCGGATAGCACAACCACACCGGATACCAATAGGATTCGATTTCGCGAGTAGATGGCCAGCGCGATCCTGCGCCTCCATCGAAGCCTTCAAACGAAGGCGGATTCAAAAAAAGCGTTCTCATGAATGGAAGCTGATCTCCTTGATTATGGGACGCTCGCGGCAGTGGCCGGCTGCTCGTCCTCTTGCCAGGTGGGACTGCTGTAGTTGGCGCTCAGCTCGGCTTTCCCGATAAGGCGCACGTCAACGGTACTCTGTAAATGCCTCAGAATCGAAACGCCATTGCGCATTTCGTAATCCCGAACGAAACGGATGCTCTTCAGCCATGCCGATCCGCTCTTGACCATCTGCCCGGTTTCCTTGAGCGGCATCCCGGTCGCCCCATCCAGCCATAGTTCGCCCTTGAACAGACCCACGGCTTTGCGCTTGGGCGTGAGGGCGAAAATATATGTCTGCTTGCCCTGCTCCGTGATGATGGCGTTGATTTGGAATTTGTAGTTTTCGGGCGTGATGGCGATGGTTCCCTTCTCACGCTCGTTTTGTTCGAGCTCCAGGTACTTCCCAATGACTTCCTTCTTCACCACCGGGTCGCCGATGAACTGGCCGATCTGATTGAATGAGATCTTTCCGAGTTTGGAAATCATTCGAAGGACCTTAAGGGTACCCTTCTTTTCCAGCCGGGGAAGCTGCGCGTCGATATCGACCTCCATGCGGGCTCCGCGGAGCGCATCCTGCTGGACCTGCTGTGCGGCCACGTAACGGCTGATCACATTCTTAAGGTTTTCCGGGCTCGCGTAGTTCAGTGGAACGTCCGCGGCGTTTAGAATCGCTGCACCCGCCACAAACGCGAAGATAAGGTTACGTAGACGCACCAATCGTTACCTCTTGCCAGCGCCAAATTGCGCAGCCTTACGCGGTTATTGTAACAGATGTATTGGAAAAATAAGAAGTTGCCGTTTTTCTTGCGGGTCTTCTCGCCAAGCCTGAAGTTCGAACCACAGCCTGCGGCCATCGGTGCGCGCCGTCACCAGCCCGTCCAGATCGGTCCGAAGGACGGCGGTGCGCCGTTCTGACAGGCGCCTCAGGACGTCCGAATGCGGGTGGCCGAAGGAGTTCTCGAATCCAGCCGAGATCAGCGCGACGGAAGGAGACACCGCTTCGAGAAAGCCTGGCGTAGTGGACGTGCGGGAGCCATGATGGCCGACTTTTAGAACGTCGGCATGGAAGTCCGCGCCGGAAGCCAGGAGCTTGGCTTCGATGCCGCGTTCCATGTCGCCGGTGAGCAGGAAAGATCGCGACCCATAGCTCAGACGCATCACCAGAGAATCGTTGTTGCCCGGCTGTTTCGAAATGTAGTCCGCAGCGGGAGCCAGGATTTCCACAGTGGCGCCGGAAAGTTCCACGGGCTCGCCGGGGTGTTTCTCGAACGATGGGATTCCCAGGCTCCGCGCCAGTGCCGTCAGTCCAGACGGCGGATTCGCTCCGGTCCAAAATTCGCGGGGGCGGAAATTCGACATCAGGGCGGCCAGCCCGCCGGTGTGATCCTGATGCGCGTGCGTAGCGACCATCACGTCGATGCGCCGGATGCCGCGGCTCCAAAGGTACGGCGACACGACGTCTTCACCGATATCCAGGTTGGATTTTCGCGGGCGGCCGTAGACCAGTTGCCCGCCGCCGTCGATCAGCATAGTCGCGCCGCGCGGCAGGGTGACGAGGAGGCTGTCGCCCTGGCCGACATCGATTGCCGTTAACTCGAGTTTTCCCGAGGGCTGTTCGCCCAGCCAGGGCTGCCATAACAGCAGAACGAATAAAACCCCGACGCTCACAATGCCGAGCCACCGAAGTTTACGGAGCCGGATCAACACCGCGCAGCCGACCAGGGCTGCTGTAAACGCCAGGAACAGCCACGCCGGCGGATCGGGAACGCGCCAGGCCGGCTCCAGTCCGGCGTGCCACTTGGCCACCGCAGCGGCAAACCGCAAAAGATGATCGGCCAGCGACCCGATCCAGTGCCAGCCCGTGAAGATCGCCGCGAAACCAAGCGGGACCACCGCGTTCATCGCCGGCACGATGAGCAGATTGGCGCTCAGACCGGTGAATGAGACGCGGTGAAAGTACTCGGCCATCGGAAGGGCCAGCCCGATCTGAATGACCGCGGAAATTACCGCCGTTTCGAAGGCGAAGAGCGCAGCGCGGAGAGCGACGGCAATCGTTTCCTGGGCCCAGCGAAGGGGCGTGCGAGTCCACAGCCACATCGTTTCCGCCGCCAGCCGGATCTCTACGCGGAACTGCGCGACCGACAGATCCAGATGCGGATCGAGATCGAGATTCGAAATTCCGCGGAGTCCGCGCGCATAGGGCAACGCCGTCGATTCGAGCAGTGGCGCAGCCAGCGCGCCGATCGCGGCCACGGAAAGAAACGAAAGCTGGAAGCTAGCCTCGAAAATCTGGTCCGGATCCCAAGCGAGATAGCCCAGGGCGACGGCCGCCAGCAGATTCATGACGCGCGCGCGGCGAAAGCATGCCCGGCCGAGCGTATAGAGCGTGAATCCGCCTGCGGCGCGGACCACGGGAGCCGAAAATCCGGATACCAGCGCGTATAGCCAAGCCGCCATCGTGGTGATCGCCAGCGCGCTCAAATCCGAGAGAGGCGTCCAGCGCAGCAGGAACAGCAGCACGGCCGCGAGCACGGAAACGTGGACGCCGGAGATCACCAGAGCATGGAACGTGCCGGTCCGGCGAAAGTCATCGGTCCAGACGCGCTCCAGGCGCGCGGTCTCGCCGATCAGGACGCCCTCCATCATGCCTTTCTGGTATTCGCTTGTGGGATAGAGCCGCTCGATACGATCCAGGGCGGCGGTCCGCAAGGCGAAGATCGCCGCCAGAAAACGGGATCCGCAGCGGCCCGGCAGGATGTGAGGCGGTGTGTTGCGCGGCACGGCTGCGGTCCAGAAAATATTGCGGCGCGCCAGGTACGCTGCGTAGTCGAACGAGCCCGGATTATTGAAATTGTGCGGGCGGCGCAGCCGCGCCTCGATTTCGACGCGTTGTCCATAGGAAAGCCGCGGTGGCTCGGGATCGTCCTCGCCAAAAGGGAGCGTCACTCGCGCTCGGGCTCCTGGAGCCAGCTCCAGCGTGAATTGCTCCCGGTCTTCGGAAAAAACCGTGGGCTCGACAACGCAGCCTTCGACGATCACGGTCTCGCGCGAGGTCGCGTCGATTTCCGGAGCGGGGCCGGGGCGGTGCCACGCGCTCGCGAACGCTCCGGCCAGGAGCATGGCCCATCCTCCCGCCGCCCAGCGGAGCCAGCGTGAAGCCGGCAGAAAGCACAGGCAGCCGAGGATTGCCGCGGCCCAACCGGCTTCGCGCGCAGAAAACGGAATCGCCCGGTCCAGAAGGATTCCCGTGGCGAACGCGGCCAGCGGCAACAGCAACGACTCCCGCATAAATGCTTAGTTCGGGAAGGCCTCGAAAACTCTCCGGGTTATCATCATTTTATTGCTTCGTTTTCTGACGCCTTTGCTCTGGTGGGCGCCGCTGTGCGCGCAAAGCCCGCTACCGACGGAATCGGTAAACCGTGAGCTCCCGAACTGGTTGAGCTTCTCGGGCGACGAGCGTTTGCGCCTGGAAGGGTTTGCGGGCGGCGGATTCCAACCCGGAAACGACGACGCCTACCTCCTGAACCGCTTTCGCTTCACTACGACCCTGCGGCCGGCCACTTGGTGGAAGATCGTCGCCCAGACGCAGGATGCCCGCATGTGGTTCGGCGACCAGCCTCTCGCGCCTCCACGCCAGGACACCTGGGATCTGCGCCAAGCCTACGCCGAGCTGGGAGATCCGGACAAGAACCTGCTCGCGCTGCGCGTCGGACGCCAGGAAATCGGTTTGGGCGGCGAACGGCTGGTGGGTGTCAGCCAGTGGCAGAACGCCGGCCGAACGTTTGATGCCGCCCGGCTGCTGCTGCATTACAAGAAGCTCAACGTCACCGCCTTTTCCGCAAGCGTCGTAGTCATCCGCGACGGACAGATCGGCAGCGCGGATGCCGGCAACAACCTGCACGGGCTCTATGCTTCCGTCGCGAACTGGATCCCCAATTCCACGCTGGAGCCGTATTTCATGTGGAGGCTGCAACCGCATGTCCGCTCCGAACTCGGGCCGCTCTCGCACCTCGACCTGAAGGTCAGCGGAGCGCGCTGGCTCGGAAAAATTCGCGCGTTCGATTACAACACCAGCATCGTGCTCGAATCCGGCAGCGTCGGCCCCGATCGTGTGGATGCCTGGGCCGGGCACTGGCTCCTGGGTTATTCGATTTCCGGATCACTCGTGCGGCTGGTGGCTGAATACAACTACGCCACTGGCGACGGCAATCCGCGCGACGGCCGCGTGAATACGTTTCAGTTGCTCTATCCTACGGCGCACGACCGTCACGGCCTTTCCGATCAGGTCGGATGGCGAAACATCCACCACATCCGGGAAACGGTGGAGATCAAGCTCAATTCGAAATGGGCGCTCACGCCGAGTTACAACGCTTTCTGGCTAGCCGACGCCCGCGACGGGCTGTACAATTCGCAAGGCAACATCGCGGTGCCGCGAGTCGCTGACGGCTCCGCCGGACACTGGGTGGGCCAGGAGCTGGATCTCGCCACAACTTATTCGCTCACGCGAGCGACGCAGCTCGGTGCGGGGGTGGCGCACATTTTCCCGGGAACGTTCCTGAAGCGCGCCGCGCCGGGAGGCGCATTCACGTATCCCTACCTACAAATCAGCACGCGATTCTGATTAGCGCGGAACGGCTTTGGCGTAGACCTCGATCTTGCCAACGTCCGCCCAGCCGCCAGGACCGTGGCCGCTGCTCGGCATCAGATCGGCGAAGCCGATTTCGTCCACTTTGCTGAGATCCGGATTGTTGACCCACGTTCCGGTGGTCACCATGCGCATCGGGTCCACGCGCAGCCAGCGCACTTCGCTGAAGTTGAACTCAGTCTCGATCCAATCAGTCAACGAACCTTCCGCACGATCGCCCACCAGCCAGATGCCGTCCGCAGTCTTGATGAGCGGCCGGACCTGGTGGAATCCGGACATCTTCGAAACCAGCCGGACGCGAGCCAGACCGGTCAGATCGGCGTAGCTGTTCTTGTGCTTCAGCGTGAACGCGCAAGGCGTGGTGCACATCCCCGTCCAGACGTGGATCGGATTGTTCTCGTCGCCCGCGGCTCCGGTCAGCAGGAGCTCTTTCGCGGTTGGGCCGACGAATTGCAGCGTTAAATCCGGGTTCCCGACGGATTCCGGCATCAGCGCGTGTTCGCCCCCCTGTGGAGTTTGTTTCCATTCTTCGCGGAAAAACAGCGGAGGCCGGGCGGCAGCGCCCTTCCCTTTCCCCTTCCCCTCCTTGGCCTTGGCAGCGCCTTCGGCCGGCTGCTGGCCATGCAGGCTCAGGGCTGCCGTGAAAACCATGCCGAGCACCACAGAGCAATTGAGAATCGTGAGAGTCATCGCGCGTCGAGACATGCGTGGAACGCCTCCTAAGCGGCTGCCAGTATACCAAAGCTGACGCTTGAGCTTAAAATCAAGGTGGTGCTCCGGAAGGCGCTGATTTTCGCGTTGCTGGCCTCTGCGGCTTTCGCGGCCGACTGGACCGAGTACCGCACCGGGCCCTTTCGCGTGATCAGCAACGCCGGTGACCGGCAGGCGCGCGAACGCCTCACCGAGATGGAGCAGGCCCGGCACGTTCTTGCGGGCATGCTCGGCAAAACGGAGTTGCAGACGGTCTGGCCGATCGTTCTGGTCCTCTTCCCGAATCAGAAGGAATACGGGCCGCGGGCCTTGCCGCAGGCGTTCGTGCCCGGCGGGTCCTCGGATCTGAGCGCCTGGGCGGCCGATACGCCGCAGCCGCTCGATTGGCGCAGGGAGGTCGTGCGCCGCTTGATCGCGGATAACGCCGGGCCGCTTCCGGAAGCCACCGTTACCGCTCTGTGCGATCTCTTTTCGACGATCGAGGTGAATGCGACACGCGTCAAGCTGGGCGCGCCACTTCCGGCAGGAGCCTTGCCGCCGGATCGGATGCGAGCCTGGGCCAAGATCCAGCTTCTGGCGACGACCCCTGAGTTCGCCGGCCGGTTCCGCATCTATCTGAGCAATCTTCAGCAATCCAGCGACGAAGCCGTGGCCGCGAAGAACGGATACGATCTGACGCTCGAGGAACTGAATCGCCGCGCCGAAGCTTATATCCGGGCGGGCATATTCGAAGCATCCGCCGTTTCGGGCGAAGCCCTGAATCCCAATCGTGACTTTATCGAAAAGCGGCTCCCGCAATCGGAAGTCGATAGCTGGATGGCGGAGCTGAAAGGTGCCGGGAAAACGTTCCCGCCGGACAGCCCGCGAGGACTGCTTGCGCAGGGAACCGCGGCGGCGTTCGAGCAGGCCGCCAAAGCGAACCCGCGCTGGGCCGAGCCGCATGTGAAGCTGGCTGCGCTCGAAACGAGTCCGCTGGTGAAAGTCAGCCGGTTGAAAATGGCGACTCAACTCGCGCCCAACAATTCCGCGTACTGGCAGGCGCTCGCCGAAGCTCAGGATGCGGCCAAGCAGCCGGCAGACGCCGCCAAATCCTGGATCGCGGCCGAGCGAACGGCTCCGAGCGACGCTGAGCGCTCCCGCATTCATCAGATCCGTTTGGATGCCGAGCAGCGCCGCATCGATTTCGAGCTGGCCGAGAAGAAGCGCGAGGCCGACGAGCGCGCCGCCGATCTGCAGCGCGCCAAGGACTCGGCCGCGGCGGAAGTTCACGCAGCCGAAGCGAAGGCCGCTCGCGAGCAGGGCGGGCTGAAATCCGGGGCAACTCCCGTCCCGTTTTCGGAGATCTACGGCGGAGCGAACGTGACCGGGACTCTGGTGCAAGTGGACTGTCTTAACGGGGTGCGCAGGCTGACGATCCAGAAGTCCGGCCAGAAAACGGCCGAGGGCGTGAAGCTGCTGGCCGGCGCGGAGGGCCTGAACGCCTCCGATTTTGCCTGCGGGCCGCAGAAACCGCCTCGCCCGATCTCGGTGACCTACGAGGCGAAGCCCAACACGCAGTTGGGCACCGCCGGAACCGTGAAGACTTACGAGCTCCGCTGAATGCCGCGCATCCCGCTGCGCTGGTTGGCGATCAGCGTTTTCGTCCTGTCGTCGTCTCTCAATTATCTGGACCGGCAGCTCCTGGCGGCGCTCGCGCCGACGCTGCGCGACGAATTCCAATTGAGCAACCAGCAGTATGGTCTGGTGGTGTCCGTCTTCGCGATCGTTTACGCAGCAGCGGCTCCCGCAGCGGGCTGGTTTCTCGACCGCGTCGGTTTGAATCGAGGCGCCGGAATCGCGGTCGGCCTGTGGTCGCTCGCCGGGTCGGCGACTGCATGGACGCAGAGCTTCGCCGGACTGCTGGCTTGCCGGACCGTTCTCGGCGCTGCGGAAGCCGCCGGCATTCCCGCGACCGGCAAAGCCAACGCGACCTATTTGGAGCCGCGCGAGCTGGCGCTCGGGACCGCCGTGAACCAGGTGGGAATTACCCTTGGCTCGGTTGCCGCGCCCCTGATCGTGACGTTGATTCAGCCGCGCTACGGATGGCGTTTCGCGTTCGGCATCTGTGGAGCGCTCGGATTCTTGTGGATTCCTCTGTGGTTGCTCACATCCAAGCGCGTCGCGCCGGTCAAACAAACCAGCCCCGCGCGCCAGCCCGGGGGCCTGCTTCGCGATCGTCGATTCTGGGGACTCGCGGTCGGCAACGCGCTGGTGATGACGCTTTACGCGCTGTGGAGCAATTGGACCACTCTGTATTTCGTGCAAGAGCGGCACATGACCCAGGCGGAAGCCAACCGGCAATTCGCCTGGATACCGGCGGTATTCGCGACCGCGGGCGGATTCTTCGGCGGATTCGTGACATATCGATGGATCCGGTCCGGCATGAATGTGCTTCGCGCGCGCATGCGCATTTGCTGGATTTCCGCCGTTATCCTGCTGGCGACCGCGGCCGTCCCTCTAATGCCGCACCCGGCCGCTGCCGCAGGAGCGATCAGCGTAAGCTTCTTCTGGACGCTGGCGATCAGCACCAATCTCTACGCTCTGCCGATCGATCTTTTCGGGCCCGCTCGCGCCGGCTTCAGCGTGGCCGGACTCACGTGTTCCTTCGGACTGATGACTGCATTCCTGTCTCCCTGGATTGGAGCCGTTGTGGATCGCACGGGATTCACGCCGGTTTGTATGGTGTTGTCGGCGATGCCGCTGGCAGGAGTCGCCGTTTTGCAGAGGAACCTCAGGAAGTGACCATTCGCGCAGCCGGTCTCCCGGACCTTAGCAGAATCTCCGAAATCCAGGCAGCTTCGCCCGAGGCCGCGCAATGGATGCCCGCCGGCTATCTCGAGCATGATTGCCGCGTCGCCGTGAGCGAAAAGAATCTGATAGGTTTCCTGGTCGCGCGCCAGGTCGCGCCAGGCGAGCGCGAACTTCTGAACCTGGCAGTCGACCCGGCGGAGCGGCGCAGAGGAGTCGCTCGCGCGCTGCTGCTCGACGCTTTGACGGCCTGGCCCGGGACCTGGTTCCTGGAAGTGCGGGCATCGAATCGAGCAGCCATCCAGCTCTATGAATGGGCAGGGTTTCGCCTTGTGGGGCGGCGCGGCGGCTACTACGTTGGCCCGGCCGAAGACGCTATTGTCATGAGATTCTTTTCATGATATTGTCATGGTGCAGTCGGCGGTCGACACCGGCTGCATGGATCGAATGACCGTATTCGCAAGACCCACCGAGTCTTACAAACCAATTCCAACCGGCTCGGCGTGGCCCTCATGCGCCGGATCCAGGCGCGTTTCCATACTTGAAAAGGAGAGGTGTCACTGATGGAGCAACACATCGAAGAGCTGAAAGCGCATCTGATGGCGACCGACCAGCATTTTCGTGACTTGGCCGAACAGCATTCCAAGTATCACAAGCAGTTGGAAGAAATCGAAGCCAAGCCGCATTTGACCTTGGAAGACGAAGCTGAGGAGAATCGCCTGAAGAAGCAGAAGCTGCGTTTGAAGGACGAGATGAACGCCCTCTTGGCCCGTCATCGGGCCCACCAGGTGGCCTAATCGTCCGGAAGACCAGCGCCGTCAGGTGCGCTGAAAAAGCCTGAATCAAGGCCGGGTCGCGGGGAACGCGATCCGGCCTTTGTGTTTTCGGGCACCAACTCGGTGGTCCAATCTGATCAGGCAGTATAATCTTGGAGAAGCAGGAGGCGCCCTATGCGAATTTGGCAGGCGCGTGTTGTTCTAAGGCCGGCGGCGCTGGCCCTTGCTCTGGCATTTACCCTCTCGATCGGTCTGGCCCAGCGGGGAGGCCAAGGCGGGGGAACCGGTGGAACCGGGGGAGGAGGAGTGAGCCCGGGCAAAGGCACCCCGACGCCGACTCCCACCCCGACGCCGACACCGAATTCCACGAGTCCCGGCCAGCAACAGCCCCAACTGCCCCAGAACATTTGGCTCACAGGCCGAGTGATGATGTATGACGGCTCGGAACCGCCTGAGCCGGTCACCATCGAGCGCGTCTGCACCACAACGGTCAAGCCCGAGGGTTACACCGATTCGAAAGGGCACTTCAGTATCAACGTGGGGCAGAACAACAATGGAATCTTCGCCGATGCCAGCACGAACACGTTCGGGGATCTGAGCCAGCCGGGCGCGTTTGGCCCGAACGTATCGAACAGCAGCCTTGGCGGCAATTCCACCGGTTCGATGAGCCAGCAGACACAGTATTGGGACTGCGATCTCCGCGCACGCCTGCCCGGATACCGGTCTGACACGCTGTCTCTGATGGGCAGGCGCGCCCTGGATAACCCGGACATAGGCGTGATCTACCTCTACCCGATTGCCGGAATCCAGGGTTTGGTTGCCAGCGCTACTTCCGGACAAGCCCCGAAGGATGCTCGCAAGGCGTTCGAAAAAGGGATGAATGCGGTGAAGAAGAACAAGCCGGATGACGCCGAGCAGCAGCTTCGCAAAGCGGTCCAGATATATCCGCGTTACGCCGAGGCCTGGTATCAGCTCGGGAAAGTTCTTGAAAGCCGCGAACGTTTCGACGAGGCGCGCGAAGCCTACGCCAGAGCTCTGGCGGCGGACTCCAAATATGTTTATCCGTACCAGCAGCTCTATCAGCTCGCTCTGAAGGAACAGAACTGGAAGGACGTGGTGGACAAGACCGATCAGTTGCTGCATCTGGATCCTTATGAGTTTCCACAGGCCTACTATTTCAATGCGTTGGGCCATCTGGAACTGAAGGAATACGACGCGGCGGAAAAAAGCGCGCAAGAGGCCGTGGAGGCCGACCGGAAGAAAACGAATCCAAAGACGCACTATCTGCTCGGCGCGATTTTGATCCAGAAACAGAAATGGATCGAAGCCGCCGCCAGCTTGCGGAACTATCTGCGAGCGGCGCCCAACGCATCGGACAAGGCCCAGGTGGAAAAAACACTGGTTCAGCTTGACCAGCAGATCAGCCGCGTGCAGCCCGCGGCTCAGGATTCCGCCGCACAACAATAGTGAACCAGATTGTTTTAATCCTTGGGCTATAATTAGGTTTCCCCCGAGATCGCGAGGAACCCTCAATGGACGAAAAAGAACGCGCGCGAACCCTGGGTGCGACCCTGGGCCAGATCGAGAAGCAATTCGGCAAAGGCTCCGTGATTCGTCTGGGGGCGCAGGCGGTGCAAGCCGTTCCCACGATCTCCACGGGATCGATTTCGATCGACTCCGCGCTGGGCATCGGCGGATTCCCGCGCGGGCGCATATCGGAAATCTTCGGACCGGAGTCTTCCGGCAAGACCACCGTCGCGCTGCAAGTTGCGGCGGAGGCCCAGAAGCTGGGCGGAATGGCCGCCTACATCGATGTCGAGCACGCGCTTGATCCGGTATACGCGCGGAAGCTCGGCGTGGATGTCGATAACCTGCTGGTTTCGCAGCCGGATTACGGAGAACAGGCGCTGGAGATCACCAACGCCCTGATCACCTCCGGTTCGATCGACGTCTTAGTGGTCGATTCGGTGGCGGCCTTGGTCCCCAAAGCAGAGCTCGACGGCGAAATGGGCGACAGCTTCATGGGCGTGCACGCGCGTCTGATGTCGCAGGCCATGCGCAAGCTTACCGGCATCGTTTCCAAGTCGAATACCTGCCTGATTTTCATCAACCAGATCCGCGAAAAAATCGGCGTGATGTTCGGAAATCCGGAAACCACCACCGGCGGGCGCGCTCTTAAGTTCTACGCGAGCGTCCGCGCCGATATCCGCCGCATCGCCGCCATCAAGGAAGGCGAGGCGGTCATCGGCAACCGCACCAAGATCAAGATTGTGAAGAACAAGATGGCTCCGCCGTTCCGCGAAGCCGAGTTCGACATCATTTATGGCGAGGGCGTTTCCAAGGAAGGCGACCTGATCGATCTGGGAGTGCAGCATAACTTGATCGAGAAAAGCGGCGCCTGGTATAGCTACAAAGGCGAACGCATCGGCCAGGGCCGCGAGAACGCCAAGCAGTTCCTGCGCGAGAATTCCGACGTCTTCAAAAAGGTGGACGCCGACTTGCGCCGGCAACTTGGGCTGGTGCGCGCCGAGCAGCCTGCTGCTCCGCCGCCTCCCGCCGCTCCGCAGACTGCGGCAGCATCGAGAGCCCGGGGCTAAATTCTTCGATACGCCGGGCTAACGGCTAATTGCAACCAAGGGTCCATTCCTGGCGTCCAATGGTGTGAGGACGCGAATATGAAGAACCCTGGAAAACTCGGCAGTTTTCTCGCGCTCGCAGCTGTGTTGGCGGTTCCGTCGTTTATGTACGCCTCCAGCGCGAACGCCGCACTTAGCCCACTGGAAGACAAGGTTCGTCACGAACTGAACATGCTGCCCTACTATGGCGTGTTCGATTACATCTCGTTCCGGGTGGACGGCGATAAAGTCACACTGTTCGGAGAAGTGGCGCAGCCGGTGCTGAAGCTGGATGCGGAATATGCGGTCAAACACATCGAAGGCGTGCGCCAGGTGGACGATCAACTTGAAGTTCTGCCCCTGTCTCCGAACGATAACCGGATTCGATTTCAGACGTATCGGTCGATTTACGGCTATGGCCCGCTCAACCGCTATGCGCTGGGGACCCATCCTTCGATCCACATCATCGTGAAGAACGGGAATGTGACATTGAAGGGGGTTGTGGCAAACAAAATGGATCACGACATGGCCAATATGCGGGCTAACATCGTGCCAGGCGTGTTTTCGGTGACGAACGAGCTGCGCATCGAGCAAAGTTAAGCTCGCAAAGCGCGCGCCGTGCGCGCTCCGTTTAGCGAGCCAGCTACTTAAGAGCTCGGATCGCCCGGACGCAGTCACCCCCCTACGCTCGCGGGGGATTCCGGGATTGATCCACGGCGGCCCATCGCCTCCTGATCGGGCCGCCGTTTCTATTTTTGAATCGCGCACAACACTGAAACCCGCTGTGCGCTTTCCTGAATCGAGCACAACGCTGAAACCCGCTGTGCGCTCGTTTCATGAATCGCGCGCAACACTCAGAATGAAGAGCCGCGGCAGGTAAGAGCGCAGGCTAGTCCGCCAGCGCCTGTTCGAAATCCGCCAGCAAATCCCGCCAGTCTTCGATCCCCACGGAGACCCGCACCAGACCGTCCGTGACACCCGCTTCGGCGAACTGCGCTTCGGTGAATCCCGAGTGCGTCGTCGTCTTCGGATGGCACACCAGAGTCTCTACACCGCCCAGGGACACGGCGTTATAGGCGAGGCGGAGCCTCCGCAGGAACTCGAACGCTGCCGGCTTGCCGCCGTGCAGTTCGAGCGAAAACATAGCGCCCGGAAAATCGCATTGCTCCAGGCGGATCCGGATCTGGCTGGCATCGTCGAACAGCGTCGGATAGTGAACCTTGCTGATCTTCGGATGCGACGCCAGCCGCTCGGCGATGCGCTGCGCATTCTTGCTCGCGCGGTTCATCCGCAACCCCACGGTCGGAAGCCGCTGGGCCAGCATCCAGCACTCATCCGGTTGCAGGATGTTGCCGAACAGATTCCGCTTGAAGTGCATCAGGCGGATCAACTCGGGATCGCTGGCCAGCGCAACGCCTCCGATCAGGTCGCTGAACCCGGAAAGATACTTCGTCGCCGAATACACAACCAGGTGAGCGCCGCGCTCCAGAGGATGCTGGAACGTTGGCCCGAGCAGCGTGTTGTCCACGATGACCCGCGGCGGATCGCCGGATCTGGCCGCACCCGTAAGCGCGGCGCGGCGGATGTCCGTCATCGTCAACGTGGGATTCGCGGGCGTTTCGATCAGGATCACGCGCAGCTTGCGCGCCGTGCGGATCGCTTCGTCGATCGCGGCCGATTCGCCCGCCTGCACCGCGATCCCGTGAATCCCCCACGCCGCGAGAAAACCTTCGATCAGCGATTGCGTGCCGCCGTAGATCGGCACGGTGTACAGGATCGTATCGCCGGGCCGCAGGAACGTGAACAGCGCGGTCATGATGGCGGCCATGCCGGAGTTGAACACCAGTGCCGCCTGCGCTCCGCGTTCCAGTGGCACGATCTGGCTCTCGAGAATCTCGGCGTTGGGGTGGTTGAAGCGCGAGTAAATCAGCTCGGGATGCTCGCCGTGCTTGGGTTGCGAGCGCCCGGCCACCAGGTCGAACGCGCGCTCGGCGGCTTCGGGGCTTGAAAAGACGTAGGTCGAACTTCGAAACACCGGCGGCCGCGCGGAGCCAACCGATAATCGCGGATCGAATCCGCGGGTGAGAACTTCCGTGGGCGGCCGCAGTCCGGATTTTTCGTCTGCCATGACTAGAAGTGTACTCTTCGCAGTGCGAGAGAGGCCCTTAGTACGTTCGTACGTCAGGCGATACCTGGACCTAAATAAGCGCTATTCCTAATTGGGGCTGGCCGCGCCGCCACCTACAATGCGGTTATGAGCGTGCAAGTGGGCGCCCGACCGGGCAAAGGGCAATACTCGGAAGCGGAGGCGGCCGAGGAGTTGGGTATCTCGGTTGCGCAGCTTCGCACCATGATTCGCAGCCACGTAGTGGATCGCGACGAGGACCTGAACAACGTCCCCGTCACGACGTTTCAGCCGTCCGACCTGGTGATCTTGCGGTTGCTGGCAGGAAAGCCTGCAGGCACCAACGCACAGTAGTCCTCGCACTGTTAGAATCGTAGCTTCCTAATTCGTAGGAGGCTTTCCTTGGCACAACTCGGTTTTCTTGGGCTCGGCATCATGGGGTATCGGATGGCCGGCCATCTTTTGAAAGCAGGTCACGAAGTCGCGCTGTGGTCGCACACAGCCGGCAAGGCGCAAAATTTAGCAAAGACGGGAAAGGGCACCGCCTGCGCGACACCGCGCGAAGTCGCCGAGCGCGCCGACGTCATCTTCTACTGCGTCGGCGATACTGCAATGGCGCAGCAGATCGCGCTCGGGCCGGACGGATTGATTGAAGGCGTGCGCAAAGGCGCGATCATCTGCGACTGCAGCAGCATCGCGCCGGACGCCAGCGTCGAGATCGGCAAAGCGTTCGCCGCCAAAGGCGCGCACTTCCTGGATACTCCGGTAACGGGCTCGACGGGCGGCGCAGAGAAAGCCACGCTCACTTTTATGGTCGGCGGCGACGAAGCCGCATTCGAACGAGCTAAGCCTTACATGGAGATCATGGGCAAGCTCTTCTACTACTGCGGTCCTGCCGGGCAGGGCTTGAAGGCGAAAGTCACACAGAACCTGGTGGGCGCGAGCATCCTGCAATGTTTCGCCGAGGGCATGGTACTGGCGACCAAAGCCGGAATCGCCCCTGAGCTGATGATCGAGATTCTCGAAAACAGCGCGGCGAAGAGCGGGCTGGCATCCTACAAGGCGCCGTTCATCCTGAATCGCGATTTCACCACCAACTTCTCGGCCAAGTGGATGCACAAAGACGTGGGGTTCGCGCTCAATCTGGCGAAGTCGCTGGATCTTCCGCTTCCGGTCACCGCAGTCACCCACCAGATGTTACAGGCGACCATCGCAAAGGGTTTGGGCGACGACGACTTCTGCTCTGCAATCCGAGTTTTGGAAGATTGGGCCGGGATCACCGTCCGAAAGTCATAGGGGCAGGCTGTGGAAATCCCCTGTTGCGTCTTCTCTTCTGCTGTTTTAACAGTAGGTTACAACGAATATTTGGGGTCTATACAAAAAACAGTTGCGTTCCTATGGGAACTATACTAATATTGGAATCAAGCCGGGGAGGAAACTCCCACCAAAGCGAGACTAACCTCATTAAAGACCCCTGAAGCAACCTCCCCGGCGCCCCTTCAACCCAGATCCCCAAGAAAAACAGAAGCAGAAAGCGGAGAGCCGGATGCTATTATCGAAATCGGGTGACTCTCCTCACGCTCCTGGGATCGACCGGGTCCATCGGCACCAGCACTCTTGATGTTGTTCGCATGTGGCCGGAGCGCTTCGGCGTCTTTGCGCTGGTGGCTGGAAGGAACGTCGAGCTACTGGCCCGGCAAATCGCCGAATTCCGCCCGCAAGTTGCGGTGGCAGCGGATGATCGCGCCCTGGATCAATTGCGGGAAGTGCTGAAGTCTCGGGGTATCCCGGCTCCGGAACTGGCGGCCGGACCGCGGGCCCGCGTGGCCGCAGCGATCGCTCCCGAAGCAGGATTTGTGATGTCGGCAATCGTGGGCGTGGACGGGCTGGATGCCACGTATCAGGCCGTCTGCCGAAAAAAACGCGTCGGCCTCGCGAATAAGGAGGTCCTGGTCGCGGGCGGCGAGCTGGTGATGCGGGCGCGGCAGGAGTCGGGCGCCGAGCTGATCCCCGTAGACAGCGAGCACAACGGCGCGCATCAATGCCTCCGCGCAGGACTTCGCAAGGAAGTTTCGAAGCTCATTCTGACGGCTTCGGGCGGGCCGTTCCGAAAAACTCCTCGGGAACAGTTGGCTGCCGTGACCCCGCAGCAGGCCCTGAATCATCCCACCTGGAAGATGGGCAAGCGGATCACCGTCGATTCCGCCACCTTGATGAATAAGGGCTTTGAGGTAATCGAAGCCTGCTGGCTGTTCGATTTCCCGCCGAAAGACGTAGAGGTTGTTGTTCATCCGGAATCCAAGGTTCACGCCATGGTGGAATACTCGGACGGCAGCGTCATTGCGCAAGTTTGCACCACGGACATGCGCATGCCGATTCAATATGCGCTCACCTATCCCGAGCGCGCTTCCGCCCCGGTCCCGCGCCTCGATTGGACCCAAGCGGCCCAATGGAACTTCGAACCGCCGGATTACCAGAAATTCCCCCTCTTGAAAATGGCGTACGAGGCGGCCTCTGCGGGCGGCTCCGCAGGTGCTACGCTGAATGCGGCCGATGAAGTCGCAGTAGAAGCGTTTCTGGCAGGCCAGATTCCTTTCCCGGGGATCGCGGCGACAGTAGCTGAGTGTTTGGAACAAGTTCCGGTGCGAAAGCCAGGATCGGTGGAGGAATTGCTTGCGGTAGACCGGGAGTCGCGGCAGGTCGCTCGGCAGGTAATCGGGTCGCGCTGGGGTGAGAAAATTCCAACGCAAGCGGCCGCGCGCACGTAAACTATAAGTAGAGTAACGGGCAATGGTTTCTTTCCTACAAGATTTCTGGTGGTTCCTGGTTCTGATCGGGGTGATGATCCTGCTCCACGAACTGGGGCATTATCTGGTCGGGCGTTTTTTCGATGTCAAAATTGAGGCGTTCAGTATTGGTTTTGGCCCCCGGCTGTTCGGGTTCGTGCGCGGGGAAACGGATTTCAAAGTCTGCCTGATTCCGTTCGGCGGATATGTCAAGTTCTCCGGCGAGCAGCCCGGCGAGCAGCAGACCGACGATCCCCGGGCTCTCCCCGCTAAGCCTCGCTGGCAGCGTCTGTGCATTACCTTCGCAGGACCCGCGACCAACATCGTCCTGGCCGTAGCGCTGCTGACCGGACTCTACATGGTGCAGTACCCTAAGATTCCGATGCCGCCGTCGCCGACCGTGGGTTATGTTGTGCCGGACGGCGCGGCAGGCAAGGCCGGGATCCGCGAAGGCGACAAGGTGGTCCAGATCGACGGAGTGGTGGATCCAACCTGGGAAACGATCGGGCTGAAGGAGATCGCCAGCGCCAAGAGGCCCATGGACGTGTGGGTGGTGCGTAACGGCCAGAGGCTGAACATTACCGTCACGCCGGTCTACGACGAAAAACAGCATCTCGGCTACGCCGGCTGGACCCAAGCGACCGACGTGCAGGTGGGCGGTTACTGCTGCAGTATCGATGCCGCAGAAAAAGCGGGCTTGCAGAAAGGCGATACGTTCGTCAGTGTCAATGGCACGCCTATCCGGTCTTCCATGCGCCTGCTCGAAGCGATCGGAAATGCCAAAGGATCGCCGATCGATATCGAATACTTGCGTAAGGGCCGCGACTATCACACCACGGTCACACCGGTTTGGGATACCAGCAGCAAGTCGTGGCGCATCGGCGCGGCGCTCGAGTCTCCCGTGGAGATCGTGAAGTTGCCGTTCCGGGAGGCAGTGGCCGAATCGTGGCATCAGAACGTCCAGAGCGCCAAGCTGATTTACCAGTTCCTCGAGGGCATCATCGAGCGGCGCATGTCGGCGAAGTCGCTTGAAGGACCCATCCGGATCGCCCAGATGTCGGGCCAGGCCGCGCGCGAAGGAGCCACGGTTTACATCGGGCTGATGGCCGCTGTGAGTCTGAACCTGGCGATCTTCAACCTTCTGCCGATTCCGATCCTGGACGGCGGCGTGATCCTGATGTTGCTGGTGGAGATGCTGCTGCGGCGGGATCTGAGCCTGCGCATCAAGGAAGCCATCGTGCGGGTAGGGTTTGTTTTCCTGATGATGGTAGTAGTGTTCGTGCTTTATAACGACATCGCCAAGATGCTCCCGCCGGGGTAGGATCGTCCGGCCTGAGGCCGGACCTACTAAGTCTGTGACACAATAGAAGACTCCGGTTTTTCTCGCATGCCCCAATCCAATCTTTCTGATCCGCCCGAGGCATCTTCTTTATCCGGCGGGGCCGACACTTCCTTCGGCGACATCCTGACGGAATTTGAACAATCCCACCACGCTGGCGGGGAAGCAGTCGAAGGCACGGTAGTTTCCGTAACGCCGGACGGAGCTTTCGTCGATATCGGGCGCAAAATGGACGGCATGCTGCCGCCCGCCCGCGCCTCCAATTTGAAGCCCGGCGATAAAGTCCTGGTGTCTGTGCGCGGACGCGATGACGCAGGCAATTATCTTCTTTCGACCATCAAAGTCGAGACGCCTCGCGACTGGAGCGGCCTCGAAGCCGCGTTTGCCGAAAAACGGACCATCGGCGGAACGGTGCTGGAAGTGGTCAAGGGCGGGGTGCGCGTCGACGTGGGCGTTCGCGCCTTCATGCCGGCTTCGCGCAGTGGAGTGCGCGAACTGGCCGACTTGGAAAAACTGGTCGGGCAGCAGATCGAGTGTCGGATCACAAAACTCGATCCCGCCGAAGAAGACGTGGTCGTAGATCGCCGTGTGGTGCTGGAGGAACTCGAGCGCCAAGCCAAGGAAGAAGCGTTTCAGCGCCTCACCGAGGGCTCGATCGTGAAGGGCACGGTCCGGTCGCTGACCGACTTCGGCGCATTTGTGGATTTGGGCGGAGTCGACGGGCTGCTGCACGTCTCCGATATGAGCTACGCGCGCGGGATCAAGCCCGCCGATGTGGTCAAGGCCGGCGACGAGCTGGAAGTCAAGATCCTCAAGATCAATCCGGAGACCCGCAAGATTTCCCTCGGCTTAAAGCAGCTTTCACCCGATCCGTGGACCCTGGCGGTTTCCAAGTACGAGCAGGGGTCGCGGGCGAAAGGAAAAGTTTCCCGCGTGCTGGATTTCGGCGCTTTCGTGGAACTGGAGCCGGGCGTCGAGGGACTGATCCACGTCACCGAAATGTCCTGGAGCAAGAAGAACGTCCGCGCCGCCGATGTGCTGAAGCCCGGCGAAGTCGTGGAAGTCGTTGTGCTGAACGTGAATCCTACGGAGAAGCGGATCGCGTTGGGATTGAAGCAGGCGCTCGGCGATCCCTGGGAAGACGCGTTGAAGAAATATCCGGCGGGCGCGACCGTTGCGGGTCCGGTCACCAGCCTGGCCAAATTCGGAGCATTCGTCGATTTGGGCGATGGCGTGGAAGGGATGATCCACATTGGCGACATCACCAGCGAAAAGCGGCTGAATCATCCCAATGAAGTTTTGAAGCAGGGCCAGACCGTCAAGGCCGTGGTCCTGGAAGCCGACAAAGACCGGCGCCGGTTCCGGCTTGGAATGAAGCAGCTCGAGCCCACCAGCATCGATGAGTATCTGGCCGAGCATAAACCCGGCGAAGTGGTCAGCGGGCGCGTTGTGGACGTTTCGGGCAATCGCATCAAAGTGGAATTGGGCGAAGGCGTGACGGCGTTCGCGCCAGTGCCCGAGCAGCGCAAGGAATCCACAGGCGGCGCGCAAAAGGCGGATCTTTCCGCGCTTTCCGCGATGCTCGCCCAAAAGTGGAAATCGGGCGGAGGCTCTGCGGAATCGGGCGAGTCGATCCGGGCCGGCCAGATCCGGAGCTTCAAAATCACGCAGATCGACGCGGAAAAGAAGCGGGTCGAACTGCAACTGCAAACCTAGGCTTTTAAAGCACTTACCGACCCAGCCGTTACCTTTCCGGCACATTCCCGTCCAATATAACGGGATGCATTGAGTAGTGCTCAAGTGAATCACGGAGCCGCCTCTTTGGCCCAGAGAACGGGCTTACCGGTAGACGAGAAGGCGCTCATACAGGCCGCGCAGGAAGGCGATCAGGACGCCTTCGGCCAGCTTGTACGCGCTTACGACCAGAGTGTGCTCCGGCTCGCGATGAATCTTTTGCGGTCCCAGGAAGATGCGCAGGACGTGTATCAGGAAGCTTTTCTGCGAGTTTACCGCAACCTGAAAAATTTCCGGTTCGATTGCAGTTTTCATACATGGCTATACCGGATCGTGACTAACCTGTGCCTGGACCAGATGCGCAAGAAGAAGGTACGCAAAGAGGAATCGACCCAGGTCGAGGCGGCGGATGGTCCGCTGGACCGGATGGACACCTTTCAGGAATCGCGAGTGGAGGGCGACCCGGAGCGGGGCCTGCTGAGCGGCGAACTTCGGGAACGGATTCAATCGGCGCTCAGCGGGCTGACAGCCCGAGAGCGGATGGTTTTCGAGCTGCGGCACTATCAAGGGCTCAAGCTGCGAAACATCGGCGAGATCCTGGGAACTAGCGAAGAAGCTGCCAAGAATTGTCTGTTTCGGGCGACGCAGAAGATGCGTGTGGCATTGGGAGACTTTGTATGAACGCGAAACACGTTTCCTGCGACATGGTGCGCCGGCAACTGAGCATGTTGCTGTACGGCGAGCTGACCTTCGACGAGGAGGAGGCCGTGGAGGCGCATCTGGAGAGTTGCGCCGGGTGCCGCAGAGCGCTGGAACAGGAACAGAATTTGCATGCGGCTTTCGATCAGGCAGAGATCGAACCGGCGGCATCGGCTTTATGGGAATCCCGGCAGAACCTTCAGGCACGCATCGCGGCGGAGCAAGCCGCCTCGCGCCGGGCCGGCTGGTGGGATCAGTTCGTGGACGCCTTGACGTTGCGCCTGCCTTCGGGATCTCCGGCTTGGATGAAGACCGCCGGGGCGCTGGCTCTGGTCACACTCGGATTCTTCGGCGCCCGGCTGACGCCGGGAACCGGATTTACCGGCATGTCGCTGGCGACGCCCGACGCACAGCGGGTGCGTTCGGTGGAGCCGGCTGCAAACGGCGGCGTTCAGATCGTGCTCGATGAAACCCGGCACCGGGTAGTTTCGGGCAATTTGGACGATCAGAATATCCGGGTTCTGCTGCTCTCGGCCGCCAAGGAGGCTTCCGATCCGGGTTTGCGTTATGAGACCGTCGGGATTCTGAACGATCGTGCCCAGGCGGATGAAGTTCGCGATACGCTGATCTACGCTCTGGAACATGACGAGAACGCCGGGGTGCGCCTGAAGGCCATGGACGGCTTGCGCCCCTTCGTGCAACACCCCGAGGTTCGCAAGGCTTTAGCTGGCGTTTTGCTGTCGGACGGAAATCCGGGCATGCGGACGCAGGCGATCGATCTTCTGACTGAGGGCGTGGATGAATCCAACGCCAACCGGGGTCCGGACATGCTGGACCGCGACATCATCGGGACCTTGCAGGAGCTCATGAGCATTGAGAGCAACGCCTATGTGCGGCAGCGCGGCGAGCATGTGCTGCAACTGGTGAACGCCTCGCGCGAAACGTATTGACCCAATGAAGTTCTCCCTTGCCACTCTGGCGCTCGGAGCGGCTGCCATCGCGGCTGCGCAAGCCCCGGTGGTACGCGAAGGCGCCTACTGGGTCGGAACGGTCGGCGACTCGTTCGAGATCGCTCCCCAGGCGGCCTTGCAGGTGAACACGCGCGGCAGCGTGGCGGTCCGGCGCGCGGCGGGGAACCAGGTCACCTATCGCGTGCGGCAGAGCGTCATCGCGGCGAATGAGGACCAGGCGCGCGCCCTGCTAGGCGGCGGAGGAGCCCAGGTCAGCTCGTTCCGCGGCCGCGTCGTGTTGCAGCTGCAACCGGTCTCGGCCCGCAACGTCGAAACAAGAGTTGAAATTGGCGTGCCCGCGCAGATTTCCACGGTGCTGATCCGGACCGAGCGAGGCGCGATCCATGTCGCGGACTTCGATGGATCCGTGCAGTTGACCACCGGCGGCGGGGAGATCCGGCTCGGCAAAATCGGCGGCAGCGTCCAGTGCTACTCCGGCGCCGGCCAACTGGCGATCGAACGGGCGGGCGGAGCGATCGACTGCACGACCGTCGGCGGGAATATCGACGTGCGCGAAGCAGCAGGGCCCGTGGCGCTCTCGAATCAGATGGGCGGGAATATTCACGTCGATAAAGCCGCCGGAGACGTCCACGCGCATTCCGCGCAGGGCATGATCGAAGTCGGACAGGCGGGAGGCGCGGTTTTCGCCGATACCCAGGGCGGGTTTATCCAGGTCGGGTCAGCGCACGGGATTCAAGCCGAATCGATGGCCGGGACGGTGCGCGTCCGGAACGACGCCGGTCCGATGAACGTGGCCACCGTGGCCGGAAATATTCTGGCCGAATTACTGAGCGGCGTGCGGGTGCAGGATTCCTCGCTGGTGGCGAGCTCCGGCGATATCACCGTGATGATTCCGTCCGACTTGGCTCTGTCGGTCATGGCCCGGAACGCTACGGGAGGCGTGCCTCGCATCATTTCCGATTTTCCGGAGATTCGGGTCGCCAGGACGGGATTCTTCCGATCGCCGCTGGTCGGCCAGGGAGCCATCAACGGCGGCGGTCCGGTGCTGAATTTGAATACCTCCAGTGGCGTTATCTATCTTCGTCGCAAGTAAGGGGAGCCGAACATGTTCACAAAGATCGCTCTGATGGCGGCCGTTACCGCCGGCCTTGGCTTTGGCCAGCTTCCCGTGGCATCGGCCAATCTGGCAGCGCCGTCGGGCAGCTTTCTCGGCGTGGGTATCCAGGAGATCGACACCAACCGCGCGAAAGAACTGAAGCTGCCCGAAGAAGCGGGAGTGGAAGTGACCCGGATCGCGCCGGACAGTCCCGCCGAAAGGGCCGGCATCAAGACCGGCGACGTCATCACTCAATACAACGGGCAGCGCATCGAGGGCATGGACCAATTCTCGCGGATGGTGCGGGAAACACCCGCCGGACGCGAGGTGAAACTCGGGATCGTTCGCAATGGCGCGCCCCAGACGGTGACGGCCCGCATCGCGTCGCGGCCTGCCATCTCCGGGCAGTTGATTCCGGCTCCCGTCCAGGAGCCTCTTGAGTTTCGGTTCCCGGATATGCCGCAGAACCGGATGACCTGGCGTAGCGCCATGCTCGGCATCGAGGCGGAAACCCTCGACGGGCAGCTTGCGGACTTCTTCGGCGTCAAGGAAGGCGTGCTGGTCCGGACCGTCAACAAAGGATCCGCCGCCGAACGAGGCGGGCTCAAAGCCGGGGATGTGATCCTCAAAGTGGATGAATCGAAAGTCACGACGCCCGCCGAGCTTTCGGCCCGAATCCGCGCGGCACACGGACGAGCGGTGTCTGTCGTGGTCGTACGGGAGCGGAAAGAACTGACGGTGACCGTCACCGCCGCCCTCATCCGGCCGGAGCGCAGCCTGGGGCTCTTGTGGCCGCAGGGAATTCCGACGTTCGATTTGTACGTGCCCGCTTTCGCCCAGTAAGCTCCCGGAATTGACGCCAGCCCGCCCGGGCGGCAGGGACTCGCGTTTTTCTAAGTACCATCCTGGACCCGCCTAAGTGCTTCGCAGGGACGCCTCTTACGAGCCTCTGCCGTAAGATGGGGAGTATATGCGCTCGTTTCTAACGCTGTGCCTGGCAGCCGCGGGATTACACGCTCAACAAGCGCCGGGGTTCGATTTAGGCGCGCTGAACCGGAACGTGGACCCCTGCGCAAATTTCTACCAGTACGCCTGCAGCGGCTGGATGACGGCCAATCCCATTCCCGGCGACGCTTCGCGGTGGGGCCGGTTCGATGTCCTGCAGGACCGCAATCGCATGCTCCTCAAGGACGTGCTGGAAGCGGCTGCCGTGGATCGCCCCAATCGCGGTCCGCTCGAACAGAAGATCGGGGATTTCTATGCCGCGTGCATGGACGAAAAGAACATCGAAGCGCGCGGGCTGGAGGCGATCCAGCGCGACCTGAACCGGATTGCAGTCATTCAGGACCGGAAGGACCTTGTCGATCTGCAAGCCTACATGTTCCGCGTCGGTTCGCTGCCGTTTTTCCGGTTCACCTCCGAGCAGGACGCCAAAGACTCCTCGAGAATGATCGGCGTCGTGGATCAGGCCGGTTTGGGTCTTCCGGACCGCGATTACTATCTCAAGACCGACGAGAAATCGGTCGACCTGCGGAATAAGTACGTCGCGCACATTCGGGCGGTATTCGGGCTTCTGGGACTATCGCCGGAAGAGGCTCAAAGAAAGGCGGCGGCCGTAATGGCGATCGAAACCGAGCTCGCCAAGGGTTCGCTGGACCGCGTATCCCGCCGGGATCCCGAAAAGGTTTATCACAAAATGACCGTCGTGGAGCTGTCGGCGCTCGCGCCTTCCTTCGACTGGCCGCGATTTTTCCAGATCTTGGGCGCTCCCGCGATTACGAGCCTGAACGTCGCCGTTCCGGATTTTGCGCGCACGGTGGGCACGGTTCTGGCGCAGCAGCCGCTCGACGATCTGAAGACCTATCTCACCTGGGACCTGGTCCGCGATAACTCCATCTTTCTCCCGTCTCCCTTCCAGCAGGCCAGTTTCGATTTTTACGAAAAAACGCTGAGGGGGGCCAAGGAGATGCGAGCGCGCTGGAAGCGCTGCGTCGATTTGACCGATCAGCAATTGCCGGATGCGCTGGGCAAGACGTTCGTCGAAAAGACGCTCGGCGACACGGGCAAGAAGCGAACCCACGACATGGTTCTGGCGATCGAAAAAGCGCTCGAAAAAGACATTCGCAGCCTGGACTGGATGACGCCCAAGACCAAGGACCAGGCGCTCGTCAAACTGCACGGCATCACGAACAAGATCGGCAATAAGAACAAATGGCTGGATTATGCGGGTGTGCAGATCGTCCGCAACGATCCGTACGCGAATACGGCGCGCACCAGCACATTCGAGCTGGCCCGCCAACTGGCGAAAATCGGCAAGCCTGTGGACCGGAACGATTGGGACATGAGCCAGCCGACGGTCAACGCTTACTACGATCCGCAGCACAACGACATCAATTTTCCTGCCGGAATCCTGCAGCCTCCGTTCTTCGACAACAAGATGGACGATGCTGTAAATTACGGCGCGATCGGCGCCGTGATCGGCCACGAATTGACGCACGGGTTCGATGATGAGGGCCGTCAATTCGACGCCAAAGGCAACCTGCGCGATTGGTGGACGCCCGAAGACGCCAAGGCGTTCGATCAACGCGCCGACTGCCTGGTGAACCAGTACGGGTCGTATAGCCCCTTGCCGGGCGTGAACCTGAACGGCAAGCTGACGTTGGGCGAGAACACCGCCGATAACGGCGGCCTCCGCGTCGCCTATATGGCGCTTATGGATAGCCTCGGCGGCAAGGAGCCTCCGAAAGTCGACGGGTTCACAGCGGAACAGAGATTTTTCCTCGGCTGGGCCCAGGTGTGGTGTCAGAACGTGACCGAAGAAGCGACCCGGCTGCGGGCGCAAACCGATCCGCATTCCCCGGGCGAATTTCGAGTGAACGGCGTCGTCTCGAACATGCCCGAATTCCAGAAGGCGTTCGCCTGCCGCGTCAATCAGCCCATGGTGCGCGGTCCGGCTTGCCGCGTCTGGTAGCAGTCGTTTCCGCTGTCCCCTGGGCGCGTCCGTTCCAGGGACAATGGTGTGAGGACACATTCTCAGATGGCCGAGCCACCGCGTCCGAGGTTAAGCATAACGGCTGCACTCGCATCCTTAGCTGCTGCAGTCCTGGTAGCGGGGCAGCTCTACACCTTCACGCGGCTGCATTCTCTTGAATCGAGGCTCGGCGCGGTGCAGGCGGAACAAGCCCAGACGCGTGATGCGATCGGCGCCGAAATGGCGAAATTACGAGACGCGGCGTCAGCAGCCGATGCGCAACGGCAGAAGTCGATCGAGGCTCTTCGGGGCGAGGTGAACAAGGCTCAGCAGAGAGGGCCGGCCGCTCGGGTCAAAGACGATACTGCCCAGAGGGTCGAGGCGCTTGCCACCCGCGTGGAGGTAAACGAATCCAAGCTCAAGCAGCAGCAGGAGGCAGGCGCTCGGGTGGCCAAGGAAATCGACACGCTGAAGCAGACCGCTGTGCAATCCAACGCCGCTTCGATCGCAGCCGAGGTGAAGCAGGTCCAAACCCAGATCGCCGGAACGCAGGGCCAGGTGGAAAAGATCATCGCGGATTTGAAGCGGACCACGGGCGATATGGGCGTGATGAGCGGGCTGATCGCCACCAACACGCGCGAAATCGAAGCGCTCAAACAGCTCGGCGACCGCGACTATATCGAGTTCACGCTGTACAAGCGCAAGGATCCGATCAAGCTGGGGGATGTTTCGGTTTTGCTGAAGAACACCGATGCCAAGGCCAACACGTATACGCTGGAAATCCAGGCGGACGACCGCAAGTTCGAGAAGAAAGATAAGACCGCGAATGAGCCGGTGCAGTTCTACGTCGGCCGCGAGCGGCAGCCTCACGAACTGGTGGTCAACGACGTGGGCAAGGACATGATCGCGGGCTATCTGGCGATTCCCAAGGGGTCGCCGGCGCAGCAATAACGCCGTATGAAGCTTCAGAGGCGGCCCAGGGCGCGGGCCTGTTACACTAACGTTTTCTATGGCCATCAGTAAAGACCTGCTGGAAATCCTGGTCTGCCCGCTGTGCAAAGCGCCCGTAGAGCTGCAACCGGACCAGAAGGGCCTGAAGTGCGTGGAATGCAAGCGCGTGTACCCCATCCGCGACGACATTCCGGTCATGCTGGTTGACGAGGCAAGAATCGAAGAATAAACACGCGTGGCCTATTTGCTGGAGCGGCTGCCGTCAGGTTCGCGGATCGCCGTGATCCGTTTGCGCTCCCTGGGCGACTGCGTTTTGACCACTCCTGCGCTGGCGCTGCTCAAGTCTCATCGTCCGGATCTGCGGATCGGCGTGGTTGTCGAGGACCGCTTCGCGTCCGTATTCGAGGGGAATCCGGATGTGCACGAAATTCTGCCTCCCATGACGCGACCGCTGGCGCGCTGGCGTCCGGTGTTGGCGCTAAATTTTCACGGCGGGACACGCAGTATGTGGCTGACAGCCGCTTCCCGCGCCGAAATAACCGCGGGTTTCGCGCATCATGCCTACAGCGTGCTGTACAACGAGAGGATTCCGCGCGCGCAGGAGATTCTGGGCGAAGAGCGGCGCGTCCACACAGCCGAGCATCTTGCTTCGGCGATGTTCTGGCTGGGCGTTCCCAGGGCGGAGATCCCGAGAGCGCGGCTTGTTGCGGGCTTGGGCGCGGCAGCATCGTCTCAGCCGGGGACCTACGCTGTGATCCATCCTTTTGCGTCCGCGCCCGACAAAACCTGGTCCGCTGAGCGCTTCCTCTCCATTGCCGAGCATCTGCGCGATCAGGCCGGCCTGACGCCGGTGTTTCTGGCAGGCCCCGCCGACGATCCCCGCGCGTTTGCGCAATTCGGCGTGTATCACAATGCTCCCCTGGCGCAAGTCAAGAGTCTGGTGGCGGGCGCGCAGCTCTTTATCGGAAACGACAGCGGGCCGGCTCATCTTGCCGCAGCCTTCGGAATTCCTTCCGTAGTTCTGTTCGGCCCAAGCGATCCGGTGGCCTGGGCTCCGTGGCGGACCGAGGCCCAAGTTCTGACCAATCCGGAGTCCATCGATCGGATCGGCGTGGAAGAGGTTCTGGCGGCGATCGCGGCTCTGAGGGTGCGCGCGTGAGCGAACTCGGCCGGCTGCTGCGCTACTCACGCCGCTATACGTTTCACCTGGTACTCTCCGTTTTTCTGATGGCGTGTGTAGGCGCCGCGCAGGCCCTCACGGTGCGCCTGATCGGGCCCATTTTCGACCGGGTTCTGAATCCTGCTTCCGCCGACGCGCCTGTTCTTCTGTTCACCATCCCCATCTGGCGCCACGAAGTCTATCTGGACAGATTGATGCCCGCCTCGGTTCACAACGTCTGGACCATGGTGGCCGTGGGCATCCTGGCGGTGTTCGCGATCAAAGGCCTGTGCGATTACGCGGGCAACTACCTGGTGAACTACGTGGGCCTGTCTGCCGTGACCGATCTGCGCCAGGACGTCTTCGATCGAGTGGTCCAGCAGGATGCGCACTTTTTCGAATCGCACTCGACCGCGCGGGTGATGTCCTCGATCATGAACGATCTTGAGAAGATTCAGGTCGCGCTCTCGCACATGCTGGCCGATCTGCTGCGGCAGGGCTTCACCGCGCTGGCGCTGGGCGTAGTTGTTCTTCAGACCGATTGGCGGCTCGCGCTGGTGAGCCTCACGGTGCTTCCGTTTGTATTGTTCCCCACGCTGCGCCTGGGACGGAGAATCCGGCGGACCACGCGCAGCGCGCAGGACAACGCGGCCGAGCTCAACCAGGTTTTGCAGGAAACGCTCAGCGGGCACCAGGTGGTGAAGGCGTTCAGCGCCGAAGAGATCGAGTCCAACCGTTTCCGCGAACGCGCCGAGCGTCTGCGCGCGAGCAATCTTCGTTACGTTGCGCAGCAGGCCGTGGCGTCGCCTCTGATCGAATTTTTCGGCGCGCTCACCATTGTCGGACTGCTGAGCTACGCGCGCCTTCAGATTAAGGCGGGCGCGATGAGCACGGGCGAGTTCACCAGCTTCGTGATCGCGCTTCTCTTGCTGTACGAGCCGGTCAAGCGGCTTACCGGGATCCACAATATCTTCCAGCAGGCTTTGGGAGCGTCGCAGAAAGTATTCGAGTACCTGGATCGCGAGCAGCAGATCACCGAAAAACCGGGCGCGGCGCGATTGTCGCGTTTCGAGAAAGGGATCGTGTTCGAGAACGTGAGTTTTCGCTACCCCACTTCGCCGGAAGGGCTGGTGCTGGATCACATCTCGCTGGATGTGAAAGCCGGAGAAATTGTGGCCCTGGTGGGCCCGAGTGGCGCTGGAAAGACGACGCTTGCGAATCTGGTGCCGCGGTTCTATGACGTGACGGCTGGGGCGATTCGCGTCGATGGCCGGGATCTGCGCGATCTCAAACTGGCCTCGCTGCGCGACAAGATCAGCATCGTGGCGCAGGATACGTTCCTGTTCAACGACACGGTGGGCGCCAACATCGGCTACGGGCTGCGCTACGCTCTGCCCGAGCAGGTCGAGAAAGCCGCGCGGGACGCCCTGGCCGAGGAATTCATTTTGCAGATGCCGCAAGGCTACGGAACCATCATCGGAGAGCGCGGCCAGAAACTCAGCGGCGGGCAGCGGCAGCGGCTGGCAATCGCGCGGGCGCTGCTCAAGAACGCGCCGATCCTGATCCTGGACGAGGCTACCTCGCACCTGGACACCGAATCGGAGATGCTGGTGCAGCGGGCGCTGCAAACCCTGATGACCAACCGCACGGTGATCGTGATCGCGCACCGGCTCTCGACCGTGCGGCGCGCCGACCGGATCGTGGTGCTCGATCACGGCCGGATCGTCGAAACCGGGCGTCACGAGGAGCTGGTGAACCGGGGCGGCCTGTACCAGCGCCTGTACGAGTTACAATTTGTCACATCCGATGCGGCGGACGCGAACGGATAAGGACGTGAACGGATAAGATGGCCAATTCTCCCTTGCGCAGCATGACGGGCTTTGCCCGCGCACGCCGGCCATTCGGAGACGGCGAGCTTGCGGTGAGCGTCAAGACCGTGAATCATCGCGCGCTTGATATCCATGTGCACGCTCCGTCGATCGCCGATCCTTTCGAAAATGCCGTGCGCGCCTTGGTGAAGAATCGACTCGCGCGCGGCCATGTGGATGTGCGAATCGCCGTTCCCCCCGGGGCGGTGAACGGAGCCCCGGGCGCGCTCAACCGCGCGCTGCTTGAGAAATACCTGGCGGCGTTCCGTGAGGCAGCGTCCGAGCACGGACTGGAAACGAAGCCCGATCTGAATGCCGCGCTGCGGATTCCCGGAATGTTCGGCGAAGCGGAAACGAGCGAGATCCCGCCGGGTATGGAAGCGGCCCTGCTGGAGACTCTGGGCGCGGCGCTGGACGAGCTCAGCCAGTTTCGCGAACGCGAAGGCGCCGAGATTGCCAAGGAGATGCGGACTCACAATTGCCGGGTCGCCGCCGCCGCCGAGCACATGGAGCAACTCCGGTCCAATGCGCAGGAGATTTTCCAAAATCGGCTTTCCGAGCGCTTGCAGGAGTTGCTGAAGGGGATCCAAGTCGACCCGCAGCGGCTGGCGCAGGAAGCCGCGATCCTGGCCGAGCGGAGCGACATCGGCGAGGAACTCGCGCGTTTGAGGATTCATTCGGCTCAATTGGCGGCGTTGCTCGATGCCGGAGGCGAAACAGGTAAGAAGGTGGACTTTCTTCTCCAGGAGATGAACCGCGAAACCAACACCATCCTTTCCAAATCCAGCGGGGCCGGAGACATCGGCCTCAAGATCACCGAACTAGCGCTGGAAGCCAAGGCCGCCATCGAAAAAATTCGGGAGCAGTCGCTCAACCTTGAGTAAACCCGCGGGCATGAGCACAGTTTTTATCATTTCGGCGCCCTCCGGCTCCGGCAAATCGACCTTGGTGGGCGAACTGATGAAACAAGTTCCGAGCCTCTGTTTTTCGGTCTCCTACACCACTCGGCCGCCTCGTGGCACGGAAACCGACGGGAACGAGTATCATTTCATCTCCCGTGCGGAATTCGAGCAGCGGCTGGCAAACGATGAGTTCCTGGAATCCGCGCAGGTGTTCGGAAATTACTACGGAACCCACCGCAGCGAGCTGGACCGCGCCGGCCGCTCGGGCTCGGACCTGGTGCTCGACATCGATGTCCAGGGTGCGCGACAATTAAAAGGGCGAGTTTCGCACGCGGTATCGATTTTCATACTCCCCCCGAGCCGGCAAGTCTTGGAAGAGCGTTTACGGTCCCGGTCTCAGGACTCCGAGGCGGTGATCGAGAGAAGGCTCCGAGAGGCCGCCGAGGAAATTCGGAATTATACGTTATACGACTACGTGCTAGTGAATCGGGAAGTACAGGCATCCACCGACACGCTGGTGTCGATTGTCCGGTCCGTGCGCAGCCGCCGGGACCGGATGGAGCAGGAAATCCGCCCGATTCTGGAGACATTTGAGGATGGCCGATACAAATCTTAAGCAAGTCGCGCAGAGTGTGATCCCGGACGATCCGGAGGCGAGCGCCTACCGCTTCATCATCGTTGCCGCCAAGCGCGCCCGGCAGTTGCAGAACGGGGCCCGCAGCTTTCTTCCCACGACGTCCAAGAAACCGACCGTGATGGCCATGGAAGAAGTCCGCCGCGGCCTGGTGCAGTACGAGGACATTGCCATCCAGCACACGCTGGAGCCGCCGCCCGCGCAAGAGTAGACCGCGCCTATGCCGGTGAACAGCGTCGCGCTGGGGGTCGGTGGCGGGATCGCGGCGTACAAAGCCGCGGAGCTCGCCCGCGCCCTGATGGAGCGGGGGCTTTCAGTCCAGGTGCTGATGACCCGCTCAGCCGAAGAGTTCGTTCGCCCCCTCACCTTCGCCGCACTCACCGGGAAGAAAGTCATCGCCAGCCTGTTCAGCGCCGCGAGCGCGGAAGATACTCTGGCCAGCGCCATCGAACATATCCGCATCGCTCAAGAGAATCAAATTTTGGTGATCGCTCCGGCAACGGCGGATCTGCTGGCGAAGCTCGCGCACGGGCTGGCTGACGATTTTCTGACCACGACATACCTGGCGTTCACCGGGCCCGTGGTGCTGGCGCCGGCGATGAACACGAACATGTGGAAGCATCCTGCTACCCGGGAGAATCTCCGCATCCTGCGCGCTCGCGGACACGTAATTGTCGAACCGGGAGAAGGGATCCTGGCCTGTGGCATGATCGGGCCGGGTCGCCTGGCCGAGCCCGAAACCATCGCGCAGGCCGTGATGGCCGTGGCGATCGGCCGTGAGGGCGCCAAACGCGATCTGGAAGGCGAAACCGTTCTGGTCACGGCCGGGCCGACGCAGGAGCCGCTCGATCCGGTACGGTATCTCAGCAACCGGTCGAGCGGAAAGATGGGGTACGCGCTCGCCGCCGCCGCCGCCGAACGGGGCGCCCGCGTGATCCTCGTCTCCGGGCCGGTGGCGCTCACGCCGCCGCCTAACGTGGAACTCGTCGCCGTGCGAACCGCGCTTGAAATGCGCGCGGCAGTGATGGACCGCTTGGAACAGGCGACCGTCATCATCAAGGCGGCCGCGGTTGCGGATTATCATCGCGCCAATCCGCCGAAACAGAAGGTCAAGAAAACGGCAGCGCGGCTGTCGCTGGAACTCGATCCCACGCCGGATATTCTGGCGGAGGCGGGCCGCAAAAAAGGCGACCGGCTGCTGGTCGGCTTCGCGGCGGAAACACAAAATCTGATCGAGGAAGCCCGCCGCAAGCTCGAATCCAAGAACTGCGACATGGTGGTGGCGAACCTGGTCTCGGAGAAGGGAATCGGCTTCGAATCGGACGAGAACGAAGTGACGCTGGTGCTTCGCACAGGCGAAATCATTCCCGTGCAGCGGGCCTCCAAGCCGGCGATCGCCAACCGGATTTTCGATGAGATGATCAGGCTGCGCCTGGCGCTGCACGCCTCCCAATGACGCGCGAACAGTTGCGCGGCCGCCTTGAGTTCTACCGCGACCTCGGCATCGATGAAATTTTTGTGGGGCAGGCGTCCACGCCTGCGCGGGACCTCCAGGTCCCGCCAGATCTGCAGCATGAAGGAGCCACTGTGGCCGCTGTCTTACCTTCCCTCGCCCCTGAAGGCGACACTCTCCTCAAAATCCTCGAGGACATCGGCCAGGACTGCCGCCGCTGCCGCCTGTGCGAAGCGCGCTCAAAAATCGTGTTCGGTTCGGGCAACGAGCACGCCCGTCTGGTATTCGTCGGCGAAGGACCGGGAGCCGACGAAGACGCGCAAGGCCTGCCCTTTGTCGGTCGAGCGGGCCAGTTGCTGACCCAGATGATCGACAACACCGCCTCCAAAGAGGGCGTGCCGATCCGGCGCGCGGACGTCTACATCTGCAACGTGGTCAAATGCCGGCCTCCCGAGAATCGCACGCCGCAGCCCGATGAGATGGAGATCTGCGGGCAGTTCCTGTTCCGCCAGCTCATGACGATCCGGCCCAAGGCGATCTGCGCGCTGGGGTCGACCGCCGCCAAGGCTCTGCTGGGAACTAAAGAGGGAGTCACGCGGCTGAGAGGCAAGTGGCACAAGTGGCGCGACATCCCGGTGATGGTCACCTATCACCCTTCGTATCTGCTGCGTCCCTACAACCAGGACGCGAAGCGCGAAGCCTGGGAGGATCTGAAAAAGGTCCTGCATTTTGTCTACGACTAGCTTCCGCGTATGAGTGCGCGAGGGCGTTTTATTACGTTCGAAGGCCCGGAAGGCAGCGGAAAATCCACGCAGCTTCGCATGCTCGGCGAGCGCCTGCGCGCCGCCGGCCTGGAAACGTTCGAAACCCAGGAGCCCGGAGGAACGCCGATCGGCGTTCAGATCCGCCACATTCTCCTGGATATCCAGAATCGCGACCTGTGCCCGACCGCCGAGCTACTTCTGATGTTCGCCAGCCGGGCGCAGAATGTGGATCAGGCGATTCTCCCGGCCCTGTCGGCGGGGCGCACAGTGCTCTCGGATCGTTTCACCGATTCGACGCTGGTGTATCAAGGAGTAGGGCGCGGACTGGGCGCGGACGTGGTGTATGAACTGGACCGGATCGCCTGCCGGGGCCTGGTGCCGGATTTGACGCTGATCATCGACATCGATCCGGAGACGGGGCTCGCCCGGGCCCACCGCCGCACTGCCCGAAACGAGTCTTCGGAGACCCGCATCGAAGATCAGGACATCGGGTTTCACCGGCGGGTTCGGGAGGCCTACCGGCAATTGGCCTCGGACGAAGCGCGGCGCGTGCGGCTGATCGACGGGAGCCAGACGCGCGAGGCGGTAGCCGACGAGGTCTGGAAAGCGGTCCAGCCGTTGCTCGTTCAGCGGTAGCGGCCGCAGAGCTGATTCCAGCGCACGACCGCTAAGTCCCAGAAGGCTCGCGCGCCGGTCAACGCGCTTACTTTCGTTCCTTCCACGTTGTTCCAGCGTACCGGAACTTCCACGGTCTTGAAACCGTGAATACGGGCAATCATGAGATCCTCGACATCGAACCCGAATCCCTCGAGTGCCTGGCGGGAGAAAATGACGCGGGCCGCATCCTTGCGGAATAGTTTGAATCCGCACTGCGTATCGCGGAATGGCATTCCGGTGGCCGCGCGCATGATGAGATTGAAGACCCGGCCGCTCCACTCCCGTAATGCGCTCTGATGGACCCCGACCAGCGAACGGTCGAGCGCCCGCGATCCGATGGCCACTTCCGCGTTCTCACGATCGACAGCCTTCAACAGCTTGTCGAGCTCCTCCAAAGGGCTCGAAAGATCCGCATCCGTCGACAGAATCCAGTCTCCCTGAGCCTTCTGCATCCCATGGCGCACGGAATAGCCTTTGCCGCGGTTGCCGGGATTCTGGAGCAAGCGCGCGAATGGATAGCGGGCGGCGAACTCCTGGATCAGCGCGGCGGTCGCGTCTTTGGAGCCGTCATCGACGATGAGCAATTCGACGGACCCGTGGCCCTCGCAGAACTGCGCCAGTTTCGGAAGAGTTGAGGGAAGACGGGAGGCCTCGTTGTAGGCCGGCACCACGATCGAAAGGCGGGGCAAACGCTATTGTATGTCACCCGGACGGAAACACGCTGTGCAACCATAACTACATGCCCGCTTCGAGCCGCAGCGACCGACTGCGAAAGCTGGTTCAAGAGATCGCCGGGAAGCCCGCGCCGCAGAACGATCAGGAATCGTTGTTTGAAAGTGGCCTGCTGGATTCCTTCGCGCTTCCTGACCTGGTCAGCGCCATCGAAAAAGAGTTTTCGGTTAAGATTCCCGATTCCGATCTGAATCCACGGAAATTCGACTCGATCGCCCGAATGGACGCCTATCTGGCGGATCGCACGGGTTGAGCGATGGGTGCGAACCTGCATTCGTTCGGGGCGCATCTGCCCGAGCGGGTGGTAACGAACGCGGAGCTGGCCGAACGGTTGGGCCGCACCGCGGAGTGGATCGAGAGCGTCTCAGGCATCGTAGAACGGCGCTGGGCCGCCGCGGAGACCGGCGCGGCCGATATGGGACTCGCAGCGGCTGAAGACTGCCTGCGCAACGCGAACGTTGCGGCCCAGGAGCTGGGTCTGCTGATCGTATCCAGCGGCAGTGCCGCGCGCGGGTTTCCCGGCCCCGCGGGCGAGATTGCCTCCCGCTTGGGGCTCCATTCCACCCCGGCAATCGATCTTCCGATCGCCAGCGCGGGCAGCTTGTTTGGCCTGGCCCTGGCCATGCGGCTGGCGCCGGTTCATGGGGACGTGCTCGTGGTGGCAGCCGAAAAAATGTCCGCCCTGATTGAAGCCGAGCCGCTCGATCCGAACACGGCCATCCTGTTCGGCGACGGGGCCGGAGCGGCGTTGGTGTCGACACGGCCGGGCCGCTGGAAAATGCTGGATGCGGTTCTGCGCAGCGACGGCCAATATCGCAGCGATCTGGCGTTTGAGGGCGGCGGCCCGCTGCGCATGAACGGCCTGACCGTAATTTTGCAAGCCGCCCGCAAGATTCCCGCTTCGATCACGGAAGTCCTGGAGCGGCAGCGCATCTCGCCTCCGCAGGTGACCGCGTTTCTCCTGCATCAGGCCAATCTCAATTTGCTGACGCGCGTCGGAAAATCGCTGGGTGTAGGACCGGATAAGGTGTTTGCCAACGTGCAGCGCTACGGAAACACGTCCTCAGCGTCGCTGCTGATCGCGGCCAAGGAATGGTCGGAAACGAATCCCGCGCCGGGTCCGGTCGTTTTCTCGGCTTTCGGCGCCGGCTTTCACTGGGGAGCGCTGGTGGCGGATTCGGCCTCCTGATTCCTGGTTTCTGCCACCAGGTTGGCCGCCCGCAGCAACGATTCAAAGGTTCCCGCGTCAGTCCACCATCCGTCCAGGAACGAATAACTCATGGTTCCTTCCTGGATGTAGGCGTTATTCACGTCGGTGATCTCGAGTTCGCCCCGGCGGCTCGGCACGAGCCGGCGCACTTTATCGAAAACCGTTCCGTCGTAGAGATAAATTCCGATCACAGCGTAAGGCGATTTGGGCTTGGCGGGCTTCTCTTCGATCCCCAGAATCCGGTCCCCGGACAGCTCTGCGACGCCGAAGCGCTCGGCGTCCGGCACTTGTTTGAGCAGAATGCGCGCCCCGCGCTCCTGTTTTTCGAACGCTTCGACGGCCGGCCGAATCGAGCCCTGGATGATGTTGTCGCCCAGAATGACGCAGATTTTTTCGCCTTCGGCGAAGTGCTCGGCCAGACCCAATGCATCGGCGATCCCACCCTCGCCTTCCTGGTAGGTGTAGTTAAGGTGGGCCAGTCCGAATTCCTTGCCGTTGGCGAGCAACCGCAGGAAATCGCCCGAGTTGCGGCCGCCGGTGACCAGCAGAATGTCGCGGATTCCAGCTTCGACAAGCGTCTGGATCGGGTAAAAGATCATCGGCTTGTCGTAGATCGGAAGCAGGTGTTTATTGGTGATCTTCGTCAGGGGGAACAGACGGCTTCCGGTCCCCCCGGCAAGCACGATACCTTTCACGGGAACTCCTTAACGCCAGACTGCGGGTGTCCTTCCATCTAAACACAGCGCAAGGACGAGAATCGAGTGCGAGAAACCGCCGGCTGGGCGCACTATTCAACATGGCCCTGTTCCGGACCCGTTCCGCCGCCGTGTATGGGATCGACGCCTACCTGGTCGATGTGGAAGTGGACATGTACCCTGGGGCAAATCGCGATTTCATCACTGTGGGCATGCCGGACACGGCGGTCCGGGAGAGCCGGGAGCGGATCAAGTCGGCGCTGCTCAACTCCGGTTTCGGATACCCCAACAAGAGCGTCACCATCAACCTGGCCCCGGCGAACGTGCGGAAGGAGGGCGCTGGGTTCGATCTGCCCATGGCTCTGGGAATTCTGGGCGCCATGGGAACGGTAGCTCCGAGCGATGCACATTTGTTCGTGGGCGAGCTGTCGCTGGATGGAGCGATCCGGCCGGTGCGCGGCGCGCTCTCGATCGCGGCCTGCGCCAGAAAACAGAAAATTTCGAACTTGTTGGTCCCTGCCGACAACGCTTCGGAGGCGGCCGTCGCGGACGAGGTGCGCGTGTTCGGAATGCGGCATCTGAGCGAGGTGGTGGCGTTCCTGAACCATCCGGAACAGTTCACGCCGCATGTGCGCCACGCTCATCCTGCGGCCGCCGGGAACGGCCACGTCCTCGATTTCGGCGACGTGCGTGGCCAGACGACCGCCAAGCGAGCCCTGGAAGTCGCCGCCTCGGGCGGGCACAATGTGCTGCTGGTCGGCCCGCCGGGCTCGGGGAAAACGATGCTCGCCAAGCGGCTGCCAGGCATCCTCCCGCCGCTGACGTTCCCGGAAGCGCTCGAAACGACGCAAGTGTACAGCGTGGCGGGACTCCTTCCGAAAGGCGCCGGTCTGCTGACCGAGCGGCCGTTCCGCGCGCCGCATCATTCGGTTTCCGATGCTGGACTGATCGGCGGAGGCTCGGGCATGCCGCGGCCGGGCGAAGTGAGTCTGGCGCACAACGGCGTGCTGTTCCTGGACGAACTCCCGGAGTTCCCGCGCAATGTGCTCGAGCAGTTGCGCCAGCCGCTGGAGGAAGGCAGCGTCACGCTGGCCCGGGCCCAAATGACGCTATCGTTTCCGGCGAATTTCATGCTGATCGCCGCGATGAACCCGTGTCCTTGCGGCCATTTCTCCGATCCCACGCGCGAGTGCCGTTGCACCGGCGGAATTATCCAGCGCTATCTCGGCAAAATCAGCGGTCCGCTGCTGGACCGGATCGATCTGCACATCGAAGTTCCGGCTGTCCCCTATCAGGAAATGCGCGGTCAATCCGGCAACGGCGCGGCTTCCCTCGATATGCGCGCGCGCGTGGAACGTGTTCGCGCGGTGCAGCGCGCCCGCGGCTATTACAACTCGCAGATTCCGTCCCGCCAGCTTCGGAAAATTTGCGACCTGGACGACGCCGGCGAGCGCACGCTCGAAATGGCCGTGCGCCGCATGGGTTTGTCCGCCCGCGCGCACGACCGTATCTTAAAAGTCGCCCGCACCATCGCCGACCTGGATTCCTCCGAGCGCGTCGCGGCCAAGCACCTGGCCGAGGCGGTCCAATACCGCACTTTGGATCGCAACTATTGGCAATAGTTACCATGGTCAGGTGACGCAACCACGCCAAGACCCGACTGCCGCCGAACTCCTGGCGCAATCACGAATCCATCGCCGGCGCCTGACCGAGCTCCCCGCTTCCGTTCGCCCAAAGAACCCCGAGGAGGCTTACCGAGTCCAGGATGCATTGATTGAACGTCTGCTCACTCACTACGGTGGCGGCATTGTCGGATACAAGGTTGCCTGCACGAACGTCACCGCGCAGCGCCAACTCAACGTGGACGCGCCGTTCAGCGGCCGGCTGCTTTCCGCGTTTTTCTTCGACGCTCCCGCGAGAGTCGATGCGAGCCAGTTCTTCATGCGCGTGGTGGAGGCCGAATTCGCGTTCGAAATGGCGCGCGATCTTCCTCCGTCTGCCGCGCCCCGCTCGCGCGAGGAGATCGCGGCCGCCGTGAAAGGCGTCATCCCGGGCATCGAGATCGTCGACAGCCGCTTCGATGACTGGACCGCGATCGGCGCCCCATCGCTCATCGCCGACAACGCCTGCAACGCGGCGTGGGTCAAAGGCCGCCTGGTTACCGATTGGCAGTCGCTGGATCTCGCCGCCCAGGCGGTTCGCGTGACCGTGAACGGAAACCTGCTGCGCGAAGGATGCGGGCGGAACGTGCTCGGGCATCCTTTGAACGCGCTCGAGTGGCTGGTGAACAACCTGAGCGCCCGCGGCCTCGGCCTGAAAACCGGGCAGTACGTCACCACGGGCGTCACCACCGAGGTGTACATGGCCGAACGCGGAGACCGCATCACGGCCGATTTCGGGCCGGCCGGTTCCGTGGATCTAACCTTCGTGTGAGCTATTCCACGCGGAACTCGCCGCGATCTTCGGCCATCTGTCCGCTCACTTTGTCCCGCGCGGTCACCACCAGCGTGTACGTCGCGGCCGCGACATTGGAATCCAGGTGCAGGCTCAGCGCTCCGGGCACGCGAAGCTGCGGATAAAACGATTCCTTCGATTCCGCGGCGGCTTCCGGTTGCGCGAACAGCTCCTTGCCGTCCGAGTTCAGAACCGCCAGCCCGTACTCCACGGAAAACCGGTTGTTGGCCTCGAACTTATACCCCGCGATTTCGAAGCGCGCCCAGAGCGTTGCGCCCGGCTTGTACGACACGGGGGCCCGCAGAGCCTCCGCGTCGGTCTCGGTGCGGTAGAAATGCAGGTTCCGGATGACGAACTGCGCGCTCGGCTCAAATTTTTCCGCGCGCACGCGAACCTCCACGTCGCCCGTGATTTCCGAGCCTGCCACTTCGTCTTTCACCGAGACGGGGATATGATACGTCCCGCCGGGGATGAAGGACGGCAGCAGAAAAGAGACCACAAATTTCGGAACCCAATCCTTATCCTGCGGCCGCAGCGAATCGTCAATGCGTCCCGACTTCGGCGGTTCCACCGGAGCGCCCGCCGGATCCTGAAGGCCCACGCGCCAGGATAATTTCACCTCACGGTTATCGCCCGCGGGCTGGCTCTCAAAACCCGCCATGCGCGCGCTGAACCAGACTGTTTCTCCGGGCAGGAATTCGTGGTTGGCGGGCATCAGAGGACCGTCCTCGTACTGATGCAACGCCAGCCGCTCGAAGGATAACTTAGAAGCCCCGGACAACACTCCTGCCAGCAGGAGCAGCGCCGGAAACCAGCCGCGGACTGCCACACCCCTATTTTAGGGCCTTATTTCAGGCTCTCGGGCGCGACCGGCGATTGAATCGGCAACTCGGAGTCGAGTTGCAGCGGGATGTTCACCACGACGTATCTCTCCAGCCCCGGATCACTGATGTCGGGGATGCGCAGTTTGTAGGAGGAAAGCGGCACGTCAAACAGAATGTTCCCCTGCTGGGTCTGGCCGGGGCTGATGGTACGCAGCACCCCGAACCAGTTATCGACGCCGTCGCCCTTGCTTACCTCGCGATACGTCTGGCCGTTGGTTCCCTCCACTGTAAGAAAGGGGACCGACACATCCTGGCCGGTTCCGTTGGTCACGGAAAGCTTCAGCAGCAGGAACCGATTTTCCGGAGACCGGGCCTGGAAGGACTCGCCCAACTGAGTCTTCCATGCGCTTTCCACCACGGAGTACGTCATTTGCCCGATGGGGACGCGTTCTCCCATCGCGAACTCGGTCCGAGCAGGCCCGGTTTTCGAGCAGCCGGACAGCGCCAGCGCCACCGAGCCCGCAAGAGCGCAGCAAAATAGCTTGGTCATTCGGGAAACTAATACAAATGTACAGGGTGCGCTAGGACCGGCGCAAATGGGCCTCCAGGCGGTCCAGCAACTCGGCTTGCGCCGGAAGGATCTTGCGTCTTGCCGTATCCAGAGACAACCATTCGGCGCGGTCGATTTCCGGGAATTCCTGCGATTTTCCCGATCGCGGCGGCCAGATCATGGAAAAGGTGTTGCTCCGGACCGTGGCGGGGTCGAGATCGCGCTCGAGCGCCCAGGCGCTGACGATTTTTCCGCTACGCTGCCGAATTTCGCCCAGCGGGATGATATCGCCGGAGATCGCCGCGCCGGTTTCCTCCTGAAACTCCCGTTTGGCGGCCTGCAGGGGGTCTTCGTCGCCGGTGTACTCGCCTTTGGGTATCGACCAGGACCCTTCGTCTTTGTTTTTCCAGAGCGGCCCCCCAGGGTGCGCCAGAAGGACTTCGGTCTGCGGTCCACGGCGGCGGAACAGCAGAATGCCGGCGCTACGCTTAGGCATGAAACAGAGGAGTAACGTCGAATGTTGGAGGCGCGGGGGGGAATCGAACCCCCGAATAAAGGTTTTGCAGACCTCTGCCTTACCACTTGGCTACCGCGCCCGATGCCTTGATTCTACGGCGTAAATCGCTTCTGCCCGTCAGTTTAACAGATTCATAACAACAGGCTCTTCTACCTCCGGCCCGGCAACTCGATTCGCAGGTCGCCAACCCATCCCACCGTATGCAGCGCGAACCAAACGCATCCGGCCAAAATGAGCACGTCGCAGAACGCCACAAAGAAGAAGCCTCCAGGATTCTCGTCCACCTGGAACGTCCACCCACGGCTGCTGATCCGCCCGGTCCGAAAAGCGCGGAGAAGCGACCAAATCACGATCAGAGCGATGACGGCGCAAAACCCGAGAATCATCAGTTCGCGCATGCTCGTTTGTCATCACACATACCACATCTCACCCCGCCGGGCGTAGTATCTTGCAACGAGATATGCACGCGCGGCAGGTCTTTCTGAGCGGCGGAACGGGCTACGTCGGCCGCGCCCTGATCCCCAAGCTTCTCGAACGCGGGCACCGCGTCCGGGTTCTGGCGCGCGAAGGCAGCCGGCACAAAGTCCCTGCCGGCGCGGAAGCGATTCCCGGCAACGCGCTCGAGGCCGCTACGTTCTCTTCGGCCGTCTCCGCCGGTGACGCGTTCGTGCATCTCACCGGAGTCGCTCATCCGGCGCCGTGGAAAGAAGCCCAGTTCCGCGCCGTCGATCTGGTCAGCCTGCGCGCCTCGGTACAAGCCGCCAAGGCGGCCGGGGCAGCTCACTTCCTCTACCTCAGCGTGGCGCAGCCGGCTCCGGTGATGAGGGCCTACATCCGCGTGCGGCAGGAATGCGAGGCGATTCTGAAATCCACCGGCCTGCCCGCCACGATCCTGCGGCCCTGGTACATTCTAGGCCCGGGACATCGATGGCCCGTGGCGCTGAAACCGATCTACGCGCTGCTCGAAGCGATACCCGCCACACGCGAGGGAGCCAGGCGGTTGGGGCTGGTCACGCTGGAACAAATGGTGGCAGCGCTCACTTGGGCCGTGGAGCATCCGCCGCCAACCTCGCAAATTCTGGACGTCCCCGCAATTCGCAAGCTGGCGTCAGGGAGTTGATACGCTGGCGGAATGGCCGATAGGTACACCACCCCCATCCCGCAGAGCTCCGCGCTGCTGACGATCGATGTCCAGCGGGATTTCACCGATCGGGGAGCAGTGGCCGAAATTCCAGGAACCGGCGACTGCCTGCCTGCGATGCAACGCATCCTTGAAGCCTACCGGAGAAGGCGATGGACGATCTTTCACATCGTGCGGCTATACCTCGCCGGCGGATCGAATGCGGATGTGTGCCGCCGGCAAGCGATCGAGGCCGGCCACGGAATCGTTTTGCCCGGAAGCCCCGGGGCGGAGCTGGTCACGCCGCTGAAACCGGATCCGGACATGACCCTGGATGCGAACGCGCTTCTCTCCGGGAAACTGCAGCAGCTAGCCGAAAAAGAATGGGTGATGTACAAGCCGCGCTGGGATGCCTTCTACGGCACCCGTCTCGAGCAACATCTGCGGGATCTCGGCCTGACCACCGTGGTGATTGTCGGGTGCAACTTTCCCAACTGTCCGCGGACCACGGCTTACGGAGCGAGCATGCGCGACTTCCGCGTGGCGCTGATCGCGGATGCTGTCTCCGGGGTCTACGAGCAAGGACTGAAGGAACTACACGGGATCGGCGTGGCGACTCCGTCTTGCGAAGAGTACCTCTCCGAAATCGGGCTGGCTGCCTACTGCTGACTCAGCGCGGGCGCGTTCTCCGCGCGCGGGGCCGGCGAACCCTTGGGGCCGTCCTTCGCGACAGCTTTGGAGCCGCGGCGTCCGCGTCCGCCGCGCCCGCGCCCGACCGCCTCGACCTGCTGCCGCTGCCGCAGATCCTGCCATTGCTGGGAGGTGAGGATCGATCGCATGCGCAAGCTCAGTTCCGAAACCGACTTGGTCATCTCGGCTCGCGCCCTCGTGAGCCGCTCGATCGCTTCAGCGCCGCGCCGTTGATCCACGGTTTCCTCGTTGAAAACTTCGTCCAGCGCGGTCTCGGCCTTCTGCACTGCATCCCGCGATTCGAGCATGCGGCTACGATATTCCCGGATCACCGACCGGATCTCGGCGCGCTGTGCATCGGTGAGGTTCAGGTTGTTCACCACCGGGCCGTCCCACCACGGGAAAAATCCCGCGGGCGGCGCTTGCGCGCGCATCGCCGCCGGAACCGCCAGTATCAGGCACAGGAGCGAATACTGCCATGGCCGTTTGCTCATTGTTTTGCGGACTCCTCCCCGGTCGCGGGCGATTCGAACGAGGCCTGTTGAAATAACGCATGAATGGGAGCCGCCGCGCGGGGCTCCACATCCTGCTCCATGGAATAAACGTCGGTGAACAGCTCCGCATCCGACTCCGCGCTAACGCTAGCCGTTGGCGATGCCGGCGCGGCAACCTTCGGACGCGAAGAGCTCGATGGCCACGAGAAGAACAGCGCGATGGCCAGCAGGGACGCCGCCGCCGCGGCCGGGACCCAACTGCCGCCAGGCGTTCCGCGGGTCTCCAATCGGTCCAGAATTTGCTGCCGCTGGATTGCCAGCCTTCGAGCCCCGATTTCGACCGCGGATTCGGCGCGAGTCCTGCCCAGCGCCCGCTGCATTTCCGCCCAGCGAGCATCGCAATCCGGGCAAACTTCCAGATGGCCGTCCGCATCGCCGATCCCGTACAGCAGATCGATCAGTTCGTCGTCACTCAGGTGAAGAGCCGGATGCCGGTCTGAACCTTTCATCGTCCTTCTCCGTACAAATCGTGCAGTTCTTCCCGCAGTTTCACCACCGCGCGGTGCATGTGCGCCTTCACCGTTCCGATGTCCAGCTCCAGAACGGCGCTGATTTCCTCCAGGCTCAGATCCTCGTAGTGCCGGAGCGTGAACGCCGCTCTTTGGCGCGGGGAAAGCCGCTCCAGAGCCCGCTCCAGCCGCATGCGGATCTGGCTGGCGAAATAGCGGTCCTCCGGATCCGGCCGGCCGGAAGACGCCACCCGCAATATCGTCTCTTCATCCGCCTGGGACGGCCTTCGCCGCCAGAACAGCCATCTTCGCGAACGCAGTCGGTCCAGGCAGGTGTTGACCGCGATCCGGGTCAGCCAGCGGGCCGGGTCGTCCAGGGTCTTGGCGTCTTCCTTGCGAAGCGCCTGATACGCCTTGAGAAACGCATCCTGCGTGGCCGAATCCGCCTCGTCCATGTCGCGAAGCAGCCGGTGGCACAGGCTGAAAATACGCCTCTGCTCGGAAGCCATCCAGGCGCTGAAGTCCTGGAGCAGCCCGATTTCAGTACGCTCGACGAGCGCAGGCCCTGCCATGAGGCCCATGATACCGTCCAGACGGGCCCGGCGCGAGAAAGGGTTACTTACCCTACTGGTACTTCACGTTCTTGATTTGCAGCGCGGCCCAATTAAAGAAGCCCACGTCGATCCCTGTAGCCTGGAAACGAGCCGGCTGGGGCAGGGTAGTGGCCACGATGAGAAAACCCACCGGCGTGCCTCCCGTAGCCGGATCGGGTCCGCTCGCCCGCATTGCCGAAAGGACCCACGACGGCACAGTGAAGGTCCCGGCATCCGCCGGCGCAATGCAGGCGAACTGCGCTCCAGCTCCCGTTGCAGGGTCCGCTGAATGTGCTGAACGGGCCCACCACCGCTCCGGAGCCGTCGTTTAGCGTGTACGCGCCGGGTTGTAAATAATCGGGCATCACGGGAGGAAGTCCCGGAAGGCCGGGAATGCCGCCGCCGAGGATGCCTCCATTATTGTTGGGCGCATACTTGAATCCGCCATCGTTCGTATTCCTCCTCGGAAGTTGCTGGGCGCCGATGGGACCGGTGAGGCTGAGCGCCGGTCCAGCATCCAGCTTCTGAACGTTGACCGGATCGTCATCCACTCCGCTCAGGATGGAATCCAGGAAATCCTGGAAGGTGAAGGGCACTACTTCGCAGCCCATGGAGGGAAACTCCGCGGTCAAGCCGCCCAAAACGCCCCGCTTCACCGAATTCAGCAGGTCCGCCTTCGTCGCGTACCGATTGAACCTCATGTCCGTTAAGTCCAGGTTGCCCTGAAAGTTCCCCAGCCCGTTCAGTGTCAACTTCAGGCTGAAACGAAACAGCCCGAGGTCCGCCACGGTCAGGTTCCCTCGGTGCCGAACGGCATCCAAGGTTGTTACGTGCCGGTGGCCGTGCGAGTGGCCGGCGTACTCAGCAACGTCGGCACGATCGCGGTGACCCCGAGCGGGAAGGTTTGCTCAGACCCGACCGGCTTCTCGACATCGGACCTGCAAAAGGTTCTGAACGGACTGGCGGGTTGGTTGCCGACGAAAACATCCACCGCTATGTTCATGTTTTGCAGGTCCACACCGGCCGGAGGCTGGCTGTCATCGCCGGTAATGGGCCCCAGTCCGTTGCCCCACAAAATTTCCGATTGGCCCGGATGCGCCGACTCCACGACAAACCACCAAAGTGCAACGCATGCTCCCTCCTCCTGAAACGGTTTCAGCTTGAGGCGGCCAATTATATATGGATCCCTGCCGTTGATTTTGTGATTCAGGGAACGGAGGAGTCTGGAGACACGAACCCGGACTACTGCGCGCCGAACGCCGCGTGCGCCGGTATCAGCGAGTTGGAACGAGCGGCTTGCGCGCGGATTGGCCCTGCCTCATCCAGGAACTTCGAAATCGGAAGGCGTCCTTCCGCCGGAGGGGAACCGGCCGGCAGATTGGCAGCGGTGAAGATCGAAGCCTGCTCCTGCACCTGCTTCAGGTTGCTGCCTTCTTCCACCACCATTTCGTGCTCCACCCAGTTGGAAAGCGGAATGTTGCGGAAATACAGCCGTTCCTGCATTACCATGCTCCGTCTGGACGAGGCCAGAGCCCGCGTCTCGCGGACGTAGCTGCGCTCTTCCACGCGGAAATCCTTCAGGAATTCGTCCAGCGCCGCGCGCCGCACCGATTCCTCAGTCGCACGGATTCGTTCTTCCATCGTGACCTTCTGTGAGTTGATCGTCGCCCGCGCCTCGGCCAGCGTCTCCCGCTCCTTCGACAGCGCGATCTCCATCTTCGCCTGCATGATGTAGAAAGACAGAAGAGCGCTGCCTCCCGCGACGAAAACCGGAAGAAACAACCACAACAAAGCGTCCAGATGCATAGTCGTATCCCGCTGAGAGGTCTATCGGCGGGAGATAGGAAGAAGGTTAGGGGCTTAGGGCAAAACCCTCAGTAGGACTACATTAGGCCGCTTGCGACCCGTCTAGCTTCTGCCCGCCCGCCAGCTTTCCCGCCAGCCCCAGATCCACGCGTGCCAGAGCCGACAGGATCGCGCCCAAGCGGAATCCGAGCGACGCCAGGCTACCTTCGTACTTGCCGATCAGGGCCGCCGCCCCGCTGACCCGGTCAGCCCGAGCCAGGGGATCGCGTTCCAGGGGATCCGGCGCGGCATGGTAAGTCGCGCGGATTTCGGGGAAAAGGCGGATCTGTTTCCCGGCGCGACGGATCTGCATGGCCAGATCGGCATCCGCCCAGTAGTTGCCGAACCGCTCGTCGAAATAATTCATGCTGCGGACGAAATATTTCCGGATCAGCACGGCATCCAGCTCCGGATAAGGCACTGCCACGCTTTCCTGAGTGAGATCCAGAGGCAGCGCAGGGAGCGGGGTCCCCTTGCTTGCTGTGGCCAGCTCCTCGCGCGTGGGAATGGCGTGAACGCGCAAGATGGGCTGTCCTTCCGAATCTATTAGAAGCGGACAAACCGCGGCTACCTCGGTTTCGGGGCTATCGGCGTCGGGTTGGAGGCGGTCGGCCAGCGCCATAACCGTATCGGGCGCTACCTCGACGTTCGGCGAAAGATAGAACAGCAGGTCGGCCTTGGCCGTGCGCGTGGCGATATTCATGGCTCTCACCGCGCCCAGATGGTGCGGAAGCCGGAGCATGTTGATCGCCGGAAAATCGGTATCGAGTTCCGTACTCTCGTCGCGGCTGCCGCAGTCCACCACCAGGATTTCCAGCCGCTCGCGGTCGCGAGATTTTTCGAGGGCCTGAACGGCTCGCCGCAGCGCGGGCGCTTGGTTGAATCCGACCAGAATCGCCGATACGCGCGGGCCTTGCGGCTCTGGTTCGACTCGTTCGGGCTTCGGGGCGGGCTCGATACTCTCGCCCGTGGGGTTCGTGCGCGGGTTCGCCGGACGTGACAGGGGCACTGCTCATTTTACAATTAAAGTTATGCGTCGGCACGCGAGCAAAGGGATCGGGTTTGTGTTCTGCCTGGCGGTCGCCTTCGCCCAAACGCCTTCCGATCCGCCGGCCGCGGTTACATCCACCAAACAGATCGATGTCAAGGGCTCGGACGACTGGGTGGATACGGGCCTCGATGTGCGCCCCGGCGACGTGCTCGCCATCAGCGCCGGCGGCACGCTGAAAGTCCGCAATGGCCGCAATGTGTCTTCGGTGAACGCCGCGGGCGCAAACCGCGGCTTTCGCGATCTGATCAAGGCGTATCCGGTAAACGAAGCCGGACAAGGAGCTTTGATCGGCCGCATCGGTTCCACCGATACTGCCACGCCGTTCCTGGTTGGAGCCAGCAAAAGCTGGACCGCTCCCCGCGGCGGGCGTCTGTTCCTGAGCGTCAACAAGAGCGGCAACGATGCGCCCGATGGCACGTTTCACGTCAAAATCGAGTTTTCCTCCCGCGGCCCGGAGATCTCGGAATCGAAAAAAGCCTCCGCTCCGCCGAAAATTAGCGTGGAGTTAATTGACCGGATTCCGCGGCGCGTCGTGGATGCGCAAGGCAACGAAGGCGACAACACAAATTTCGTCGTGCTCGGTGACGAGAAGAAAGTGCTGGCCGCGTTTCAGGCTGCCGGCTGGGTGCAGGTGGACCGGGGCGAAGAATCCGCGATTCTGCACGGCGTTCTCTCGGTGCTGAACAAACAGGCGTATCTGGAGCTGCCCATGAGCGAGCTGATGCTGTTCGGCCGGGTTCAGGATTACGGGCTGGCCCATGCCGAGCCGATCGCGGTGGTGATGCAGCGCCACCACCTCCGGCTCTGGAAAGCGCCGTTCCAGGCTGACGGCCAGGATGTCTGGGTGGGCGCCGCAACCCACGACATCGGCTTCGATCGCGATCAGCGCAACAACGGCGTCACGCACAAGATCGACCCCGATATCGATCTCGAGCGCGAGTTCGTCGGCCAGAGTCTGGACGAAACCGGCCTGGTCGCCGGCCTCTCTTACGTAGCGCCCTCGAATCCCTCCAAGGAAGCCCGCACGGCCACCGGCGCCACTTTCCACTCCGATGGCCGGATGCTCGTGATTGCGCTAAAATAAAATCCCCGACACGAAGGGGACCAAGAAGTCACAATTTCAGAGTCAACCGCGATCGACGCGGAGAAGGGGAGCGGCTTGCTCCCCTTCTCCCTTTACAATTGAGAACTGCCTTTACAATTGAGTAGTGGATAAGCGCCGCATGTGCCCGAACTGCCGGGCATTCGTCACTACCGACGATAAAGTCTGCCCGTATTGCCAGGTCCAGCTCGGCGAGCGCGTCGTGGACCGGCGCTCACCCTCAGACGTGATGGGCGGGCTGATCCCGCATCAGCGCTTCGTCACGATTCTGATTCTTCTGGTGAACACCGGCCTGTATCTGGCCACCATGCTGCGGACCACCCAGGAAGGCGCCAGCGGATTTCAGGATCCCAGCCTTCAAACGCTGGTCGATTTCGGCGCGAAATACGCGCCCTATATCTTCGGACGCGGCGAGTGGTGGCGATTGATCACTGCCGGATTCCTCCACGGAGGCCTGCTGCACATCCTGATGAACTCCTGGGTGCTGTTCGATCTCGGCCCGCAGGTGAATGAAGCTTTTGGCACGCCGCGCTTCCTGAGCATCTACCTGGTTTCGTCGGTCACCGGATTCCTGGCGAGCCTGTATTTTTCGCCGGCGGTTTCGATCGGAGCTTCGGCGGCCCTGTGCGGGCTGATCGGCGCGATGATCGCCCTGGGAACGCGCGACCGCTCGGCCTGGGGCGCGGCGATCCGCCGGCACTACATCCAATGGATGATCTACCTCGTGATCTTCGGCCTCGTGATCCCGCAGGTGGATAACGCCGCTCACCTGGGCGGACTCGCCGGCGGATTCGTGGTCGCCTATCTGGCCGGGACCCCTGGTTTCTCAGAAGGTATGGAGAATCTCTGGCGCATCGCGGCGGGCGTCTGCCTGGCCGCGACCGGATACGCGTTCTTCGAGATGTTCCTGCACCTGACGTCGACGCCCCTGTAAGCGTCGTCCATTCCGTTGTGCGGGCTCTTACGCGGTTGCCAGGTCGTACCGATCCAGGTTCATCACCTTGTTCCAGGCCGCCGCGAAGTCCTTCACGAACTTCTCCTTCGAATCGGCGCACGCGTAGACTTCCGCGATCGCCCGAAGCTCGGAGTTCGAACCGAAGATCAGGTCCACGCGCGTCGCGGTCCATTTGACTTTGCCGGTCTTGCGGTCAACGCCCTCATACACGCCGTCCCCCGCGCTGGCCTGCCACTTCGTATTCATGTCGAGCAGGTTGACGAAGAAATCGTTCGTCAGCGTTTCGGGCCGCTTGGTGAAGACCCCGTGTTTGGTTTGCCCGGCATTGGCACCCAGAGCGCGCATCCCGCCCACCAGAACCGTCATCTCCGGGGCGGTCAGAGTCAGCAATTGCGACTTGTCCACGAGCAGCTCCTCGGCCGACATCGGCCGTCCGTCCCGCACATAGTTGCGGAACCCGTCTGCTTTGGGCTCGAGCACGGCGAAGGAGTGCACGTCGGTCTGCTCCTGCGAAGCATCCGTGCGCCCCGGCGTAAACGGAATTTTCAGCTTATGTCCGGCCTTCTTCGCGGCTTCCTCGACCGCCGCGCAGCCGCCCAGGACGATCAGATCCGCCAGGGAGACTTTCTTCTTCCCGGAAGCGTTGAATTCTTTTTGGATCGCAGTCAGTTTCTTGAGAACCTTCGCCAACATGGCCGGCTGGTTCACTTCCCAATCCTTTTGGGGGGCGAGGCGAATGCGCGCTCCGTTCGCTCCGCCGCGTTTATCCGAGCCGCGGAACGTCGCCGCCGAGGCCCAGGCCGTGGTGACCAGTTGCGAGATCGACAATCCGGACTTGAGGATTTTTTCCTTCAAGACAGCGATATCTTTATCGCCGATCAATTTGTGGTCCACCGCCGGAACCGGGTCCTGCCACAACATTTGCTCCTTCGGCACAAGCGGGCCAAGATATCGCGAGACGGGCCCCATATCGCGGTGCGTCAGCTTGAACCACGCCTTGGCGAACGCATCTGCGAATTCCTGCGGATTATCGCGGAAGCGCCGCGCGATCGGCTCGTAGATCGGATCCATCCTCAGGGAGAGGTCCGTCGTGAGCATAAACGGCGCGTGCTTCTTGGATTTGTCGTGGGCGTCAGGCACGGTTCCGGCGCCCGCATTGCCCTTCGGCTTCCACTGATACGCGCCCGCCGGGCTCTTGGTCAGCTCCCACTCGAAGCCGAACAGATTTTCCAGGTAGTTGTTGCTCCACTTGGTCGGCGTCGTGGTCCAGGCGCCTTCCAGGCCGCTGGTGATCGTGTCTGCCCCGAAACCGGTGCCGAAACTGTTCTTCCAGCCGAAGCCTTGATCCACGATATCCCCGCCTTCGGGCTCGGGACCGCAATATTGGGCCGAGGCCGCAGCGCCATGGGTTTTTCCGAACGTGTGTCCGCCGGCGATGAGCGCTACGGTTTCGTAGTCATCCATCGCCATTCGGGCAAATGTCTCGCGAATATCGCGCGCCGCCGCGATCGGATCCGGCTTGCCGTTGGGACCTTCCGGATTCACGTAGATCAATCCCATCTGAACGGCGCCGAACGGATTGTCGAGCTGGCGGTCTCCGGTGTAGCGCTCATCGCCCAGCCAGGTGCGCTCGGCCCCCCAGTAGGTTTCATCCGGCTCCCACGCGTCTGCGCGCCCGCCGGCAAAACCGAAGGTTTTGAACCCCATCGATTCCAGGGCCACGTTCCCGGCCAGAATCATGAGGTCGGCCCAGGAGATCTTCTTCCCGTACTTCTGCTTGATCGGCCACAGCAGCCGGCGAGCCTTGTCGAGGCTCGCATTATCCGGCCAGCTATTGAGGGGCGCAAAACGCTGCATTCCGGCGCCCGCCCCTCCGCGTCCGTCGGCGATCCGGTACGTTCCCGCGCTGTGCCACGCCATCCGGATGAAAAGCGGACCGTAATGGCCGTAGTCGGCCGGCCACCAGGGCTGGGAGTCCGTCATCAGCGCGTTCAGGTCCTTGATGACCGCGCCGAGATTCAGGGTCTTGAATTCTTCCGCATACTGGAACTGCTTGTCCATCGGATTGGACAGCGGGGAGTTCTGGTGCAGGATCTTCAGGTTGAGCTGGTTCGGCCACCAGCTCGCGTTCGTCGGCGCGCCGGCCTGGGTGTGCCGGAAGGGGCACTTTGCTTCGGTTGCCATGTCTTGTTCCTCCTTCGAGTCGCTCCAAAAATGATTAACGCGGCGCGCGCCGACGGGCGCATTTCGAACAAAGCCCCCGGAAAATGAGTTCGGATTCACGAAGAACCCGTTTCCCCAGGGAACGGGAGGCAGGCTTGGGCACGTCGTACCAATCCATATCCTCGACGTTGCCGCAGCGGTCGCAGATAAAGTGGTGATGCCGCACGCCTTTCGCGTCGAAGCGCGCCGCGCGGCCCTCGACGGCCACCTCCCGCACCAAGCCCGCCCGCACCAGGTCCCGCAGATTGTTGTATGTCGTGGCCCTGGAACAAAGCGGATCCGCGCGATTCACAGCCTCGAAAATTTCCGGGGCGGTGGGATGCCGGGGATGGTCCATCAGGAATGCCATAACGGCATACCGCTGGGGAGTGCACCGCAAACCGCTGCCCTCCAAAGACTGCTTGATCGCCGCGGCGTCCACTGGTTACTTTAGACTATATCTAATCTAATATTATGTCAAGTTAGCGGCCGGCCCGCGAATCGCAGCAGACGTATGATTCACGGGAGCTGGGCGGATTCCAACTTCGCTTGTTTGAGCATCGGGATATCCGCGTCGGCGTCTTTCCAAACGGCTAGGAAGTCCTGATAAGCGGATTTTGCTTTCGGCCGATCTCCCGCCATAGCCAACGCCCGCGCCAATTGCAGCCGGGCGGCGGCGTCCACCGGATCCCCTGCCGCCAGGCCGGGGTGCGCTAACAGCCTGCCGAACTCGCCTGCTGCTTCCTGCGCTCGATGCATCGCCAGATACGCCAGGCCGCGCACATAGATCGAGTACATGTTGCCGTAGAAATGATTGAAGGCGAGCGGCGGAATCCCGAATTCGTAGGGCCGGTTCGCTTCCAGCAGATCGATCGCCTTGCGCGGGTCGTTCTTGTTCAGCGCCGCTAAGGCCCGTAGCGTTGGGACATAGGTTGCCTGCACCTGCGTGTCTTCCGGGTACTCCTTGTCGAGCTTGGCCGCCAGGGCTTGGGCCTTCGCTGCGTCTCCCGCCATTCCCAGGGCAAATCCCGCTGCGTAGGCGACATCGCGCCCCTCAAAGGTCCTGAGCGCGGTCTCGGCGGCTTTCTGCGCCGCGATTTTGTTCTCGTAAAGAGCATTCCACGCGGCAGGCGCCGCCTGAAAAACCGCCGTTCGCTCTCGGAGCCCGGCTTGAAGCGCCATCTCAATGGCGTTGCGGGAGTATCGCTCCGCCTCGCTCAGGCGCCCATCGTGCGCCGCGGCAAGCTCCTGCACTTGCGCCAGCACGATTTCACTATCGCGATTCTTACGGTTCTCGGCTAGGATTCTCTCCATCCCCGCTTTATCCCGTTTCAACCACGCGATCCGGTATTGCCCCTGCTGTGCGTCCGGTCCCGTCGCGTGATGGGCGTCGGCGTCGGCAAACGCTTTTTCCGCTTCATCGAATCGCCCTAGATGAAAAAAAGCGCCTGCGCGGTTGATATATCCGTATAGCTGGTCAGGTTCGAGCTCTAGGGATCTCGTCGACATCTCCAGTACCTGGTCAAATCGTCCTGTCCCGTTGGCCGCATAGCCGGCGGAAAGGCTGAACGCCTTGTTATCGCGCGGGTACGTCTGCCGCCACAGAGAAATAGACTGCCAGGCCTTTTCCAGGTTCCCCGTTACATTGCGATGGTATGAATATTCGATGTTGAATTTTTCCGGCCCGCTGGCTCGTTCTCTTGCCTGATAGGCGCGGATGGCGCTCTGCCGAGAAAGGGCGGTCTCACCCAGATTGCTATAGGAGATTGCCAGCAAGCTCCATGCTGCCGCGAATTGCGGATCCAGTTCTACGGCGCGCTGTAGCTGATTGGTCTGTGCATCGCCACTCAAGTTTACTGCCGCTGTGTATGCCTTCAACGCTTCGAGCGACGAAGTGGTCGCCGCCTCCAAGGAAACGTTGTGTTCCCGAATCGCGGCCAGCGATTCGCCTGCGCGGGCGCGGAACTTGCCGGCCATATCGCTCAAGGTGCTTAGAACCTGGTCTTTGCCGGACGCCTGCGCTTGTTGATCATCCAGCGCTTCACCGGTAGCGCAGTTTTCGGCATGCAGACTCAACACATACTGGCTGCCGAGGCTCGCGATCGATCCGGTAAGCATGGCTCTTGCGCCGACGCGCTGGCAAAGGTCCCGCGCCGTCTCCCTGGTCATGTTAGATTCAGCCGGCTTACCCATCAGCTTCAGCGTTTCGCGGATCTTCTGATCCGCAATCAGGCTCAAGTAGGGAGATTGCTGCAACTGAACGATCAGACCCTGCCGCAGCGTGTCCTCGAATACGGGATCGCCCGTTTTATTTTCGAAGTCCGCCAGAACGATCGTGTCCTTGTCGGTAAGCTTGGGTGGACGGTGAAGATAAAAATATCCGCCGGCCAGAACCAGCGCGGCCAAGACTCCGGCTGCGATCGATTTCCAGCTCAGTAAGGAACGGCGTAACGCACGCAATGCGTGCTCCAGCTCCGCAACGGATTGCCACCGGCCTCCCGGGTCTTCTTCAAGGCAACGTCCGACGATTCTTTCCAGCCCTCGCGAGGAAATGCGCCGTCCCGAGCCCACCCGCGCGCCCGTCAGCATTTCGTAAACGACGCAGCCGAAAGCGTAAATGTCCGAGCGGGCATCGGCCGGCTTGCCTTCCCGTTGCTCCGGGGCCATGTAGGCGGGCGTTCCCACGACCACGTGGGCGGCGGTGAGCGTTTCGTCCTGGAGCGTCTTGGCGAGCCCGAAGTCGAGCACCTTCACGCCGGCTTTGCACAGCATGATGTTGCCGGGCTTCAAATCGCGGTGAACGATGCCTTTGGCGTGAGCGGCGCCCAGGGCGCTCGCGATTTGCCGGGCGTACTCGGCGGTTTCCTCGGCCGAAAGCCTTCCGCGCTTGAGCCGCGCGGCGAGCGTCTCGCCCTCGACCAGTTCCATCACCAGGTAGTTAGGGCCAACATCGTAAAGCGTGCAGATGTGCGGATGATTCAGGGAGGCGATGGCCTTGGTCTCCCGGCCGAACCGGTCGCTGAAGCGTTCGTGGGAGAGTTTGACGGCTACTTTGCGGCCAAGACGCGTATCCGTCGCGGTGAAGACCTGCCCCATCCCGCCCTGGCCGAGTGGCGCCTCGATTTTATACGGTCCAAGCGACATCCCCGCGCCCACGGGAACAGCCATGGTCTGGGTGTCGGAAGCCGCCGCGTTGGCGGCGCTGGCGTCGCGCGCCAGAAGCGCTTCTACTTCGCCGCGTAACTCCGGGCTGATGCCCGAAAGCAGCATGCTGCGGTCTTCAGGAGACCGGTCCCGGGCCGCTCGATAAAGCGCTTCGATTTGCCGCCATCGTTCGGGTTCCATCGCACCTGATACGGCCTGCCTCTCAATAGTACTTCAGCCTGGTTCCGAAAAATATCAGCGCCGCGGAGATTCGCCGCCGTATGCGAAATTGTGATTTCCGGCCCTCCGTGGCAAGATAGTCTTTCCCTATGAAGCTGCTTCCGCGCGAAGACAAGTTCTTCGACTACTTCCATCAACAGATCGATTTCATCTGCCAGGCTTCGAACTTGCTGGTGGAGGGCGCGGCTGCCGGCAAGGCCCATCTGGCCAGCGTCGCCCACCAGATTCGCGCCATTGAGGAACAGGCCGATACGGTGATTCACGAGATTTACACTCATCTGAACTCCACGTTCATCACCCCCCTGGACCCGGAAGACATTCATTCCCTCTCCTCCCACCTGGATGACGTGATCGACGGCATCGAGGACTCCGTCCATCGCATGCTGGCCTACCGGATCGAACCGATTCCAAGCACTGTGGTGGAGCTATGCCGGCTAGTGCAGTCTTGCGGTGTGGCGTTGCGGTTGGCGTTCGAATCGTTGGCCAAGGGCCAGCCGTTCATGAGCCACTGCATCGAAGTGAACCGCCTGGAGGAGGCAGCCGATCAACTCGGCCGGACCGCCGTGGAGGACCTCTTTCAAAATGAAAAGGACCCTGTTCGGATTATCAAGCTCAAGGAAGTTTACGAATTTCTTGAGCAAACCACGGACTACTGCGAAGACGTCGCCGATGCGCTCCAAAACGTCCAGGTGAAGAATAGCTGAATCGCGCATGGATTCTACCTTGATCCTGGCCTCGGTCATCATCCTGGTGGCCCTCGCCTTCGATTTTGTGAACGGCTTTCATGACGCCGCCAACGCCATCGCAACCGTAGTTTCCACGCGGGTACTGAGCCCGCCCCAGGCGGTCATCTGGGCCGCGGGATTTAACTTCATCGCCGCCTTCAGTGTTGGCACCGGCGTCGCCCAGACCGTCGGCTCCGGGATGATCGACCTGAAGTTCGTGACGCCGCTCGTAATCCTTGCCGGCCTGACGGGAGCCATCGCCTGGGATCTGCTCACGTGGTGGTTCGAGCTGCCCAGCAGCTCATCGCACGCCCTGCTGGGAGGCTACGCCGGTGCCGCTATGGCCCGCGCGGCTCACTTGCGAGGGCTGGACCACAGCTTCGACGTGCTGATCGGCGGCCCCTGGATCAAAACGCTCCTGTTCATTGTGATCGCGCCGCTGCTCGGCATGTTTCTCGCCTACGTTCTGATGGTGGCGGTGTATTGGACGTTCCGCCATGCGCACCCCGAAAAAATGGACGGATACTTCCGGAAATTTCAACTGCTCTCTTCGGCGCTGCTCAGTTTTTCTCATGGCGCCAACGACGCGCAAAAGACCGCGGGCGTCATTACCGGGGTTCTTTTCACCTCGGGCAGGCTGACGAAATTCCAGGTGCCCGCCTGGGTCATCTTCATGGCCTACGGCGCCATTGCTCTGGGAACGCTCACCGGCGGCTGGCGGATCGTGCGCACCATGGGCGCCCGCCTGACGCGGCTCCGGCCTCGCAGCGGCTTTTGCGCCGAAACCGCCGCAGCAATATCGATCCTGTTTGCCACCCGCTTAAGCCTGCCGATTTCGACCACGCACGTCGCGGCCGGATCCATCGCCGGCGTGGGCGCGATCCAGCGGCTGAAAGCCGTTCGCTGGGGGCTGGCCGCGAACATCCTGCGCGCCTGGATCCTCACCATCCCTGCATCCGCAATCATCGGATGGCTCACCATGGAAGGCATCCAACTCTTCAGCCCCGCGAAGTAATCCATCCCGCCAGGGCATGGCTGGCGTAAAATGCGGTGCGGGTTTTGAGCTCCGCACCTCACGATGAGCAGCATCTTCTAAAATGGAATCGTGCGAGCGATTGCAGTCCTAATCGTTCTAATCCCCCTCCTTTCCGCGCGCACGCCCGCCGAGCGCCTGAAAGACGATCGCCTGGAAGCTGTCCACACGCAGATCGTCCAGTGGAAAAAGAACCGCGCCAGCTTCCCCGCCGAGGGTGTCTATCAGGATTACCGCGCTGTTTTCCTTCCCGAGGCTCTCCCGCCACAGGCGGTGTTGCAGGCGGCCAGCAACGCCGGCGTCCGCGTGGTGTTCGGCGCGACCCTAATGGGCGTCCACAACGGAGTGCTGTTCCTGCATGCCCCCGGCCCCGACTTCCCCGGCACGGACATCCTCGGGCCGCCGCGCGAACAAGACGAGGCTCGCCTGGCATCAAAGTTCAAGGATCGTCCCGATGAAGCTCTCGGTTCGGACACTCACGCTCCGCCGGATTCGTTTCCGCCGAACAGCGTTCTTATCGCGCGCACTCACCTGCCTCCCGGAAAAGCCACGCCGAAGTCACTCGACAACCAGACCGATGCCTATGCCGCCGCCTTCCGCCACGCAACCACGCACATCCTGGCAACCGATCTGACGCCCGCGGCGATCGGCGCTTCGCTTGCCGCCGGACATGCATACGTCGCGCGCGACTGGCTCTGCGATCCCACCGGGATGTCCTTCATCGCCCAGAGCTACTTCGGCGTCTTCGAGATGGGCGATACCGTCGTCCATAATCCGCTCACCGGATCGGTTACGATCAACGCACGCCTGCCGGTGCCCGCCACCATTCGCCTGCTGCGCGACAACGCTGTGGTCGCCGAAACTCGCGACTGGAAACTCGACTACATCGTCCGGGATCAGGGCGCCTACCGCCTGGAAGCATTGCTCAGCATCGACGGCGAAGAGCGCCCCTGGATTTATACCAATCCGATCCACGTGGGCCCGCCCGCGAATGTGAATCTTCCGGCGGATCCGCCATCGCCCGGCGTAGCGGTCCAGCCGGGGATCGCCTACACCGAAGGCGCTCCTGCCGATGCGGAGAAACACAAACTC
>JBAIXM010000089.1:0-29914 GCA_037916615.1 Bryobacterales bacterium
CCTGACGCGAGAGAGCCGGAAGCGTCGCGCCCATGAGCAGTGTAGGCGGCAAGAGGCCGACCGCCGCGACCACTCCCGAAGCAGCCCAACCCGTATACATGCGGCCTGCAAGCGGTATCGAGAACAGAGCCAGGATTCCCACAACGCCGATGCCCGCCTCGATCGCCGCATAAACCCGCAGGGGCCGGTATCGAGCCGTGGCCAGCCGCGGGAAGAGCAGGCTGCCCAGGCACATCCCGCCCATGAAGGTCGCCAGAACTACAGCCAAAGAAACAGCCGTCGAGCCGATCGCCAGTTCGAGCATCTGAAACCAGACGATCTCGTAGATGAGCGCAGCCATGCCGCTGCCGAAGGAAAGCAGAAGTGTGAGAACGAATCGGCCGCGCGTCAGATTGGCGATGGAGGTTACTTCTTGGCCGCCTGCTCTTCCCGGCGCGAGCCGACCAGGATTCCGGTCATGCCGTAGTTCCCTTCATGGCAGGCAGAATCGAAGATCATATGGCGATGGTCATCGCTCTTGCCCATCTCGATGAGCACCGTCCAGGGCTTGGTCCAGGTCTTGGGATCGTCGAAAGTGATTTCGCGCTTCAGGTTGTTCGCATCCACTCGCGTGAAGCGCTCGATCATCTTGTACGTATCGATGTTCGATCCGCGGAACCCCTGTGAGAAATTTGTGGTTTCGACCACGAGCGTGTTCCCTTCCCAGTGGCCGCGCGAATCGCCCAGGTAAAACTTGAGCGTAGCGGGAGGGTGCGGGCGTCCGTCCAGGAAAATCGTGCGGTTCCCGCCGCCGGCGTGATCGTCTTCCATGTAAATCGCCATGGACTTCGGCGATTGCACCACTTGCATGACGGTTCCCTGAGCGAAGGCCGTGTTCAGTGGAAGGAACGGCATCGGAACCCCCAGGCAGCGCGGCGACTGCGCGACGGTTTCCGGATTATCGTTTTGACCCGGCGCGCCGCGACCCACGCCGCCGCCTCCACGGCCGAATTGCGCGCCGCGGGCCGCGGCCGGAGCCGCGTTCACCAAAGGCGGAATCCTCCCGTCAGGAGGATCGATGATCATGGAGGTCCGCTTCCCGGTTCTCAGAATCGAATTGAAGACCGCGTTATATGCTCCGCTGACATCCTGCACGCCGGAGGAGCGGGCGTTTCGTCCGGGATCGATCCCTTTCTTCGCGTCCGCCGCAGCCACTTCCTGGTCGGTGAGGAATTCTTTTCCGGCATTCGCGGCCGAACGTTCCAGAGGCACGTCATAGAGTACGAACCACGTCCCTTGCAGATTGGGATCGCCCCAAGCTGTCCGGAGCGAATCCGTCTTCGCGGTGTTCGCGTTTTTCGTTGCGGCTTTCGGCGATTTCGATTTGGAGGCCGTCCCAGCGTTCTGTCCTGAGAGGGACGCCACCGAAACCAGCGCAAGCGCGCCCGTCACCGCAAAGATCGTAAAGAAGTACCGCCGCTGCATCTTGCTTCGAAGAGGATAACACCGCTTCCTTGGACGGTCAACGCGACCCATGGTAGATTGAGACGTTCATCCCGCCATCGGGAGGAGGTTTTCTACATGCGATCCTGGGGCAAAACTGTTTCCGCAGCGGTAGGGGCGGCCGCCGTTACCGCCGCGCTGTTTTCTTTGATCATCTTGAAGAACGCTCCCCCCGCTTCGGCCGCGACCGAAGTCGCTCCGGCCCGCGTTGCAGGCAAGCCCAATCTCAACGGCATCTGGCAAGCGAACAACACCGCGAATTGGGACCTGCAAACGCACAATGCGCGTCCTATGGCCGGACAACCGGGAGTAACGCCGAATTCCGAGGTTCTAGCCGCTCCCGTGCTTGCGCTCGGATCGCTCGGCTGGGTTCCGGGAGGCATGGGCGTGGTCGAAGGCGAAGAAATCCCCTATCAGCCTTGGGCCGCGGCGCGCAAGAAAGAGAACCAGGAGCATTGGCTCGACCGCGATCCCGAAATCAAGTGTTTCCAGCCCGGAGTTCCGCGCGCGATGTACATGCCGCACCCGTTCCAGATCATCCAGAGCGCAACCAAAATCCAGATGGTCTTCGAGTACGCGAATGCCCAGCGCACCATCCATCTCACTAAGATGGATGCCTATCCTAACGTGCTGTGGATGGGATACTCGACTGGCCGCTGGGAAGGCGACACGCTGGTCACCGACGTTTCGAGCTTCACCGACGCGACCTGGTTCGACCGCGCGGGCAATTTCCACAGCGATGCGCTGCACGTGACCGAGCGGATCAACCTGGCGAACCGTGACGTAATCCACTACGAAGCCACCATGGAAGATCCGCAGGTGTTTACGCGCCCGTGGAAGATCAGCATGCCGATCTACCGCCGCCTGGAGCCGAACGCCCAGCTCACCGATTTCCGCTGCGTGGAGATGGTGGAAGAAACGCTCTACGGCCACCTGCGCAAGGAGCAACTCGTCAAGCACTGGGAAGGCCGGACCATGAACGTGGATATCACGCGTAAGATTCCGCCCGGCGAGGCGGTTTACGAGCGTTACGTCTCCGGAAATCCGCCGGCGAAATAGCGCCTGGCCGATGCGCGCGGCAGAGCCAAATCGCCCATAAAGGCGCGGTTTCGCGCGGCTGCGTTTTCCGCAGTCCCGTACAACAGATTGAGCGCAAGTCCGTTAACCTCTGGCAGCGTTCTTGCTGCTCGGTAGGAGAGGTGACTCTATGCTTTTAACGCCCTCTCTCGCCGAGGACAAACTCGATTCGGTCAAAGTGGATCCCATCCATCATCGAGTCTTGTTTGAAAACGATCAGGTTCGGGTAGTGCGCTGGTATGTCGCTGCTCGTGATACCACACTGTTTCATTCGCATCCGGACAACTTGAACATCTGCCTGACCGATTACGACGGGAGAGTATCGGCGCCCAAAGACAAAGTTGCCGAGGTTCGAGCGAAAGCCGGATCCGTGAGTTGGCGGCAGGCCGGCTGCCACGCCGTCGAGAACCTCAGCGGCCACGCCATGGAGGGAATCATCGTGGAACCCAAGCAACCGCGTTCCACCCGGCCGGCGGGCTCGCCTGACCCTGTCGCAGCCGATCCGGAACACCACAAGGTTGAATTTGAAAATGACCAGATCCGTGTGCTCCGGGAGCGCCGCGAGCCAGGAGACCTGCCCCTGCATGGCCATCCCGATTGCGTGCAAATCCCGTTGACCGACCTGAACGCGATTTTAGTGAGTGACGGACGAAGCGAGACAGTTACCAGGAAAGCGGGCGATGTGCGCTGGCGCCTTGCCACTGCGCACCAAGGAACGGTTCTCGGCGAAGAGCCAATGGAACAGATTGTGGTCGAAATGAAGTCGCGATGAAAACGAAAGCTGGCACGGAGGAGGTTGACCTATGTTTGCCCGCCGCTCATCTTCGATATGGATCTCGGCTGTGCTGGCTTTGGGCGCCCTGAAGAGCAACGCCCAGAGCCTGGAAGCAGCTTCGCACGCTATTTACGAAAATCCGGAAACCCGACAACTGGTCGCGCGGGTGAATGAGGCCGCAGAACTGCTCCAGGCGAACGGAGAAGCGGCGTTCGACGATTTTCGCAGTTCGAGCCGCTGGCGCCAGGGCGAAAACTACATTTTTGTATTGGACCCGAGCGGCAACATGCTGGTTCACGCTGATCCGGCCTTGGAGGGCAAAAACCAGTCGGACTTGAGAGACGTCAACGGGAAGCCCATCGTTCGAGGCCTGATCGGCGCGGCAACTGCGGTCCCCGGTAAGCCGGAGGGTTGGTATCACTACCAGTGGCCCGTTCCGGGCGGGCTTCTGCCCCGGTGGAAGAGCAGCTACGTAAAGCGAGTGGCGGCGCCGTCCGGCAAGAGCTACATCGTGGGCGCCGGCATGTACAACGACCGCATGGAACGAGCGTTTGTCATAGACGCAGTGAAAGACGCGGTTGCGCGGATCGAAAAGGACGGACCGGCGGCGTTTCCGCTTTTTCACGACCCGACCGGCCCCTTCATCGCCAAGGACGCGTATATTTTTGTGATCGATCGGAACGGCGTCGACCTGGTGAATCCGGGTTTTCGAAACCTGGAGGGGCGGAACCTCCTGGACTTGAAGGACACGGGAGGCAAGCAACTCATCCGGGAAATGTTCGCTGCGGTGGAAGGCCATGGCTCCGGATGGGTCGACTACATGTGGCCCAAGCCGGGAGAAAACGTCTCCACTCAGAAGTCCGCGTATGTAAGCAAAGCGAAAATCGGCGGGCAATGGGTAATGGTGGGTTCCGGCGTCTACCTGGCCGACGCTCCGAAAGCGGTTCCGGTCGGGAAACAGATGACCGCGGCGGAGCTCATGGCGCTGGTGCGCGAGGGAGCGGCCGTACTGGCGAAACATGGCGAGGCAGCTTATCCCGAATTTCGCAAGAAGGGATCCCAGTGGTTCCGTGACGACACGTACTTGTTCGTCTGGTCGATGGACGGGATCCGTAAATTCCACGCAGCAGATCCTTCCATCGAAGGCCGGGATGTGCGCGAGATCACGGATGTTCTGGGAAGGCCCTTCGGCAAGATGTTTCTGGAGGCGGCGGCAAGCCCATCGGGCGAAGGTTGGATCCATTACATGTATCCGGAGCCCGGCGACATCTTCCCGACCTGGAAATCCACGTTCGTGAAGCGAGTGACGTTTCCGTCGGGCAAGCAATATCTGGTCGGCTGCGGGATTTACAACATGAAAATGAACGAGGCTTTCATCGAGGACGTGGTCCATCGGGCGTCCATTCTGGTCGCAGACCGCGGCTCGCATGCGTTCGCGCAACTGCGCGACAAGACCGGCCCGTTCGTTTTCATGGACACTTACGTGTTCATCAACGCCCCGGACGGGACCGAATTGGTGAATCCCGGGCTGCCAAGCCTGGAAGGAAAGAACCTGATGGATCTAACAGATCTGAAGGGCAAGGCTACGGTCCGGGATGAGATCGCCGCCGCCATCAAGGACGGTAGTGCGTGGTTGGACATGTATTGGTACAGGCCCGGGAGCAACACTCCTGCGCTCAAGAAGACGTATGTAGAGCGAGTCCAGCACGGCAGGGAGACTTACATCGTCGGATCAGGCCTATACATCGATAAGTAGAGTGAAGGAGGTCGCTATGTTTGCTCGGATCTTTCAAGTGGCGCTGAAACCGGGTCAGGCCGATTCATATGCCCGCGCGATCGAGCAGAAGGTGATCCCGATACTTCAGAAGTTCAGCGGTTTCCGGGATGAGATCGCGATGGTCTCGGCAGACGGGAAAAAGGGCGCCGCGATCAGCTTCTGGGACCGGCAAGAAGACGCCGAAGCCTACGAGCGCGCAGGCTATGTGGACGTCTGGAAAGCCCTGCAACCGTTTATGGCAGATGGTCCAGAGCTTCACCAATATCGCGTGACCACATCGACGGTTCACGCGCCTGCGGGCAAGCCGTAACTATTTGCAGCGGTCCGCCGCCCTTTTTTCGCGCCATTTTCTGTGGCAGGCAGCGCAGGCGGCCGAAAGCGTATCGGCGGCATCCACCATTTTGTCCTGGTCCTTGGATTGCGCCGCTTTGTACGCTTTCATCCCGGCGTCCCGAAGTTGTTGAACAAATTTCGCCCAGTCCGGATCGTTCAGGGGAACAGGAACGCCGTTCTCGCAACTTCGTCCCGGGATCAGCAGCAGATTGGCGGACTCCGTCAGAGCCAAGGCCGCGTTCTCCACGGCCTGCCATCCTCCGAAGGTGCTCGCCAGGGGATCGGTAGCCAGCGAAGGGTCCTTCCCGGGCACAAATTTCACGTCGCCCGGATTATCGATTTGCGCGGAGAACACCACGTTGGATGGCGGATAGAAGACGCCGCGCATCAGGTGGTTCAGGTCGGTCTGAACCTGCATCGGAGCGGTGGTCTGCCCTGCGAGAGCGAACAGCGCGATGGGCAGTAGCAGGACCGTTCTGCGCATGGAATTATTCTATGCCTCCGCAAAAAACGAATCCGTCCGCTGACGGCTTGACTCTCCCGATATGGGGAGCGCTGAAGTGTCCCGGGATCAGGAGATGACCGCCTTCGGCGGCCTCATCCAGCAGTTTGCGCCGCGTGGCTCGCGCCTGAGGACCATCCTCACAGAAAGAGCTGTTCAGGTCCGGCTCGGCGATTTGGATTGGGTTGTGAATGATGTCGCCGAGAAAGATGCCCGTATCCTTTCCTCGCGCCGCGCGGACCGCGATGTGGCCCGGCGTATGTCCTGGCGCCGGAAAGACCGTGAGCAGTTCATGAACTGTTTGTTCGCCGGAGACAAACTCGGCCTGCCCGCTCTGGATCACCGGGAGCACGCTGTCCTCGAAGATATCGAGAAAGGGAGGCGGCTCGGATGTGCGATTCTCCGGAGCGTAGCGCGCGTATTCCTCGCGCGAAAAGATGTAACGCGCATGGGGGAACGTCGGGACCCAGCGCCCGTTGTCGAGCCTGGTGTTCCAGCCGACGTGGTCCACGTGGAAATGAGTGCAGAGCACGATGTCCACATCCTCGGGCCGGCAGTTCGCGGCGCGCAGACGTTCGAGATACGGATTGTTCAGCCGGTGCGCGAGCTGAAAATCGGGCCGTTCCTTGTCGTTCCCGATGCAGGTGTCAATCAGGATCGTCGTATTGCGGTGGCGGACCACGAAAGACTGAAAGATGCACGGAAATCGATGCGCGTCGATATCGAAGTACGGGCCCAGCCACGAGGCATAGCGCGCGGGCCTGTCGCGCGCCAGGTCGGGATAGAACATCCCGGCGTCAAAGAACGTGCGCGTCTCCTCGACACGAGAGACTTCCAAAGGACCGACGCAGAAGTTGTCCATGTGCTCCCTGTATTGTGCTCCAGCGGCGGTCCCGAGGGGTAGCCGGATCCCGCGGTAGCGGCCCACAGGGGACTCCAGCAAAGGCGGAGCGATCCGTTCGCCCCCCTGGAATCCAAGGGTATCCGAAAGATAGGGTAACTCTTAGAGTGGCATTCGAGTCTGAAACGTTGTCGATTGTTTCGGCCCGTTAAGCAGGCTGTCGGATCTCACTCCGGAGGACGGCAGCCCGCGAGACGGTCTCGCGGTCATGGCGTCCAGGCAAGCAGAATGGCAGAAACAACGCAGGCGGAAGGGCTTGTGTGCGCGCTGCGGAAAGCCACGTCCGAAAGAACTGACTACCATGTGCGTCGAATGCGCCGTCAAGCGGCGCGAACAAAGACGGAAGCGGCTCGGCAACAAAAAGCGTCACATAAACTCGAAGACCTATCGTCTAAAGCCCTGAACGCAGGCCGGAGAGCCATCCTGGCGCCTCGACCGGGGATACTTACTCAGGCGCCATCCGGAATGGCCGCTTCCTGAAAATTATGCGATGCTGAAGGATCGGGAGGTTCCGTATGATGCGATCCAGGCTAACCGCAGGAGCCGTGATTCTGGCAGGTGCTGCGCTACTCCTATCGCCCCCGCCAGCGCGGGCGCACCATGCCTTCGCAGCGGAATTCGACGAAAAGAAGCCGGTCAAGTTTCTGGACGCAACGGTCACCAAGGTCGAACTGATCAATCCTCATAGCTGGATCCACGTGGACGTGAAGATGCCGGATGGCACGGTGGAGAACTGGGCGATCGAGGCCGGCAGCCCCAACATCCTGATGCGCCGCGGCATCACCAAGGACACGGTCAAGCGCGGAGACAAGATCGTCATTGAGGGTTACCAATCCAAGGACGGAACGCATCGCGCCAACGGCCGCGATCTGACGCTGCCGAACGGACAGAAACTGTTCCTCGGGTCTTCCGGTCCCGGCGAAGGCGCTCCTTACGAAGTGCCGCGGCCCGGCGTCGACGTGAAGAAATAGGCCGGTGAGCGATCTCCGGTATCCGATCGGCAAGTTTCCTTTCCAGAACGGACCACTCCAAAGCAGCGGGAAGGCTATATTCAGGAAATCGCGCAGACTCCGCGCGAACTGCGGGCCGCCGCAGCGAGCCTCTCGGCCCAGGAATTGGACACGCCCTATCGTCCCGGCGGGTGGACAGCACGCCAGGTGATTCACCACGTCCCCGACAGTCATATGAATGCGTATGTCCGGTTTAAGCTCGCGCTGACCGAGGATGAGCCCATCATCAAGCCGTATGACGAAGCCCGCTGGGCGACGCTCGCCGATATGCGTCTGCCGGTTGAATCTTCGCTCGATCTGCTGGAATCCCTGCATATGCGCTGGGTGGCGCTGCTGGAGTCGATGAGCGAAGAGGATTTCCAGCGCACGTTTGTCCATCCTGAGGCCGGAACGCTGCGGCTCGATCAATGGCTGGCGCAATACGCCTGGCACGGGCGGCATCATGCCGCGCACGCGCGCCTGGCTCACAAACGGGCCTGAGAAAGCTTACTGCTGCTGGTAACGCCTCGCGAAGCTCGCCAGGCCGATTTCATTCACGACGCGCTGGGCGCTCTGATAGGCTTCGGCATCGGCGAACGGTCCGATCAGTACGCGAAAGATCTTGTCATTCGGGCCGGAAGCGACAAACGACTTCAGATCGTGCTTCCGCAAGCCCTCGGCGATCACCACCGCAACGCCCTTTTCCACGGCTCCCACCTGGATGTAGATGGCTTTCGGGACAGGGCTGCCGAACAGGGGAGCTTCGGGCGTCACAGGAGGCGGGGCCGTGGGCGCGCTTGGAATAATCGGTGCAGCCGCCGGCGGCACGATGGTCGCCTCCAGAATAGGCTGCGGTTGCGAAGGCGCTTCCTCCAGTCTGATCAGAGGCTGCGAAGGTTCCTCGCGAGGCGAACCAGCCTTTCCCGCCAGGTAAGAGCCCCCGGAACAGAGGGCAACGACAACCAGCGCCAGGAATGTGAGCGCGGCGATCTGCCGTTTTCCGACCACCAGCTCAAAATCTTCCTCCGGCCGTGCTGAGGCAGTTTCAGGCTCCACCCGCTCTTCGGGTTCATCCAATGCGAGGATTCGCTGCATCACAGTTCGTATCGGCAGCGGGAGCGTTTTCCCTTAGTACCTGCCCAGACGCCGTACTAAAGATTTCGTTTCAGAAAGTTGCAGATGTGATATCCGGCGAGGAATTTGAACGGAGTTTCCCCAAGGCTGTAGTGGCCGCAAGGTAATGCCACCGCCCGGTGATCCATCCCCAGCTCGCGGGCCTTGGCGATCACCTGTTCGGAAAATCGCGTGGGAAAGGTGGTGTCGTAGCGCGCATAGAGGAACAAGGGCCGTTTGTCCATCCGGGCGTATCGTTCGACGTAATTCGGCGGGCTGATGACTCCCCATGCCTCCCGCAATTGATCCAGGGTAACGGCCGGCTCGAGCCCCTGCCGGATGTGCTGGGTCGAGAGTCCCTCCCAGACCACATCTGCAAAATACGTCGAGCAGTGATTGAAAACGTTAACCCTGAGCCGCGGATCATGGACGCTGGCCAGATATGCGTAACAGGATCCCAGGCTGGTTCCAACGATTCCGATGCTTTCGAATCCTTGTTGCTCGAGCCAGTCCACACAGCACCGCGTATCGATTACCGCCTGCCGCGTCGCGTCAATCGTGCGGCCGACATTGGAAGAAACGGCATAATCCGCCCTTTCTAGCTCGGGTGGCATTCGGAAATCGTGGTAGGGAAGGCTGAGGCGGAGCGCATGAATCCCCAGCTTGGCGATTCCCGCACAGAGCGAGTTGTGTTGGGTGGCCGATGCATTCCAGTGCGGAAGCACGACCACGGCGACCCTGCGCCGGCCAGCTTTCTCGGGAGCCGGGAACCACTGCCCATGAACCGCGTTGTTTTCCGGATACGGGGTTTTCACCGGGCTGGTGAACTGAAGCCGGGTGCCTTCCATGGAGAAATCCGAGGGCGTGCGATAGGCGAAGAACTCGTCACTCGCGGCCAGTCCGGTTTGATTCAGGAGCTTGAAATATCCAAGCGGGTCGTGCCCGTTCTGTGGAAAACGCGTTGCGGGCGGCCAGTTCCGGGACCATTCCAGTCCCCAGTCGAAGGGCCGAACGACCCGGTTTGTGGCGCGGGCGTTCAGCCGGGCGTCCCAATCGTACATCCAGCGGGCATAGAGGCGGCGCATCGGGGTCAACTATCCAAGTTAGCAGGCCACCCGAAAAAAATTCGAGCGCACAGCGGTTTTTTAGCCTTGTGCGCGGTTCAAGAAAAAAAGCACGCGCCGGGCAGGAGACCCGGCGCGGAAAATAAGGAGAGAAACTTCGGCGACTCGAACGAAAAAAAAGAAACAACTACATGACGGCGAATTTCGGCGTCCCGTTGGCAGCATTGGGGGTCCCGTTGACAGTGGCGCTCGCCGCTCCCTGGGTCCGAAATTCGTATTGCTGGATTTCCATGGCCGCCAGACCGTTCTCGAACCGCACGATCCGGCCGCGGGCCACCAATTTCAAAGCGCACTTATTATTCAACTGGGCAGGCCAACTGATCGCCAGCTCAATCCGGCGGCCAGGGCGCAAAATTTGCGCGGTCGTAAACAACACCCCGGAACTCGACATATTCACGGTCTTGCCCTCGCCGGATTCCTCTCCGCCGCGCTTATTCAACGCGCGATAACGGATTTCCCGCTCGATTGTGAACCGGTCCGAACGCCTGCGATCAGCTTCTCGGGTCTGTGGTAACGCCACTTGCCACCTCGTCTGAAAGAAGTTTCTCTCCGCGAAAGCGTTGCATCAATAGCTGACTAGGGCCATTCCCTGGGGGTACGGACGTACCAAGCGATCCATACCCGATCTCTAGAACTGTGGAAATGAAACAGGGATGGCGAAAGGCTTTCAGTCCGGTTACTTCTCGGATTCTGAATCCGGCCTGGCGGCGCGGCGGGCGCGCACCTCGGCCAGGCGCTGTGCGATCTTTTGCTCGACGCCGCGGTCTGTCGGCTCATAGAAAATTGTTCCGCGTAAACCGTCGGGCAAACAGCTCATCGTGTTGAGCGCATCCTCAAACTGGTGGGCGTGCTGGTAACCTTCACCATAGCCCCATGCTTTCATATGCCGGGTTGGGGCGTTCCGGAGTTGCATCGGAACCGGCTCGGCGCTGGTCTTTTCTACAGTCTCGATGGCCATGTTCAGGGCTCGATAGGCCGCATCCGATTTCGGCGCGACCGCCAGGTAGATCGCAACCTGGGCCAGGGCCTGATCGCCCTCCGGAATTCCCAGAAAATGGATCGCCTGCTGCGCGGCGACAGCCTGCTCCAAGGCTCTCGGATCCGCCAGCCCGATGTCCTCGATCGCCATCCGCACCAGGCGCCGCGCGATGTACATGCGATCTTCCCCGCCCTGAAGCATCCGCGCGAGCCAGTAGAGGGCCGCATCGGCATCCGAAGACCGGATGCTCTTATGCAAGGCCGAGATGAGGTTGAAGTGTTCCTCGCCGGCCTTATCGTAGAGCAGCACCTTGCGCTCGATGACCGATTCAATGGCCTCGCGGTCGAGCACCCCTTCGCGGGCCACGCCGGCCGCAGTCTCAAGGATGTTGTACGCCGTTCGCGCATCGCCGTTGGCGTAAATCGCGATCTGCTCCAGCAAATCGCGAGGCGAGGCGGCCTTAAGAACTTTCAGCCCGCGCTCGAGCAGCACGACGATTTCGTCGGTGGAGAGCGCGCGCAGCGCGTAGACCTTGGCGCGCGAAAGCAGCGCCGAAACGACCTCGAACGACGGGTTTTCCGTGGTCGCTCCGATCAGGATGATGTCGCCGCGTTCCACATACGGCAAAAAGGCGTCCTGCTGGGCCTTGTTAAAGCGATGGATTTCGTCGACAAAAAGAACGGTCCTGCGCCCGGTGCGCCGCAGGCGCTCGGCATCCGCCATTACTGCCTTAATTTCCTTGATCCCGCTGAGCACGGCGCTAAAGGGCACGAATTCGCAGCGGGTCATTCTCGCGATTAGCCGGGCCAGCGTGGTCTTACCGGTTCCAGGCGGACCCCACAGGATCAACGACTGCAACTCGTCACGCTCGATCTGAACCCGCAGCGGCCGGCCCGGCCCGAGAATGTGCTGCTGGCCGACAAAATCTTCCAGGCGGTCGGGCCGCATGCGTTCCGCGAGCGGACGTTTTTCGTCGGCGGCGGAAGCAAGCGGCGCGCTATCGAACAGGCTCATTTCAAATCTCGCTGGCGGCGCGCCTCATAAAGCAAGATGCCGGCGGCCACGGCTGCGTTCAACGATTCCACGCTGGCGGTAGGGATTCTGATACCGGTCGCGCGAGCAGCGAGTTCCGGCCGCACCCCGCCTCCTTCGCCGCCGATGACGATCGCGCAGGGGCCGTCCAAGCGGGCTTCCGAAACCGGTAGCGAGGCCCGCGGATCAGCCGCGCAAAGCCGAAGACCCTCCGGAATCTCAGCCACGATTGGCAATCGAAAAACCGATCCCGCCGAAGCCCGCAAGCATTTCGGATTCGCCGGGCTGACGGTTCCCTTCAGGAAGACCGCGCCCGTCGCCCCGAACGCTTCCGCGGTCCGCAAAATTGCACCCGCGTTGCCCGGATCCTGCACGCCGTCAAGCACGAGCACCAAGGGCGTCGCGCGCAGCAGGTCTTCGCGACGCCAATCCGGTAGCCGGACCAGCGCCAGGACGCCTTGCGGCGCTTCGGTGGAAGCCAGTTTCGCAAACAGCGCGTCTGGAACCCGGGCGAGACGCGCACCGGCGAGGCGCGTTTCTGGAGCCTCGCGGGCGGATTCCGCCAGGATCACGGCACGAATTTCTACCCCGCTCCGTAGTGCTTCGTCCAACAGATGCGGCCCCTCAGCCAGGACGATCCGGTCGTCCCCGAGAGTTGCCTTTCTGGCCAGGCGGCGCACCTCTTTGAGCAGGGGATTCTGATCGCTGATGAGGGTTTCGACCACGTCGGGAGCGCGAACCTGTAGGCGAGCCTACAATAGATTCGAGCATATCGCATGAACCGGGTCCTGCTCAGAGTCGGTCTGGGCGCGGCCGTGGTGGCGGTGGTCGCGGGAGGAATCGGCCTGGCCACGGTGGCGCGCGAAATTCGCCGCCAGTCGCGAGTGGACGAGGCGCGCCCCGCCGATGTCATCATCGTGTTGGGCGCGGCCGAATACCGGGGCCGGCCTTCTCCGGTTCTGGAAGCCCGGTTGAATCACGCCCTTTTTCTGTACCTGCGCAATCTGGCTCCCCGGATTCTTACCACTGGCGGCGCCGGGGGCGATCCCACGTTCACCGAAGGAGGCGTGGCGCAAGCCTACCTGAGCCGCCACGGAGTGCCTTCGGAGGCAATTCTGGTCGAATCGGAAGGCGAAAGCACGGTTCACAGCATCGCCGCCGCGGCCGAAATCATGCGGCGGATGAACCTGCGCTCCTGCATCGTGGTGAGCGACGGATATCACATCTATCGCGTCAAGAAGATGCTCGAAAACCAGGGCTTGAAAGTGTACGGCTCGCCGCGTCCCGAGGACCGCTTGCTGCAGGAACCGGGTTGGAAGCAGGATTGGGTGTACGTCCGTCAGGCCCTGGCGTATGGACTGTGGCGGGTCGGAATCCCGATTTGACTCGATCTAGAGCTCGACGCCGGGACGTGCTATCCTGGGTAACGATACGTAACGATTAAGAATAGACGAGGAGTATCGATTCTCGAATGGCACTGGCGGGAGAAGCAAAGAGCAAGGTGATATCGCAGTTCCGGATTCATAAGTCGGATACCGGCTCGCCAGAAGTGCAGGTGGCTGTCCTGAGCCGTAGGATTACGGACCTTCAGGAGCATTTCTCGACGCACGCCAAAGATCATCATTCGCGCAGAGGTCTGCTGCAGATGGTCGCACGGCGCCGGCGGTTGCTGGATTACCTGCGCAGCCGCAGTCCGGAACGCTACAAGGCTTTGATCCAGAGTCTTGGAATCCGCCGCTAGTCATTCGTCGACCGATTCTCGAAGCATCCGGCCCTGGCGGCCGGGGCGTCCCCCGCGGGAAACCCTCCAAAGTCTCCTCTTAATCCAAAAAAGATTAAAGGACGATTTCTCACATGTTGCATTCCGTTGAAGTAGACCTGGGCGGCGGCCGAATCATTTCTCTCGAAACCGGAAAGGTAGCCAAACAGGCCAACGGATCCGTGATTGTACGGTCCGGCGAATCGGTGGTCCTGGTGACCGCCTGCACAGCCCCCCATCCCAAACCAAACGCCAGCTTCTTCCCGCTGACGGTGGACTACCGCGAGTACACGTACTCGGCGGGACGTTTCCCGGGAGGCTTCATCAAGCGCGAAGGCCGGCCCACCGAAAAAGAGATTCTGACCAGCCGTCTGATCGACCGGCCGATCCGGCCGCTGTTCCCGGAGGGCTACGCCCACGAAACCCAGGTGATTGGCATGGTGCTCTCGGCCGATCCGGCGCGCGATCCTTCCACGCTCGCCATCGTCGGAGCGGGCGCGTCTCTCGCGATCTCCGATATCCCCTTCGCGCATGTTCTCGGCGGCGTCCGCGTGGGCATGGTGGATGGCAAGCTGCTCGCAAATCCCACGTATGAGGAAACCAAGGCCTCCAAGGTCAATATCGTCGTTGCCGGTACCGAGAGCGGCATCGTGATGGTCGAGTCCGGCGCGCAGCAGGCCACCGAGGACGAAGTCCTGGCGGCCATCGAGTTCGGCCATGACTGCTGCAAGAGGATCGCCAAAGGCATCCACGAGCTGATGAGGAAGACCGGCAAGACCAAAGCCGTGTTTGCTCCGCCGCCGATCAACCAGGAACTCTACGACGTAATCGCCAAGTCCGCGCGCGCCGAGCTGCAGGACGCTCTCAACACTGAAAAATACGAAAAGCTCGAGAGCTACCGGCGTGTGGATGAGTGCAAGGCCAAGACGCTCGCCACCCTTGATGAAGCCCAGCAGGAGGAAGCCGGTGAGCTATTCGACCGCCTGAAAGAGCGCATCTTCCGCGACGAAATGCTCAAGGACCGCCGCCGCCCGGACGGCCGCAAGTTCGACCAGATCCGCAAGATCGAAGTCGAAGTCGGCGTGCTGCCCCGCACGCACGGTTCCTCGCTGTTCACCCGCGGCGAAACCCAGGCGCTGGTCACCGCCACGCTCGGCACAAAGGATGACGAGCAGCGCATCGAGTTGCTGGATCCTTCGGAAACCTCCAAGCGCTTCATGCTGCATTACAACTTTCCGCCATTCAGCGTGGGCGAAGTCGGCTTCATGCGCGGCGCCGGACGCCGCGAGATCGGCCATGGCGCACTGGCCGAGCGCGCTCTGTCGGCAGTGATCCCCGATGACAAAGCTTTCCCCTACACCATGCGCGTGGTCAGCGACATCATGGAATCCAACGGCTCGAGTTCTATGGCTTCCGTCTGCGGCGCGACGCTTTCGCTGATGGACGCCGGTGTGCCGATCGCGGCCCCGGTGGCCGGTATCGCCATGGGCCTGGTGAAAGAAGGCGACGATTACGCCGTGCTCACCGACATCGCTGGCGCTGAGGACCATTACGGCGACATGGATTTCAAAGTCGCTGGAACCAAGGACGGCATCACGGCGCTTCAGATGGACATCAAGGTGCCGAACGTCACCCACAAGATCATGAAAGAGGCGCTCGAGCAGGCTCGCCGCGCCCGCCTGGAGATCCTGGAGAAGATGATCGCCGTGATCGATAAGCCTCGCACGACGATGTCGCCTTACGCGCCGCGCATCTTCACCATGAAGATCCCGACCGACAAGATCCGCGAGCTGATCGGACCGGGCGGCAAGGTGATCCGCGGAATCGTGGAGCAGACGGGCTGCAAGATCGACGTCGAGGACGACGGCAGCGTCAAGATCTTCTCCTCGGACGGAACTGCGGCCGACCGCTGCATCCAGATGGTTACTGACATCTGCGCGGTGGCGGAAGTGGGCAAGACCTATCTGGGCAAGGTCGTGCGGATCGTCGATTTCGGCGCGTTCGTCGAGATCTTCCCCGGCACCGACGGCCTGCTGCACATCTCCGAGATCTCGGAGAGCCGCATCAAGCAGGTGCGCGATGAGCTGAACGAGGGCGATCAGATCCTGGTCAAGGTCCTGGCGCTGGAGGGCAACAAAATCAAGCTCAGCCGCAAAGCGATCCTCAAAGAGGAGCGCGAGAAACTCAAGAAGGGCGAAGCCAGTAACGCCTGAAGTCCGCTAGGCTTTTTCGATGATGACGGCTGTCCCGTAGCACAACACTTCGGTGACGCCGCTCATGACCTCAGTCGCGTCGTAACGCACGCCGATGACCGCGTTCGCGCCCAGATCGTCGGCGTGCTGGACCATCAGATCGAACGCGTGCGAGCGCGTCTTTTCGCACAGCTCCGTCAGTAGCGTAATATTGCCGCCGACGATGGTCTGCAATCCCGCGCCGATCGTCCCGAAAATGGAGCGCGAGCGCACCACAATCCCCCGCACGAGCCCCAGATTCTGCACAATCCGATACCCCTCCAGCGTGAATGCCGTGGTCACCAGGTCATGAGTCATGTCGTTTATCTCAAGCTTGGATTATCGCTTAAATGAAATGAAAGGAGGGCGACGGTATCGGGTGAGACTTGCTTCCGGATTGCGGACGAACCAGCCTCGCACGTCTTTTAGGACTTCCTCGCCACTACATGAAACAGGTGCCAATGCTTGGGATTACGCACGTCCGGGGCATCGTCCCGTTCTTCTTCCCTGATCATCTCGAGTTCAAAGCCATCCAGCAGTTTCAACATCTCCTCCCTGGAGTGGTGGGTCCGGTTCGGAATTGACGCCCAGGAATCTCGCTCCCCAAAAAACTGCCCGGCGAAGCGGCCACCCGGACGAATCGCGGCGACCAGCCTGGCCCAAAGGCCCGGAAAATGCCGCGGCTCGCAAAACGGCAGCGCAAAGCTCGCATTCACCAGGTCGCATGGAGGGACTTCCATCTGCGCGAAGTTCACCTCGATGGTCGTCAGCCGCAGAGTCCATGCCTCCGGAACGCGAGGCCACAGATAGGAGAACGCGTCCGGGTGGCTGTCCGTGGCCACCACCTTCCAGCCCCGTTTGAGCAGCTCGAGCGTGTCCCGCCCTTCGCCAGCAGCTATGTCGACCGCTAAGCCGCCGGCGAATGCCTCGTTTGTAAACGAATCGAGGGCCCGTACCAGTGTCTCGCGCGGCTCCTTTCCTAAGACTGCCCGGAAGTACCCTGGCCAGTCCTCCCTCTCTGAATAATCCTGCGCCCTCATGGGCGGCAACCCTGACTCCTGGAGCTTGTCGTGTTCCCCCATAGGCTCCACCAATGTACAAAACTCTCCATGTCGGGTCCAGCGATCTCGTACGACATAAGCGAGTTGTAATCGTCAGTGGCATACGGTCATAGAAAGTTTGCCCTGTGCGGAATCGCGGCATCCGCATGAGAGCGGTCCTGGCAATCTTTATTTGGCGCAGTCCGGAGTAAACTCGACAGGGCATCTTGCCGGCCGTTGCATTGGGGGCCCTTTCACTGCCGCCTCAGGATGTGGCGCGGTCCGTTCGCGCGATCGGCGAGTTTTCTGACATGCGCTACACCGCGGAACCTTCATGCGGCTATGCAGTCCAGTTGTGGCGCGAGGGCGACTCGCTCAAGGAGTGTTTCCTCCGGAACGGATTCGCGGGCTACGAGCGGGATGGAATTTATTGCCCGGCGGTGGCAATCACGGAAGGCCGTCGCGCGAAGTAGTTGCCGGCGTCCAGGTTCTTGTACACGTTGCCGGCGACGCCCGCCGCAGCCGGACCGCTAACCGCGCTTCCGCCGGTCAGCAGCACCACCACCACCAGCCGCTGATCGCCGACTTCGGTGAACGATCCAAACCAGCCCAGGTGCGTCGGCGTGCGCGTGTCGGTGCAGGTGCCGGTCTTGCCGTAGATCGGCTCATTCGGGTCGAACCCGATGCGGCGCGCAGTGCCGTATTCCACCGCGCCCATCATGCCCGGCTTGATTTCGGGAATCAGGTAATCGATGTCCAAGTGCCGCTTCACTTGCGGGGTCACGGTCGCGGCTTCCTGCTGGCTCTTGGGATATTGCAGATAGTAGAGCGTGCCGCCGTTGGCGACCGCGCCCATCAGACCAGCCATCTCCAAAGGCGTGATTGTGATTCCATCGCCGAAGCTGGTCATCATGCCCATGCCGCTCTTCGGCGTTTCCGGAGGCAGAATACCGGGCTGTTCCTCTTCGATGTTCAGGCTGGCTTTTTCTCCCAGGCCGAACAGGCGGGCGTAGTAGCTCATTCGCTCGAACCCGAGCTTTTCGCCGAGGCTGGCGAAATACTGATTGTTGGACTTAGCCAGAGCCTCGGTCATCGCGACCTTGGTGTTGCCGTAGATGCGGATCTTGGTCAGGCGGTCGACCACGGTTTCGCTCAGAGCAGCGAGCGCCACGGGAACCTTGATCGTGGAACAGGGCTGGAAACCGCTCCTGTAGGCGAGCTTCTGGTTGACGATGGTCAGAATCCGTCCCGTATCGGCGTCGGCGACGACGACTGAGCCGTTCAGTCGTCCCAAAGCGCCGACTGCGGCGTTGCGCGCAACCAGATCGTCGCCTTCAAACGAGTCGCCCTCGGTGGAGACAGCGTAGTTCGGAACGCGCCAGGGCCCGCGGGCGACGTTTGAACTTTTCCGTTTCGATGATTTCCTCAGCGTCGTGGTTCGTGCGGGCTTGGCCGTGACGGCCGCGACGGGAACAATGGCAGCTTTCCGGGCGCTGGTCGTCTTGCGAGCGCTCTTGGAAGATTTCTTGGTGGATTTCTTGACGGGCGCTGCGGTGGTGGCGGCCTGGAGCAATGTGGCGGCCGCGGCGGTGAGAACGGTCAGGAATCGGGCGATGACCCGGCGGTTAACAGGCAAGGAGAACTTCCTCTTACATGGGATTCAGAGTACAGCCAAAAAAACATTCTCCACGATCATGTACGTTGCGGTCAAGCAACAAACTGCATTTCCTTCCATCGGCTGGACCGGGGATAACCCTTAGGGCCGTCGATGGTACGCTAGAACGTTGGCTGCCACATCCCAAATCGTGCCTCGCGAACTCGTAATCCGCGACCTGGAGGGTAAATCCGCAACAATAGCCCTGGATCAGAGCCGGATCACGCTCGGCCGGTCCAGCGCGAACCAGCTCTGCTATCCCGACGACATCGGGCTTTCGCGCCAGCATCTGGCCTTCGTGCGGCACGACGGCCACTGGACGGTAGAGGATCTCGGAAGCAAGAACGGAACCCTGCTGAACGGCGTGCGGGTCGAAAAACCCATGCCGTTTCAGCCCGGGGATCGCGTGTCCGCCGGGCATCTCACCATCGAGTTCGCGGACGCAGCAGCCGCGGCTCCGGAAACGGTCGTATTCGTCGATAACACCGAGCAGTTCTCGAAGAGCGCCACCACCGTGGTCGCCAGCCTGGATGGAGTATTGGGCCCCCAGGTAGACGATCTCAACAAGACCACCGTGATGCAGGGAAGCCCGCAAATGCGCGCCCTCATCCGCGCTGGACGGGAGCTGGCCGGTCATCGTCCCCTGGCGGAACTGTTCCCGCTGATCATGGATTTATCGGTCGAGGCCGTAATGGCCGGGCGCGGGGTCCTGATGACGCTGGATGGCGAAGAGCTGAACGTGCGCGCCGCGCGTGGGGAAGGATTCAAGATCTCCAGCACGGTTCGGGACCGCGTGATCAAGCAGAAGGAATCGCTGCTGATCCGCGACGCCCAACTCGATCAGGGTTTGCGGGAGCACATGAGCATCGTGGAACAGAAGGTCCGCAGCATGATCGCGGTTCCGCTGCAAACCAGCGATCGTGTCATCGGGCTGATCTATGTCGATTCGCCCAATGCCATCCGCGAATTCAGCCGGGAAGATTTGAACCTGCTGACGGTGATGGCCAACGTGGCGGCGATCCGCATCGAGCACGCGCGGCTCAACGAAATCGAAGAAGCCGAGCGCGCCATGGCGAAGGAGATGCAGCAGGCGGCCATGATCCAGGAGCGCCTGCTCGGCACGCCGCCGGTGGTGGAGGGATTGGACATCGCGGCGAAGACAATCGCGTCCCGAGCCGTGGGCGGCGATTACTACGATTTCGTCAAGTATCCGGACGGCCGGGTGGGCATGATGGTCGGCGACGTCGCCGGCAAAGGCATGCCCGCGGCTCTGCTGATGAGCAGTTTGCAGGCTCGTGTCCACGTGGTCTTCGAAGAACCGGACAACCTGGCGCAGAAAATGGGACGCCTGAACAAGAGCACCTGCGCGAGCTGTCCCGATAACCGGTTCATCACGTTTTTCGCGTGTATCGCCGATCCCAAAACGGGGGACGTGGTTTACACCAACGCCGGCCACAACCCTCCGTTGGTCGTGCGGGCGGATGGCGGCTTCGAATTGCTCCAGGGCGCCGGCGGAATGATTCTCGGCATTCTTCCGATGGCCCAGTATCAGGAAGCGCACGTTATGCTCAATTCCGGAGACGCCCTCGTTTTGTTCAGCGACGGTGTCACGGAAGAAGCCGACCCCGACGATAACCAGTTTGGAGAAGAACGCCTGGCAAAGCTGGTGGCTTCTCTCCGGGATCGCCCGGCGACCGAAATCGTGCGGGAAATCCACCGGGCGGTTCGCGAGTTTACGCAAGGGGCTCCGGCAGCCGATGACATCACGGTTGTAATCGCCCGCCGGCTGTAGAATAGTTGTAGTCAGCCCGCAAAGAGCGCGTGGGCCCCCGCGTGCTCCGTTTTGCGGGCGTTTACTTAGAAGCCTGAATGCCTGCTCAAATCGATCTCTCTAAATTGAGTGTCCGGCAGTTTGCCGAGCGGTTTCGGAGCGAAATGATCCCGCTCAGCAACACGTTCTCCTACTTCTGCGCATCGGTTCCGATGAGCGAGGAAGATCTCAAGGAGTACCTGGAGGAACCAGTCGCAGCGCTTCCTCCGGGCGTCGCCGCCGCCTTGCCGAAAATCTCGATTCTGCTGGTGCCGTACCTGGAACGGGGCAACGGAGCAGGGAGAACGAAACCGGCAGGATCGGCGGAATACGTCTCCATCGAAAAACCGGTTCATGGTCGAATCTCAGCCGCGACGCAACTCAGCCTTGGCAGGGAGACGGTGCTGGCGTTCGGGCTCAAAGATCAGGAGGTCGCGGAGTATCACTACCGCTTCTATCATCTGCTCGCCACAGTGCTTGGGGAGCAGTGGTCGGAAGGGGTCGAAACCAAGTACAGCCGGCTGATGCGCGAAGAACTGGCGGCGGATGTTCACGGAGAGGTGGACGAAGCGAGCTGGAGGCTGAAGCAGTCTCTGCGGCGCTCCCAGAACTCAATGAATCCCAAGGCCTTTCGCGCTTACGCCCGGCAGTCTTTCATCGATACGCTCACGCTGTACCTGCACGGAATTTGCTGCGATATCGATGTGGAGACCGGCCCCCGCCAACTGCCCAGCCGGTATCTCCGCAAGCGGCTCCTGGTGCTTCAGGACTTGTTCCCACCACCCCAAGGCTACGCCGTGTTCCCGGAACAGCTCGGCTCCTGACTCCGGTTCGGGCCAAACGGGTTACAGTCTGGGTCAAAATTTTTTTCATTGTTTGTTTTTAATCTTGACAACCTGTGGTATGCTCATCCGATAACGAGTTCGCTTTCTTGGTTTTAGGTTCTCGGGGGAAGAAAGCGGGGATTTCAAGCGTGTGCGGAATTGCAGGTTTTACACATCTCAATCGTGATCCGGATCCGGACCGGATCTGGGAAATCACCAGGCCGCTGATCCACCGTGGGCCAGACCAGCAGGGCGTCTGGGAGTCTCCCGACGTCTCACTGGGAGCCGTTCGTCTCAAGATCCTCGATCTGGAACAGGGCGACCAACCCATGGCGAGCTGCCAGGGAGACACGGTTGTTGTGTTCAACGGCGAGCTTTATAACCACATGGAGCTACGCCGGGATCTGGAACGGGCAGGACACAGGTTTCAATCGCGGTGTGACACGGAAACCGCGTTACATGCGTTTCTAGAGTGGGACACGGACGCATTCCGCCGTTTTCGAGGCATGTTCGCGGCCGCCTTCTGGGTGCAATCGAAACGGCGGCTGGTTCTGGTTCGCGATCATGTGGGCATCAAGCCTCTGTATTTCGCGCGCCTGCGCGAGAACATCTATTTCGGTTCGGAACTGAAGGCAATTCTGCATCATCCCGAAATCGGACGCTGCATTGATTTAGCCGGGCTGACGGACTATCTATCGCTCAACTACGTTCCAGGGCCGCGAACCCTGGTCGAGGGTATTGAAAAGCTTCCCCCGGGAACGTGGCTGGAGTGGCGCGCCGGACGGGTCAAAACAGAAGCCTACTGGAGACTGGAGCTTCATCCGGATCCGGCAATGGACCTCCCTTCCGCAAAGCAGGAACTGGATAGCCTGCTGCGCTCCGCAGTACGGGAACAACTGGTCGCGGATGTTCCGCTTGGAATCTGGTCGAGCGGCGGGTTGGACTCCTCGACCGTCTTGCACTACGCGAGTGAAAGCGCCAGCGGACGCCTGAAAACCTTCTCGGTGTCGTTCCAGGGGCGCTCGTTCGACGAGAGCCGTTATTTTCGCAGAGTCGCCGACGCATACGGAACAGACCACTACGAGTTCGACCTGAATCCGGACGCGGATCTGGCTCCGGTGATCGAAGAGATCCCGTACTACTCCGACGAGCCGAGCGCAGACGCCGGCGCGCTGCCGGTCTGGTTTTTATCTAAGATGTGCCGCCGCCACGTCACCGTGGCGCTCTCGGGAGACGGAGCGGACGAGTTGTTCGGCGGCTACAAAACGTATCTGGCGGACCGCTATTCGCAGCATCTGCGGCGGCTGCCGCAAGGAGTTCTCCGCTTTGGAGAACGAACGGCCCGCATGCTGCCGGTGTCGGATGAGAAGATCGGCTGGGATTACAAAGTCACCCGGCTCTTGCAGGGATCTTTGTTGGATCCGGTGGAGGCTCACTTTTTCTGGAACGGGACCTTTTCGCGCGGGCAGCAAGCAGATCTGCGAACCTGCTGGAGCCTCCGGGCCCAGCGCAACGCTTTGGAGAGGCTGGGGCGGCCTGCCTCGGGCTTAAGCCGGTTCCTGTGGATGGACCAGCTGTGCTACTTGCCGGATGACATCCTGACGAAGGTCGACCGCATGAGCATGGGCCATTCGCTTGAAGTGCGGCCGCCATTCCTGGATCACAGGATCGTGGAGTTCGCAGCAAGGCTTCCGGAGAACTTCAAAATCCGAGGCGGACGCCTTAAATTCGTACTTCGGGAGCTGATGAAGGACCGGCTCCCGACAGCGGTCATCAAGCGCGGCAAAGAGGGCTTTGACATCCCCACGCACCACTGGTTCCGGACGGTCCTGCGACCCCTGTTGCTCGATACGCTAAACGAAAGCAGCGTAAAGAGATCGGGCATTCTTTCGTGGCCAGCGGTGGAAGCCGTCATTCGCGCGCATCTGGAGCGGCGTGCTAACCTCGGGTATCACTTATGGGGACTCGTGGTTCTGTTCCTCTGGATGAAACAATGGGGTATCACGGCCCCATCGCGAGCGGTGGAGCAACCCGAGGTTCCCGTCGTTCTTCCTACTACGGCCTGATCGTCCTGGCAGTCGCGGCAGTTGTTTTTCTTGGCTGCATTGTCAGTCCTCCGTCGTTGATGGACGACGTCGATGCGGTCCAGGCGCAGATCGCGCGCAACATGCTGGATTCCGGGGACTGGGTCACGGCGCGCCTGGATGGAGTCGCCTACCTGGAGAAATCTCCTCTCAAGTATTGGCTGATCGCGCTTGCGTTTAAGACCTTCGGGGTTCACGACTGGGTCGCGCGTCTTCCGGTTGCGCTTTCCGCGGTTCTGCTGTGCTGGCTGACGTACCGCATCGGATGGTGGGCGTTTTCGCAGCGCGCCGGGATGTACGCGGGATTGACGATGGCCACATCGGCGGGTCTGTTTTTGTTCACACGGATCCAGATTCCGGACGTAACCATCACGGCGACGATCGCCCTGGCCTTGTGGGCCTTTCTGCGCACGCTCGATCAGGAGCAGATCGCCGATCGGGCGCGGCCGGGACTCTGGAGCGCCGTTATCGCGGCTGCGATCGGAACCGGGTTGCTGCTGAAAGGTCTGATCGCAGCGGTCTTCCCTGTGGCTGCCGCAATTCTGTTCCTGGCGTTCACCGGCGAATGGCGCTCGCGGGAGACCTGGCGGCGTCTGCACGTGTTCCGCGGAATCCTGATCGCGTTCGCCATTGCCGCGCCATGGCACATTCTCGCGACTCTGCGGAATCCGCCGTATTTCGATTTCACGATGCACAGCGCGCCCGGCGAGTATCGCGGCTTTTTCTGGTTCTACTTCTTTAACGAACACCTGCTGCGCTTCCTGAACCTGCGCTATCCACGCGATTACAACACCGTGCCGCGGCTGTATTTCTGGCTGCTGCACCTGGTGTGGCTGTTCCCCTGGACCGTGTACTTCCCCGCGGTCGCGAAGCTCGACTTCCGTCCCATCGATCGGGCCTCGCGGACGCGCCTGTTGTGCCTCTGCTGGGCCGGATTTCTGCTCGTGTTTTTCACGTTCTCCTCGACCCAGGAATATTATTCGATGCCGTGCTATCCGGCGCTGGCCCTGCTGATCGGCAGCGCGCTCACAGACAAGCGCGCGGCGGCGTGGATTCGCGGAGGGCAGATCGCGCTGGGCGCGGTGGCCACGCTGGCGCTTGCGGCGCTCGGCTACATCCTTTCGCAGGTCTGGAATTTACCTGCCCCGGGCGACATTTCGCAAGCGCTGACGCAGCATCCGGAGGCTTACACTTTGTCGCTCGGCCATATGGGCGATCTGACGATGGCTTCGTTTGCTTACCTGAAAATGCCGCTCCTGCTCGCGGCCGCGGCTTTTCTGGTGGGTTCGATTTCAGGCTGGCGCGGGAAGCTTGCCGGAGCGGTGGCGATGATGGTGCTGTTCCTGCACGCCGCTCGGCTGGCTCTGGTCACGTTCGATCCTTACCTCGCGTCGAGACCGTTGGCGGAAGCGCTGAATCGGGAGCCTCGCGGCACGTTGATCCTGGACGACCAGTACTACACGTTCTCCTCCGTTGTGTTTTACGCCGAGGCGTATCACGGCAAGCGAGTCTTGCTTCTTAACGGACGAGTCAACAATCTGGAATATGGATCGTATGCCCCGGACGCCCCGCGCGATGTGTTCATCGATGACGCGGGTTTCCGCAGCCGCTGGCTCTCGCCGGATCTGTATTACATCTGCGTCGAGAAGCCTCAAGTCGAAAGGCTGGAAAGACTCGTCGGACGCCAGATGCTCCGTCCGGTGGCGGAAAGCGGCGGGAAATTCGTATTTCGCAATCGCGGTTGAGGATGCGGATCACGATCGACGCGACTTCGGCGCTTCTTCGCAGCGCAGGAGTGAAGGGCTACACCTATCATTGGCTTCGTCATCTGCGCAAACAAGCTTCGTCCGGAGAAGAGATCCGCGCATTTCCGCTGCTGGACAACTGGGATCGCCTGGATCACGAGCGCTCCGCGACGTCGCTTTTCTGGACCGCGGGCCGGCTGGCGTTGCTGCATTCCGCGAATCTGCTGGGCGCGCCAGTATTGGATCCGCTGCTGCGAGGAACGGACATTTTCCACGCTGGAAACCTTGTGCGCCAGGCTCCCACGCGCGCGCGGCTGACGGCGACGATTCACGACCTGACCTCCTGGATCATGCCCGAAGTCCATACGCAGGCGACGGCGCGGGCCGACCAGAACTTCGCAGAGCACATCCTGAAACGCGCGCACGGGCTGATCGCGGTTTCCGAGAACACGCGCCAGGATGCCATTCGGATCGTTGGAATCCGGCCGGAACGAATCCGTACCATCCACTCGGGCGTGGCCGAAGAATATTTCGACGCAATCCCGCGGCCTCGATCGAAGCCCTATGTCTTGTATGTGGGTACAATCGAACCTCGGAAGAATCTCGGCACGTTGCTGGACGCGTGGGGTTCGGTGCGCGCCGATCTTCGTGAGGAATTCGAGTTGGTGATCGCCGGGCCCGAAGGCTGGAATTCCTCTGAGACCATGGCGCGCATCCGTCGCGAGGCAGTCTATCTGGGCTATGTTCCCGAAACGGAGATGCCGGGATTGGTGGCCGGCGCGGCCTTGTTCGTGTACCCATCGCTCTACGAGGGATTCGGGTTTCCCGTGGTGCAAGCGATGGCTGCGAACGTTGCGGTGCTGAGTTCGCGGAGCTCGTGCTTGCCGGAGATCGCGGGCGAAGCCGCGGCGTACATCGACCCACGAAGCACGTCGGAAATTAAGGAGGCGCTTACCCGCCTGCTGGAATCGCCGGCGGAAAGAGCGCGCCTGGCGAAGCTCGGACGCGTTCGCGCGGAGTGCTACCGGTGGGAGCGGTGCGCGAAAGAGTCGCTGGAGTTCTTCAGAGATATAGCGGCGAAGGAACGCAAATAAGACGCTATTTGAGCGCTGCTCCGATGCCGAAATCCCAGAGCTGCCAGTTGAGCGCGCCCTCGGAATATTGAATGACGGCGTACTCGCCGGGCTCGAGCGGCTGCTCGGGCCAGATCTTGTAGGTTCTCTCGGAAACCTGCCGCTTGAACGTCGGAACCAGCTTGAGATCCTCGACGGCTTCATTACTGACCGGGAGAATACTGACATTCTCCACGAGGCGCGAATTCTTCTTTTTCGTGACTTTGACGATTCCAAACCGCTCGTCATCGGACAGGCGGATGTAGAATTCGGGCTTGTTTCCAGCGGGACGAAACGCCGCGGCGTCGCCCTTCATTTCCACAGTGCTCTTGCCGGGGACGATCGGGACCGGTGCGAGCACCTTGAGCACCGTCCGGCTCTTGCTGGATATCAGCTCCGTCTCGGCGGGCTTCAGCGTTTGAATCTTCTCGCCTTCAACGAAATACACGCCCGGCTCGACCGGCACGCGGGCGGCTTCCTTGCGTTCAGCGCGAATGGCTGCATCTTCCGCGTCCTGCTCTTTCGCTTCGGCCGCCACGGCGGCTTCGCGCTCTGCGGCTTCCTTCCTGGTGCGATCGAGATCGACCAGCTCGAGCGGGATCTCTTCCCATTCGCCGCGTTCGGTGGAGAAATATCGGACACGGTCGCCAAGCACCTGGTATTCGCGGGCGATCTGATAATCGCCGTCTTTGAGGTAAAGGCGGATGGTGGCGCCGAAGGCCGTCACGGCCAGCATCGCGAGAAGGGCCAGGCGGAGGAACATACAACCCTACCTCTATTATGGATGAATCGTGCGGATCGGCCTACATACCTCGATCGCGGGCGCGCTGGAGCGGTCGGCGCTGAAAGCGGCGGAGCTGGGCGCGAACACATTCCAGATTTTTTCGAGCAGCCCACGCCAGTGGAAAGCGTCGGCGCCGAGCGTTCCGGCGATCCGGTTGCTGAACCGCGCGCGAGAAAAGCACGACCTGTATCCGCTGGCGATTCACGACAACTACCTGATCAACCTGGCTTCGGCGCACGAGAAGATCCGGCAACTCTCGATCGAGGCGTTTCGCGGCGAACTGGAGCGGGCCGCGGCGATTGGAGCCGAATATCTGGTTGCGCATCCGGGAAATTACAAGGGACAGACGGTTGAGGAAGGCATCCTGCACTTCATCGAAGGCGTTGGGCAGGCGGCGCGCGGCTTGGAACTGGGCAAGCTGATGCTGCTGATCGAAAACACGGTGGGCGCGGGTTCGCAGCTCGGCGGGCGGTTCGAGGAGCTGCACGTGATGCGCGAGTTCGCGCCCAAGATGACCGATCTGCCGATCGGGTTCTGCCTGGATACCTGCCATCTGCTGGCGTCCGGTTTCGACGTCGCCAGCGCGGCCGGCCTGGATCATATGTTGGCGGAAGCGGACCGGCTGCTGGGGCTCGACAACGTGCGCGTGATTCACTCGAACGACTCGAAAACACCGCGCGGATCGCACGTCGACCGGCATGAGCATATCGGCCAAGGTTATATTGGATTAGACGGGTTTCGCCGCATCCTGCATCATCCGCGACTACGTTCCAAGGCTTTTATTCTGGAGACGCCGATGGAAGACGGCTGGGACCGGAAGAATCTCGATACCCTCAAACAGCTATGCCAGAAATCCCGTACGACCACAAAGAAATTGAGCTGAAGTGGCACGAGCGCTGGAATAGCGATCCCAGTCTGTACAAAGCGGAAGCCGATTCCACGCGGCCGAAGTACTACGTGCTCGAAATGCTGCCCTATCCGAGCGGCAGTCTGCACATCGGCCATCTGCGCGTGTACGCGATCGGCGATGCGCTGGCGCGGTACATGTGGATGCGCGGCTACAGCGTGCTGCATCCGATGGGTTGGGATGCGTTCGGATTGCCCGCGGAGAACGCCGCGATCCAGAACAAACGGCATCCGCGCGAATGGACGCTTTCGAACATCGCGCAGATGAAGCGGCAGCATCGCCGCATGGGCTTCAGCTACGACTGGGATCTGGAAGTCACCACCTGCGAGCCGGACTACTATCGCTGGAACCAGTGGTTCTTTCTCAAGATGCTGGAGCGCGGGCTGGCGTACCGCAAGCGGGCGCTGCTCAACTGGTGCCCGGAGTGCGGCACGGTGCTGGCGAACGAGCAGGTAATCGACGGCTGCTGCTGGCGTCACGAATCGACGCCGGTGGAGCAGCGCGCGCTCGATCAGTGGTTCTTGAAGATCACCGCGTATGCGGATGAGCTGCTGCGCGACATCAATGAGAAGCTCGAAGGCCACTGGCCGGACCGCGTGCTGGCGATGCAGCGCAACTGGATCGGGCGGTCGGAAGGATCGGAAATCGACTTCGGGCTGGAGGGATCTGGGGAAAAAATCCGGGTATTTACTACGCGCGTGGACACGATCTACGGCGCGACGTGCGTGATCCTGGCTCCCGAGCATCCGCTGAGCGAAAAACTGCTCGATGAGAAGGGCCGCGCGCGCGCCAAGCAGATGATCGATGCTCGAGCGCAAAAGGGTCCGGGCGATCTCGAAAAAGACGGCCACTTCACGGGCCACTACGCGATCAATCCCTACAGCGGCGATAGGGTTCCGATCTGGATCGGCAATTTTGTCCTGATGGGCTACGGGACCGGCGCGATCATGGCGGTGCCGGCGCACGATGAGCGCGATTTCGATTTCTGCAAGACGTACGGCATTCCGATCCGGCCGGTGATCCGGCCTGTGGACGGAGCCCTGGATGAAAATCCAAAGGCGGCATTTACCGAAGACGGGGTTGTTGAGCGCTCGGGCGAGTTCTCGGGCTTGGCGAGCGCCGATGCGCGCGCCCGCATGAACCAGAAAGCCGAACGCGAGCACTTCGGCCACGCGGCGATCACGTTCCGCATCAAGGACTGGGGCATTTCGCGCCAGCGCTACTGGGGCACGCCGATTCCGGTAATCCACTGCCCGAAATGCGGCGTGGTGCCGGTGCCCGAGCGGGATCTGCCGGTGGTGCTGCCTGTGGACGTGAAGCTCACGGGCAAGGGACGGTCGCCGCTAGCCGACGTCGAATCGTTCGTGAAGGTGAAATGCCCGAAGTGCGGCGGCGATGCCCAGCGCGAGACGGACACGATGGACACGTTCGTCGATTCCTCGTGGTACTTCTACCGCTATTGCGACGCGCATAATTCCTCAGCGCCATTCGATACGAAGAAGGCTGCCGCCTGGATACCTGTCGATCAGTACATCGGCGGCGTGGAGCACGCGATCCTGCACCTGATCTACGCGCGCTTCTTCACTAAGGTGATGCGCGATATCGGACTCATTGAAAACAGCGAACCCTTCGCACGTTTGTTCACGCAGGGCATGGTGATCAAGGACGGCGCGAAGATGTCCAAGTCCAAGGGCAACGTGGTCAGCCTGGATGAGATGACGGAGCGCTTCGGCGCGGACACCGGCCGTTTGTTCGAGCTGTTCGCGGCGCCGCCGGAAAAAGACATGGACTGGACGGATTCGGGCGCCGAAGGAGCGTACCGGTTCCTGAGCCGCGTTTTCCGGTTCGTGACTCGGAATGTGGGACGCCGCGCGGCCGGT
>JBAIXM010000090.1:0-1896 GCA_037916615.1 Bryobacterales bacterium
GCCTGCGTTCCTGGCGGCGTGTGGTGGATGTCGCGCTTCCGCTGGCAGCGGCGGTCGTCGTGGTGACGGCGGGCCTGGTATCGATCGGCCATGCGCTGACACTGTTTCATCTGATTGGCTTGCTGCTGGTGGTGGCCATCGGCTCGAACTATGCGCTCTTCTTCGACCGGATGGCCGTTCAAGGAGGGGAGCGGGAGCGCACGATCGCTTCGCTGCTGTTTGCCAATGTTTCGACCGTGATTGGCTTTGGCCTCCTGTCGTTTTCGCAGGCGCCGGTGCTGAGCGCGATTGGCTCCACCGTGGCGCTGGGGGCGGCCTTGAGTCTGCTGTTCTCCGCGATCCTCATCACCCGGCGTGACGATGCTTTTGCTCGACGGCGATCGCGATGACGGCACCGTGGGGCCGGTTGCCCGCGACCGGGATATCGGTTAGGATTCAAGGCTGACAAACGCCGCGCCGATCGGTCAGGTGCGGCGAGGGTAGGCGAATGATCTGTCCCGGCTATCATGTCCATATCGCCCGCCCATTGCGACGTTCTGATGTACGGCAGGCGGGGCGCGTGAAGAAGTTTTCCGCAACATGACCGATCGTCCAAAGGCGCATGTCCGGCCGAAATGTATTCCGAAAGAACAGTCACGGTTTCGGGCTCTTTATGTTTAAAGTAATCTGTTGTGCGACCAGCATTGCCAATCCTGAGGCAAGTGCCATGGTATGGCGCAAACGGGTCATCCGTGTTGTTGAAACCAGGGCTGCGGGTTGGCGATGAGGGATGATGGATTGAAGTTGGATTACGTCCGGCCTGACGAGCTTGCCGGGTACCTGGAAGCGCTTGCGGGTCGCGTCCTCGGCGTCGTCGCGTTTGGCGCGGGCGGGCATGCCGACGCATTGCGATTTCCCTGCTTGTCCGTGGATATTCCCGTGCTGGGACCGTTTGACACCTGTTACGAGGTCTGGAGCAGCAGCGAACGGGTGACGCGTCATGCTTCGGGCGACATCGGCAGCGCGGAAGATGGCGATGTGCTGTTCGCGAGCATGCAACTGCAGCAGCAGCCGGGCGATTCAGTGGAGATGCTTGCCGCGCGCGCATACACCGCGATCTTCCGCTACACGGAACAGCGGGGCTATCCGCATCTCTGGCGGGTCTGGCACTACCTGCCGCAGATCAACGGCTCCGAGGGGGGACTGGAGCGCTATCGGGGGTTTAACGTCGGCCGGCATGAGGCGCTGGTCGCCAGCGGCCGGGGCATCGGCGGCGACACGTTGCCGGCCGCCAGCGCGCTGGGTAGCAATTCGGGACCCTTGGTGATCTATTTTCTGGCGGGGCGGCAGCCGGGGCAGGCGTTCGAAAATCCGCGCCAGGTCAGTGCATACCAGTATCCGCAGGAGTACGGCCCGCGCAGCCCCGCTTTTGCGCGCGCCATGCTGGTGAACTGCGGGCGGCAGCGCTGTTTCCTCATTTCCGGCACCGCGAGCATCGTCGGCCACGAAACGCTGCATCCGGGCGATGTGCGCGCGCAAACGCAGGAAACACTGCGGAATATTCGCGCCCTGCTGCAGCAAACGTCTCTTGCGGGCAACAGCCGCATGCTGCTCAAGGCGTATGTGCGCCACCGCGCGGATCTTTCGTACGTGCAGGCGCAGGTCGAGAAGGAGTTCGGCGCCGGCTCCAGGATCGTGTACCTGCAATCCGATGTGTGCCGTTCAGACTTGCTCGTCGAAATCGAAGGGGTCTGGTTTTACGGCGACGCCCGGCCATAAGGGGCGACGACAGAAGTGTCAAAGACGAGACGTGTTCTGCTGTGGGGGGGGGCCTGCGTGTGGCTCTGTGGCTTTCCCGTTCAGGCAAGCCGGGCGGAACAGCTTCCGCTGTGGGAGGCGGGCGCGGGCGTCGCATGG
>JBAIXM010000091.1:0-90259 GCA_037916615.1 Bryobacterales bacterium
CATGAAGCCGTCGGCGTTGCTGGTGAACACCAGCCGTGCAGCTCTCATCGAGCCCGGCGCTCTTGCGCGCGCGCTGGATTCGGGAAGGCCCGGGATGGCGGCCGTGGACGTCTACGAAGATGAGCCCCTGCGCGACACTTCTCATCCCCTCCTGAAGAGCGACCGCGTGATCTGCACTCCCCACATCGGGTACGTCACGGTAGAAGAATACGAACTTCAGTTCTCGGAAATCTTCGACCAGATCCTGGCTTACTGCGCCGGGCGGCCGATCAATGTCGTGAATCCTGAAGTACTGACAAACACCAAGGCCACGGGAATGCTATGATCGCATTGCCCACCCAGGGCCGAGCGACGCATGCCCTGCCTGCTCCTGCTTTTGATCCTCGGATTCCCCCGCCTGGCGCTGTTCTTGATCTGGTTGTTCTCAAACTACCTGGAACGCGCGTTTCACGGCAGCCTGCTGATCCCAATCCTCGGATTTATTTTTCTTCCGCTGACGACGATCGTCTATGCCTGGGAAATCAACAGCGGCATGCCGACCGCGGGGATCAATCTGCTATGGCTGCTCATCGCCGTGATCATCGATCTCGGAGGCATCGGCGGCGGAGCCCGTCACCGATCGCGACGAGACTAGACGGTTCCCATCCTCACTCGGAAACCGGCAACAGGGGCCGGAGAGGAGGCCGGAGCGGCTGACGCCATGCGGGCGCCTGCTTCTTCGGAGGAACAGCGGGACGCGGCTTTTCGCGCGGTTTGATTTGCGGCGTCTTCGGTAGCGGAATCCCTGTGAGCGCACAGCGCATGCTCGCGTCACCCGGATGAACACCTTCGAAATCGCTCAAGGCGTCTTTCAGCGCGCTCGCTTCAGAACTATCGGTCAACCAGGTTCTCGTCACCGGAAGGGCGCGCTGCTCGCGAAGCGTCCATCCGGACGGTTCCCTGGCTTCAACCCACACGGACTTTGTCGTAGTATGTACACGAAAACGGTCGGTTTCGAAAATCACGAGTGAACTCTCGGGAGCGGTGTTTGCGGTGAGGTCTTTCTCCGCTAACCTCGCAAATTTGAGAGGCAATTCAAGGGCCGATTGCGGCCCGGCTAGCGATAGCTCCGGAAATCGTTGGCGCGTAACGACCGAGCCCCGGACCTCCCTGATTTCAGGAGCAAGAGCAAGAGGCAGAAATTGCCGCCCGGCGGCAGCGTTACACTCTCAGGAGGAGCGGATTCAGCTTTATGTGGAAACAGCGCACCGCACGACTGGCGTTGGCGTTTTCGTTATGCCTCGGGGCTTCGGCGCAGTGGCTCGATTATCCGGCGCCCGGCATCCCTCGCACGCCGGACGGCAAACCGAATCTGTCCGCGCCCGCCCCGCACGGCGTCGACGGGAAACCCGATCTTTCCGGCGTGTGGAGAGGACCCGGAGCGGGAAGCTACGATCGCAACATCGCCCGCGATCTAAAGCCCAGCGACATCCAGCCCTGGGCCGAAGCAATCTATCAGCAGCGCGTCCGGAACATGGGCAAGGATGCGCCGCGCGCTAATTGTCTCCCGGATCCGTTCGCGTATTACCATGCAGTCGATCTCGCGCGATTCGTCCAGATTCCAGGAGTCATGGTGATTCTGTTTCAGGGAACCACCAACAGCGTGCATCGGACCGTGTTTACGGATGGCAGGCCGCTTCCCGAGGACCCCAATCCTTCCTGGCTGGGCTACTCGACCGGACATTGGGACGGAGACACGCTTGTGGTCGACACGGCCGGTTTCAACGACCGGGGCTGGCTGGATATTGAAGGGCATCCTCATACCGATGCGCTGCGCATCACGGAACGTTTCCGCCGGCGAGACTTCGGTCATATGGATCTGGAATTGACCATCGACGATCCAAAAACGTTTACGCGGCCGTTCTCGTTCCGTTTGGATAAGACGCTCGCGCCGGACACCGATCTGCTCGAAAGCGTCTGTGAAGACGATCGCTCCATCCCACATATGCTGGGCGGGACGGAAATCACGAAGGTTGCGCCGGGCATTCTTTCGAAGTACGTGGGGACTTACGAGTATGGCCCTGGCCGGCCCGTTGCGATCAGCCTCGATGGCGATCTGCTATTCATGCGCGAGGGCGCCAATCCGCTCAAACTCCCGCTGGCCCCAAGGTCCGAGACTGTGTTCATTTCTCGCACCAATGGCGACTGGCTCGAGTTCAGCAGCGATGGCCGGTCGTTCACGTACCACGCGGGGCCGGACGAACGCAAAGCGGTTCGGAAGCAGTAGTCTTCAACCCGTAACGCTCCAGTCATCCTGCTGCGATGCACGCCTGCTATTCCAAGAGTGGGCTTTGCCCGCATTCCTAAAACATCTTGGAGGCATACCTCTTGTCAGTCAGACGACTCCGCACCACGGGTGCACTTCTTATCGCCGGCGCATTGACCAGCTTCACCGCCAGCGCGGCCGAAATAAAGCGCGTGTTCGTGATCGCGATGGAGAATCACAACTGGACGCAGCCGGCCAACCAGTTTACCGGCAACATCCAACAGATTTATCAGAACCCAAACGCCCCCTTCATCAATAGTCTGGTGAACGGAACCGCTTTCGGAATTATCAACGGCTCGGCGGTTCACATCAGCGAGCAGGTGGCGTATGCATCGGCGTACCACAATGTTCTGGCGACTCCGAGCGGAAATAACCCGAAGATTCATCCCTCCGAGCCCAACTACATCTGGGCCGAGGCGGGCGACAACCTCGGAGTACTGAACGACAACGATCCGTTCAAGGTACCGGGCGGCACCGACCAGAACACCCCTTTGCACTTGAGCAATCTCCTCACGGCCGCAGGGAAAACGTGGAGATCGTATCAGGAAGATATCGACGTGGACCTGGCAACGAATGTTCCCCTGCCAACGAACCAGTGGACCGTGCCGCTCGCCAGCTTTTCCGGCAATTTCACGACCGGCGTCAACGCCTACAACGGATCGACGCAGTTCAACTACGCCGCCAAGCACAATCCGATGGTAATCTTCACGGACACCAATGGCGGCAACAATTCCACGTCCTCCAATCCACTGACCTCGCACTACGCTCCGCTGCAACAGTTGATTGCCGATCTGGACAACAACACGGTGGCCGACTACAACTGGATCACGCCGAACCAGTACAACGACATGCACACGTCACTCGCGGCCCCTTACAAGGGCCTAACGGGCGATCCGGCCCGAATCCGGCAGGGCGACGATTTCCTAAGCCAGATCATTCCCGTGATCATGGCCTCGAAAGCCTACCAGGATAACGGCGCAATCATCATCTGGTGGGATGAATCCGAAAGCGACGGCGTGGCCGGCGACAACGGGGATAACTTCGACCACACCATCGGAGAAATCGCAATCTCTCAGCATGCTCACCGGAATGTCAACGGAATCCCCTATGCGAGCCCGGTGAATCTGACGCACTCTTCCGATCTGCGCACGATGCAGGAAATCTTCCACGTCGGGCCGCTTCTGGGCGATGCCTCGAAGGCCGAGGATCTGTCGGACCTGTTCGCACCCGGCGCGATTCCGAAAATGCCGTAAACCCGCTTCGCACTTGGGCGCAGAGATCCTCAGAGGATCTCTGCGCCTACGCTGACAAGGGCCTGAAATCAGAACTGAAACTGCGCAACGAGCTGGCCGGTTCTCGGACCGGCATTCAACGTGGACGTGTTGAATGAGCCGAAGCCAGAAAGCACCTGTAATCCCGGAGAGCACGCTCCGCTGGTTCCGTTGGGTTGCTTGCAGGAGGGCGCTGTCTGCGGACTGGTAGTGCTGGTTGCTCCCGTCGTCGGATTGTTCAGGTAAGTCCGGTTCAGGGCATCGGCAAACTCGGCGCGGATCCCGAAAGTCGCTCTCTCTTTAATCCGGAAGTGCCGGCCAAAGGAGATCACCTCCGAGGGGCGGCGCTGCGTACGATAATCGCCGTAATATTCCTGTCCGCCATACTGTCCCGGCGCAGGATTTGCCCACGCCGCCGGGTTCAGCGAAATGGTCGTGTTGGGATCGAAACAATGGCAATTGAGGTCCTTCAAATAGAGCGGCTGTCCCGTCCGGAGTTGGTACTGACCCGTTTGGAAGGTGACGTTGTTGATGGTCGCGGTTGAGGGAACTCCGGTATAGCCCGTGGTGTTGGTAATAGGCGCCGCGATTGGGATGCCGCTTGCATAGTTCGCGTAGACGCCCAGCGTCCAGTCGCGGACTGTATGGGACACGATCCTGTTGATTTCCCATTTCGGAGTCGTATAGCTAAGGCCGATGCGCGTCACCAGCGGCTGGTCGAGTGAAGCAATGCCCTTCGCCAGACCGCGGTTTTGCACATCCGGAGTTCCGGCAAAAGTATCCATCGATTTGGACCACGTGAATCCGAAGTCTACCTGAAGCCCGCTGGAGAGCCGCTTGTTGGCCGTGAGCTGAAGCCCGTTATACCAACTGCCGCCCAGCGGCGCATTGACAATGGCGATGGTGGTGAATTGCGGGAACGGCCTCAGAGATTGAGCGACGGTCTGGTTGACTGGAAATCCCGCGAACGGGACTTTGTTTTGGAACTGTTTGGCGCCTGGCGAATTGAGGGTCGAGGCCAGGATCGCCACATCCGCGGGATTGTTCAGATTGAGTCCGTACTGGTTCAATATCGAGGTGCTGAGATAGTTATAGTTCGTCAGAGGACTTCCGACGTAAGTCGGCCACCAGATGCCGCGATTGCCGACATAGGCGACCTGCACGACCAGGTTTCGCGCCAGTTCGCGCTGGACCGCGAAACTCCACTGGTACTGGCGGGCGGGCCGTCCGGCGTTCTGATCGTAATACTGCGGACCCGCTCCCGGAAATACTCCGCCGAGTGGATAGAAGCCCGGACTGTAATTGGGCCAAGCCACCTGCGCCGCAGTCAATGGAGATCCGTTGATGGTCACGCCCTGACCCAGCACCATCAGCGGGTTCCCCGCAATGGACGCCGGTGGGAACCGGTTGGCCGCAGCCGCGTTTCCGCTGGCCGCGCCGAAGACCTGCGCCGGGCCGATTCCCGTGTATGCGACGCCGAATCCGCCACGTATCACGGTCTTGGAGAGAGCCTGGTACGCGAAGCCAAACCGCGGCCCAAAACCAAACGGATAGTTCTTGGCAAAGGGACAATTGCAAGTCGCCTGATAGATTGTTGCGCCCGGATGTCCGCCCGCAATGGGATTGGCAAGATTCGGAGCCAGATTCGGAGACCGTCCGTGCTGCTCCCTGTAATAGGTTCCGTAGTCGTAGCGAATGCCGAGGTCCAGTGTGAGCTTGCGCGTCACTTTCCAACTGTCCTGGGCATAGAACCCCCACTCCTGCTTCCCGAAGCGCACTTCGGAAGGTGGATCCACTTCTGCCGTATCCACAGCACCCAGCAGAAAGCTGGCGTAGGGCAAGCCGATGTGGTTGCCTTGAAGGTTCGCCGTGCTGGCGCCGGTAGACGTGCTTACGGTATAGGGCATTGCGGTCTGGCCAGGGCTGAAGCCGTAGGTCCCTGAGAGATTGCTGACGGTGATCGTGTAGCTGCCCTGGAATTCCCCGTGGCCTCCGAATTTGAAGGTGTGGTTATTCTTGACCCAGGTGACGCTCGCGATGGTGTCGACAATCGAGTACTTGTTATCGGCGCGTCCGGGAGGTCCGGCGATGTTGGTTCCGCCGGCGATGGAATCATTCAGGCCGGTGAGCAAGGGGAAGGTGGCCGGTCTTTGGAATGCCTGGCTGCACAACCCCAGTTGACCGCAGGCGTCGTAATCCGGTGTCACCGAAGGACGGCCGAGATAATTTTGATCGTAGCCCGCGCCCAAGTGAAGCAGCAGCGTGGGCGTCATGGTCCGGTCGTAGTTCAGGCGCTCGCGGTGATCGTAAATGCCTCCGCCGAACGTGCCGGAGATCGGCTGGGGCGCGCCATCCTCGCCGTAGCCCGTGGTGGTGAGCGTGTCCGTCCGCGACCAGAAGAACGATAACTTGTCCCGCGGTCCGAGATTCTGATCGAGCTTGAGTGACGGCAGCCACGTATCGCGTATCACGGGCTCGGTGTTCTGGAAGTTGTTTAACGAGGTGGTGGTGTTGCACGGAGGACCCGCCACGCAGACCGGCAGAGGGATCAGGTTCTGAATCTTGAGGGCGACGGGATCGAACTTTGAGGGACCGATTTTGTTGCCCACGAACGGATCGGTCACAATCTGGCCGTTGGGAGCCACAGAGCGCGTGTTGGGATCGTAAATCATGTTGGCGAGGATCGTGCGGCCCAGTGGATCGGTTCCGAGATTCTTGTTGCCTGCCGCGGTTATCGCTCCGCTAAAATCGCCCGTGCGGTACGCGGGCGTGGGAACGGTAAAGGTGCCAGGCAAAAAGGCCAGGTTCTGGCGATACGCCTCCCAGCTAAAGAAAAAGAACGTCCGGTCCTTGCCATCGTAGACCTTGGGAATCCAGACCGGACCACCCATCGTCACTCCATAGTCGTTGTGCCGCGCGGTCGGCCGGGTGTGCTCGTTGGGGCTGCCGTTCAAAACCGTGAAGGGCTGGCCTGCGTTCAGGAACTCGTTCTTGAAGTAGTCGTAACCACTGCCGTGATATTGGTTCGTACCGGACTTCATCGTGATGTTCATGACGGAGCTGCCGGCTTGGCCGAATTCCGCGGCGTAGTTACTGGATTGAACGGTCCACTCCTGAATGGAATCCTGCCCCGGCTGGCCCTGCTGATTGGCGCCTTGGCCGAGAATGTTCGTTCCGTCCATACCGTCGATGAGAACTTTTTCCGACCCGGTAACGCCGCCGTTAATGCGTACCGTGGGACCTGTGAAAGGAGCTGACGGTTGGACGTAGGCTCCAGGGACCAAGGACACCATGTAGAACGGGTTTCGCACTCCCGAGGAGTTCGATCCGACGGACAGAAGCGGGAGCGTGTCCATGGTTCTCGTCGCAATCGTATTGCTCAACTCGCCGCTTTCGGTCTTGAGCAAGGGAGTCGCCTCGCTGACGGTGACCGATTCGGTGGCGCTGCCGACTTCGAGCGTGGCGTCGACGCGAATGGTCTGCGCGGCCTGAATGATCAGCCCCGTTCGCACGAATTTCTTGAATCCTGGCACCGTGATGTTGAGCTCATAAGTGCCTGCGGGAAGCGAGGGAATCGTATAGTTTCCCGTGGTCGAACTTGCCACCGGATACACGGCGGACGTTTCGGTATTGCGGGCTTCAACCGCGGCGTTGGCAACAACGGCGCCCGCCGGGTCGATGATGGTGCCGGTGACGGTGCCGCGGTCGGACTGCCCGAAGATGAACGAAGCAGCCGTAAAGGAAAGCAGAGAGAGACAAAGGACGCGTCTTAGATGCATTTGGCAGGCCCCCAGGAAGCGAGTTACAACCTGAGATTATGGGCGCGGTGCCTGGCGAAGGATATCCCGTCTAGGCTTGACGAAGAAAAGGCGAATTGTATTCAAGGGCAACGGGTCTCCGAGCCAGACTGCGGATGGGGGCCGGGCCGCCCGCGAGTCCCTCTTCGCAACTCCGGCGGGGTGTACAGGTCTGTCATCCGGAACGAGCGATACAGCATGGTGCTGGCCTGAATGGCCGAAACCGTTCGCCCGCACCGATTGACGCCAATTGCGAATGCACCGAAAACACCCGGTCCGATCACGGAACCGGCGTCGAAATGGTAGTTCCCGTCACCCAGCGCCTGAGCCGTTCCCAGAGCCAGAGACGACACCCCAAGATCCGCGTTCAGGATCAGAGTCGCCGTCTTGCTCGCTTCATTCAACTCCAGCACCTGCCCGCGGCTGTGGACCGGCCCGGAAGCGTTCGCGAAGCGAATGTTGCCGTTGTCGAAGACATCCAGGCGAGTCGGATCCGATACCTCGAAATTGCCGTCGTGCTGGTGCGAGAACCACGGATAAGGATCGTCGGAAAGAACAGTAAAATCACCGTCCTTGCCGAGCCTCCAAAGAACGGTCCCGTTCCCGGTTCCGTTCGCATAATTGATCTTGATAAGCCAGTCCTGGTGCCGCGCCGAATAGAGCAGATGGCCATCCGGAGTTAGCTGGACCGAATTACCGTGGGTCCAGTCATTCACCTGACCCGCAAGGTAAAACGGCGGGCATGCATTGAAAGCCTTGGTGCAAACCTCGCCCAGCGTCGCCATCCGCTTAACGTCCAGGTGATCGAACGTATCCCAGGCCCACACCACGTTGAGATCCGCGTCAAGCACGACGATCATGTCGCCCATCACATCAACTGGCCCAGGGCCTTGCACATCAGTGAGAATCTGTTCGACGCCGGCCAGGGCCGCGATCTTCCCGTCGGGAAGCGTGCGGACCTCGTGATGGAATCCGGTGATTGGCCGGCGACCCATTGCTTTCAATTGCTCATTCACGCGCTCCGCATTGGTTTCCAACACGGTCATGCCGACCAGATCCAACTTACGGATACTTTGTTGCGAAACGGGCTGATTGACGTCCTCCAGTACGCCCCACAGAAAACCTCCCTGCTCGAACCGGGTCGCCCACGTCAGATTGGCAAAACCGTACCAGATCACATTTCCCTTTAAATCCGTAGCAATCTGGCTGCCTCCAGAAATTCCCAGGAGCACGGCTCGATCGGTATTCGGATCCGGTGGCTGAACGACTGTCTGGCGCCAAAGCAACTTCGGAATCGGCCCGGTCACGAACATTACGTTCGAACCGTTTAAGAGCGTACCGTTGCTGTCCGTAACGCTGTGGGCCACGTAAGTGGACTGCGGCAGGAGGCCAGCCAGATAGAAATTCATGCTTCCTGTCGCCGAACAGTTTTTCCATGGTGTTTCCTGGGGCGGGCCCGGATAACCCTGATACTCGACGCGCATTCGGGAGCTCGCTGGGCACGGCGGAGCGCTGAACAGGAAGACCAGGGGATGCTGCGTCGGATTCACCACGGCCAACCCGCCGCTGACGCGGGAAATGATTTGATACAACTCCGACGTCGTCGCTGCTTCTCCGGTGTCCAATCGTTTGGCAGAGACTTCAATTTCGTAAATTCCTTCGGTCTCCGTTGCCGCCCAGTTGAGGGACGACAATGGCCCATAGTCCCGAATGGTTCGAAACTGGCCCCCCGGCGGCCGCACTCGAAATCGATACCGAATATCGCCGCTCTCGGCGACGGAGGCCGACCAGGTGGTCATTTGCCCTACGTAGCTGGGAGGCAGGGCGGAACTCGTCAGCGTCAGGGTCATTGCCGATGAGCTTGACACGGTTGCCCACAAGCTCGCAGCCAAGATTGCATCCGCGGCTGGCCTCCATCGTTTCATGGCGCTTTGCTTGAGAGAAAAGCAAGCCATTTGCCAATAAATAAATCCTGTGTTTCCAGCTGAATAGCGTCAGCAAGCGGATCCAAGAGCGTGGGCCGTTTGACCCAGGCTCGCTTCCTGGCGACACAGATGCTAGGATTAGGGCAAAAGGGGAAAGGGGATTCTGTTGTACACCCGACGTAGTTTTCTCAAGGCTACAGCGGCCTTGTCTGCTGTAGCGATTCCAGGTTTTGCCCAGAGCCGTTCGAGAGCGCCGCGCCGCCGGCCCAATTTCCTGGTGATCCTCACCGACGATTTGGGATTCGGCGATGTGGGATTTACGGGGTCCAAAATCAAGACGCCGAATCTCGACCGGCTCGCTGCCGCCGGCGCGCAATTCTCGCAGTTCTACGCGGGTAATCCGGTGTGCTCGCCGTCGCGCGCTGCTTTCCTGACCGGACGCTATCCGACGCGCATGGGCATCCCCGGCGTTCTGTACGCCAACGACACCTACGGACTGCCGGACAGCGAGATGACTATTCCGCAGATGCTCAAGCCGGGCGGATACACCAGCGGCTGCATCGGAAAATGGCACCTGGGATCGTTGCCGCAGTATATGCCCAACAATCGCGGCTTCGATATGTTTTTCGGGGTTCCCTACAGCAACGATATGGTTCCGCTGCCGCTTATGTATAACCAGAGCGTAATGGAACCGAACACGAATAACGATCTGCTCACCCAAAAATACACCGCGGCGGCTGTCAAATTCATTCACGATAACAAGGACCGGCCGTTCTTCCTGTATCTGGCCCACAATGTCCCGCATCAGCCGTTGGGTGCCTCTCCCGCCTTTAAGGGCAAGTCTGAACTAGGTATCTACGCCGACGTCGTTGAGGAAATGGATTGGAGCGTCGGACAAGTTGTACAGGCACTTCAGGACACGGGAGTCCTTAACCACACGCTCTCCGTGTTCACCAGCGATAACGGACCTTGGTTTCAGGGCAGCTCGGGCCGCCTGCGCGGGCGTAAAGCGGAAACGTGGGAGGGTGGCGTAAGAGAGCCGTTTGTCGCTTATATGCCCGGAACGATCCCGGCGGGAACGGCTCCGACGGGCTTCGGGTCGCTGATGGATCTGCTGCCGACCTTCGCCCGGCTGGCCGATGTTCCCATTCCCGGCCTTCCGCTGGACGGCGTCGACATCTGGCCGATGATGAGCGGCGAGGAGCCGTCCATCAACCGCGGATTGCTCTTATATTTCGATTCCTGGCATCTGCAATGCGCGCGGCTCGGACCCTGGAAATTGCATGTGGCGCGCTACAACTCGCTACCTTGGGCGGAGCAGCCCGCTGAGGGCCGGGTGAACCTTCCGCTGATGAGACCGGAGCTCTACAATATCGAGTCGGATCCGGAGGAAAGCTATGAATGCGGCGATGCCCACCCGGACATCGTAAAGACCATTCGGAACCAGATGCAGCTTGCGCTTCTTTCGTTCCCTGCCCGCGTCCAGACGGAGTGGGCGTTGACACAGGCGCGGCAGACGCAGCAGGTTTCCCCGGGCGCGATGCCTTCAGCGAAGTAGCCGGACGGCGGCATGTTATACCTGTCCTGTGCCGCTCCCGCTCGTGCTTGCTTCTCAATCCCCGCGCCGGCGCGAACTGCTCGCCACCGCGGGGATCCCGTTCACGGTCCGCGCGGCCGATGTCGAAGAAGTTCGCGCACCCGACGAGCCGCCGGATGAATACGCCCGCCGTCTCGCCCGTGCCAAGGCTGAGGCTGCCTGGCAGGGTCGCGCCGAAATCGTACTGGGCGCCGATACGATCGTCGTACTAGGCCCCGAGGTCCTCGAAAAGCCCCGCGACGCGGCTGACGCACGCGCGATGCTTCGCCGCCTGTCCGGCCGCGAGCATACGGTGATTACGGCAATTTGCCTGCGTCATCCGGGCGGCACGGTAGTGGATCATGCCGCAACACGAGTGCGGTTTACGCCTCTTACCGACGCCGAAATCGACGAATACGTGGTTACCGGCGAGCCCATGGACAAGGCCGGCGCGTACGCGATCCAGGGACTCGCCTCCAAGTTCGTCGAACGCGTGGAAGGGTGTTACTTCAACGTGATCGGGCTGCCGTTGTCCCAGGTGTACCGGTACTTGAAATCGCTGGAAAAAGATGTAGCCTGATCTGGTGTTTCGAATGCTTCCGGCTGCGATGTCGGCCGCCGCTCTGATCTCGGCCGCAGCCCTGCCCGCGCCGGACCTGGAACTGGACGGTAAAATCACCGGTGCGTCCGCCACACGCGCCCTGCGCGTGAATCTGTTCAGTGTCGAGAGGCCGTACGCGGAATCGGCTGCCGTGAACCGGGCGGGCGAATTTCACTTCCGCGCGCTGGCTCCGGGCAATTACACGATCGCTGTCGTTCGGAACGGACTGGGCGAAATTCGCCGCACCGTTGTGATCAGCGCAGCGGTGGCCGACAAGTCGGGAATTGTCCACACGACGATTCCTTATTCGCCATCGGAAGCCGCGTCCAATCCCTCCGGCGGCGTGATTTCTGTCCGCCAGCTTGCGATTCCCGGCAACGCTTCGGCGAAGTACGTGGAGGCGCAACGGCGGCTGGCCGGGCGCGACCCGGAGGGCGCGGTCCGCAGTCTGGAGGAAGCTGTCGCGATCGCGCCCCAATTCTCTTCCGCGTGGAACGCTCTCGGCGTTATCGCGTTTCAAACCGCGGACGTCGCGCGGGCTGAAACCTGTTTCCGCAAAGCGCTCGCCGCCGACCCGACCGCGTTTGAGCCGCTGGTCAATCTCGGAGGGTTGCTGTTGAAACGCAATGAATTCTTTGATGCGCTGCTGTTCAACCGGACCGCCGTAGAGCAGCGTCCCGAGGACGCTCTCGCGAACGCGCAGCTCGGGATGAATTATTTCAAGCTGGATGCGTTCGATGAGGCCGAGCCATATCTGCTGGCGGCAAAGCGCTTGGATCCGGCGCACTTTTCGGAGCCGCAGGTGTTCCTCGCCGCGATCTATGCGCGCCGCGGGAACCGCAACGCGGCCATTCAGGAACTCCAGGATCTGCTGGTGATCCGGCCGGACGGCCCGCTATCAGAAAACGTCCGCCGCGACCTGGCCCACCTCATGCAGTAGGGCGTCGTCGGCGCGGACGTAGAACTCGAACAGCGGCGTGCGCTCATCGTGCATCCAGCGGCCCATCTTCCACGCCGCGCGCACATAACGCACGTCACGATGCCTGGTCAGATCGAGCACCATCTGGTAAGTTCCGCAATAGGATTTTCGCGGGAATGCAGCGAGCGGACGCCAATGTTCTCCGTCAGGGGAACCTGAAATGGACACTTCCAGGCTCTCGCGTGCCACGATTCGCGTAATTCCCAAGGTGAGCCGGATCACGTTCGCCTCCGGCCGGATTTCCGCCCCGATGCCAGCTTCGCGGGCGACGGTTTTCGGGAGCAAGTACTGCGGCAGCATCACGTCAACTCCTTCAGACGTTTTTCAGCCTCCCTTAGGGTGTCATATTTTTTTGGAAAGCAAAAGCGTATCCACCTGGCGCCGTCCTGCGGATTTTCAAAGAAGCTTGAACCCGGCACAGCCGCCACTCCTACTTTCTCGATCAAGTGTTTCGCGAATGTGACATCGTCATCGCTGCTGAGCCGGGAAAAATCCGCCATCACGTAATACGCGCCGCGGGGCCGCGAACAAATGAACCCCGCCCGATCGAGCATTTCGAGCATCAGGTCGCGGCGCGCCGTATATTCGCGCGCCAGCTCTTCGTAGTAGGTGCCGGGCAGCCCCAGTGCGACCACTCCGGCTTCCTGCAATGGAGCAGCAGCGCCAACCGTGAGAAAATCGTGCACCTTGCGCACGGACTGTGTGATTTCCGGACTCGCCAGAACCCATCCGACGCGCCACCCCGTGACGCCGTAGGTCTTGCTCATGCTGTTGATGAGAATCGTACGGTCGCGCATGCCAGGGATGGTCATCATCGGGATGTGCTTCGCGCCATCGTAAATAATGTGTTCGTAAATTTCGTCGGTGATCGCGAGCGCATCGAATTCCTGGCACAGTCCGGCGATGCATTGGAGCTGCTCGCGCTCGAACACCTGACCCGTAGGATTGCCGGGCGAGTTGAGGATGATGGCTTTGGTCCGCGGCGAAAACGCTGTTCGGAGTTCACGCGGGTCGAAGCGCCAGTCCGGCGGATACAGCTTCACGAATTTGCGCTGGGCCGAGCACAGCAGCGTGTCGGGCCCGAAGTTTTCGTAAAACGGCTCGAAGATGATGACCTCGTCGCCGGGATTGCTGACGGCGAGCAGGGACGCGATCATTCCTTCGGTGGATCCGCAACAGACGGTGATCTCACGTTCGGGATCGATTTCGAGGCCGTAGGTCCGCGCGTACTTCGCCGCGATCGCGTCGCGAAAACGCTTGGCGCCCCAAGTAATCGCGTATTGATTGATGTCATCGGCGATGGCCTGCCGCGCAGCGTCTGTCAGGATCTGCGGAGCGGGCAGATCGGGAAAGCCTTGTGCGAGGTTGACCGCGTTATGTTTCAGCGCGAGCCGGGTCATCTCGCGAATCACGCTTTCGGTGATACCGCGCGTGCGGTCCGCGCGGAAGGTCTTCTTGGTGGCTTGCACGTCTTTATTATCGGGCAGGGCGGCTGGCGGGGTTCGTGCGAGAATAATTGCAGGCGGAGCGCGCTGCTCTTTGGTGACGAACGCACAGCTCTATATCGCAATCGGCGTGCCGATGTTGTTCAATGCCGTGCTGGTCGGCCTCCTTATCGGACTGATGAACGCTAAGTTCACCGCTATCGACAAGCGCTTCGACGACATGCGCGATCTCTGGCGCGCCGAGCTTCGCCGTGTGGAAGAAGTTCTCGACGCCCGCCTGAAGCACTTGGAAGCCCGTTAGGCCGCCGATTCCGTAGCAGGCCGGCGCTGGGCGGAGAGAATTACCCACAGCGCCCAAGCCGCCACGCCGACCGGAATCAGGTGTTCAGCGAGGGACGGCGCGGCGAACCAGCCGCTCGTCGTCACCGGAAGCTGGGACTGGATTCCGAAAAAGAATATCGCAATCATCGCCAAGAATCCGAATCGACGAAGAACCCACATCCAGACAAGCGATGTGATCGTGAAGAACGGAGCAGCCTGTGCGCTGATCCCGCCGCTCAAGGTCGAGACAACGATAACCAGCAAAACGGCGGCACCCAGATCGGCGATCCACACGTTTTGCAACAGAAGCCGCAAAAGCACGACCATCAATAACAGGGCGAGCGCCAGGAGGAAACCGTTTTGACCACGCTGGAACCAAGCCCCGGCCAACTGACTGGCGCTACCGATCGAGTCGATTTGCTGTCGGATCCACAATCCCGCGGCCAAGCCGCTAATACCGGCGAAGAAGCCCGACGCCGCTACGATTCCCGCGAGGATGTGGGACGCCACGAGCGTATTGTTCAGCTTTCCGGAGCAGAACCGCGTCCAGGAGATGAGCGAATCCGGCCAATGACGCCGGGCATAGGGCTCGATGGCGAGATAAAACGCCCACATCACCCCTGCGACGAGTGACAATTGGCCGAGTGCGCCAAACAATCCGACAAACGAGTGTCCTTCCATCGGGCTGGTGGTGTGCGATGGTCCCAACGTCCAGGCTCCGAAGCCGAGCAGGAAAACCGTACCTGCGATGACCATAGCTCCGCGCCGGTCGCTTCGTCCCAGGCGCAGATTTCGCCAGGCGGTAATCCCGCCGACGGCAGCCAGCAGCATCACGAGCACGATCACGGCGACAAATCCGGCAGCTCCAGTGCCGGGCGGCGCAGGCGGGAAAGCTCGAACTTCGAACATCACGGGACGCCCTTGCCAGGAGGCGGCTTCGACTCGGACGCGTTCCGTGCGGCTGTCGGCGTAGGTGCCGGTCCAGGCCTGGCGCCCATCCACGACCATCGGAGGTGTGCTTTCCGGCTTTGTTTCCGTAAAGCGGGCGCGGTCCAGGCCGGCGGCAGAGAACAGGGTGTCCCAGTTAACAGGCCGGTTGATCGGAGACGCGTTGAACGGTTCCGCTTCCAAACGGACCAGCTGTCCGTCCGCATTCATCAGGAGACGGACTCCAGCCAGCAGCCTGCGAAAAAAGTCCGTGCTATCCGGGAAGTTAAGGGTTGGGTTCCGAACAGAACTGCGATCCCTGCTCCAGCGGTAGTAAAAGGTGATGATAGGTGGTTTATGGCTGGCGAGGATCTCAGCGCGTCGCGCGCTGTCGTATCGATTCACATTGTCCACAGCGGCCTGCTCGCAACAGTCGAAGCCGTAATCGATGTAATCAAGGTGATCCGTGTAGCCCAGCAAGGTCAGCAGTTGCTGCGCTCGGTCGGCCATAGCATCGGGAGGAAGCTTGAGCGGAGCGCGAGCGAGAAGCCCGTACTTACTCTGGATCACGATTCCGGCGGCAACCAAAACGACGATAGCGGCGAAGCACATGGCTGCGGTGCGTACGCTAAATCCTTCCTTTTCCATGGACGCCGCGACCATTTCGGGCGACGGAGTCTCCCCGGCGGCGAGCGCCGCCGCAATCGGATCGCCCCCGGGCAGCGCCATCGCGACATTCAACGCCGAAGACGGCCGCCGCTTAGGATCTTCTTCCAGGCAGCGTAGAATCACGCGGTCGATGGCCGGATCGAGGTCTTTGATGTGTTCACTGGGGCTGGTTTCGCTGCGCGTTTTGCCCGTGAACATCTCATACAGCACCAGCCCCAGCGAGTAGATATCGCTGCGGACCGTCACTTCCCTGCCGGCCTTCTGCTCCGGCGACATGTAAGCAGGCGTACCGCTGCGGATATCGCCCAGCGCAATCTCCTGAGCCAGCGCCGCCAGGCCGAAATCGGTGATGCGCACATGCCCGCGCCCGTCGATCATAATGTTCGACGGTTTCAGGTCACGATGCAGCACGCCCCGCTCGTGCGCCGCTGATAATCCCGCGCAGATTTTGCGGGTGAACTCGATGGCTTTATCCTGCGAAAGCCGCCCGATGCGCCGCAGCAGCGAGCCCAGGTCCTCGCCGTCGAGATACTCCATCGAGATGAAGTGCAAACCCTCGACAAAGCCGATGTCGTAGACGCGGCACACATTGGGGTGCGAAACCTGGCGCGCGATGCGGACCTCATTGCGGAAGCGCGCCAGCGCGGGCTCGGACATCTGCGCTTGCGGGAGAAACTTGAGCGCGACGGCCTGATTCAGGATCAGATCGTAGGCTCGATAGACCTCGCCCATGCCGCCTCGGCCGAGCAGGCCGAGAATCCGGTAACGTCCCGCGAGCACGGTTCCAGCGGGGAAGCGGCCTTCTTCGATCGTGCTTGACGAGGATTCCTGGAAAATGGTCCGCGTTTCAGCATCTAGAGGCGCGGCGCAGGCCGGGCAGACGCGCCAGCCTTCGCGCACCTCGCCGCCGCATTTGGGGCACAGGCGTCCCGGCGTCGGCGACATAGAGTGTCACCGATTCTATCAATTGTGGGAGGTCTACCGGTTCGCCGCGACCTGCGTGCCGCCATAAATCCGGCGGTAGGCATCCGCATTCCGCAGAACCGCCTGGATATAACCGCGCGTCTGCGTGAACGGCACCGTCTCGACGAACTCCGCGGGCTCCTGGAAATCGCCCCAGGTCAGCCAGGCTTTCGCGCGCGAAAGCCCCGCGTTGTACGCCGCCAGCGCCGCTTCCGTGTGCCCGCCGAGCTGATCGGTCACCAGCCGCAAGTAATAGGTCCCGAACTGAAGGTTCAAAGTGGGCTGGAATAACTTGGCGGTGCTGTACTTCGGAACTTTCAGCTTGCGGCTCAGCTCGCGGCCGGTCGACGGCTCGATTTGCGTCAGCCCGCGCGCGTTTGCCGGAGAAACCACCTTCGCGTCGAACTCCGACTCCTGCCGGATCAGCGCCGCCATGAGGAACGGATCCAGTTTGTTCTCCTTCGAAAAGCGCTCCAGGTCGTTGCGATAGGGCAGAGGGAACGCGAGATGCCAGAAATCCGGCGGCGCAGAGTCGATCGGCAGGAATAAGTAATTCCCGGCGTAACTCTTGATATAACGAATCGCCTGCGCCGGGCGGCCGTCGCCGATCAATTCGCCCAGCTCCATCGCCAGCAGATGCGGCTGATCGCCGTTCTGCGCGCCGTAGCGCAACTCTGTCTCGGCCCAGTCCTTCAATCCTGCGTTGACCAGCATCTTCGCGCGCTCGATGCGAGCTTGGGAAGAAGGGCTCGGGTCGAAAACCGTGGTGCGCGCCCGCTGCGGGAATCCGACGGTTCGCAAAAACTCGGCCGTCGCCGGAGAAGGCGTTACGCCGGCAAAAGGCTTCAGACGGTCGCGCGCCAGCATCGCGTAATACTGGTTCGGATATTCGCGCGCGATTTCGTCGTAGTAAGCACGCGCCGCGGAGCGATCGCGCGACTGCTCGGCCAGGCGCCCGAGGAAATACAGCGCCGCCGATGCATTCTCCGAGGCCGGGAACAAACGCAGATGCGCGCGCAGAAGCTCGGCCGTATCGGATTCGCGCCGCAAATAATGCACCCACGTGACCTTCCAGTGGCATCCGGCGGCTTCCTTGCTTTGCGGAAACGCTTCGTAGCAGGCCCGATACAACGGCTCATACTGGTCGGGCTGGTTTTCGGTCAGATATCGATTCGCGGACGACATCAGGGCTTGCAGCCGCCAGGTCGAAGTCGGATGCAGCCGGCCGAGCTTGCCCACCAGCGCGTCCATCTCATCCAGGTTGTTCAGGCGGCGCGCGCTCTGCATCAGGTAATAGAGGCGCTCGGCGTCGGCCTCGGGCGAGGCAACCTCCAGCGATGAAAGATACTTGTACGCGACCGCGTTTTCCTGCGCCGTGTAGCGCGCCACGCCGATGCGGACCCGCGCAAGATCGCGTTCGGCTCCGCCAAGCTGCGGCACCAGGGATTCGAGTTCCTTCCGCGCTCGGACCGCCTGCCCGGCATCCAGCAGCTTGATCGCGCGGCCGAGCATCGCCGCGGGAAGCGCTGGTGGATATTTCTCGCCGAGCTCGGTTTTCAGCGTTTCGATCTGAGCCTCAGCCCGCGTGGCTTCGGGCGATAGCGGATAGCCGTAATAGGCGCGCTGGTAATAAATCGCCGCGCTGACCCTGTCGCCGGAACCCGCGAGCGCTTCGGCCATGGCCAGGTCTCCCTTGGGCTGCGAGAGTACCGAGTAATACTTGCGTAGTAGTTCCAGCGCGGCATTGGCATCGCCGCTCTGCGTCAGCGCGCCAGCCTGGAGCAGCGCCGCGCGCGGAACCAGCGGAGACGCCGGCGTCTGCTTAAAGACCGGATCGAGCGAGGCGGGCACACTCGCGAAATCCTTCGAAGCCGATTGTGCCGAGGCCAGGAGCCAGGCTGCGTAGTCGGCCAGCTTAGGCAGGCGCTGCGGCAAACCCCTGAGCGCCGCGATCGCCGCGGGATAGCGGCCGTCATCGAGCGCATCTGCACCCGTCTTTAGCTCTACAAGCGGATCGCTTGCCGCGCGAAGGGCAAAAGAGGCTCCGCCGATCACGGCAGCCGCCACCACAACGACAGCCGCCTTACGCCAACGGCCCGGGATAGGAAGGACCAAGCAGTACCGCATCTTCTTTCGCCAACGTCTTCACCAGCTCCTGGTGAAGGTAATCGGGAATCCCATTCAAGGGTATCAGGAAGCGATCTCGAAAGGCAGTCCGGGCCGCATCGATGTGCGGGCCCAGCGCGCCGTACAAATCGCGGGCCGAGCGCCCGGCTTTCACCTGGGACGCCTGATACAGCTGGATCTCGGCGACCTTGACGCGGGCAAAGCGCAGCGCGCGCGAATGATTCAGCGCGCGGGCCAGTCCGGCGGCGTAGATGGCCGAAATGTCCAAACCAAATTATCGCAGAAATGGTTTGGACCTGGCGAATGCCGCGCGGCCGTGCGCTTATAGCTGCGTCGTAAGAGCGTTGTCCTCTGCGTCCCGCATATAACCGGAGACTTCGATGAGAATGAGTTCGCCCCATAAATCGCTGTGGTGGCCTCGGTGTCGCTCCTTCCAATGCAAGATCATGAGGATATAGAGATACATCAGGCCAGGAAGCGATAGCAAGACGCCGCTGACTAAGACGACTGGTGTTGTCAGTGCGCCTACAGCCACTAAGAGTAATCCGAACAAAGCCAACAATCCTAGTCTTCTGAGCCGTCCGAATCGCGCAGTCCAAAGTTGCTGATTCATAGATATTCGCTTGGTTGATGAGAGAAAGCAGGTCTCTCAGCCTCGCCGTTTTTCATGGCCTTGGCAAAGCGTACCGACGGGCTTGTTGGGATACCACCTATCGCTCTGCCGGGCTCACGCGGGTTTCCGTCGGAACTGTGGCGCTAGAATCAATTGGTGAAGGTTCGGGACTTGATCCGGATGCTCGAAGACCACGGCTGGCGGCTCAAAGCGACAAAGGCAGCCATAAGCAATTTCGGCATCCGCAAAAAGGCATGGTGGTCACCGTACCTGGGCAACTCGGAAAGGATGTGCCGATTGGAACCTTGAAGGCCATCCTAAGTAGCGCGGGGCTCGAAGGAGAACAACGGAAGTCATGACCTATACCGTCATATACGAAAAGGGACCCACTTCGTGGGGCGCCTACGTTCCGGACTTGCCAGGCGTCGTCTCCGTCGGAGACTCACGCGAAGAAGTCGAGCGGCTGATAGCGGAAGCCATTCAGTTTCATCTCGAAGGGTTGCGCAGTGAAGGGCTCGATATTCCTGCTCCGTCAAGTTTCGCGGGTTCGATCGAAATCCATCCGTCGGTCTGAGAACCTGAAGGCGACGGCTGGCCAGCAGCGGATCGCAAGTGTCTTATTTCCCCCCCGCCGCCGCCTGGAGCCCCGCGATGTCGATCTTCTTCATCTGCATCATCGCCTTCATCACCCGCTGGGATTTCGCGGCGTCCTTGTCTTGGAGCAGTTGCACCAGGATCCTGGGCGTGATCTGCCAGGACAACCCGTACTTATCCTTCAGCCAGCCGCACTGGACTTCCTGGCCGCCTTCGGTCAGCTTGTCCCAATAATGGTCCACTTCCTCCTGCGTCTCGCAGTGCACCACGAAGGAAATCGCTTCGGTGAATTTGAAGTGCGGGCCGCCGTTCAGCGCCACCAGCCGCTGCCCGTCCAACTCGAACTCCAAGGTCATCACGCTGCCCTTGGGCCCCGGTCCCGCTTCGCCATAGCGCGAGACCGATAGAATCTTCGAGTTGCGAAAGACCGACGTGTAGAACGTGACCGCCTCCTCCGCGCTGCTATCAAACCAAAGAAATGGGGTGATTCTGGGAACCGAGCTCACTTGTGCCTCCTAGTCCTTATCAGTGATACCAAACCCGGCCATTGCGTTATACTCGATTCCTGCTGGAGGCTCCCGTGACGTTCTCGATCAAACTCTACTTTTCCGCCGCGCTCGCCATCACCGGAATCGGAGCGATTCAGGCACAAGTTCCCCCGGAAATCGCCAAACAACTGGTGAACATCGGCCGCGGAGTGTGCGTCCCCGAAACTGCGCAAGTGTACCGCCCGCTGCACCCCAACCCGCCTTATAAGGATGTGGCCATCGCGCGCGATCTTTCCTTTGGCCCCGACAAGATGAACGTTTTAGACGTTTTCTCGCCTGAAAAAGGGGGCGGCAATCGTCCCGTGCTGATCTATGTTTCGGGCGGCGCCGGCAACAAGCAGCAGGGCGGGCCGAATGGCGATGTGTTCTACGACAACGTCATGTTGTGGGCCGTCAAGAACGGCATGGTCGGCGTCAACATGCAGCGCCGTCCCGGCAACGCCTGGGACGATCCGGCGAAAGACATGAGCCTCATCGTCCAATGGGTGAACCAGAACATCGGCAGGTACAAAGGCAATCCGAATCGCGTGTTCCTCTGGGCGCAATCGGCCGGCAACGTTCCGACCGCCACCTACATCGCGCACTCGGAATACTGGGGACCAAAAGGCGTCGGCGTGAAGGGCGTGGTGTTCATGTCGCCGCCGGCATTCAATATTCTTCCGGCAACGCCGCCGCCCGTGCAAGGCGGCTTTGGCCCTTGCGGCCAGCCGAATGGAGAACCCTCGACGGCCGCAGCCGCTCCCGGCCGCGGGAAAGGCGGCCCAGGAGGCGCGGGGAAAGGCAAGGGCAAGCAGGAACAGCCCGACGCGGCAACCCTCCTGGCGCGATCCAATCTGCCCGGACTGACGAAGTCCAAGGTTCCGTTCATGCTCTCAGTAGCGGAGTTGGATCCGCCAAACATCATCGGTTTTGCCGAGACGTTGCGGGACGAACTATGCAAAGGGGGGCACTGCGCCACTTACAAGGTGTACAAGGACCACAGTCACATTTCCGAAGTCATGTCCCCTGACACGGCCGATACCAGCGTGACGGGCCCGATTCTCGCCTGGATGAAGAGCGTGAAATGAAAAAGGGCGCTCTCGATCACGAGAGCACCCTCAGAATCGAAACGGAATTAGCCTCGGATTGAAGAACGTCGACGAACGACTCCAATAGAGGCCCCCGCCGCAATCGAAATAAACCCAAGCAGAGCAATCAGTGGAAGAGGGCTCGCGGTTTGCGGCAGAGTTTTATCCTGTGGCGCATTGTTAGCGCTCACGCTTGTATCGTTGTCCGAGGTCGGACGCGGGGCCGCGCTCGGTTCCGGAGCCGGGTTGGGGTTCGCCGGAGGCGTATTCTGCGCGATTACCGCAGGAGGCTGAGGGTTCGCCGGAGGCTCTTCAGCCTTGGCTGCCAAGGGATTCGCCGACTCTTTTTTCTCGCTGATCACGGAATTTTCTTCGCTCAGCCCGTTCGCGTTGTCAGGAACCAGAGACTGGCCACTCTCCGCGACCGTCGGAAGATTCCCTTCGGGTACGCGCTGGTGCGTATCGGCGGCAATTTTTGCAGCCTGTTTTTTCGGATAGAGGAACTCCTGTCCAATTGTGTCGCCCGGCCAGAACCAGGTTTTCAGCGCGGGTGGGCGGCCGTTCGTTCCTTCATAGAAGGTCAGAACTGTTTTGCCGGCGGGGGTGACTCTCTCCGCCGCCGCGGTAAACGTAAGCGCATAAAGATGATTCATGCGCTCGTTCATGATCTCGGCGATGTGCCGGTTGGAAGCTGAGTTGAGAAGCCGGATAACGTAGGTCCCGGGCTGCAGAACGATTCCCGGGGCTTCCGTAGGTTGACTGATCGTCACGATCGTTTTCTTGTCGTATTCATCCGCAAGCGAGGCGACCGGAGCCATAAGGGCCAGCATTCCAGCCGCGGCTCCGAGTTGCCACAAGGGAAAACGTTTCATGTCTTTTCTCCTTATAACGTCCGCTTTGGACGGCGTTGCACTAGGGTAGTTGCAAGCGCCGTGCCGCGTTGTAACTCGCGAGTTTCGTGCCATTTCCGCAATTCGTGCCGCCTAGGGCGCAACCGAAAGCGGAAAATGTTTCGAGCACCGCGCAGCTTCGGGAAAGTAGCTCGGCGAGCGGAAAGTCACGTGCTAGGACCGTACAGGAGGATACAGAAATGTTTTCTTTAAGGCTCGCTTCGGTGGTTGTTCCGGCGGTGTTGCTGTTATCGGCTTGTGCCACGCAAAAAGCGCCCGATGTCTCCGGGAATGTAAAGCATTCTCTGGAGCAAGCAGGACTGAAGGATGTATCAGTCAATCAGGATCGCGATAAAGGCGTCGTAACCCTCAAAGGCAACGTGGATTCGGATGCCGATAAGGCGCGCGCGGAATCGATTGCGAAATCAGCGGCCGGAGATCAGGTTGTGGCCAACGAGATCGCCGTGCTTCCGAAGGGCTCGGAATCGATCGCGAAGGACGTGAACTCAGATCTGGACGCCGGCATCAAAAAGAACCTGGACGCAGCTCTGCTGCAGAACTCCTTGCACGACAACGTGAAGTACGACGTCAAAAACGGCGTAGTCACTCTAACTGGGGAGGTTGACTCCCAGGCGAAACGAGCCAGCACGGAGAAAATCGCCTCGGCCGTTCCCAACGTGAAACAGGTAGTCAACGAAATCGAAGTGAAGAATCAGCGCGCGACCTCCACACGCAATTCGTACTAAACGCGGCGGTCATACTGCTGGAGAGCGGCGTCGGATGTGGGAATTCTGTCGGACTCGAGTCCGAATTCGTCCAGCCAGACCTTCATCCGGCGTTCACTCTCCTTACGGGCCAGGTCCAGAACGTCCGCGCGAGTAAGCAGGTGTGCAGCCGCCCGCCGCAGAAACCGGGGAGAATGCCAGGCGCATATGCCGAGACAGATTTCGGAAAGCAGGATCAGGAAAACTACGGGATTGATGTACTCCATGTGTCGCAACCTCTTGGAGAGGGCCTTGGAAGCGCCCTGTCCAATTCCACGGTACGCGCCGCACCTGTGTGCCGGAATCGCCCGGAAGTTTTGCAACCCCAGAACAAAAGTCACAGTACTCTATACCCCTGAAGGATTTCAGACGATAGGAGTGCCATGGCGGATCTCGATCTGACCACTCTTGGAAGAAAATCGCTGCTGATTGCCGCGATTCTCTCCGCTCTCGCGATCGGGGAGATGTTGTTAGTCTCAGGCGAGCCGGCGGGTCCCGGACCGGATCAACAGGTACGGGTGACGAGCCTGTCGACCGGCGGCTAGGCCGAGAGACCTTGCTTGGCGAAGCTATCGATCGGGAGATTCACGACGCCCACGGCTTCGGTTGGTTCTTTGCTGCGGCGTTTGTGGACCGCCAGGCTTCGCGCAGATTGAACGCGGCAGTCGCCCACGCCACGGGAGTGCAGACCCAACGCCGGAAGGGCGAACCAGGCGGCCGCGGAGCCGATTTGCGTGTTCGCGGGAACCAGCGCCAGCACCAGTAGACTCACGATGCAGAACAACGCGCCCATCGTGTAATAGCGCGGCACCCGGAAAAGCCGCGCCAGAGGCAGGAAATGGATTCCGACGATCAGAACGTCCATAGGAACAATGGCGTCCACGTGCCGGGCGATTGCGAGAATGGCATTGGCAACCATGATCGCGGCGACTTCGGCAACGACAACGTACACAAACCGGCGCGTCATGATGCGGCCTTCGGGTGTCCGCGGCGGAACGGCGCCAGGGGAGCGGACGACCGCACGAATCACGCCGATCCCGATCGCCACGTAAACGAGGACCGCGACGGCAAGCGCCGCCAGCACGATCCGCGCGGCCGAAGTTCCGATCATCGCCAGGGAGAGGATTGCAAAGGCAGCGCTGATGGCCACCAGCCACAAAGCCGCGGCAGCCAGGGGAATCGTTCGTCGTTTGGAAGACTCCATGGTTGCGTGGCGCAAAAGTTGGTTTTGTGAGACAGCCGTGCGCCTACTGGCCGAACTCGTTGATGGCGCGCTTGAATCCCGGTTCGGCGGCAGCCAGGTCCTCGGGAGTCATCACGGGCCGTACCGTGACCTGAGCATTAAACGCCAGGAACCATGGCTCGGCGACCTTCGGAAGTTCGGAAGACTCCTTCATGTCGAAAACGACCACGGCGCAGCGCTCTCCGGTGTCGGTCGCGACAAAATAGGCCGCTTCGGGCTTGAGATCGGCAAGGATTTTCTTCAGTGTGGACTGGAGTGTGCCTTTGCGCACGGCGGCGTTGGCGGGTTCGGTGGGGATCACGGCTCTCAGCAACATTCGCACCGGGTATTCTCCTTCAAGTGTGACTCTTGCGATGTTATCGCAGTGTGTTCACGGAACCAACTCGCTGCGCCTCAAAGGCTGCGATGGCGGGCTCCTGATGGAGCATATAGCCGAGCTCGTCAATCCCTTCGACTAGACACTGCTTGGCGAAGCTGTCGATCGGGAAATTGACCACACGGCCGCTGGGCAGCGTCAGCGTCTGCGCGAGAAGATCAATTTTAACGGTCGCCCAGGGAGAAGTCAGCAGTTCTTTGTGCGCGTCGGCGGGGACGATCACCGGCAGAAGCTGGTTCTTGAGTGCGTTGCCTTTGAAGATATCGGCGAACGAGGTGCTGATCACCGCGCGGATGCCGGACTGCACCAGCGCCCACGGTGCGTGCTCGCGGGAACTGCCGCAGCCGAAGTTGTCGCCGGCAACAAGAATTTGGACGCCTCTCGCTTCGGGCTTGTTCAGGACGAAGTCCGGCTTCGGTGTCCCGTCCTCGTTGTATCGCCAGTCGCGGAAGAGTCCCTCGCCCAGGCCCTCTTTCGAGATCGACTTGAGATAACGTGCCGGGATGATCTGGTCGGTATCGACGTTGTCGATCGGCAGAACCGCGATTTTGCTTTCGATTTTTTCGAGTTTCACAGAAGTGTCCTCACGTCCGTCACGACTCCCATAATCGCCGATGCGGCGGCCGTCAGCGGACTCGCCAGGAACGTTCGTCCGCCCTTGCCCTGGCGCCCTTCGAAGTTGCGATTGCTGGTGGAAACGCTATATTCTCCGGGCTCAAGCTGATCGCCATTCATCGCGAGGCACATGGAGCAGCCAGCCTCGCGGAAATCGGCGCCCGCCTCGCGGAAAATTTTGTCCAGGCCTTCGGCCTCGGCCTGTTGTTTCACTTGCATCGATCCGGGCACCACCAGCATGCGGACCTTCGGATTCACCTTGCGGCCCTTAATCACACTTGCCGCCGCGCGCAGATCGGAGATGCGGGAATTGGTGCAGCTTCCGACGAAGACAACGTCGATCGGATGCCCCTTGAGCGGCTTGCCCGGTTGCAGGTCCATGTACTTCAGCGCTTTCACCAGGTCAGATTTTTCAATCGGATCGGAAACCGAAGCCGGATCGGGGATAGCTGCGGAAATCGGAATCCCCATGCCCGGATTCGTGCCGAAGGTTACCATCGGCTCGAGCTCACTCGCATCCAAAGTCAGCGCGTGAGCGTATTCGGCATCGTGATCGGAGGGAAGCTGTCTCCAGCGCGCCACCGCCGCGTCCCACTCTGCGCCCTTGGGCGCAAACTCGCGCCCGTGCATGTATTGATACGTCGTATCGTCCGGAGCGACCAAGCCCGCGCGAGCCCCGCCCTCGATCGACATGTTGCAGATCGTCATGCGCTCTTCCATCGAGAGCCCGCGGATGGTCGATCCCAGGTATTCGAACACGCATCCGGTTCCGCCGCCGATGCCGATCTTCGCGATCACCGCCAGAATAATGTCCTTGGCCGAAACGCCCGGCTTCAACGCGCCATCGACGCGGATCGCGTAGCTCTTCGAGGGCGTTTGCAGCAGGCACTGCGTCGCGAACACGTGCCCCACCTGGCTGGTTCCGATGCCGAATGCCAACGCCCCGAAGGCTCCGTGCGTCGCGGTGTGGCTGTCGCCGCAGACGATCGTCATGCCGGGCTGCGTGAGTCCCTGCTCGGGACCCATCACGTGCACGATGCCCTGCTTGCTGCTCTTCAGATCATAAAGACGAATGCCGAACTCTTTACAGTTTTTCGACATTTGTTCGAGCTGCGCCTTGCCCACCGGGTCCATGATGGGCAACTCGCGCGAGGTGGTCGGCGTGCTGTGGTCCATCGTGGCGATGGTGAGATCGGGCCGGCGGACCTTCAAACCTTTCTCGCGCAGCATGGAAAACGCCTGCGGCGACGTCACCTCGTGCACTAAATGCAGGTCGATATAGAGGAGCGTAGGAGCTCCGGGCTTCTCGGCCACTACGTGACTGTCCCAGATCTTTTCAACGATGGTTCGCGGTTTCATAAAGCTCGTCTTTTCTTCAAATCGCTTCGCTCACTGCCTGACCGACTTCGGTAGTCGTTGCCGGCTTTCCTTTGGGCCGTAAATCGGCGGTTACATGGCCCGATGCGAGCACCTTGCCGATCGCGTTGTTCACAGCTTCCGCTTCCTTCACCAGCCCGAAGGTGTACTCGAGCATTGCCGCCACGCTGCCGATAGCTCCCAGCGGGTTCGCCTTGTTCTGGCCCGCGATGTCGGGCGCCGAGCCATGAACCGGCTCGTACAGCCCCTTCTTTTCGCCCAGAGAGGCCGACGGCAGCATGCCGATCGATCCGGCTAAAATTCCGCCTACATCACTCAGGATATCGCCGAAGGTATTCTCGGTCAGCATTACGTCGAATTGCCGGGGATTCAGCACCATCTGCATGGCGGCATTATCCACCAGCATGTGCTCAAGCTGAATGTCCGGATAATGTTTCGCGACGTCGATCACCACCTTGCGCCAGAATTGTGACACTTCCAGCACGTTGGATTTATCGACGTTGGTGACCTTCTTGCGGCGATTCGCGGCCAGCTTGAACGCCGTGTGCGTCACGCGCTCGACCTCTTTTCGCGTGTAGGACATGGTGTTGAAGCCGCGATCGTTGTCGATTCCGCGCGGCTGGCCGTAATAAAGGCCGCCCGTCAGCTCGCGGACGATGATCATGTCCGTGCCCTGGACCACGTGATTCTTGAGCGGCGAGGATTCCACCAGCTCGGGATACGTCCGCACCGGCCGCAGGTTGGCGAACACGTCCAGCACCTTGCGCAGCGAAAGTAATCCCGCCTCCGGACGCTGGCTCGGGCCCGCGTTATCGAACTCCGGCAGGCCGACAGCTCCCATCAGCGTCGCGTCGGCCTTCTGCGCGAGTTCCTCCGTCTCTTTAGGACACGGCGAGCCGGTTTTATGAATCGCGATCCCGCCGAGGAGCCCTTCGGACAGGTCCAAAGTGTGGCCAAACTTCTTGGCAACCGCTTTCAAAACGTCGACTGCCGCACCTGTGACTTCGGTGCCGATCCCGTCACCGGGCAAAATCAGAATTTTAAGATTCATTTGAGAATTTAACGTGCGGTCGCGCCTGCCTTTTGGGTCTCTTCGACGACATCGCGCGCGAGCGCTTCGATTTCTTCGTTGCGCAGACCCTTCTTGCGGTCGGCCATTTCCGTGAACCGATGATACACCGTGTCGAGCTGCTCCCGCGTCAGCTTGAACCCGAGATCCTCGCAGCGCTTGGCCAGCGCGTGCCGGCCGCTGTGCTTTCCGAGCACCAGCTTCGATTCGGGCACGCCGACGGATTTCGGGTCCATGATTTCGTAGGTCGTCCGCTCTTTCAAAAATCCGTCCTGATGGATGCCGGCTTCGTGCGCGAACGCGTTCTCCCCGACAATCGCCTTATTCGGCTGCGGCCCGAAGGTGATCAGCGACGTCAGCAACTGGCTGCACGGATACAGGTATTCGGTCACGATCCGCGTCTCAAACGGGAGTTGGTCGCGGCGCGTGTTCATCGCCATTACGACTTCTTCCAGCGCGGCGTTCCCCGCGCGCTCGCCGATACCGTTGATGGTGCACTCGATCTGGCGCGCGCCGCCCTGAATCGCCGCCAGCGAATTCGCCACCGCCAGGCCCAGATCGTCGTGGCAATGTACGCTGACGACCGCCGAATCTCCCAGCGCCTTCGCGATCCGCGAGATCAACGCGCGATATTCCTCCGGCACCGAGAAGCCGACCGTATCGGGCAGATTCACCGTCCGCGCACCGGCAGCGACTACGGCTTTCGAGATCTGCTCGAGATAATCCGGATCGGTCCGCGTGGCATCTTCGGCTGAAAATTCGACATCGTCGCAAAATTCGCGCGCCAGGCGTACGGCCGCCACAGCATCGTCCAGGATCTGCTGCCGCGACTTCTTGAGCTTGTATTTGAGATGAATGTCGCTGGTGGCGATGAATGTGTGAATGCGCGGACGGCGCGCGTGCTTCAGCGAATTCGCGGCGGCTTCGATATCCAGGCGGTTAGCGCGCGCCAACGCCGCCACGCTCACCCACGGAAACTCGCGCGCGACGGCATCCACCGCTTCGAAGTCGCCCTGCGAGGCGATCGGAAAGCCGGCCTCCAGGATGTCCACTCCGAGTTCCACCAGCCTCGCCGCCATGCGGAGCTTCTCCGCAACGGTCATGCTGCATCCGGGCGATTGCTCGCCGTCGCGCAGCGTGGTGTCGAAGATATATACCCGGTCGGCCATGGACAGTCTCCTCGTACCCTCAATTATTGGGGCGGACGCTTAGATTTGGCAAATCAATAATTTTCTTTCATTGTATAATATTTGCAAATGGAACTGCATCCCCTGCGCGTGTTCTTGACCGTGGCTGTTGAGCGCAGCTTTTCCCGGGCCGCGGAAAAACTGCTCCGCACGCAGCCGGCGGTTTCCCTTGCGATTCAACGGCTTGAAGCCGAAGTCGGGGAGAAGCTGATCGATCGCTCGGCCAAGGATCTGCTCTTGACCGACGCGGGGCAGATCGTGTTGGACTACGCCCGCCGGTTCGAAAACCTCCAAGGCGACCTGGAGAACGCGTTGGCGGAGTTGCGGGACAAGTCCTCCGGACGGCTGAGCATCGGCGCAAACGAGTCGTCCACGCTCTATCTGCTCGATCACATTGAACGCTATCGGGCCCGGTATCCCAAGATCAAGGTGCAGGTGCGCCGGAGCCAATCGAGTAAAATTCCGGGGCAGCTTGTGGACGGGGAGCTGGAGCTGGGTCTGCTCACCTACGATCCGGAAGACGAGCGGCTGATTTCACAAGTGATCTATACCGATCACCTTTCGTTTATTGTCTCGCCGCAGCACAGGCTCGCCGCGCGCGATCAGGTGACCATCAAAGAATTGGCGGGCGAGACATTCGTCGCGCACAACGTGGTTTCCCCCTACCGAGGCGTCGTGATCCGCGAATTCCAGCGCCACAAGATTCCGCTCAACATGGATCTGGAGATGCCGACCATCGAATCGATCCGCAAGATGGTCGAGCGCAATGAGGGCGTCGCGTTCTTGCCGCGGATGTGCGTGGATCAGGAGATCCGGCACGGGCTGGTGAAGGAAATTAAGGTGAAGCAACTCGTCGTAGAGCGCAAGATTCGCCTCGTGTATCCGGCACGCCGGGCGCTGAGCCACGCGGCACAGGCGTTCCTCGAAATCGTGTCGATAAACTAAGACAGAGAGGTTAGACTTCATGTATAGTATATACATGGAAACGGTTTTATCCGGCCTCAAAGTGGCTGATGAAGTCTTTGTAGCCACGGCGTTGCTTCATCGAGAACAGCCCGATCGGACAGACTTCACAATCAGCGAAATCGTCGAGCGAGCCGAGCAAGAAAACCTGTTTGGAGAACTGCGCCCGGGCGTCAGAGTGCATGCGACACTCCATTGCGTTGGCAACCGTCCTCCGAACCCGGGCCGATATCGGATGCTGTACGCAACGGGGGATCGCACGCGCCGCTTGATCTGCGCAGCGGATGATGTTCATCCCCAACGCACTGGGAAGATCTTTCCCAATCCGGATGATGTGCCGCCCAAGTATCGCGAACTCATCGAATGGGCGAAGCAAAGGTATGCGAAAGGAAACGGCACTGGCGATCGCTGGCTGGGAGGAGTCTTCAAGATGTTCGGCCTGGGCAAGGAACTCTGGCGCGGAGAAGATCCGGACGAATATGTTCGTAAACTTCGAGAGGGTTGGGAGTGAGCAGAATCTTCTTCGACACCAATCTCTTCATTTATATGGTGGAGGAATCCGGAACCCGCGCGGCGCGAGTGCGGAGCATTCTTGAACGGATGTCGGAAAGACGCGATGAGTTGCTCACATCCACCCTCACTCTGGGAGAGGTGCTCGTCAAGCCATTGTCAAGGAAAGACGAGGCTCTCGCGGACCAATACGAAAAGCTTCTCAACACGCCGGGAGTTAAGGTTGTCCCCTTCGATCGCGAAAGTGCGCGGATCTATGCCCGGCTTCGGCACGGAAGTCTTAAGGCGCCTGACGCGATCCAACTTGCTTGTGCAGCCACTGCCCGTTGCGACCTTTTTCTCACCAATGATGGCCGGCTGAGCAAACAGATCGTCCCGGGCATTCAGTTCATCGCATCGCTCGATCAGGCTTTCGTGTGACGTGACCGGCGCGCGATGTTAGAATCGGGTACTCCCATGAAAATCGCCATCGGCGCGGATCACGCAGGGTTCGAGCTCAAGAACCACCTGGGTGAAGTTCTGCGCCAGACCGGCCACGAGGTCTGCGATTTTGGAACCAATTCCGCTGAATCCGCCGATTATCCGGACTACGCAGTTCGGGTCGCCAAGGCCGTCGCGACGGGCGCCGCCGAGCGCGGTGTGCTGGTGTGCGGCAGCGGCGTCGGAATGTCGATCGCCGCAAATAAGGTCCACGGGATCCGGGCCGCCGTAGGCGTTGCCGTTGAACAGGTTCGCCTCACGCGCGCCCACAATGACGCGAATGTCTTGACGCTGGGAGCGCGCTTCACCGATCCTGAGACGGCGCGCGAGCTGTTGCTGGCGTTCCTCGACGCGCCCTTCGAAGGCGGCCGGCACGAACGGCGCGTTACGAAAATCGCCCGATTGGAAGAACGAGAATGACCGAACAGGAACGGATGGCCCGGCCGCTGGCCGACGTCGACCCTGAGATCGCCGAAGCGATTCGCCGGGAGACCGAACGCCAGAATTCGCACCTGGAGCTGATCGCCAGCGAAAACTTCACCTCCCAGGCGATTCTGGAAGCCACCGGCAGCGTGTTCACCAACAAGTACGCCGAAGGCTATCCCGCAAAGCGCTACTACGGCGGATGCGAATTCACCGATATCGTCGAAAATCTCGCGCGGGAGCGCGCCAAGAAGCTGTTCCGCGCCGAGTATGCGAACGTCCAGCCGCATTCCGGATCGCAAGCCAACGAAGCTGCCTACGCCAGCGTGCTGCAGCCAGGAGATACCGTGCTCGGCCTGAATCTGGCGCACGGCGGCCACCTCACGCACGGCAATCCGCTGAATTTTTCGGGCAAGACTTACAAGATTGTGCCCTATGGCGTGAGCCGCGAGGACGAGCGCATCGACTACGATGAACTCGCGAGGCTGGCGGCCGAGCACAAGCCCAAGATGATTATCGCGGGCGGGAGCGCCTATCCCCGAACGCTCGATTTCCCGCGCTTCCGCCAGATCGCCGATAGCGTGGGCGCTATCTTCTTGGTCGACATGGCGCACTTTTCCGGGCTCGTCGCCGCCGGCTTGCATCCGAATCCCTGCGATTGGGCCGATATCGTCACGTCCACCACGCACAAAACGCTGCGCGGCCCCCGCAGCGGCCTCATCTTAGCGAAAGAACAATACGGCGCGGCCATCGACAAGTCTCTGTTCCCGGGCGTGCAAGGAGGGCCGCTGGTGCACGTGATCGCGGCCAAGGCGGTCTGCTTCCACGAAGCCGCCACGCCCGAATTCGTCGCCTACTCGCGCCAGGTGCTGGCGAATGCGCGAACACTCGCCGAGAGCTTGCGCGACGCGGGATTCCGGATCGTCTCGGGCGGCACGGATACGCACCTGCTCCTGGTGGATGTCTTCGCCAAGGGAATTCGCGGCAAAGAGGCCCAAACCGCTCTCGAATCCGCCAACATCACCGCCAACCGCAACGCCATCCCGTTCGACCAGAATCCTCCGTTTAACCCCAGCGGGATGCGCTTCGGGACTCCCGCTGTGACCACCCGCGGATTCCGCGAGCCCGAAATTCGCGAGGTCGCCGGCCTCATCGCAAAAATCCTGGATCACATTCAGAGCGAACAGGCGGGGGCGGAAGTGCGCCGCGCTGTGCGATCCCTCACTGACCGATTCCCGCTGTACGCCTGGAGACTCACGCCCGCGGCGTTCCAATAGAGGTTTTCCATGCCGCGGCACATTGTGATCGACGTCCGGCGCCTCGGCGATTTCGGAATCGGCACGTACATTCGCAACCTGGTTCACGCCTTGGCGCGTCTGGACCAAGAAAACCAGTACACGCTCGTCGGGCTGTCCAAACGGGCGGAAGAACTCGCCGGGCTGCCGCCTAATTTTCAGACCGCGGAGTTCCCGAGTCCGGATACAGATGTCATACAGAACGCCAAGTTCCCCTTGTTTATTCGACGCTTTCGTCCGGATTTAGTCCATATCCCACTAAATTCGGTGCCGTACTGGCTCCAGCGGCCGTACGTGGTGACCATTCACGATATGAGCAGCGTGCTGTTTCCGGCGCGCGGGGATGTTCGCGGGGCCATGCATCGCGAGCGGTACCGGCGCGGCGCGGCGCGTGCCGATCGGGTGATCGCCGTGTCCCATTCGACGCGGCGCGATATCGAAAGCTTCATGCGTATCCCCACCGAGCGCATTCGAACCATCTACAGCGCTCCCGATCCCACCTTCGCCGTTACTCCGCCGGATCACGGCCACTACGAACAGATCCTGCAACGCTATTCGATTCAGCCTCCCTTCATCTTGTACGCCGGCACCATCCGCCCTCAAAAGAATGTCCCGCGGCTGGTGGAAGCCTTCGCCGTGATTCGCTCCGAGCTTGAAAATCATCCAGTTTTCGGCAACTTGAAGCTGGTGATCATCGGGGACGAATTGTCCCGCTACCCTGAAGTAAGGCGCGCCGTGGTGGCCACACGCGTCGAGCCGTTCGTGCGTTTCTTGGGATTCGTTCCGCTGGAAACACTCCAGGTCTTCTACCGCGCGGCACTGTTGTTCGCGTTTCCGTCTCTCTACGAAGGTTTCGGCCTCGCTCCGCTGGAGGCCATGGCGTGCGGGACTCCCGTGGTTGCTTCCGATGTTCCGGCGCTGGTGGAAGCCGTCGGAAACGCGGCCGAGCTGGTCACACCCGACAATCTTTTCGACGTCGCCCGTGGCTTGCGATCCGTGCTGCTGGATGAAAACCGCCGCCGCGAGTTGACTGAGATCGGACGGGCCCGCGCGCAACGCTTCGACTGGGACGACACTGGCCGTGCTGTTTTGGACGTTTATAGGGAAATAACGTCATAGACTTCCGAAATAAGATTTGACTTATTCCACTAGTCGACGTACTATTGCCGCATCAGTGGGTGATCACACTGGTGTCTTTTCTCGAAAGGAACGACGAGCTATGGAGTGGACCCGGTCAGAGACTCTCACTCTGGCTATGCCGCAATGCACGCAATGCCATGGAGCTGGATTGCGTCTTGCAAAAAAGGGTGTGCTGGCGCCCTGTAACTGCGTGTTGCGCTGTGTTTTCCGGATCTGCTACGACCGGTTCGTGAAATGCGTCACTCAGGAACGGCATCTCAGCCGCATATCCCTGGAGTCGCAGCCGGGACGGCAGCGGCCCAACACCTGGGGCAGAAAGGACGAGGAGTATATCGCCGATTTCTGCCTGGTTTCGCGCAGAACTCTCGGCGAGGAAGAGTATTGCCTGTTCCGCTATCACTTCCTGCTGGGAGCTGACTGGAAACTCTGCACCAGAAAGCTGGGCATCGACCGCGGGAATTTTTTCCACAGCGTGTATCGAATCGAACAAAAGCTGGGCCGCACCTTTCGGGAATTGCAGCCCTATCCTTTATTCCCACTGGATGATTACTTCCATGGTCCATCGCGGCTCGCACCCGGAGTTGCGGCCTCACGAAGCGGGCCTGCGAAGCCGGACGTGCCGATCGGAAAAACGGCATGATCTCTCTAACGGCGCGCGTCAAAAAAGCGCTCCAGCAGTTCGGCGCACTCTGCTCCCAGCACGTTTTCGACAATCTGAACGCGATGATTGAGCACATCGGAGTCCGCCAGCCGGAACTTGCTGCGAACGCCGCCAAAGCGAAGATCCCGCGCGCCGAACACCAGGCGTGAGATGCGAGCAGCCACCAGGGCGCCGGCGCACATCACGCACGGTTCGAGCGTCGCATACATTGTGGCTCCTTCCAGCCGGTAGTTGCCGGTCGCGGCGGCCGCTTCGCGCAACGCCAGAATTTCGGCATGCGCAGTCGGATCGTTGCGCGCAATAGGGGAATTTCGGCCGCGTCCCACGATGCGGCCATCCAGCACCACCACAGCGCCGACCGGGACCTCCCCCCCGCGTTCGGCTTCCCGAGCGAGTTCCAGAGCCTCCCGAAGAAAATCCTCGTCCGTCAAGTTCAGACCGGTACGCCTTCAATGATGCATTGCAAACCGGGCGTTGGAATGACGCGTTCCAGCTTGAAGCCCGAGGCGGCAAATAACTCTCGGAACTCGTTCTCGGTGCGTTCCATCCCGCCGGGCAGGACGAGCATCTCCAAATCCATGAGCTTCGAAACTCCCGGTTCGTTGCGCCCGGGAACGACTTGATCCACGACCAGCAGCCGTCCGCCAGGGCGGATTCCCTTGCGGCAGTTGCGAAGAAGCTGGATGCACTCCGGATCGTACCAGTCATGAATGATGTACTTCATGATGTAGGCGTCTGCGTCGGCCGGCACGGATTCCAGAAAACTGCCACCCCTGAGAGTGGCGCGATTCCCAAATCGCGTAAGGATGCCCTCCTTCTTTGCGCCATCAATTACGTGCGGCATTTCGAACAACGTTCCCCGCACGCGGGGAGCCTGATCGAGAATCGCCGCAAGCAGCGTGCCGTGGCCGCCGGCGATGTCCACAATGTGCTCGAAGCGCGAAAAATCGTAGCTCTGGATAACCGCGGCGGCATCGCCCTTCGAGAGATCCGTCATGGCCTGGTTGAAATGTCCGGTCTTGTCCGGATTCTTGGCCATCCAGTCGAACATGGGCATTCCGTGCAGCTTGTACGCCGCGGGCTTACCTGTCTCGATGCACCAGGGCAGTTGTTCCCAGGAGCGGATATGCCACTCGTCGGTCAGCATCAGCGCCATGTTCCGGACGGAAGGCCGGGCGTCGGAGCGGAGCGCCGCCGACAACGGCGTTTGGGCGAAACGCCCGTCCTCCAATTCCGTGAACACCCCGAAGCTCGCGTTGGCACGAAGCAAGCGGTACAACGGACGTTCCTGAGTCCCCGTGAGCGCGGCCAATTCCATCGGGGTTTTTGGCCCCGATTCCAGATGATCGGCGATGCCGAAGCTGGCGGCTGCCGAGATCGCGTTCGACACCCACTTGCCGAGGAGCATCTGCAAAACCGCGGCATGCGGGGGAACGTTGTGCGCAGGCTGAGTCATAACTTCTGATTATAGAGGGCGCGAGTTACGAGAATAATTGCATCTGAGGATCGTGCGGCCATTGTTCCGGCTCCGGCTGCGCTTCCTTCCGGTTCAATCCGTGGCGCGCGCGGATTCTTCGATTCGCTCGTGGATCATCTCGGGGTACGCGCCGCGCAGGTAGGCCCCGCGCTCGTAGCGCTCTCGATATTTGCGGACCAGTGCCGGAAAACGCTGCTCAAGAAATGGCAGAAACACCTGGTATGCACAAGGCTTCAGAAACAGCACATTCGCCCACAGCTCGGCCGCACCGGCGGCTGCCGCCTCCCGAGCCAGCGCATCCAGGCTGCGGTCGCTGTCGTTGAGGAGTGGCATCACCGGCGCGCAGCCCACCACGACTCTTAGGCCCGCCTCGGCCAGCTTGCGCACGGCAGCCAGCCGGAGATCCGGCCGGGGCGCCATCGGCTCCAGCAGCCGCGCGAGCTCGCGATCGACCGTCGTCACGGTCATGGAGACCCTCAGGTAGTGCCTTCGGGCCACTTCTGTTAACAGCGCTGCGTCTCGAGCGATGAGGTCGGATTTGGTCGTGATGCCGAGATGAAAGCCCGCTGTGCCGGCAAACACTTCGAGCATCCTCTGCGTAATCCGGTAGCGCCGCTCGGCGGGCTGGTAGGGATCCGTGGCCGTCCCCAGTGCAATCGTCTCGCCGCGCGGCAGCGCCAGGAGTTCTTCCCGGAAGCGGAGGCCGTCGAACGCCTTGGCGAAAATTTTCCGCTCGAACTGGCCCGGATCGCGGAGTTCCATGAATTCGTGTGTGTAGCGCGCGTAGCAATACTTGCACCCGAATTCGCAGCCGCGATATGGGTTGATCATCCAGCGGAACGGCACGCGCTCGCTGTCGCACCGGGCCAGATAGGTGCGCGCCGGCAACTCGAGGTATTGCACCTGGCGCTTGGGTTCGAGGCAAGGCGCTTCCGCCGCCATCCGGGCGATGCCGACTAATTTCGATTCTCCAGGCGGCACTGCCTATATTCGCTCTTTGTTCGCCTCATGTCAAGCTGGATAATTTCCAGCGATGTAATTGTGCAGATGGCGGATGGTCTGCTGCTGGGACGCGATCACCCAGTTCACCAAGTCGCCGATCGAAAGCATCCCGATCACGTTCTCTCCTTCGAGCACAGGCAAGTGGCGGACGCGGCGATTCGTCATGATCCGCATGCTGTCGGCGACCGTTTTTTCGGGCGTGACGAACAGCACCGGCGAGGTCATGATTTCGCGCACGCGGGTCTGCTGCGAGCTGCGGCCCTTCAGGATCACTTTGCGCGCGTAATCGCGCTCGGAGACAATGCCGGAGAGCTGTCCTCCGCTCAAGACAACCAGGCAGCCGATCTGTTTTTCCGACATCAGCTCTATGGCGCGAAAAACCGTTTCATCCGGACCTATAGTCGAGACGTTCCGGCCTTTGGTGCGGAGCAGGGAGCGGACCGGTTCATCGAAGCGGACCGCGTATTCGTGGACGGCGGGGGCGGATTGCATACTTTACCTCCCGCCCGCATCATCCGCCCCGAGGCCGGGAGAGTCAAGGGGATGAAAAGGCGACTCCGCTCAGGGTTCGCTTGCTATATACTGGCTCTCGCAGTCGAGAAAGGGATAACGATATGAAACGGAATCTGTACGTGGGCGCCGCGTTCGTGGGAACGCTCGGGGGGTTGTGGGTCGGCTCAGAGGTACTCGCGAAACGAGCCGAGGGCGCCACCGTCATGGCGCCGCGGTTCGAAGTAGATCCGCTGTGGCCCAAGCCTCTGCCGAACCACTGGATTCTGGGCCAGACGATCGGCGTTTCCGTGGACGCTCAGGATCACGTCTGGATCATCCACCGCGCCGGATCGCTCGAAGCCGGTGAAGTGCACGCGACGACGACGCCGCAGACCGCGCAGTGCTGCGCTCCCGCGCCTCCCGTGCTGGAATTCGATCAGCAAGGCAACCTGCTGCATCACTGGGGCGGTCCGGGCCAGGGATTCGATTGGCCGGATTCGAATCACGGCATCACCGTCGACTACAAGGGCAACGTGTGGATCGGCGGCAACGGCCGCGGCGCCGCGCAGACCAAGGACGGCAAGGGCAAGCAGGCCAAGCAGGAGTTCAAGCTCGAAGAAGGACAGGTGGGCGGCGTGCAGCCGTTCAACGACAACATGGTCCTGAAGTTCACGCAGGACGGCAAATTCCTGATGCAGATCGGCAAGCCGGGCCGCAGCAAAGGCAGCAACGACACGGAAAACCTGCGCCTGCCCGCCAAGTTGACCATCGATCCGAAAACGAATGAGCTGTACGTAGCCGACGGTTATGGGAACCATCGCGTGATCGTGTTCGATGCCGATACCGGAAAGTACAAGCGGCACTGGGGCGCCTATGGCAAGCGGCCGGACGACGTGGATCTGGGGCCCTACAACCCTTCGGCCCCTCCGCCGCAGCAGTTCCGCAATCCGGTGCACTGCGCCGAGCTGTCGGTCGACAACATGTTGTACGTCTGCGACCGCGTGAACGACCGCGTGCAGGTGTTCAAACCCGATGGGACGTTCATCAAGGAGATGTTCTACAACAAGGAAACACTCGGATCGGGATCGGTATGGGACATCGCGTTTTCGAAAGATCCGCAGCAGAAGTACATTTATCTTGCTGATGGAGAAAACGACCGGGTGCACATCATCGAACGCCAGTCTCTGGAACTACTGACCACGTTCGGCGAGGGCGGCCGTCAGCCTGGCGAATTCTACGGCGTGCACAGCATCGCCACCGATTCCAAAGGCAATATCTATACAACGGAAACGTATCGCGGGCAGCGGGTACAGCGGTTTCTGTACAAGGGACTCGCGCCGGTGACCAAGAAGGATCAGGGCGTAGTTTGGCCAAAGAGGTAACTTATGAACATTGCGAAAAAGGTGATCCTGGGGAGCGTAACCGCGCTGTTCGCGCTCTCGGCGCAGCAGCCGACCTGCAACAAATGCGACGCAAGCTACGTGAGCAATGAGGAGATCCAGCAATACTTGAAACGCGCGCAGGACAACGGTCTGGTGGATCAGCAGTCCCGCGCGGTGAACATCGGGAAAGCCAACATCGGCATTGGCGTGGTGTATCGCGGCAAGCTTGATAAACCGCCCGCCGACGCCGTAGCCGAGCACGATCTGGTCAGCGAGGTGTATCACATCATCGATGGATCGGCGACGCTGGTCACGGGTCCGAACATCACGAACTTGAAGCGCCGGCCCGCGGATTTGCAGACGGTGCGCGAATTTAACGGTCCCGGCAACAGCGGATCGGAGATTGTCAACGGCGTGACGCACCAGCTCAAGGCCGGCGACGTGATCGTGATCCCCGCGGGCACAGGGCATCTGTTTACGCACATCGACGACCACATCCGCTACATCATGGTGCGGATCGATCCGGACAAGGTGCTGCCGCTCAAAGATGAGGCGGCGTCGCAGGCGTATCTGAAGAGTCCGGTGACCGGCGGAAAAGGAAAGGGTAAAGGGAAGTGAAAAGTGGGGCAGGCTTTTAGCCTGCGCGGGGCTTTAGTCCCGCTAGGAATTGGCGGGCTGAAAGCCCGCCGCGGGTCTGGAGACCCGCCCCACAAAACACCAATCATCAACATGCGATACCTGATTCTGCCGCTCCTCTTCACCTCTCTTGCTCTCGCTCAAGGCCCCGGCAAAGCCGCCAAGGGCGGAGGACGCGCCGCACCCGCCGAGCCCGGGTATCAGATCAGCGCGGACCGTAAAATCACGTTCCACCTGCGCGCGCCGCAGGCAACCACAGTCACGGTCTCCGGCGATTTCGCCACGGGCGCGCAGGAGATGACCAAGGGCTCGGACGGAACCTGGACCGCCACTTTCGGTCCTCTTCGCCCCGCGATTTACAACTATCGCTTCACTGTCGACGGCCTGGCGACAAATGATCCGAACAATCCCTGGATCGCCGCGGCGGATCGCGGAAATGGCGCTTCCCTCCTTGAAGTGAAGGGCGACAAGCCCGCGCCGTGGTCGATCCAGAACGTCCCGCACGGGAACGTACACATCCATACGTACGTGTCGAAGACCATGAACGCCGCGCGCAACATCTATGTGTACACGCCGCCCGGCTACGAGACTTCGACCACGCGCTACCCGGCAATGTATCTCATGCACGGCGCCGGCGGCAGCGAAGCGAGCTGGACCACGGCGGGCCGCGCGAACGTGATCCTCGACAACCTGATCGCCGAGGGACGCGCCAAGCCGATGATCATCGTGATGCCCTACGGGCGCGCGGGCCAGTCGACGACGTTCGGTCCGGCGCCGGTCGTGGTGCCGCCCGATCAGCGGAACCTCACGTTTCCGAACGACGTCGTTCCCGATGTGATCGATTTCATCGAGAAGAATTACCGCATTGCGCCTGGAGCCGACAACCGCGCCATCGCCGGTCTGTCGATGGGGGGCAACCAGACGCTCATCATCGGCCTGAACCATCTGGATCTGTTCCACTACGTGGGCGCATTCAGCCCGGTGATCATGAACGCGAACGCCGAGGAGGATTTCAGGACTCTGTTCGCCGACGCGGCTGCCGCCAACAAGAAGCTGAAGATTTTCAACATCTACATCGGCAAGGAAGACACGCTGTACATGTCGAACGTGAGCTTCCATCATTTGCTCGAACAGAAACAGATCAAGCACGTGTTTGCCGAAACCGAAGGCGCGCACGTGTGGTGGAACTGGCGCGACTACCTGGTGGATTACGCGCCGCGCCTGTTCCGATAAACCGCGGCCAAACCCAGCAAGCTGATTGCGACCCCCGCAAGCGCGTCCACAGCGTAGTGATAGCGCCCGTAGAGCGTGGCGATCCCGACGAAGAGCCCGTAGGCGATCATCGCCCATCCAATCCAGCGCCGGTGCGCCGGGAGAGTGGCAAGCAAACCCCATCCGGCGGAGATCGCGGAGGATACGTGCGCGCTTGGGAAAACGCTCGAGTGGATGCCGTAGTGGTTCACGATCCACAAATTGAACCGGCGCACAAAGGTCATAACGTTGGGCAGGTCCTGGCCTGCAAAGGCAGTCCGCGGCGGTTCAGAAGGGAAATAGGGAAACAGCGCATACGCGCCGAGCGTGCCCGCAAGGTAGGCAAGCCACAGTTGATTAACGCGATCGCGGCGGCCATTCGCAAACAGAGCCCATAACGCAACCGGCGCAACCGCGTAGACCAAAGCGTAGCAGACCTCCAGGAACAACGGCAGCAGCCATCCGGCGCTCTCGATGGCCGCACGCAGGCTGTAGGCGTCCAGCAAGCGGCGATCCCAAACGATCCAGGCCTGCTCGAAATGATGGTCGTGAACCGGTGGAGTGAACCAGTTCATTTCGCGGAATGCCGCGAGCGTCAGCAGCAGAGGCAGCAAGTCCCGGAACCATGATTCCGATCTCGCCGCTCGCAACACCAAGATGGCCGCGGCCGCGGCCAGGATCGCCGGGCGCAGCGGCGAAATGAAAAACGGCGAGATGGCCGCCACGTAGGCGAAATAGGCGATCAGAAGCCACTCGGAGGATCGTAAACGCATTTCCTCCTATTGTGATTCAGGCGATGCGGCGGATGATCATGAAGGGTAGCGTCACCATCGCCCAGACCAGATGCAGGACGCCGCCCACGGCAATCCCCACGATCCGGAAGGGCAGCAGGATCAGCCAGACGATGGGATAAAGCACCAGGGCCGCCAGGGCCAGCGGCCAGCACAGGACGAATAAAATGCACCAAAGCAGGAACGTAATCATCCTGCAATGGGTACGCAAGTCTGCTGGAAAAAGTTCCGTTCTATTGGACGGCGTCCGCTGCGTGATAGGAGCTGCGCACCAGCGGGCCGCTCTCGACGTGACGGAAGCCCATTTCGTAGCCCACGCGTTTCAATTCCGCGAACTCTTCGACTGGCACGTACCGGATAATCGGCAGGTGCTTTGCCGACGGCCGCAGATACTGCCCGAGCGTCAGGATATCGACGTTTGCGGTCCGCAGATCCCGCATCACGGCGACAACCTCGTCCAGCCTCTCGCCCAGGCCCAGCATCAGCCCGGATTTGGTCGGCGTGTCCGGACTTGCCTGTTTCACATAGGCCAGGATGTCGAGCGAGCGTTCGTAGCGCGCACCCAATCTAACCTGCCGGTAGAGCCGCGGAACGGTTTCCGTGTTGTGGTTCAGAATATCGGGCCGCGCATCTAGAACAATGTCCATAGCCGCATGCGAACCCTGGAAGTCGGGCACCAGCACCTCGACTCCGCACCCCGCAACGCGTTTTCGAATCGCGCGGATGGTCAGCGCGAACAGCTCGGCGCCGCCGTCCTTGCGGTCGTCGCGATTGACGCTGGTGATCACCGCGAACTTCAATCCCAGAGCGGCGCACGCCTCCGCTACGCGCCGGGGCTCGTCGTAATCCACCGGCAGAGGACCGCCTTTTTGAACGGCGCAGAACCCGCAGCGGCGCGTGCAGACGTTTCCCAGGATCATGAAGGTCGCGGTGCGTCGGTTCCAGCAGTCGCCGATGTTGGGACAGGCCGCGCTCTCGCAAACGGTGTGAAGCTGGAGCGTCTGGACCAGTTCTTTCAGTGCGCGATAGTTGTCACCCACTGGAGCCGGAGCGCGAAGCCACGCAGGCCGCTGCCGTTGGGGTTCTATGGTGACTAACACCTTACCCTCATCGTAACAACTCGGCGATTCTGGCCTCCAGAATCCGCGATTCCGAGAAATTTTCGGCGCGGTGGAAGAACTCGGGAGCCATTTCGTAGGCGCGCCGCGGAATGAAGCCGATGATCTCGCCCGCCGTGGCTTCCGTGCCATGTTTACGGGCATCGGCGGCGATCGTCTCATACACCCGGTCCAGCGGCGTTTGCTCGAAATTGGTCAGGTTCATCGAAACCTGGGCGCAATCGCGGGAAGCCAGGTACAGACCCATGGCCTTCACGTGCGGAAAGCCGCCCGAGGATTGCCGGATCTTGCGCGCGATCTGCTGCGCCACAGCCGAGTCCCGGGTCGCAAGCTGAACGTTATAGGCGATGAGGAAACCGCGCGCGCCCACCATCGACGCGCCGGCTTTCGGATGCTCCGCCAGGTTCCCCACGTCCGGCGGCGCGCCGTCGAATTCCTTGCGGCGCACTTTTTCGAGCCGCTTCCGCCCCACGGAGCGGGCTGCGTGCTCATAGAAGTAGACGGGAATTCCGTGCCGGCGCCAGATCTCCTCGCCTGCCTGATACGCCGCTTTCACGGCATCCTCCATGGTGGAACCTTCGATCATCGTGGACGCATCGAGCGGAACGAACGGGATCACGTCCGCAGTTCCGACCCGCGGATGCACGCCCTGATGCCCGGAAAGATCGATCAGTTCGGCTGCCTTCCCCGCCCCATTCACCGCCGCTTCCACGACGGCATTCGGGGGCCCGGCGAACGTCATCACGCTGCGGTTATGGTCCGGGTCCGACTCCCAGCCGAGCAGCAGAACCTCCGGAGTCTGGGCGATGGCATCCGCAATGGCGCGCACGATCTCCGGATTGCGGCCTTCGGAGAAGTTCGGAACGCATTCAAGCATGCCGTACGATCATAAAGAGTGCACGCCTCCCGAAGCAAGAAGGCCGGTCGTAAGAAGCCGTCGCGCAAGAAAACGCTGGACCGTATTTTGTCCCAGGCCGGCGCGGCTTCGCGCAAGGAAGCCCGGCAATGGATCGCGCAGGGCCGGGTCGCGGTAGACGGCAGGAAAATCCAGACTCCGGATGCGTGGATCGACCCGGAAATTCAGCGCGTCACGCTGGACGGCCGCCGTTTGCAGCAAGCCCGCAAAATCTATCTGCTGCTTTATAAGCCGAAGGGCTACGTGACCACTTACAAAGATCCGCAAGGCCGTCCCACAGTCTACGATCTGCTCAAGGAGGTTCCGGGAAAAGTATTCTCCGCCGGACGCCTGGACCTGGACACCAGCGGGCTCCTGATTTTTACGAACGACACGAACTTCGCCGATTACATCACCAACCCCGAGTCCCATGTGCCGAAGACCTACCTGGTCAAGGCCTCGGCGTTGTTGAGCGACGATCAGCTCGATCAACTTCGCCGCGGAGTTGAACTATCGGACGGAGTAACGCGCCCTGCAACGGTCACACGCATCCGCGACTCCGGCTGCTACACGTTTTTCGAAATTACCATCACCGAGGGCCGGAACCGGCAGGTTCGCCGGATGGTGGAAGCCCTCGGCGCGAAAGTACTGAAGCTGGTCCGTACCAAAATCGGCGGGATTCCTATCGGCGGCCTGGCGATCGGAATGCACAGGGTCTTGTCCGAACACGAGATTCGAAGTCTCGTGCACGGCGCCTAGCGCCGCCGGTCAGAACAGCAGTTTCAAGGCGAACTGGATCTGCACAACCGGGGCAATCCACTCTGGATTGCCCCCGTTCGACTACTGCGCCACGCTCAAAACAGGAACTTGAGCGCGAGTTGGATGACGCGTGGATTGACGCTGGTATTCACAATTTGGCCGAAATTCGGTGCGGAAATGTTGGGCAGAGCCGGCTGATAGGGAATGCTGTTCGGGTTCGGGTTGTCAAACTGCGGATGATTGAAAATGTTGAAGAATTCCGCGCGGAATTGCAGCGTCCGGCCTTCCCCGAGGCTGGTGTTCTTGAGAACGGAGAAGTCCCAGTTAAACTGGCCGGGGCCTTGGACGATTCCCATTCCCGAGTTTCCGAACCCGGTGCCGTCGCCGATGACCGGCGCAGGGCAGAATGCGGCGCGGTTGAGGTAGCCCGGCCCGCCACTGCTCCCGCCGAGCCGCTGCTCGATTCCTCCTGGCGTTGCGATATCGGCGTAAGTCTTTCCCGGACACATTTGGGCGCGGGCGATGCCTGAGTCGGTGTATCCGGTTGACGTGCCATAGATCGTCCCCGCGTTGGAGTCCGTGATGGTAAGCGCCTGTCCGTCCTGAATCGTCGTGACTCCCGAGAAACTCCATCCTCCGGTCAGCTTTCCCAGAGCGCCCGGCCGGGCGCCGAAGGGCAGCTCGTAGTTGTAGTTCATAATGAACCGGTGCGGCCGGTTGAAATAGGAGGGGCCATATTGCTGGGCCAGATCACTGGCGTTATTGTAGTTCGCTGAATTTTCAGACGAATTCGTGAGGGACTTGCTCCAGGTGTAAGCCGCCTGCATGGTAAGGCCGTGCGAGAACTGCTTGCGCAGCGTAACTTGCAAGCTGTTGTAGTTGGAAATCAGATCGTACCCCGTCCCAAGAAGACCGGTCGGCGCGAAGCCCAGGTAGGGAACGCGGAGACCGATGTTCGCGAGCGTATTGGTAGTGACGCCGTGGATGGGATTCGCGGGGCTGGCGAGTTGGGCGGTGTTGTAGTTGTGGGAGAAGTCCTCCAGGTTGATGCCGCTGGAGCCCACATAGCCGGTTTCCAGAGTCCAACTGGGGAGGAACTGGTATTGGACGTTGAGGTTATACTGCCGCACCAGCGGTGTGTGCTGCACCTCATTGACGAACGGAACGTTGAGCATCGAGGTCTGACCCGTTGCCGGGTTCGCCCAGCGCGGCTGCAAATCCAAAGAAGTGTGCGGGAAAGGATCCGCCAGTGTTTGGGTATTGGGGAAACCATAGGTCACGTTGGCTGCGTAGGGAGGGTTGTTTCCGTAGGCGCTGGACATCGCAATGGTGCTGACGCGGTCGTAAAACAGGCCGGCCCCGGCGCGAATTACCAGTTTTCCGCTGTTGCCGGGCTGCCAGGCCATACCGATGCGCGGCGCGAAGTTGCTCAGCGGCGGGTGCTCGCGCAACCCAGTGTTGTTGCTGTTTACCAAAACCCCGTCGGGTGGTTTCCCGTAGTGCTCAGTGAAATTCTTGGGCACCACGTAACCCACAAAACCGGCTCCTCCCGTTGTCGGCCCGGTCGGCAGAGTGGTGACCGACTGCAGCCGGCTCAACCATACGTTGGTCAGATTTGCGTATTTGTCGCTTAACGTTCCGTCGTACTCCCAACGAATTCCCAGGTTCAAGGTCAAATGGGAACTCACCTTCCAGTCGTCCTGCACGAAACTATTCAGATCGGTCATGCGGTAGCCGTGAATGGGACCGCCGGGTCCGGAGCGCGTGCTCAGAATCGAGCCCAGGATATTGCCCTGTTGGCCCACCAACAGGTCATTGAACGACCCGATCAGCAGGATCCCGTTCTGGATCCCGGGCCACACCAGGTTATAGCCCCATTTCTCAAACTCGAAACCGGTCCGGATGGTGTGTTTGCCGTGCGACCAGGAAACCTGGTCGGCGTATTGGTACAGATGCGTCGGACTGTTCAGAGGATCCAGGTTCCCGAACGCCGTATAGCCGCCGATGATAAAAATCAATTGCGGCGGATGTGCGGAGGTTGGGCTGATCGGCGTCTGGCCAATCTGCGCCGAGGTCTGGGCGCCGAGCGGCATCTGGTCGAGATTGACGGCGTCGGTGTAGGAATACGAGGCCCGGGCTTCGTTCACGAGGTTATTCGTGATAATCGAAGTCAGCTTCAGCACCGAGTAAGTATTCGAGTAGTAGAGAGACTTGGGAGTACCCGGCAACTGGCCGGCCAATGGCGAGTACTGCGGGTTGCGGCTGTAAAAGTAACGGCCCGAAAGCGTGTTCTTGCTGTTCACCTGATAGTCGCCGTTGACCACAACCTGGTCCTCGCGGTGCGTAGCGGGGATGCTCCAGGCGCGCTGGCCATAGGTGTCCGACCCGGAACCTGGGAAGTAATAGCTTCCATCCGGATTCTTGGCCTGGAGAATCTTCAAGGCAACGGGGCTAATGTTGGAACCGTCGCAGGCAAGCTGCGGGCTTAGAAACGCCGGCAGCAGCGTCGAGTACTTGCAGTTCGCCGCCGCAAGCGAAGCGGCAAAGCCCGGGGCGCTGCGGTCCCCGGCCGGAATGGGCGGAAGGAAAGCGCTGGTTAGCCCCTCTGCCGCCACTCCATTCCGTTGCCGCGTCCCTTGATAGCTGCCGAAGAAAAACACCTTGTCCTTCAGAACCGGACCGCCGATCGTGCCGCCGAACTGATTCTGATTCAGGACTTGCTTGGTCGTTTTGCTCTCCGGGTTATCGCGATTGTAGAAGAAATCATTCGCGTTCAGTTGCGCATTGCGGAAGAATTCGAAAGCCGATCCGTGGAATGAATTGCTGCCGGACTTGGTTACCACATTCACGTTGGCGCCCGGATTGCGGCCGTAGCTGGCGTCGTAGGTGGACGTTTGGACCTTAAACTCCTGGATCGCGTCCGGATTGGGAATCGCGAGCCCGGTGAGAATGCCGTACAGGTCCTGGGCCGTTGCCCGGTTGTTCATCGCGCCCACGGCGACACCGTCCATCTGGAAATTGTTCTTCCCCGGATCCATGCCGTTTACGCTTAAGTCCAGGGTGCCCTTGCCAAAGGCCGTGGCGTTACCGACGCCTCCCGATGTTCCGGCCGAAAGGCCCAGGATTTGGGTGTAGTTCCGCGTCGACAACGGAAGGGCGGTCACGATGCGCGTGCCGACCACCGTACCGAGCGTAGAACTCGAGGTCTGCAACGCCTCGGTTTCAGCCTCGACCGTCACTTGTTCGGTCTGCGCGCCCACCTGGAGTGTCCGATCCAGCACCGGCGTCTCCGTGACGTTAATGGTGACCGACGCTACCTCTTCCGTCTTAAAGCCTGTGGCGCTGAATCTCACCCGGTAAGTGCCCGGGGGCAACAGCGAGAATCTATAGGAACCGTCCGCTCCCGTGACCACGGTGCGGGCCTGGTTGGTGTCCCGGTTCGTCAGCGTGACAGTCGCCATGGGGATCAGCGCCCCGGATGGGTCCGTCAGTATTCCGGTCAGCGCTCCGGTCCCAGCGGACTGGGCCATGATCGGTGGAGCGCACAGCATGAACAATGCAGACGCCAGCATCAAAGCGCACTGAAAGCGCGCGAGTCCATTCGATTTCATATTTCCCCGCCTCTCGTCTGTCGTACCCCTTGTCCAACCCCATGCATGGCGAAACAATGCATGCAATATAAAACTTCCATGGGAGTATATCCCCGGTTAGAGACACGATCAAGGGGGGGAGGAGTCTAAAAGGCGTCAGTTCTTGAGGATCTTCCAGGCACGCAGGGATTATCCCCCCAGGTGGGCTGACGGAACACGTCGCATGGACTTGGAGCGATCGCCTCCTGCGTCGCGACCGGCCCCCTGGCAACCGCGCGCCTCAGAACGTGAAGCGAGCCACGAGCGTTCCCTGCCGCGGTAGGGCGGCGACCGTGGTCGTGTTGATGAAGCCGAATCCTGCCGTGGTCTTCAAGAAGCTCGATGCGCAGGACACGCTTTTGCCGGTCGCGTCCGCGCAGGTTTGCGATGCCTGCGAGTTGGTCGATGTGGGGTTGCTCATCTCCAGCCGGTTTAAGATGTTGGTGAATTCGGCGCGAAGCTGCAAATTGTACTTGCCTTCGGAGCCGATCCGGAAGCTCCGGCCGAAGCTCAGGCTTTCGCTGGGCCTGCGTTGATAGCGGTAATCGCTGTAGTAGGCCGCCGCGGTTCCCCACTGCCCTGCCGCCGGAGCCGACCAGGCGTTCGGATTCAGAACAAACGCGGTGCTCGGATCGAAACAGTGGCAGTTCAGATCCTGGGTGAAGAAGGGTTGACCGGGCACGCGATTCATGAACGTGCCGCCCGTGGTGCCCACCGCGCCCGTACCGCGATACAGCAGATCGCGAAGCCCGTTGTTGGCGATCGGCGACATGATTGGCAGGCCGCTGGAGTATCGCAACACCGAGCCCAACTGCCAGTCGCGCACGATGTAAGAAATCCATTTGTTGCTCGAAGCCTTCGGCGTGGTGTAATTCCCCGCGAACACGAAAAGGAAAGGCTGATCCAGGCCTGAGAGATACTTGTTCTGCGGAAGGTTGAAAACGTCATTGGTCGGCGGCGTGGTCGGAGAGATCGTCGAGATATCCGCCTCCGTGCCGCGCATGAACGTCTTGGACCAGGTGAAGGAAGACGTGAAGTCCAATCCGTGGGAGAAGCGCTTGGTGGCGCTGGCCTGAAGCGAGTCGTACCAGCTATCGCCCAAGGGGGCCCAGTGCATATTGGTGATTCCGCCGAATTGCGGGAAAGGCCGCAAGGACTGCGACACCAACGCCGTGGACGGGAAACCCGAATAAGGGGCGCCGAAGCCGCGCTGGATCGCCAGAGCCGAGTTGATGGGAGAACCCAGCAGTTTCAAATCGTCGGCGTTATTCAGGCTTAAGCCGCGCGCCGCGAGAGCATCCGCGGTGAGGCAATTCAAACAGGAAAGATACGCCGAGTTCCACCACGCGCCGCGGTTTCCTACGTAAGTCACATCGACGACCAGATCCTTGGCGACTTCGCGCTGAAGCCCGACGCTCCATTGAATCGTGCGCGCGGGCCGGCCCGCCTGCGGATCGATCTGCTGCGAGGGAGACGCAATGGTGCCCGGCAGTGGAACCTGTCCGGGATCCAGGTTAGGCCACGTGATCTTGTACGGCAAGCCGTCCCGAAGCCAGTACGCCGGGTCGCCGAACGTCGGTGAGTTGTAGATGTTCTGCGAGCCGGTGGAGTAGGAATTGAACCCGTTCTGAGCGGTCTTGAAGTAGGAAATTCCCCCTCCGATGCGCAAGACGGTCTTCGGCAGCATTTGATACGCGAGGCCGATTCGCGGGCCGAACGCAAAAGGATAATTGTGAGCGAGATCGCAGTTGCAGTGGCCCGGCGCATTGCCCTCGAACGCCACAGCTCCCAGCTTTCCTCCTGCCGCGGGATTCGGAGTCACCGCCGAGAAGTACGCGATGCGGCCATGCTGCTCCTTGAGATAAGTCTGGAAGTCGTAGCGCAGGCCGTAGTCCAGGGTCAGCTTGCTGGTGACCTTCCAGCTATCCTGGATGAACCCGGAGAGCGCCTTGGCGCCCATGCGCGATTTCGAAGGCACCGCGATAAACCCGTTGTCCGCGCCGCCCAGCATGAAGCTGGCGAACGGAAACCCGGGAAATCCTCCGGAGAGCGATTGGCCCACAATCGACGGCAGCGCCGACACGGGCGCGCATCCGTTGCAATTGGCGTTGTTCGTGAAGCTGATCCACGCGTTGGCGTAGGTTTGATTGAACGCCGGGTAGCCCACGATCACCATCTCGCCGCCGAACTTGTAGGTGTGGTTGTTCTTCACCCAGGTCAGGCTGGCGTTCGCCGTCGGCTTGGTATTCAGCAGAAACACCTGCGCGCCCGGCCCCATGTTCACGCTGAGACCGCCCTGGGCCTGATTCAACCCCTGCAGAGAAGGAAACAGTTGCGCGTAGGTCCCCTTCAGCCCGATCCCTGCGACCGGGTCGTAATCCGGCAAAGGTTGATTGTTCTGGAGATGGATCAGTCCGGCGCCCAGGTGCAGTAGCAGGGTGGGACTCAGCGTTTGATCGTAATTCAGGCGCACTGTGTGGGTGATGATATCGCTGGGCACGGCCGACGTGATCGGCTGCGAGAGCGTGCTGTTGTTCGGCGCGCTGGTTCCCGTGCGCGACCAGTAGCCCGAGATCTTGATCTTGTCGCTCAAGGAGTGGTCCAGCTTCAGCGAAGGAATATCGCTGGTCCTCGGATTCGAAAACGGCACCGAGTAATTCAGCGTTTTGGCTGCGGTCTGCGGGTGCGGAATCAGAGCGATCACGTTGAGCGCCACCTTGTCTTGCTGCGACGCCGGGACGGTATTGTTTACGAATGGGTTGCGCGTGCGCTGTCCGTTGACGTCGAACGTGTTGCTCGGATCGTAAATGGTGTTTTCGAAGATCGGGCGGCCGAGCGGATCGCAGTTGGGCGTTGCAGCCGGACAGACGTTCTTTCCGGTCAGCGCCTGGCGGAAGTCGCCGACCCGGTAAGCTTCCGTGGGCACGGTGATCGTCGTCGTGCTGTTGATCGCCGTCTCGCGGAATTGTTCGAAGCTGAAAAAGAAAAAGGTCTTGTTGTGGCCGTCGTAGAGTTTGGGAAGATCGATCGGCCCGCCGAGCGTGAACCCGTAGTCGTTGCGGCGCTGGCGATTGCGGATATGCTGACCCGATTTGCGGCTGTCCGTGACACCGGCGTCCGTGAATGCCTGGCCCGCGTTTAGGGCTTCGTTGACGAAATATTCGTAGCCGCTGCCATGGAACACGTTCGTGCCGGATTTCATGGTGGCGTTGAACACGCCGCCGCCTGCCTGGCCGAACTCGGCTGCATAGTTGCTGGTCTGAATCGCGAGTTCCTGGATCGCGTCCACACTCGGCTGGGTCATATACTGCTGGTTGATCAGCTCATTGGTCGAATCCTGGCCCTCGATGCGCATGGATTGCGTGTTGCTCGGCAGCCCGTTCAGGCGGATACTGCTGTCGGGCCGGTAATCGCTGCCCGGCAACAGTTGCATGACCGAATACGGATTGCGAAGGCCGGAGATGCCGCCTCCGGCGCCGATCCCCAGCACGGGTAGATTGTCGAGGCGGTCAGTGCTGACGTTATGGCTCAGCTCGCCGCTTTCGGTCTTGAGTAGCGGGGAGGTGTCCGTCACGGTGACCGATTCGTTCGTCGCGCCGACTTCCAGAGTCACGTCGACGCGCAGCGTCTGCGCGACCGGGAGCACCAGCCCCGGACGAACGTATCGCTTGAAACCGGTCACTGTCACCGTCAGCTCGTAGGTTCCGGTGGGCAACTGCGAAAGAGTGTAGTTGCCGGTTGTCGTGCTGGCAGCGGTGTAAAGCGCGCCGGTGTCTGCGTTCTTCGCTTGAATCGCGGCGCTGGCTACGACGGCTCCCGTCGGGTCGGCGACTGTGCCCGTAATGGTCCCGCGGTCGCTCTGGCCAAAAGCTGCCGAAAGGAAAAGAACAGCACACAGCAGCAGCACGAATGGACGCATATGCCCCTCCCCAGACCCTGAATCCGGTGGTACTCCAAACTACTGGGGATCGAGTATATCGCGCGATTTCAGACGGGTCAAACTATGGAAGAGCGAACACGAAAATGTTGCTCGCATTGCTGGGGTGCAGATCGGGAGCCAGACGATTCAATCCGGAGCTGACCAGCGAATTCCCGACGCTCACGGCCACGTATTGCTTGCCACCGGCCTGATAGGTGATCGGGTAACCAGTCACTGGCGACCCGAGGTTCACTTCCCACAGCACTTTGCCCGTGTCCTGGTCGAATGCGCGGAAGTGACCGTTCGTATCGCCGCCGAAGATCAATCCGCCGCCAGTAGTGACCAGCGACATCATCCCGGCGCGCTGCTCGTACTTCCAGAGTGTGCGGCCGGTCTCGGCAGAAATCGCGTAGATCGTGCCGATATTGTTCGTGCCCGGGGACACGCGCGCCCGCGAGTTAAAAGAATACGCGGTGTTCGGATTATTGATCGCGGTCATATCCATGCAAGTGTTCTGCAAGCCGTAATACATCGCGTTGGTCAAAGGGCTGTACGCGCCCGCCTGAAAATCCTTGCCACCGTTGGGAGTCGGACAGACGAAGCGAGTCTGGCCCGCTTCTGTAAAGGTGGTCTCCGGATTGACGGTCACCGCTCCGGTCGCCGGGTCGATCTTCGAAACCACGTTTTGCATCACGGTCGGACGCGCCCAGAGAAACTCGCCGGTCTGCCGGTCGAGCGTGTAGACGATCCCGGTCTTGCCAGGAATTCCGGTGACCACCTTGCGGCGCTCGCCCGCGCGCAGTCTTGGATTGATCCAGGTCACCTGGCTGGGATCGGGGGCCACGGCCGTGTCCACCAGCAGCCGCTCGAACGGATGATCGAAATCCCAGTGATCGACGATGTGCTGGTAATACCAAACGATCTTGCCGGTATCGGCGTTCAGCGCCAGCGTCGAGTTGTGATAAAGGTACGTCTTGTCGTTGCCGGCCAGCAGGAACTTCGGCGCTGGCGAAGTGACGGACGTCCCCACATACAGCATGTTCAGCTCCGGATCGTAACTCGGGACCATCCAGGCGCCGACGTGCCTGCGCTTGGCATCCGGAATCCCGCCCCAGGTCTCGTCGCCGGGCTCGCCCGGCCGCGGAATCGTCCGAGTGCGCCAGAGTTCCTTGCCCGTAAGCGCATCGTGTGCGGTGATGATGCAGCCGTCCGGGCTGAACTTAAACTCGCAGCCACGAGAGGAGAAAATCTTGCCATTCGCGATCAGCGGCCCGGCCGTCTCCTGCGCCGGCGTCTCGCGGTAGTCCACGATTCGCGTTTCCCATGCGAGTTTCCCGGTTACCGCATCCAGCGCGAACAGGAAATCGTCCTGGCTGGTGTCGATGATTTTGTCGCCGAAGATCGCAATATTCCGGTTGATGCTCGGCACGGGAATGAACTTGCCGAGATCGTCGGGAACCTGGCGCTTGTATTCCCATTTGAGATCGCCGGTCGCGGCATCGATCGCCTGGATGTAGTCGCTCGGGTTGGGAAGATACATCACGCCTTTGTAGACCAGGGGCGTGGCTTCCTGAACTCCAGGGCCCATCCCGCGGCTCCAGACCATCCGCAGGTTCGCGACATTGGTTCTGTCGAGCTGCTTCAGCGGGCTGTAGCCCCAGCTATTGAGCGTCCGCCGCCACATCAGCCAGTCGGCTGGATCGGGTTCCTGAAGCATCGGGCTGGTGACGGGCGCGAACGGGGCCGGGGACTGCTGTCCGCGAACGCCCCAGACGATTGCAAACAGCGCACAACCGGCGGGGATCAGGATTTTCCATCGACGCTTCATAGCTTCCTTTAATAGCACGATCGGTCGCGTGAAGGCTGGCGAGTTAACTCACGGTCTCGGCGCTGTAGCGCGCGATCAGGCCGGTTCGGAGCACGTACCGATGCACGCGCAGAAAATACCAGGATGCCAGGGCGAGGCACAAGGCCGCGAGACCCGATCCGATCAGAAGATTCGAGAGAGGAGCGGGGCGTCCGGAAAGAATGGCGCGCATCCCTTCAAAAATGTACGAGGGCGGCAGAACGTGGCCGATCCACTGCATCCAGCGCGGCAGCGTCGAAAGCGGATAGAAAACTGCGGCGAACGGCGAGAGCATCGCCGGAATGGGCCAGATGAGCCACTCGGCCGCGGGCCCCATGCGCAGCACGAGCGCGCTGGCGAAAATCCCCAAAGCCATTCCACACAGGAACAGAACCAGAAAGAAGGGAATCAGAAGCCAGCCATAGGGAAACAGAGAAATCCCAAAAACTCCCTGCGCAAGCGTCAGCATGACGATCAGCCCGATCAGGCTGGTCCAAATACTTGCGCATACGAGCCCGGCCAGGTATTCGGAAATGCGCATCGGAGTCGCGAACAGGTTCAGGAAATTGCGCGACCAGATGTCCTCGAAAAACGCCGTGGTCACGCCCTGCATGACGCGGGTGAAAAAATCCCACAGCAAAACAGCTCCCAGGAACGCCGGAACGAAATTGTAGCCGGACGAGGTGACGGAGTTGAGATAACGCGTGATGAAACCCCAGAGGATGACGTCGATCGCCACCCATCCGAACAGCGGCAGGATCCGCGCGGGGCTGCCGCGAAACAGGTAGAGCTGGCGCAGAAGAATCGCACCAATCCGGCGAATCGACATTTAGGTGCCCTCCAACGCCAGCGGCTCGCGCGCCACCGAAATGAAGACCTCCTCGAGCGTCTTCTTGCCGTACTCTTCCGGAAGAAGCCTGGGATCGCCTTCCAGCAGGATTTTACCGTGCGACAAAAAGAGGACCCGGTCGCAGACTTCGGCCACTTCCTGCATATTGTGCGAGGTCCACAGCACTCCGCTCGACCCGCCGCCGATCGACTCGCGCAGGTTCGCGCGGATCTGCTGGGCGATGGAAGGATCGAGCGATGCGGTGGGCTCGTCCAATAGAAGCAGCTTGGGATGATTGAGCATCGCTTTCGCCAGCCCTACGCGGGTTTGCTCGCCGGAGGAAAGGACGCCGCACTTGGCATTGCGAAACGGGCCCAGGTCGAACTGCTGGAGCAGGTCTTCGATTCGAGAGGAAAGATTCCTGACGCCGTAGAGCATTCCGAAAATACGCAGATTTTGCGCAACCGTCAGATTGCCGGGCAAAGGGGCGTAGACGGCCTCGAAGTTCGTGCACTGGACTGCGCGGGATCGATCCTCCGACAGGTCGATGCCGTCAATGAGAATCGTGCCCGAGGTCGGCTCCAGAACGCCGAGTACCGTGTTGATGATCGTCGTCTTACCTGCCCCATTCGGACCCAGCAGGCCGACAATTTCCCGAAGCCCCACGGAGAAAGACACGCCGTCCACGGCGGTGGTTTCGCCGTAGCTTTTGCGGAGATTCGCGACTTCGAGGACGCGCTGCACCCTTTGATGATCTCAGCTTCGAAGAGGCTAGTGAGCGGGCGCCGCTCCCTTTTTCGGTGGATGGTGGCCAATCTGGGACCATCGCGCGCCGAACTCAGGCTCTGAAGGAACTCCAGTGAGGGGCGGAGAGTCCGTTCCGGCATGCGCCAGATGAGTTCCTCCCGATGAAGCTGCTGATGGCGGGACACAAGCGTGTTGACGAGCGAAATCCCTACGCTGCCGCCGACGTTGCGGAGCAGGTTGTAGAGACCCGTTGCGTTGCCCATCTGCTCATTGCTCAGCAGGCCCACAGATACAGTGGACAGCGGGACGAATACCATGCCCGCCGCGCATCCGCTCAGCATGATCGGAGTCACCAGCGACCATTGCGAGATGTCGAGAGTGAGTTGAGCCATCCACATGCTTGCGTACGCGAATAATCCGAAACCGGAGATGATCAGCCAGCGGTTCTCGAGCCTTCCGCTCAGGAATCCGACAAGGGCATAATGAGGATCGCCCCAACCCCGCGCGGACTGACCGCCAGTCCCGCGGACCACGCGGTGTATCCCATGACGGTCTGATAAAAGAGTGGAAGAATCGCGATGATTCCGTAAATCACTGCCCCAAACAGACCGATCAGCAGACATCCCAGCGCAAAGTTGCGATCGCGAAACACCGAAAGATTCACTATGGGCCGAGGGACGCGAAGCTGCCGGATTAAAAACGCCACGAAGGCGATGGCCACAACGGCGCTTGCGTAACGGATCCACACGGCGCCGAACCAGTCGTCCTCCTGGCCTTTGTCCAGGATCACCTGGAGCGCGCCGAGCCACACTGCCAGCAACCCAAGTCCGATCCCGTCAAGGCGGCCCAGCCTGGCCGAACGGATGTAGGGCGGATCCTCGACGAACGCGGAAATCATCCACAGGGCGAGAAAGCCGATCGGCACGTTGATATAGAAGGCCCAGCGCCACGAATATTGATCGGTGAGCCAGCCGCCGAGCGTCGGTCCGAGTACGGGTGCGACGACCACGCCTAACGCGAATGCAGCCATCGCGGAGCCGCGTTTTTGGGGCGGAAAACTTTCGAGCAGGATCGCCTGCGAAAGGGGCTGCAATGCTCCGCCGCCGGCGCCTTGCAGGGTTCGGGCGAACAGCATTAGACCGAGGCTGGTCGCGGCCCCGCAGAGGAACGAAGCCGCTGTAAACAGAGCGATGCAGAAGAGAAGGAACCGACGCCGGCCGAATCGCAGAGCGAACCAGTTGCTGGCCGGCAGGATGACGGCGTTCGCCACCAAGTAACTGGTGAGCACCCATGTGGCTTCGTCCGTGCTCGCCGAAAAACTTCCGGCGATATGTGGCAGAGCCACCGAGGCGATGGAGGTATCGAGCACCTCCATGAAGGTGGGCAGAATCACTGCGGCCGCAATAAGCCACGGATTGCATTCCGGGCACCAATCGGCCATCGGATTTGCATCTTGACCGCGGCTCAAAACACACCAGCCCTGCAAGTTGGATCGCTTTGAGACCGTCTCGTTACAGACCGCCGCCGGGGCGACAACTAATCCCAGTAGGCGATCAGTCTTCCCATCGTGAACATCGCGGTCCACAGGACCAGCGACAGAATCGCGGCGGCTTTCACTCTGCCGGGGATGATGGGGGACTTGTCCAACTCTTCGGTCCGGTTGTAGACAATCGGGCGAAAGACCAGGGCATGCACGCCGATCAAACCCAGAATCACCATCTTGGTCCAAAAGAAGGGATTCGGTGCGTATTTTTCCGCCTCGGAGGTTGCTAGCAGCACGCCGGTCGCGATCATCACAGTTGCCCCCAGCCGTTTCCAGGGACGCAGGCTGGTCACCATCTGAGTGATCGTCAGGCTTTTGAATGTGACGCCCAGAAGCCGAAGGTTGGTCATGAGAATCGCGCCGCCGAACAGCGCGATGCAGGTCAGATGCGTGGACAAGACAATCGGGTAGGCGAGCACCGATTCGCTGAACTGCGATAGAAATCCAATACTCTGGATGGAATGTGCGATGTCCATCTATACCAGGAACCCGGTGAAAATTCCGCCGAACACGACCGATACCCACAACAGCAGTGACACGATCGCAACCAGCTTGCTGAGGGCAGGGGCCGCATCCTTCATGGTCGCCACCTTTCTATGGATCGTGAAATTGTAGACGAGCGCCGCTGCGAGCAGATACATCTTGATTGGGAATATCAGGTTTACACGGTAAATCTCGGGTTGCGACAAGAACAGCGCGACTCCTGAAAACCCGACAAACAACAGAGCGACCACAGTCCACAGCTCGGTGTAGCTCAGAATCCGCGCCGGCGTTTCCTGCCGCAGCCCGAGATTCAACATCCGGAAATCCACCAGAGCGATCGTGCCGACACCGACGGCGAATCCGCCGATGTGAACACACTCGGCCAGCGCAAAGACCCATTCGGCGTTATTGAGCGCATCGCCGACCGCGTTCTGAAGAAGCATTTCGCCTAGAACTTCACTTTGCTTGTTAGGATCAAGCCTATCATGCGCTTCCTCTTACAGACGGATCCATCCGATTGAGGGTCTCCAGCGTATTACAGAATTAGAGGGATATAATTCTTGGAGCGGACCGGCGCTCCGTTGCATGCTCCCACTGATTCTCGCGGTCTTGACACAGGGCGACGGGGACCTGGTCATTCGGCTGCAAAAGCGCGACCCTGAAGCGCTCGCACAGCTTTACGACCAGTATGGGCGCATGGTTTTCGGACTCATCTTGCGAATTGTCCAGGATCGGGCAACGGCAGAGGATCTGGTGCAGGAGACGTTCCTGCGTGTTTGGAACCGCGCCGGCGGATTCGATGCCGGCCAGGGCGCCGTGGGGCCATGGTTGCTCGCAGTTGCGCGAAACAGGGCCATTGATTATGTGCGCTATCGCAGCCGCCGTCCAGAGGCGCCGCTCGAATTCAATCAAACTGAAAATCCCGCGCTGTTCGCCGGCCTACATGACGATCCGTCGCGTTTCACTCTGATTGGGCAGGTGAAAACGGCGCTGGAGAAACTCACGGAGCAGCAGCGGGAGGCGATTGAGCTGGCGTACTTCCAGGGCCTATCGCAGACAGAAATCGCCGACAAAATGGGACAGCCGCTCGGCACCATCAAGACCTGGATGCGGCGGGCACTGCAACTGATGCGCGAGGAATTGGGAGGAGGCGTCGCGGCATGACCTGCAACGAGCTTCGCTCCGATTACCTGCTCCACGCTCTTGGAGTGCTCGAAGATCCGGAGCGGGGGGAATTGCTCGCGCACCTCGCTCGTGGATGTGAAAACTGCCTTGCAGGGCTGCGGGAAGCCCGACAACTGGCGTTCGCCATGGGGGCGGCTGCTGAAGGGCCGGAACCCAGTTCGAGCTTGCGGAAGCGCGTGCTGGCTGGCGCGGGTATTGAATCCGGTACGCGATGGCATTGGCGGACGGCGTGGCAGGCGGCTGCCGCTGCGGCTTTGATCGCAATCGCCGCCGTTCTGTTTCAAAGCAGGCAGTACAATGCCGAGCTCGCCGATGCACGCCAACAGCTGAGCCGGAGCGGCGCGGAGAACGCCACGCTGCAGGCGGCGCTCGCCGTGCTGCAAGCGCCGGCAACGCGCGAAGTAGCGTTCGGACCCGGAGCGTCCGGCCCGCCAAGAGGCCGCGTCTTTTTCAACGGCTCGACCGTGCTCCTGCTTGCCTCCAACTTGCCTGCGCCCCCCTCCGGCAAGGCGTATGAAATGTGGGTCATTCCGAGAGGCGGAATGCCGGCCCCAGCTGGTTTGTTCTCGTCCACGGCGCAGGGAACCGCACTGCACTTGTATACCGCTGCTACACAGGTGATTCAGACCGATACTATCGCCGTGACGCTGGAAGACGCAGCGGGTGCAAACGCTCCCACCACACAGCCCCTGATCGCCATTCAGCTTTAACCCAGAAAGAATTTTTCTAGGGGCCACATCCGATTGCGGTTCTCCCGCGTAGTAACCGGGTGAAAGCATCCTGACTCTCTCGGAGACACAAATGAAACTTGCACGGAAACTTTTGCAGCCCATCGTGTGTGCCGGCGCGATCCTGATGACGCAAACCTCCGGATTCGCCGCCAGCCATCGCGAGGCGCCCATCACGGCCCTGGACCAGAAAGCCGACATTACCGATTGGTACACGTTCGTCAGCCCGGAGCATCCCGACAAAGTGATCATGATCCTGAACGTAGATCCATTTCTGGAGCCCTCGAATGGTCCGAACTATTTCCCGTTCGATCCGAACATCCTCTACGAAATGAAAGTGGACAACGATCATGACGGCAAAGAGGACGTCACCTTCCAGTTCCGCTTCAAGACCGAGATCCGCGCCCCCGGCGTGTTCACCGGATTCGTCGGCGGATTGGCCGGCATTCCGCCGATCACCGCGCTCGACGGCCCCGGCTCCGAAGGTCTGAACCTGCGACAGACCTACACAGTCACAATGGTCACCCGCTCCCTGCGCCAGGATCTGACGAGTGGCCAGACGCTCTTCGCGGTTCCTACGAACGTCGGCCCGCGCACCATGCCGAATTATTCGGCGCTGCGCCAGCAGGGTATTTACGAATTGCCCAACAATATTCGCGTCTTCGCCGGCACCGTGGCCGATGCTTTCTTCATCGATCTCGGCGCGGCCTTCGATTCTCTCAACTTCCGGCAAGCAGCGGGAGGCGGCGTGCTATCGGCCGCGCAGGATGCTGACGATCGCCATAACTATGCCCCCAACACGCTCGCGGGATTCAACGTAAATACGATCGCTCTGGAAATTCCGATCACCCTGCTGACGCGCGACGGCAGGCTACATAGCGCGTCCGAAAAACAGGCAGTAATCGGCACATACGGGACCACTTCGCGGCGTCGCGTACAAGTTCTTCGCCAGGGCGGCGAGGAGGAGCGTGGCCAGTGGGCCCAGGTACAGCGCATGGGCAACCCGCTGATTAACGAACTGATCATCGGCACGGGCTCAAAGGATCGCTTCAGCGTAGACGATCCCAAGAACGACGGCCAATTCGCGAATTTCTTCTTGGATCCGCTGCTGGCGCACATCTTCGCGTCCATAGGAATTCCGGTTCCCTCTGGACAAAGGACCGATCTGCTGCCGCTGGTGCAGTACATCGCGCCGATCTGTCCCGGATGCACTCCGGCGGACGCCGGCCCAATCGCCGATCTGCTTCGGTTGAACACCGGCATTCCACCGGTTTCCGTTTCTCAAGCGAAGCGCCTGGGCTTTTTGGCGGGCGACACTGCGGGATTCCCGAACGGCCGCCGTCCGGAAGATGACGTGGTCGACATCGCGGCGCGAGCCGTGGCCGGAATTCTGGCAGATCCAGCGAAGTACGCCACTCGTATCGGCGATGGTGTGAACGCGCCCTCTGCGCCGCTGGAGGACACTTTCCCGTTCCTGCCCGCAGCGTACAGCGGTCGCAATAGCGCCCACGCCGGACCGGGACAGCCTGGCTGCGTGCCGGATGTGGTCTGCCCGACCAACTGATCAGCAAAATTCAGGAGAAAGATCATGACTCGAAGAATCTTTACCGGAATTCTTTTCTGCGGAATTCTCGCCGCGGAAACTGCGAGCACGCCCCTCAGCCCCGCCGAGATCAGCATCCAAAAGGCGCAGCAGGATATCGCAAAGAAGCCCGATCATTATCCCTACTACAACGGCTTGGCGATGGCGTATGCGCGGCGCGCCCGCGAAACGTCGGAAGTGGCTTTCTATGGCAAGGCCGAGGAAACACTCGAGCGGTCCTTTGCAATCGCGCCTGACAACTATGAAGGGCTCAAAGTGAAGACCTGGCTGCTCTTGGGCCGGCACGAGTTCGGAAAGGCTCTGGCGCTGGCGAAGCAGTTGAATCAGCGAATGCCTGACGACGTGACCGTCTATGGTTATCTCGCCGACGCCAACACCGAACTCGGCAACTACAAGGACGCCGTCGGCGCGATTCAGTGGATGCTCGACCTGCGGCCTGCCAATGTCGCAGGTCTGACGCGCGCTGCGTATCAACGCGAGTTACGTGGCGACCTGCCGGGCGCGCTCGATCTGATGCAGATGGCCTACGACGCGACGCCCTACCAGGAGCTGGAGGATCGCGCCTGGCTGCTCACCCAGATGGCTCATCTGCAGTTTGTGGACGGCAATCTGGCTAAGGCCGAAACATATGCACGCGGCGCCCTCGATTTGTTTCCCAATTACCACTATGCTCTGGGTGCACTCGGGCAGATTCGGATGGCTCAAGGAAAATTCGACGAGGCGGCAACCTATTTCGAAAAGCGCTACCAGGCTGCTCCGCACGCGGAGAATCTGTACGCGCTCGCGGAGGCTCTGGAGCGCGCCGGGCATCGTGCTGAAGCCGAAGCTGCGTTCGCCACGTTCGAGCAGAAGGCGCTGGCCGAGTCAGCTCAGGCGGATAACGCCAATCATGAGCTGATCGCGTACTACGTCGACTTCGCGCGGGAGCCAGAGAAGGCGCTCGCGCTGGCCGATGGCGAACTGTCGCGCCGCCATGATGTTTACACGATGGATACTCACGCCTGGGCGCTTGCTGCCGCAGGAAATTACGCTGCGGCCGATCAGGAAATCCGGCAAGCGTTGGATTTAGGCGTCAAGGATCCCAAAATACTTGACCACGCCCGGGCGATCGCGCAGCATGTGGGCGCCGCGGCACGGTGAAGAAGCGGCGACGTATTCAGAACCGGTACACGGCTTCTACGTATCCGAATTCCGCGTTTTTTCCCGCCGGATAGATGCGCTCCATCGCGGCGAGGCCCTGGGTGAATCCGAAGTAAGCGGTCACTGTCATATGCCGGTTCGCGCGATACTCGACGCTCGAATCGTAAAGGTTACCCAGAGAGCGGCGGCCGGAGACAGTGCGACCGGCATAACCAAAAGTCCACGGCTGATACACTCCGCCGCCGCTGTACCAAAGGTCATTCGCATTACTCAACCGCAGCGCGTGAAATTCGTTCGAGACGGTCACCTTGGCGTGGGGGCGCAGGATCATCATCCCGAACCGGTCCTCGGTGTTCATCATATTGAAGAACGGAAAGCGCGCGTATGGACGAGGCGTTGGCAGCACCTGGAAAAACGTCCCGTGCCGATTGTCGTTCGGATTGCTGTCGCCGGAGCCGAACGTGTAGCCTCCGCGGATCCAGGGCTTCAGCTTCGGCAGGATCTTGGGTTGAAAGCCGGCCTCGAGATCGAACGCGTAAGCCCGCTGTGTCTGTGTTCCCCAGCCTCCCGTTTGAAACGCTGCCCAAACGAGAGAATCGATTGTTCCGGCGCTGGTGGAAAAAGCGTGAAGGCTGTGCGCACCGAACGTGTCGATCCGGATGTTGCGCCGATCCAGGTTGCGGGTCCCTGCGGAACGATTATCGGTCTTCAGAACGCGCCGCCAGTCTTCGTACTCCAGAAAGAACACGCGCGAATCCGCCGCGTGATTCCCCTGGCCCCATTCGCGCGTAAAGGAAGCGTAGCCGAAGCCGGCGCGATTCCAACCCCAGCCGTCCGTTTGAAACACGCCGCGCGTCGGAGTCGCCAAAAGAACCGTGAAATCGCTGGCCCCTTTCGTCAGTGAAAGCCGGCCGCCATCGAAACTTCGGCCGACATCGGACCACCCGAAAGTTCCGATCAGCCGCTGACTGACGCGATCGCGTTTCAGCGTCGCCAGCGTCGCATTTTTCGGAATAATTTCGGTTGCATCGTTAAACTCGAACCGGCCGAGCTGCAGCGTTCCTGTCTCTCCGAAGGTTCGTATGCGCGCGAACAGTTGTTTCGGAAAAACCATTCCGCTATAGCGGCTGTTTCCGTTGGCCGAATAATAGTTCGAACCTAGCCCGAGCGCTCCTTGCGGCGCCGGCGCGGTTGCATTATCCGGAAGCCCAAGCAGGAAGGGCGCCGCGAGTTCTGCGTCCCAATCCCAACCCTTGCGCCGTTCCGCAAAATTCACCCGCAGGATGTTGCCGCTGTACCCATACTGATTTTCGCCCGAAGATGCTTCAAACCAATTCCAGGCGTAGGCGCGAGCGCGAAAGGTTCCGGTTACGGCCACATCGCCGAGCTTCATTGGCGTATCGGCCGTCTGCGCGAACGCCGCGGCCAAAGCCAATAAGTGTACAAAGAGAGCTTTCCGCATGTTATGCTCCAACGGCCTCGGCGGCGAGCTTGCCGGCCAGACGCGCCTCGATTTCGGCTTGGGCGGACTTCTCTTCCCCTTCGGAGAACCGCATCGCTAATGAGAACACGGAAGCCGCGGCGATTGTCAATCCCAGCACCAGAAGGGCCTGGGTCCAGGGCATGCTTCCTTTGAACAGGAATCCTGCAAGAACGGATCCCACGTTCCCGCCGGCGCCGACAATTCCGGCGACCGCGCCGAGGGCCCGCTTGTTGACGAACGGAACCACCGCGTACGTCGCGCCGTTGGACATTTTGATGAACAAGCCGGTCAACATCATCGATGCGACCGCCAGCGGCAAGATTCGCATTTGGGAGAACAGGATCAAAGCAAGTCCCTCGCACAATATCGTGCCTCCCAGCAGGAGGGCGCGGCCCCGCAAGCCCCATCGTTGATGGAAACGGTCGCTTACGATTCCGCCCAGCGCGCGCGCAAAAATGTTCATCATTCCGAATGAGCCTGCCACGGCTCCCGCGGTCGTCAAGCCGAGATGAAAATAGTCCGTAAAGTAAAGCGCCGCGATGTTGTCGATGGTCAGCTCCATCCCAAAGCACGCGCCGTAAATCACGAAAAGCGCCCAAACGCGGGGATCCCGGCAGGCGGCCGCGAACGCTCCCGTGGCTCCGGACTTTTGCGCAAGCTCGCCGCGGGCGCGAAGTTCCTGGAAATCGCCGTCCGCGGTGTCTTGCGTGAATTTGTAGTAGGCGATTCCGGTAATCAGCATCAGCACGCCAGGAACGAACATCGCCATGCGCCATCCCCACCACGCCCCGGCGCCCAGGCTCACGAATCCGGTGAACAGCAGCGGCATGACGATCTGCGTAACGCCGCCGCCGAGATTGCCCCATCCGGCCGCCGCCGCGTTCGCCGTGCCGACGATATTCGGCGCGAACATGACGGAAGTGTGATACTGCGTGATCACGAACGATGCTCCGATTGCGCCGATGGCAAGCCGGAACAGCAGGAACGTCTGGTAATCGTGCGCGAGCCCGACGCCCATCACGGGCAGTGAGCCCAGCACCAGAAGCCAGGTGTAGGCCCGCCGGGGCCCGATGTGATCGCAGCACCACCCGATCAGCATTCGAACGATTACGGTGATCGCCACGGAAGCGATGGTCAGGTTCCCGATCTGCGCTCTTGTGAGGTGCAGCTCCTCGCGGATGACAGGCATCAGGGGCGCGATGCCGAACCATCCGAAGAAGCAGAGGAAAAACGCTACCCACGACATATGAAACGCGCGCATCGGAGCGCTGGAAAAATCGGCCAAACGGATTCGTACCGCTTTGTTGCGAAGATACATAAGAGTCGGTTTCTCCTTGATTCGGATTTCGGCTCCTACCGGGAGAGTTGTCGCGGATCCTCAGACGCTGAGGCGAATAGAATGCGTGGGACTACGCCGCTTGTTCCTGCTGTTTGCGCCCGCTGAGACGGACGAATATCACGCCATTCTCAACGCGCGTCGGAAACGTCGCCACACAGGCGGGCTGCGAGGCCAGCACAGGCATTCCGGACTCCAGATCGAAGCGCTGTCCATGCAGAGGACAAACGACGGTTGCGCCGGAAACAATCCCGTCACACAGGGGACCGCCCTTGTGGGGGCAGCGGTTCTCGATCGTAAGGCAGCGGCTCTCCAAACGAAAAATCGCCAGTTCCAGGTCCCCCATGGCGACGGCACGCCCTTCGCGAAGCGGAATGCTTTCGATTTTTGTGATCGCCACCCACTCATGTGTGTCTTTCATGCGTAAGAATTCTCCATCGGCTGGATCTGGACAAACTGAGTCGGATTCACGGGAGCGTTGCGCTCCAGCCACGCATCTTTTGCGAGCGCCTTCGAGCGCGCCAGGCGATCCAGCAGCTTCTTCTTTTCGGCTTCCGGAGCGTAGACGGTCTCTTTGCGGATCTTTTCGATCCCCAGGCGCTCTACGAAATCGTAGCTGCGTTCCAGATAATTCGCGTTCTCGCGATAGTATTGGAAGAAGAGCTCGCAAGCTTCCAGCGCCTGCTCCGTGGTCTCCACCGTGATCAATAGATCCGCCTTGCGGACGGATTTGCCGGCAGCTCCTCCGACCACTACCTGCCAGCTTCCTTCCTGGCCGACCATGCCCAGATCTTTCACCGTCGCTTCGGCGCAATTCCGCGGGCACCCGACCACGCCCATCTTGAATTTGTGGGGCGTGTAGAGGTGTTCCAGCCGCCGTTCCAATTCAATGCCGGTCTGCGTGGAATCCTGCACGCCGAACCGGCAGAACTCGCTTCCCACGCAGGTCTTCACCATGCGCACGCCCTTTGTGTAAGCCTGGCCCGACGGCATTCCCAGGTCGGCCCACACTTTCGGCAAGTCGGCTTTCTTGACGCCCAGGAGGTCGATGCGCTGGCTGCCCGTCACTTTGACCATCGGAACCTTGTATTTTTCGGCTACCTGAGCGATGCGACGAAGCTCATCGGGTGTGGTCACGCCCCCGCGCATGCGCGGCACGACAGAAAACGTTCCGTCCTTCTGAATGTTGGCGTGCACCCGATCATTGATGAACCGCGCCGACCGGTCCTCCTCATGCTCGCCGCACCAGACCATGTCAAGCAGATAGCTCAACGCCGGCTTGCACACTTCGCACCCCTTGCGATTGCCGTAGACGTTCAGTGCTTCTTCCACGGACTTGAGTTTCTGGCCGCGGATGATGCCGCGAAGCTGTTCGTATGAGAACGGCACACAGGCGCACAGGCTGGTCCTGGTTTCCACTTGAAAATCGGGAGCCACGGCCCGCAGCAGCTTCTCGCAAAGATTTGTGCAGCTTCCGCAACTGGTCGAAGCACGCGTGCGCTGCTTCACCCCGGCCAGCGTCGTGATTCCGTGATCGTGGATCGCCTCGATAATGTCGCCTTTCCGGACCCCATTGCAGCCGCAGATCACCTCACTATCGGGCATGTCGGCGACCTGGCGGCCCGGATCGGCATCGCGCGGCGGAAACAGAATCTGGCGGCGAAAGGGAGTCAGGTCGGTTTCGCCGCGCATCCACTCCATGTACACCGGCTCGTCCTCGGTGTCGCCAACCAGAATCATTCCGTGCAGGCGGTTGTCCTTGAGCAGGAGTTTCTTGTACACGCCGAGCGACGGATCTTCATAGCGCACGGTCTCCACGCCGGGTTCCGATTCGTCGATGGAACCCCCGGAAAAAATGTCGACGCCCATGATCTTGAGCTTGGCCGCGGGGGACGCGCCTTCGAATGAAACACTCCGGCCGCCTGTGATCGCTGTCGCCAGCACGCGCCCCTGTTCAAACAATGGCGCTACCAGGCCGAATGTCTGCCCCCGATGCTCCGTGCATTCGCCTACGGCGAAGATCCTCGGATCGGAGGTTTCCAGGTAATCGTTGACGATCACTCCGCGGCGGACTTCCAGGCCCGCGGCACGCGCCAACTCGGCGTTCGGGCGGATCCCGGCGGCGACCACGACCAGCTCGGCTTCCAGTTCCTCGCCCGAAGCGAAACGCAACCCGTCCACACGGCCGTTGCCGAACAGGGCGGCGGTTTCTCGAGGCAGCATCACCCGAATTCCGAGGCTCTCGATCTTGCGCTTCAGGTATTCGCCGCCCGTCGCATCGAGCTGGCGTTCCATCAGCGTTTCCATCAGGTGAACCACCGTCACTTCGCAACCGCGCACCTGCAATCCGCGCGCCGCTTCGAGGCCCAGCAACCCGCCTCCAATGACGGCCGCCTTGAGCCCAGGACGTGCTTTTTCAAGCAGAGCCCGGGTATCGTCCAGAGTCCGGAAGACGTGAACGTTTTGCTTGTCGACGCCGGGAATAGGCGGAATAAAGGCGGCGCTTCCGGTGGCCAGAATCAGCTTGTCGTATTCGGTTTCTCCACCATCGTCGTCAACGACTACGCGGCGGGCCCGGTCAATGGCGGCAATTCGCACGCCGAGTCTGGCGCGAATGCCGTGAGTTTGGTACCACTCGGTGTCGTTGATCACGATCTCTTGCGGAGACTTTTCGCCCGCCAACACCAGCGACAGCAGAATGCGATTGTAATTGGCATGAGGCTCGTCGCCGAAAATCGTGATCTCGAATTTGTCGGTTTTCTTCAGTATCTGTTCGACGCAGGCCACCCCCGCCATGCCGTTACCGACGACTACGAGTTGTTCCTTCATGCGTTCGCTCCGCTGCGCGCGTTCGCGAGAGAACGCTCGACTCGCACGGCGCATTGTTTGTAGTTCGGCTCCCGCGAGATCGGATCGAAAGCGTCCTGCGTGACCTCGTTCACGTTGGTCTCCGCGAAGTGAAACGGCATAAACACTTGGCCAGGGGCGATGATTTCCGTCAGCCGCAGTTCGACACCCTCCACCCGGCCCCGCCGCGAGACGACGTCGACCGCGTCATGACTCCGCAGCCCCAGCCGCCTGGCATCGCGCGGGTTCATCTCGAGCCACGCCCGCGGGGACAGCCGTTCCAGGATCGGCACCTCCGCCGTCTTCGTGCGCGTGTGCCAGTGCTCGACGGTCCTCCCGGTATTCAGGACGAACGGGTATTTTCCGCCGGGCTGTTCCGGGAAAGGAGCCCAGTCCGCGCATATGAATTTCGCCCGGCCGTCGGACGTCTGGAACACACCGTCCGAGTAAAGCCGCGAATTTCCGTTTGGATGAGAGCCTTCCGGCAGCGGCCACGGAACCGCCCCATGCTCGGCCAGCAATGAATAGCTGATGCCTGAGTAGTCGCATAGCCGACCTCTCGACACGCGCCGCCACTCGTTGAACGCGTCCTCCGGAGTGCGCCAACCGGGGTAAAGCTCGTCGCGGCGTCCGAGCTTTTCGGCAACGGCGAGAAAAATATCGAAATCCGCGCGCGCGTCTCCCGGCGGCTCGACGGCTTTATTGACTTTGCTGACGCGGCGCTCGGAATTGGTGTACGTCCCCTCCTTTTCGCCCCAGATCGCGGCTGGCAAAACCAGATCCGCGAGCTCCGTTGTCGGCGTCGGATGATAGCCGTCCTGGACCACCAGGAACTCCAGGTTCGAGAGTCCGTGCTGCAAAACGTCCTGGTTGGGATACGACACCAGCGGATTGGTCGCGATGATCCACAACGCGCGAATCCTCTTCGCGACCGCAGCCTCAACGATGTCCGGATACGCCAAGCCGCGTTTGCGAGGCAGCCGGGATTCATCCACGTCCCAAAGAGCGGCCAGTTCCGCGCGATCGCGCGCGCTGTCGAATTTGCGATACCCGGGAAGGCCCGACGTGAACCCCGCTTCCCGCGTGCCCATGGCGTTGCATTGGCCTGTGATCGACATCGGCGCGGCTCCGGCGCGTCCGATGTGGCCCGTGAGCAGCGCCAGATTGCAGATCGCATTCACCGTGGCCGTGCCGAGGGTGCTGTGATTCACGCCCATGGTCCAGCCGATAAACCCGGCCTTCGCGCGGCCGTACAGAAGCGCGACCTTGAACAGCGCCTCCTGGCTGATCCCGGTGATTTCCGCCACGCGATCCGGCGTGTACTTCTCAAGGAACCGTTCGAGTTCCGCGAAACCCGCGGTATGGCGCTCGACGTAATCTCGGTCGATGAGTTTGTAGCGAATGAGCAGGTGTGCGATGCCGTTCAGCAGCGCCAGATCCGATCGCGGCTTCAGAGCCAGATGAAGATCCGCCATCATGGCGGTCTTGGAAACGCGGGGGTCCGCCACGATCAGCGTCTTATGGCGATTTGCCTCCAGATACTGGCACAGAATCGGATGGTTGTCCGCCAGATTCGCGCCAATCAACAGGATCACGTCGGCGTGTTCCAGATCCTCATAGGTTCCTGGCGGGCCGTCGCTGCCGAATGAGATTTTGTACCCGGAAACGGCGCTGGCCATGCACAGCGTCGTGTTGCCGTCGTAGTTATTCGTGCCGAATCCGAGCTGGACCAGCTTTCCCAGCGCGTAAAACTCCTCCGTGACGAGCTGTCCGGTGCTGAGCACACCGAGCGATTCTGCGCCGTACTTGGCCTGCGTCGCGTGGAAGCGCTCCACCATGACGGTGAGCGCTTCCTCCCATTCCACGCGCGCCAGTTTCCCGTTCTTGCGAAGGAGCGGATATTTGGCTCGATTCTCGGATTCCAGAATGTAGTGCTCCGAAAGACCCTTGGGGCACAGCTTGCCGCGATTCACCGGATGCGCCGCATGCGGCCGGGACGCCACGGCGCGTCCATTTTTCACTCCGATTTCGATTCCACATCCGACCGAACAATAGCCGCACGTCGTCGGCACCCAGTAATCCGGAATCTTCTGAGCAGAAACGTAGCCCGTCGCTTCGCTGCGCGCGAAGGCGTACTCTTTGCTCAAGTTGTCGAGACCCAGGGTACGTTTCCAGTTCATGCCGCTTTCCTCTCCGAGGACGCGAACCCCGCCGCGATATTTTTCGGAACGACGCTTACGAAGAAGAGATACCGCCCCAGCCATTCCCCGATGAGCGAGGCCGCAAAGGCCGCCGCAAGGATCCATCCGCGCGTGGCCGCCAGAGAAAGCGCAACCCCCACGCCCGGGAGCAGCACGAGCCTGGTCACGAACAGATCGCGCAAGCGCCCCGAGAGCAGCAAAGATGAGGCGCGCAGTTCGAACGCTTCCGAGCGCGAAAGCCAGAGGAATTTGAGGAGCTGCGTCAGCAATTGAACCGAAGCTCCCGCAATCGCGGCGATCCGGACCCACAAAGGAACCCCGCCGTTCACCAATTCGACGAACAAGGGACCCAGCAGCAGCGCAGTGGAATAAAATTCAGCCGGCGTGTACGCGCGGAACCAGGCAGGGCGAGCGCGAACAGTATAGATCCGGGCCGAACACATGATGCCCGCGATCCCAGCGAGCGTCGTGATCAGGCCCGCCGCGCCACGCCCCGGCAAATCCAGTAGCAGCATTCCTGCAAAGGCGGCTGCGGCGCCCGCGAAAAGAGATAGCGTCAGCACCTCGCGGCTCAACCACGAACGCCTGAGGCCTTTGAGCGCGCGCCAGGCATAGATCGGGCGTCCGAGATGCAAGCTAGAGGCAGCCAGGCTTGCTCCCGCCAGGCCCAGCGACGCGAATGCGGCCAGATTCAGCGAGGCGCGTCCGAGCCTATCCAGGAGCCATAGAACCGCGAACGCGCCCACGCAAAGCTGCGTGAGCACCAGCATGAAGACCAGCGGCCAGTGCGGATGCTCGAGCGCCACGCGATGGAGATCCACGCGCCCGGTATCGGGCGAAAGATTGTCCGGCAGCGTAATTCGAGTTGTCGAGATGCTGTCGTCCGCCGAGGGCAAGCCCGGAGCGTTCGCCGGCAAATAATCGCGGCGCCACTCGGCAATGTTCACGATTTCAACGGCGATCGCGCCTTCCGGACACGCTGCCACGCATGCAGGAGCCATACCGTCGCTCAATCGGTTGTGGCACAGATCGCACTTGCCGACCACCCCGCGTTGCGCATTGTATTGTGGCACTCCATAGGAGCAATTCCAGGTGCAGTACTGGCATCCGATGCAGGTGTCCGCACTGTGCAGAACCACGCCGGTGTTCGGATCTTTGGTGTAGGCCTCGACCGGACAGCCGATCAGGCAGGAAGGCTCCAGGCAGTGGTTGCAGCCCATCGACAGATAGTGACGCTGCGTAAACGGATAATGTCCGCCTTCGACTTCCCCGACGCGGCGCCAGTTAAGCTCCGCGGGATTTCCGTTTTGCTCGTTGCAAGCGACCACGCAGCATTTGCAGCCGATGCACTTCCGCATATCGAAGTGAAACCGGTATTGCTCGCCGGATTCCAGCGGCCGCTCGGGAATCAGCGGCCTGGACGCAGGCTCGATCAGCGCCAGGGATTCAGACTTGGCTCGCGAAACCGCCGAGAGCAGCGCGCTTTCCATGAGAGGGAGCGTCGTCATAATCGCGCCTTGCCGATCAAATACACGTATCCCGTTCTTGCCACGAAGGCTCCTTTGCCGAATTTCAGAAATGACGCTGCGCACGCGCGGCGAGCGCCAGATCTCGAATCAACTTGGGAATCAGCTCCGCTGGGAGCTTCATAAGGCGGGAAACCGACAAGGTCCCGATTTACCTGAAGAACACTTGCTCCCCAGGCGAGACTAGAACAAGTTTACCAGAGAGCGTTGTTTTTTGGAAGAGCGCAGCTCCAAGATTCTTTTTATGTGCTTGATTCCCGAACGCCGGGAACGATAGGATTTGGAGGCGAATAAGGACGAACGGGGAATCGTAATGAAACGCAGCACGGACCGCATATTGACGACCCATGCCGGGAGGCTCGACGGCCCGCCGGAATATCAGCAGTTGATGCGCTCGGTGATGGGCGGCGGCGAGTGGCATCCGGAAACTCATCGCAGCTCGACCCAGGCCGCTCTGGCCCATGTCGTTCGCAAGCAGAGCGAGTGCGGCATCGACGTGATCAGCGACGGAGAAATCAGCAAAGTCGGGTTCGGCCGAAGCTATTACGGCCGGCGGCTCAGCGGACTCTCCTCGCGCAAGCTGAAGCCCGGCGAGACCGCATTCATGACTCTGCGCACGGGCGAGCGCCAGGAATTTGCCGAATTTTACAAAGAGCTCAGTTTTGTTCCCGAGGTCCCCGATCGCGCGATCTGCGCCGGACCGATCGAGTACATCGGCGCGCAGGAGATCGCGCGCGATATCGCCGATTTCCGCGCGGCGTTAGCCGCGGCGAAGGTGCAGCCTGTGGAGACGTTCATGTGCGCGCTGGCGCCCGGCTGGCTCGAGCACTTCTTCTTCAACGAGCACTATGCCACCGAAGAACGATACATCTTTGCCCTGGCCGATGCGATGAAGCACGAATACCAGGCGATCGTGGACGCCGGATTCGTCCTTCAGATCGACGATCCCGCGCTGCCGGATACCTATGACATGATCCTGCCGGCGCCCTCGATCGAGGAGTATCGGAAATTCGCCGAAGTGCGCGTGGAAGCGCTCAATCATGCCTTGGCCGGCCTGCCCGAGGATCGCGTTCGCTATCACATTTGCTGGGGAAGCTGGCATGGCCCGCACAGCCATGACTTGCCCCTGCGGCACGTCGTCGACCTGATGCTCAAGATTCGCGCCGGGGCTTATTCGCTCGAAGCGGCCAATCCGCGCCATGAACACGAGTGGAAATTGTGGGGCGATGTGAAACTACCCGAGGGAAAGATCCTGATTCCCGGCGTCGTGACGCATCACACCAACGTGATCGAGCATCCCGAGGTGGTTGCCGATCGTATTCTTCGCTATGCCAAGTTAGTGGGCCGCGAGAACGTGATCGCCGGGACCGATTGCGGCATGGGTTTCCGGGTGCATCCTCAGATCGCCTGGGCCAAGCTGAAGACGCTCGCCGAAGGAGCTGCGTTCGCCAGCAAAGCTCTTTGGGCCTAGCGGCGCCAGGCGCGCTCAGTTCGGCGAGTACAGGCTGGTCATACGGAACGTGCGATAAAGAATCGTGTTCGCCTTTGCCTCGTACACGATATTGCCGCTGCCATCGACCTCAATGGAATAGGCAGCCCTTCCGTTCGAATCGGCCACAAATCCCGCGTCGAAGTGATGATTGCCGTCGCGAAGCTCCTGCGCGGAGCCTACGGCCATCGAAAACACGCCAAGATCCGCATCGAGCGCAAACGAAGCCGTCCGGCTCTTTTCGTCCAGCACCAGAACCTGCCCCCGGCTGTTTCCACCCTGGCTGGTGACTCGCGTATTTCCATCGTCGAATACCATGAGCTTCGAGGGGTCCGATAACTGATAATTGGCGTCGTGCTGGTGCGAGAACCACGGCCACGGATCGGAGGAATTGAACTGGAAGTCTCCGTCCTTGCCGAGCCGCCATATGACGCGGCCGTCTCCGGCCCCGTTGTCATAGCCGATTTTGATCAACCAATCCTGATGCCGGGTGGAATAAAGCAACTGTCCATCCGGAGTTTCCGAGATCGAATTGCCATGGGTCCAGTCATTGGCGGTTTTGGCCAGGTAAAACGGCGCACACGCGCTGACCGCTCCGCACTTCTCGTTCAGGATGGCAGTACGCTTTACGTCCAGATGATCGAACGTATCCCAGGCCCAAACCACGTTGAGATCGCCGTCGAGTACCACGATCATGTCGCCAATCACGTCAATCGGGCCCGGCCCCTGGACATCGGTCAGGATCTGTTCGATATCGGCCAGCGCGGCGATCTTTCCATCCGGGAGCGTTCGGGCCTCGTGATGGAAACCGCTGATCTGACGGCGGCCCATTGCGGCGAGTTGTTCATTCACGCGGGCGGCGTTGGTTTCCAGAACCGTCATTCCGACCAAATCGAACTTGCGGATGACCTGCTGCGAGACATCGGCAAGCTGGCTTTCGATCGTGCCCCAAAAATAGCCGCCTTCTTCGGGACGGGTGACGACGTAAACTCCGTTATTCGAATACCAGAGGAGGTTGCCCTGAAGGTCGGTTGCTGCCGCGCCGTTCAAGGAGCTGCCCAGCAGGACCTGATTCGACACATTCATCGTGGGCGCTTGCGTCACCACCTGTGTAAATTGACCGGCAGGCACCTGGACCGTGCCGAACAGAATGTCGGGCCCGATCGTAGTCTGTCCGCCCGAATCGATTACATGGTGAGCGGCATACTCCGAGCTCGGGTAGAGCCCGGCCAAATAGAAATTCACGCTGCGACCCGCCCGGCAGGCCTTGTAGGTCGTTTCCTGAGCCGGTCCGCCGGTCGCCACGTGAAATTGAACTTTCATCCGGGCTCCGTCGGGACAATTGGCGCTATACAGAAATACGAGAGGGTGCGAGGTGGGATTCACCACTGCGTCGCGCACGGTAACCTGCGAAAGCATCTGGTAAGGGAGCGATGCCACCGCAGTCTCCCCGGTCTGCCGGTTCCGCGCCGATACTTCGATTTCGTACACGCCGTCATACTCGGATGCTGTCCAGTTAATCCAAGTGATCGGACCATAGTCGCGGATCATTCTGTAATTCCCGCCGAGTTCTCGAACGCGATACCGGTACCAAATCGTTCCGTTCGCCTGATCCACGGAGGCGTTCAGCAGAACCATCGTCCCTACCGGCTGCGGCGAAGGCAAAGCCGGCGTGATCGTGACACTCATCGCCGATACGGAGGCCGCTAGGGCAATCCCTAGCCCCCACAAACCAAGTCTGATCATCCTGTTCCTTCTGTTAAACACGTGACGCGCGGGCATGGCGCGTTTCAGGTGAAATTTAACTCTGCACTTGTCGACTCAATCGACGCTTTCGCCCGCTTACCTTAGTACAGTGAAGCCTGTAGGCCGATCGGCACACGACGCCCGCCGCTACAGATCTTTGCTGGTCAATGATTTACAGAGGGCCAGCGGTCCTAGGACTGAACTGTCTTTTGATTGCTGGCTCGCCGGTTGACGTTGGTGATAGGATTTTATGAATTTCCGGTTACGAAGATGCTTACCCGACGTCGGTTTCTCAAGATCGCGGCCACGTCGCCGCTGCTGGCTGTTTACAGCGATGCTCAGAGCCGGTCAAGAGCCGCGCGGCGCCCTCCGAATTTTCTTGTAATCCTCACCGATGACCTCGGATTCGGAGACGTGGGATTCACCGGATCCAGAATCAAGACGCCGAATCTCGACAAGCTCGCCGCGGCGGGCGCGCAATTCTCGCAATTCTACGCCGGCAATCCGGTGTGTTCGCCGTCGCGCGCCGCTTTCCTCACCGGACGCTATCCGACCCGCATGGGCATTCCTAGTGTTCTGTTCGCGAAAGATACCTACGGCCTGCCCGACGTGGAGACGACCATTCCGCAAATGCTCAAGCCCGCCGGATACACCAGCGCCTGCATCGGCAAATGGCATCTCGGATCGCTTCCCAAATATTTGCCCACCAATCGCGGCTTCGACACCTTCTACGGCGTGCCCTACAGCAATGACATGGTTCCTCTTCCGCTGATGTACAACCTGGACGTGCTGGAATCCAATACAAACAACGATCTGCTCACGCAGAAATATACAGCCGCGGCTGTCAAATTCATACAGGCCAATAAGGACCGGCAGTTCTTTTTGTATTTGGCTCACAATGTCCCGCATGTGCCGCTGGGCGCGTCTCCGGCTTTCAGAGGCAAGTCCGAGCTGGGGATCTACGCCGACGCGGTCGAGGAAATGGACTGGAGCGTGGGCCAAGTTGTCCGGGCACTCCAGGACTGCGGGATCCTGGATCACACCCTATCTGTGTTCACCAGCGATAACGGACCGTGGTTTCAGGGCAGCTCCGGCCGTTTGCGCGGGCGGAAAGCCGAAACCTATGAAGGCGGCGTTCGCGAGCCGTTCATCGCGTACATGCCGGGGACGATCCCGGCAGGAACGGCGCCCACGGGCTTCGGCTCGCTCATGGATCTGCTTCCGACCTTCGCGCGGCTGGCCGACGTTCCATTGCCTGGTCTTCCGCTGGACGGCATCGATATCTGGCCGATGATGACGGGAGCAGAAGCGTCCATCGATCGGGGGCCGCTGCTGTATTTCGACTCCTGGAATCTGCAATGCGCTCGGCTCGGGCCCTGGAAACTGCACGTGGCGCGCTACAACATTCCTCCCTGGATGGAACAGCCTCCGGAAGGCCGGGTGAACCTGCCTCTGACCAAACCGGAGCTCTACAACATCGAGTCGGATCCTGAGGAAAGCTACGAATGCGGCGACGCCCATCCGGACGTCGTGAAGAACATTCAGAGCCAGATCCAGCTTGCCCTTATTTCCTTCCCTGCTGAGGTTCAGAACGCTTGGGCCCAGACCAGGGCGCGGCAAACGCAGCCGTTCTCGACAGGCGGAATGCCGAGCCCGAAGTAGCTACTCGCGCTCGGCCGCCACCAGCCATACGGCTCCGGGCAGCGTCACTCCGCTAGTTGAAGCGTAGGGGCTGAGAGCGCGGCGGATCGATTCGAGCGCGGCCGCTCGAATTGCATCCGGCTGATCCGCGAGCGCGCGCTTCGTAGGCCCCATGGCGGCGGATTGAAATACCGCATCGTCTAAGTTTCCTCCAGCGGCGACATCCATGGGAACATCCAGCGGCGTCAAGGATACACCTCGGAAACCGGCCGCCGTAAGGATGCGTTGCACGCGTTCGGTATCGGCGAACGCAAACGGCCCCGGCTCCTCCGGTTCCGGCTTGGGGAGGCGCGGGACGTGCTCGTATACGGCGTGCAGAGGCACCTGAAGCCACGGATTCTCTTGAATCGGACGCCAGCAGGCGAATCGCAGGCGTCCCCCGGGAGCCAGGGCCCGGCGGATGTTTGCGAACGCGGCAGCCGGGTCGCCGAAGAACATCACGCCGAAGCGCGAGATCATCAGCTCGGCGCCGGTACCGTCAAGAGACAGGCCAGCCGCGTCGCCGAGCAAGAAAGACAAGTTGGCCAGTTCGCGCGATCGCTCCTTCGCGAGCTCGATCATCGGCTCCGAGATATCGATCCCGATCACCTTTCCCGAGGGGCCCACTACGTCAGCAAGCCTGATGGTCGTCGTGCCGCACCCGCAGCCTACGTCGATCACAGTCGATCCAGGCCGGGGCGCAGCAAACTCGAACAGGGGACCGTTCACGGGATCGAGCGTCCGGTCCATGCGGTCCTGGTTCGTTCGCCAGTATTCGCCGTCGGCTCCGTTCCAGCGCTCGCGCTGGTATTCGTTGAATGTTTGGGCAGGAGTCATGATTACTAGAAGTCAAACAGCCGCCGCGGATTGTCCACCAGGATCCGCTTCAACACATCCTGCTTGCGGCTCGCGATCTCCCAAATCCAGCAATTCAGCAGCGCTCCGTCGTTAGGCATCTGGCCGGGTTTCATGTTCGGATGCGGCCAATCCGTTCCCGTGATCACCCGGTCGGGAAACTCGTTCGCCAGCGCGTGGGCGAACGGCAAAACCATCCTCCAGTCTTCCGGCTTTCCGGATCCGGTCAAACGCTCCGGACAGGTGACCTTGGCGTAGCAGTCCTTATCGCGAAAGAACTGGAGGTAACGCTGAAAGACCGGATCGTTAACGCCGCTGTGAATCACAGGGACGGCCATGTGGTCGAACACCACGGGAACCGGAATCGATTTGATGTGCGGCTCTAAATCGCTCAGATCGGCGGCTTCGCAGTACAGATCGATGTGCCAGCCGTGCTTCAGTTTTCCCGCATCGCGTAGTGCCCGCAGCCGGGTACCCATCGTGACCATTTCCTCCGGCGGAGGAGGATTCGTGAGCCGCTTCACGTAGCTGTAGCGAACGCCCCGCACGCCGGCTGAGTCCAAATCCGCCAGTTCCGCGTCCGATATACCCTTATCCACGAAGGCGACGCCCCGCGCCCTGCCCTTGGACTTCTTGAGCGCGTTCAGCATGAAACTATTGTCCGTGCCATGACACGTCGCCGCGACCACCACCTCGCCCGCGAAACCGAGAAAACTATCGAGTTCTTCGAGTTTTCTCCACGGCGCGAACGCCGGATCGTACTTGCGATCGTCGGACCACGGAAACGGAGTCAGCCCGTTGCTGTTTACGTGGCAGTGCGTGTTGATCGCTCCCGGCGGCATCTCGAACAACGGTTTCTCGGGGTTGGGATCGGGCTCAATGTTCTTCGCACGAGCCGGTACGCGCTTGCGGGGCTTGTCGTTGTAATGATGCCGGTTGACCTCGCGGGTCTCGGAAACCATCGTGTAGTCCTTGCCCTCTTCCATCTTGTATTTCTCGAAGAGGTGATTGACGATGACGTCCTCCAGGTCGAGGCCGAGATCCTTGCGCAGCCGGTCTCCCAGCGGACCTTTGCGCTCGGGCTTGTCGCCCAGGGCGAAGTTCACTGAAATTCGGCTGGTGGGCCGTTCGGAATCGCCCACAATGCAGTAGGTCCAGGGAACCAGCGTAGTCGCGACGCGATTCCTCAGAACTGTATTTCTGGGCTCCTCCGTGGCTGGATCCAAAGACTGGTGGTCCTTGAGCAGCGAATGCATTTTCCTGAGAAGCTCGGCGTTGTTCTCAAGAAAGAAGTTCTCCATCTCCTTTGAACACTTCACCTCGAGGTTTGGCATGTTCCCTCAGTGTAGCGGCGTTTGTGAGCCTTCCGCCACGACGGGAGGCCGGTTCCTGGCGACCATCAACGTGGTGGATATCAGCCACTCGCTGGAATCTATCCATCGTTTCTTCAGTGGGTTACATTTGGAACTTCAAGTGCTTTCTAGGGGGCGAAGGAGGATTTTATGAAGCTGAGTTTGATTCCCGTAACGCTGCTGGCGGGTGCACTGATGCTGGCAACCCCAGGAGCAACACTGGCACAGCATCGAGGCGGTGGAGGCGGACACGATGGCGGACATGCTGCCGCCCCGAGCCGCGGTGGCGGCGGTGGGCGCAGCTTCTCAAATCGCGGATTCTCCGGGCAAGGAGAGCGAGGATTCTCGGGCCGCGATCGGGGCTTCCGTGGCGGTGACCGCGATCATGACCACGATCGCTTCCGCGGCGGGTATCACGGCTACTACAGCGCTCCCTACTATAGCTACGGATTCAGCTATCCCGCGTATCCCTACTATGGCAATTCGTGCAATCCGAACGGCTATTACGACGCCTACGGCAACTGGTATCCGGACCCGAACTGTTCGTACGATCCGTACGGTTACTACGGGTATTGAGTCAACTCTCAGGCGGAGTCTGGAGCGCCGATGCGTGCTGGATACCCTCGGCGATCTCGGGCAGAATTCCGAGCTCTCTGTAAATCGGCCGGATCACGCGCCGGATCTCCGGTAGCTTCCAGTAGAACCACGCCGCTCCGCCCAGGCAGATTACACCAGCAGCGATCATCGTGCCCGGGGCCCCCACCCGCGCCCCCGCCGCTCCGGCCAGCAGACTGCCGATCGGGTTCATCCCAAGAATCGCGAGAGTGTAGAACGACATAACACGGCCGCGCTTGTCGTCCGCCGCGATGGTTTGCAGGATGGTGTTGCTGGCCGCCATCTGCTGCATCATTCCGAATCCGGTGACCATCATCAGCAGCAGCGAGATCGGGACCGATCGTGAGATTCCCAGCAGGATCAATCCGGCGCCGAACATCACCACGCTGAAACCGATTCTCTTGCCTAATCCAAGCACTGTGCGCCGCAAGGCCAGGCCGATCGCGCTCGCCAGCGCGCCGACTCCGGACATCCCCATCAGAAATCCGAGCGTGTGCGCGCCGCCGTGAAGCATATCGACCGCGATCACCGGCATCAGGACCGAGTAGGGCATTCCGATCAGGCTCACAAGGCCGAGCAGGAGAAGGATCGAGCGGATCGCGGGCGATTCGGTCACGTATTTCCAGCCTTCAGCCAGTTCCTCTCGCGCGCTCTTTTGCTTCGCGCGCGGTCGATCCTGCGAAACCTTCATCGCCAGCAGCGAATAAATCACCGCAATGTAACTCAGTCCGTCGATCAGGAAACAAACGCCCGCTCCAGCCGCCGCCACCAGCACACCGGCGACGGCGGGCCCCACGAGTTTCGCTCCGTTCACCATCGAGGAGTTCAGCGCGATGGCGTTCCCCAAGTCTGCCCGGTCTTCGATCATCTGGATCACGAAGGCCTGCCGCGCGGGCATATCGAACGCGTTGATCAACCCTTGGAGGAATGTCAGGCCGATGATCCACCACAGGTTAATCCAGCCGGTGAACGCCAGCGCCGCGAGCGCCAGCGATTGGACCATGGCCAGAACCTGCGTGATCACCAGAACACGGTGCCGGTTCCAGCGGTCCAGCCAAACTCCGGCGATCGGCGCCACGAAAAAAGCCGGGATCTGGCCGACAAAGCTGGTGAGTCCCAGCAAGAAGGCGGAATCGGTGAGCTGGTAGACGAGCCAGCTTGTCGCCAGGCGCGTCATCCACGTGCCGATCAGAGAGACACTCTGCCCGGCGAAGAACAATCGGTAGTTGCGAGACCGCAGGGCGCGCACAGTGCGGCCCCACGCAATCGAGGTTGCCATCCCGACAACCCGATTTTACCGTTCCCCGCAGGAATTTCAGAAGAGGAATTCAGAATCGGAGAAGCCGGGCTTACTCGGATGTTCCCGTCCGAACCACTCTGGCTTGCGCCTCTGCGTGGCTCGCCTCGGTTTCCGAAGCGTCCTCGCTCAAGCTGGGCCGGAGCGCATGGATCGCCTGTCCCAGCGATTGACCCGCAGTGACGCGATCCTTCAAATCCACGAAAGAGATGTTCAGATTCTTCGAGGCCTCCAGAGCCGCGATGAACTGTCCTTCATTCTTGAATCCGGCGGCGGCGCTCTGTAGCGTCGTCCCCGGAGGAAGCAATGCCCGCAAGCGCGAGGCGAGAGCTGTGTTTGAGTTGATGCGATCGGCGAACCCGTCCGGTTTCCCGGCGGATTTCGACTGCGCGATATCCCGCTCCGCCTGGTGCTCGGCCAGAGTGGTGTTGTCCTTCAGGGACTTCGAGTCGAGATTCGGGCGCAACTCCTGAATCGCTTTCCCGAGCGATACGGAACCCGGTCCGGTCATTATCGTCTTGAGCTGGTCGAACGGAATATTCAGATTGTGCGAGACGTGCAGCGCGGCGACAAACTGGCCCTGATTGCGGAATCCTGCGGCCGCTGACTCCAGGGTCATGCCTTGCGGAACCAGCGGCTGGAGCTGCTTGGATAAACCCGCGTTCTGGCTTACATGGCCCCCCACATCGGCAGAAACTCCATCCCCGTTTCTCGCGTTCGCCGATTTTCCTGCCGCGGCTGGCGTTCCGTGCGGAGCGCCTGTAACCGGTGCTGCAACCTGTCCGATTCCGCGCCCCACACCACCCCCCTGCCCTCGCTGTGCAGCGAGAGGAATTGCCAGTGCGAATACTGCGCCGATGATTGCGAATCGAGTCATATAAATCCTCCTGTTACAAACCGCCGACTCCGAGGTTCCTCCGGATGCTGAATCCGACTCCGAAAAATACAGTGTTCAGGTTGTAGCTCATGCTCCGCGTGTATCCGGCATACACGTTGAACGATGGATGGACGCCCAGAGCCGCCCAAGTGGAAACTCCGTGATCGCGCGCAATGTCCGCCGGACCGGTTGTAATACTCTCGGTCTCGAAAACTTGCTTAAGCAGTCCACGCGCGGAGCCGGGCACGGCCGTGTTTGCCGAACCGTGCCTGGTCACCACGCGGCTGACCACCGTCTGTTGTCCGTTAGGCTCGATCAGATACCCCGAACCGCCCACATTGATCCAGCGCAGCAGACGGTAGCGCGCACCTGCCTGCGCATGCGTCACGAATCCGTAGCTTGTGTAGGGGCGGATGAAGAACTGGGTGTCGGACACAGCATTGGCGATCCCAATTTCGCCGAAAGGAGTCAACGGGCCGAACGCGCGTTCAAAATAGTTGCTCCAGTCGACGGTGGCGTGGCCCGTCGAGAGGCCCTGATTGCGATCGCCCGTGGGCGCGGTTGCGGTCACCGTGGATGCGTAGCTCAGCACCGGATTCGGCAGTTCAAAGCGCAGCGCGCTGAACACATTCCCCACTCCGTTGAACGAACCCGTTCCCGTGGACGCCTGCGTAGAGCTGGACGGATTCACGAAGTAGTAAGGCACGCCGAAACTGATCGACCAGTGTTTGGTGAGAAGATAGCCCGCGGACGTGTCCAGCCGCGTCACGGCTCCGAGCGAGTTCGAGCTGCTCTGCACATGCGCGTCGAAGATGAAGCGCCCCGATTCGCCGGGATCCTGCGCCAGCAGGCTGGCGGCAGCCGCTAGAAACAGAAGCGCGCGCAAGCCGAGCATCAGTACGATGGCCCTCCTTATCCAAACAAAACGGGAACAGCGCGTACTGGAAAGCACGCCGCATGCCAAGCGGGAAAACAAAGAAAACGCGGCCTGTTTTACAGCGGGCGGACCGCCAGGCGAGACTTTTTTCCATAGTACCGTGTAACTGTTATCTAAGGCCGATTCATCCGCGGGCTGGGATGGGGTGCGAACTTCTTGTATGGAACAAGACCATACGATCCTCTGACGGCGCGTCGCGGCGACGGTGCTCGCCGGAACCGCCGTGCTTGCGGGTTACATTCCTACGAGAACCGCTACCATCAGTCTGGAAGGCCCACGCGGGCTGGAGCGAGCAGCTATCCCTGGTACGGAAACCGGTTAACCGCGCGCACGCACTCTTCCAGCGCCTCGAGCATCGTTCTTCCCCAACCGCACGGGGTATACGGCGCGACCCTCTGATTGGTCTGCTTGTCGGCCTGCGCGAAGAACAGAAGCGCAGGGTCCTTCGGCGTGAAGTACTCCTTCACAGTGATGGTCATCTCGACCTCGCGGTCCGGCTCGACCTTGGTCATCGAGAAGTAATGGAGGCGTGCCAATTGCTCATTCGGGTTCCCCTGCGCGTAGCCCCACTCCTGCATACCTGCCCTCCTGGTTATCGGATAACAGCGAATAAAGAACCACTATCATACGCGCACGGCCTGCCTTGTGACAAAATATCTCCCATCGGGCGGAACAATTCAGAATGCTGACTTGGTGGATGTGGATGATCCTCGGGTTGGTGTTGCTGGCGTGCGAGATGATCACGCCGGGCACCTTCTATTTCATGTTTTTGGGGATTTCCGGCCTGCTCACAGGCCTGGTTTTCGCATTGGCGCCGGATCTTCCGGAATGGGTGCCCTGGCTGCTGTTTTCCGCCTTCTCGGCGATTTCTCTAGCGTTCTTCCGCAAACCATTGATGGAAAAATTCAAGTTGAGCGGAAAGCACGCCCACAAGGTGGATTCCCTGGTTGGCGAGAGCGCGCTGGCGATCGAAGATATCGCTCCGGGGGCCATCGGCAAGGTGGAATTGCGAGGATCTTCCTGGACGGCCCGCAATACCGGAGACCAACCGATTCATCGTTCCGAGCGCCCCAAGGTGGAACGCGTCGAAGGACTCACGCTGTACATTCGAAATCAGTGAACGGGAGACTTGGATGGATCCTCTGATTCTGGTTGTCGTGTTTCTGGCGCTGTTGATCATCATCGTGCTGGTGAAAACGGCGGTTGTGGTTCCGCAGCAGAACGCGTTCGTCGTGGAGCGGCTCGGAACCTATAGCGGCACGCTCGGGGCCGGATTTCACGTGCTTACCCCATTCGTGGACGTGATCCGGTACCGCCATTCGCTCAAGGAGCAAACCTACGATATTCCCGAACAGGTCTGTATCACCAAGGACAACGTCCAGGTGGCCGTGGACGGCGTGCTGTATCTCAAGGTACTGAATCCCGAGCGCGCCTCCTACGGAATTTCCGACTATCGTTTCGCCATCGTGCAGTTGTGCCAGACGACGCTGCGCAGCGAGATCGGGAAAATCGAGCTGGACCGGACCTTCGAAGAGCGCACCAACATCAACGCTCAGGTAGTGAGCGAAGTCGACAAAGCGTCCGAAGCGTGGGGCGTAAAAGTGCTGCGCTATGAGATCAAGAACATCACGCCGCCCCAGGATATTCTTTCCGCCATGGAAAAACAGATGCGCGCCGAACGCGAGAAGCGCGCCACGGTGCTGACTTCCGAAGGCGTTCGCGACGCCGCCATCAACAAGGCTGAAGGCGAAAAGCAGCAGGTGATCAAGGCGTCCGAAGCGCGCAAGCAGCAGCAGATCAACGAAGCCGAAGGACAAGGCTCGGCGATTCTCACAATTGCCAATGCGACGTCCGAAGGAATCCGACGCGTGGCGGAAGCGATTCAGGCTCCCGGCGGCTACGAAGCCGTGCAGCTCCGCGTGGCCGAACAGTACATCTCGCAATTCGGCAACCTGGCGAAGCAGGGAAACACGCTCATCGTGCCTTCCAACCTGACCGATATCGCCAGCATGATCGCGACCTCGATGAACGTCATCCGTTCGGGCCATCAGCCTGGACCCCCGGCGCCTCCTCGGCCGCCGCAAACGCCGCCGCCGGTACAGCCGCCGCCAATGTCGTAGGGTGTTCCCCCGAGCGCTGGTACCAGAGGAACGCAGTACGTAAGCACAAAAACCCATTGTCCCCGGATGCGTTCCGTCCGAATATGGGACTGACGGTCACGTTGCACACGTCCCACATCCTCGGCCAGAGGTGAACCGTCCAGGTTGACGATGGCACTTTTGCCGGCCAGTAACAGATTCGTGGAGCTAGTCTGGAAGCCCCGAAACGGAGCGTTTCCAGACTCGCGCCTTCGTTCCATCCCGTACCCGCTGGTGGCAGCTACGCTCTTTGTCGTTCATCTGGCGATATCCCGGCTCGGCTGGATGTTGCTCTCCGGCTCCACACTCACGCCGGTCTGGCCGGCCGCTGGCCTCGATCTGGTCGTATTGCTCGCCTTCGGTCCAAGGTTTTGGCCGGTGCTCTTCGCAGCATATTTCGCAACCACCACCGGAAGGTCAGTCGCTTGGGCGCCGGCTTTGGGTATGGCCTTTGCCAACTGTCTGCGCGCGGTGGCTGGTGTCTGGCTGTTCAATGCGATTTCGAAACAACGAAAGTTCCTGGGGGAATTCGCCGAAGTAGCGGCGTTTGCGGGAACGGCGCTGCTTTCGCCCCTTGCCGGAGGAGTTATCGGCACGGCGCTGCTGATTCTCGGGGGAACGTTTCCCGCAAATCAGTGGGGAATTGTTTCGAGCCGCTGGTGGATCGGCGATGGCCTGGGGACCCTCATTGTTGCGCCCGTCTTGCTCGGGCTGGCCAAGGGAGCCGCCGGCTTATCTCCGTTTCGCGAGCAAAGGCTGCTCGGAAAAACGCTTGCGACAATTGCCCCGGTTGCGGCCGCCTGTTATCTGGTGTTCTTCCGGCCTGAGAATTCATACCTCTTGTTTTCCGTATTCTTGTTGATTCTGGCTGCGGCCGCCTGGGCAGGACCTCCCGCCGCACGCGTGAGCGCGCTCATCATCGCGTCAGCCGCGGTCTGGGCAACCCATAACGGTATCGGAGCGTTCGCCGGAGGCACGATCCGGGAAAACCTTCAGAACCTGAATCTCTTTCTGGCCGCCGTTTCTCTTACAGGGCTCGCGGTCGGCGCCTTTCGAAGCACAGGGAGTCTTCTGTTGCCCGGGGCCGTCCTGGTGGCTGGCTGGGCCCTAAGCGGCTGGCTGTACGCTTCCCTCGAGAAGGAGCGAATCGGATACGACCAAGCCAGGTTCGACAAAGAAGTAAACCTGGTTGAGGGCAGGATGAGCGCGCGCCTGGCGACTTACGAGGATGCTTTGCGCGGCGCGGCCGGCCTCCTGACAGCATCTCCCCATACGCATCCCGGCGAATGGCACAGCTACATCCAGACCCTGGGGCTCCTGGAACGTTATCCCGGAACAACCGCCATCGAGTTCATCCAGTACGTGCCAGCCGAACAGGTAGAGAGCTTCCTGGCTTCGCGGAGACGGGAAGGCTTCCCCGATTTCGGAATCCGTCCTTACCCGCGTACGCACGCGTCTTCGGACCCGAACGCGGTTCATTTCGTGACGGCTTACGCAGAACCGCCACGCTTTTCCGCAATGGTGGCGGGCGTCGACCTGGCGACAGAACCGCGACGAAAAGCGGCGAGCGAACGGGCGCGCGATACGGGCTTGGCGACTCTGACCCGAACGGTTGCATTCAGCAATCCGGGAAATCCTCAGAACGGCCTGATGCTCTTCGTCCCGGTCTACCGGGAAACACTTGCGCCATCCGCTTCTGTCGGGGAGCGCCGGGCGGCGCTGTTCGGATGGACTGCGGTGGCTTTCACCACCGATGCGTTTTTCGGTTCTACACTCGAGGATCTTCGGGAAACGATTACGTTGCGAGTCTATGACGCATCGAATCGGAATGGCCCTCCGATGTTCGCCTCGGATGATCCCCATAAAACGGATCCGGAATTCGAACAAACCAGCAAGGTAGAGCTGGCGGGGACCAGTTGGACGCTTGGCTGGAACCGGACCTCGCAGTTTCCGAATCTGAGCAAGACTCCCTCCGCTTGGGCCGCGGGATGCACCGCGCTTTTATCGCTCCTGCTTGCCGGCCTGGTCGTCAATCTCCAATCCACCGGGCAGCGTGCCTCCGCGCTGGCGGAGGACCGCACTCGCGAACTGGCCAAGGCTCTGCATGCCGCCGATGCCGCAAACCGCGCCAAATCGGAGTTCCTGGCGAACATGAGCCACGAAATCCGCACCCCCATGAATGGGGTCCTGGGAATGCTGAGTCTTCTGCTCGACAGCTCTCTCGATGAAGAACAGCGCGAGTTCGCGCAGACCGCGCACAGCTCGGCGGATTCCCTGCTCCGGGTGCTCAACGACATCCTCGACTTCTCCAAGATCGAGGCCGGCCGGATGCCGATCGAAGCGCGTCCCTTCGACTTATCCCAAGTCGCGAGCAACGTGATCGATCTGCTGACGCCCCAGGCTGCCGAGAAAAACATCGTGCTGGGGCTGCAGTGGTCGCCAAAGAACCCGCGGATGCTGGTGGGAGACGGCGGGCGGCTCCGGCAAGTGCTTCTCAATCTGGCCGGCAACGCGGTGAAGTTCACTTCGCAAGGCAGCGTGATTCTGCGCGTGGGCTGCCTGGAACAGAGCAAAGGCAAAGCCCGCTTGCGCTTTGAGGTGGAAGATACGGGCATCGGCATCGCCGAAGACGTGCAGCAGCAGCTTTTCCAGAAGTTCACTCAGGCGGACGCTTCCATCACACGTCGATTCGGCGGCACCGGACTGGGCCTGGCGATCAGCAAACAACTGGTGCATCTCATGGGCGGCGATCTCGGCCTGAGGAGCACTCCCGGAAAAGGATCGACGTTCTCGTTTGAAATGTCACTTCCGGTGGTCGATCAGGCAGCGCCCAAAGCGGCCGTGGATTCCAAGCTTGCCGTGGTTTCCTGAGGCGCGCTCAGATCGCCGGAAGATCCACCCCCTCATGTACTTGCAGACAGCGGCGTGATATACTTCGGGCCGGTAAAACAGGAGGCCCCATGCGCCATGGGATGCGCCACATCACGCGCCATGTAACTGCCGCAACCCTCGGGCTGGCCCTTACAGCCGGCATTGTTTACACCGCCGAATCCGACGCCTTCACTCCCGCCCAGCGCAGCTTCTGGTCGTTGCAGCCGGTGAAGAAAGCGCCCGTTCCTTCGGTCAGGAACCAGCAGTGGGCCAAGAATCCCATCGATGCGTTCGTGCTGGCGAAGCTCGAAGAAGCCGGCGTTCCGCCGAACCCGCCCGCCGACCGCCTGACTCTGCTGCGGCGCGCGACCATCGACATGACCGGCCTGCCGCCGACGCAGGAGGAGATCCAGCAATTCCTGAGCGACACATCACCGAACGCCTGGGAGAAAGTGGTGGATCGTCTGCTTGCGTCGCCTGCTTACGGCGAACGCTGGGCGCGGCATTGGCTGGACGTGGTGCGCTATGCCGACAGCAACGGATTCAAGGCCGACGAGACGCGTCCCAATATCTGGCGCTATCGCGACTATGTGATCGACGCGTTCAACAGCGACAAGCCCTACGATCGCTTCATCAAGGAGCAGGTGGCGGGCGATGAGCTTTATCCCGGCGATCCCGATGCGCTGATCGCCATGGGCTTCAATCGCCACTGGATCGACGAAACCAACGCCGCGGCCCTGTACCCCCGCCGCCAGGAAACGCTGGATGACATGACAACCGTGACGGGCGAAACCTTCCTGGGTCTGACATTCGGCTGCGCGCGCTGCCACAACCACAAGTTCGATCCGATCCTGCAGAAGGACTACTACCGCCTCCAGGCGTTTTTCGCGAACACCAGTTTCGGAGATGGACCGCTGCCGCTGAAGGATCCGGCCGAGCGCCAGAAATGGGAAGCACAGAAGGCGCTATGGGAAGAGAAGACCAAAGACATCCGGGCCGAGATGAACAAGATCCTCGAGCCGCTTCGGGCCGCCAAACTCAAGAGCGGCAGCAATACCTTCGAGGAAGATGTGAAGCAGGCGATCCTGATGGATCCGGCCAAGCGCGATCCGCTTCAGGCGATGATGTTTCACACCGCCGAGCCGCGCGTGACGTTCGACGAAGAGCCGGACGCTCGCACCCTGCGCACTCTCAAGGGCGATGCCGCCACACGTTACAACGAACTCAAGAAGCAGCTCGCGCAGTTCGATTCGCTGCGTCCGGCCAAGCTGCCCGAAGGCCAGTTCATGATCGATATCGGCCCGAATGCGCCGCCGACCTACATTTTGCGCGGCGGCAATCTGGCTCTGAAGGGCGATGAAGTTCAGCCGGGCTTCCTGTCGATTCTGGATCCGGCTGACGCGAAGATCGCAGCGCTGCCGAACTCAACAGGCCGGCGCTCGGCTCTGGCGGCATGGCTCACCGATCCAAAAAATCCGCTGGTGGCGCGCGTGATGGTGAACCGGATCTGGCACTACAACTTCGGAACCGGGATCGTCGCGACGCCGGGAGATTTCGGCCGCATGGGGTCGCGCCCCACGCATCCAGAGCTGCTCGATTATCTGAGCGCGACGTTTATCGAGAACGGCTGGAGCGTCAAGAAGCTCCAGCGGCAGATTCTGCTCTCCAACACCTATCAGGAATCCTCCGAAATGCAGGCCAAGGCCGCCGAGCAGGATCCGGACAACAAGCTGCACTGGCGCTGGCCGCGTCACCGCATGGAAGCGGAAGCCGTACGCGATTCCATGCTGTTTAGCAGCGGCCTGCTGAACGCAAAGATGGGCGGCCCGGGAGTTTTCCCGCCGGTTCCTCCGGGTACGCTCTCCGACTTATCGGCGACCGCTGCCGCGGGCGGCTGGAAGAGCGAAAAAGATCCGGCGCAGAACAATCGCCGCAGCGTGTACATCTTCGTGCGGCGCAACCTGCGCTATCCGATGTTGCAGGAGTTCGATTCGGCGAATACGTTCGAGAGCTGCGATTTTCGCAAAAACACCGTAACCCCGTCGCAGTCGCTCGACCTGCTCAACAACGAGCTGGTGGTGCAGTGGGCGCAATCGCTCGCCGGACGCATCCTGAATGACAGCGGACTCACGCCGGATGCGCAGATCGAGCGAGCGTTCAAGCTCACGTATGGACGCGCGCCTTCGGCCGAAGAGCAGAAGCTGGCCGCGGATTTCCTTGCCCGTCAGGCGTCAATCATGACGCAACGGCTGGCCGAGGAGAAGACGAAGCCGCCCATGCCTACCAAGATGCCGTCGGGAATCGATCCCGCGCGTGCGGCCGCCCTGGTCGATTTGTCCCAAATGCTGCTCGACTCGAACGAATTCCTGTACATCAATTAGGAGGACGCGATGGCTGACCAGAAGCAGACACATCATTGGAACGTTTCCAGCCGGCGCGAATTCTTCACGCAGGCCGGTAGCGGACTAGCCGGAATCGCGCTCGCCGCGATGCTGGCCGAGGACAGCTTTGCCGCCGCCGTCGATCCTCTGGCGGCCAAGAAACCGCACATTGCGCCGCGCGCCAAAAACGTCATCTGGTGCTTCATGGAGGGCGGGCCGAGCCAGGTGGATCTGTTCGATCCCAAACCTCTGCTCGACAAGATGGCGCTCCAGCCTGTGCCCGCGTCGTTCCATCCGGAAACGCTGCTGACCGCGCAAGGGGCCAAGCCGAGCGACGGACTCTTCCCTTCCCGGCGTCCTTTCAAACAATACGGCCAAAGCGGATTGTGGGTTTCAGACTGGCTGCCGAACATCGCGCAGCACGTCGACGATATTGCGGTGATTCGATCCTG